>NZ_JAEL01000057.1 GCF_000518885.1 Bacillus sp. J33 | reverse complement strand
TATATTCATCATTACAATTATACAAGGAGACAAAAACGATTAAATCGACAGTCTCCAGTAAATTATCGCCGCCAGCACCTTATAGCATAAGGAAATGGGTCCCCAAAAAGGAACACACAAAATATTTTAAGTGCACTACTTGATATGGAGCAACGCATGATACCTTNTTGGGGAGCTAGTTGTGTTACAAACTTGGCTTTCTAGCGTGGAAATCATGCGTGACGAGGCTCNATGTCAAGTAAATAAAAAGAATGAAATAACTAAAATATCAAAAAAAGGGNGCCATTTCCATGAGGATACAGCTCCGGTTTTTTAATATCTATACTATATGGGGGCTTGACCAGTATTAGGGAGGGTTTCTTTTTTATATTTGGACATGTTAAAGTCGGGCTAAGGCTTCTAGGGTGGAATTTAACAGGCGCTCCTTTCCTCTTGAGGAGGGGGGGAAATTAGATTATACTTTAATGTGGCAAAAACTTATGGATAAGGTCGAGGTAAAGGGATGAAAACCATTTATGACATACAGCAATTCCTGAAGAAATTTGGGACAATCATATACATAGGAGATAGAGAGGCTGACTTGGAGCTGATGGCTTCTGAATTAAAAGAACTCTATGATTCCCAGCTTATTGAAGTAAAAGACTATCAAAGTGCAGCTTTGCTTATACGGACAGAACTTCAGCGTCTGCAGGAGAAAAAATAGGAGAAAAGGTGATTATTTTGGCAGAGAAGTGGCTAATTGGTGTAGATTTGGGCGGGACAACGACTAAACTTGCTTTCATCAATTATTATGGAGAAATTATTCACAAGTGGGAAATCCCAACAGATAATAGCGAAGAGGGCAAAAATATTACGATTAATATAGCAAAAGCGATAGACACCAAAATGGAAGAACTGGGTCTGTCGAAGGACCAGATAATAGGCCTTGGCATGGGAGCTCCAGGACCTGTCAATCTTTCCACCGGTGTGGTTTATAATACTGTTAATCTAGGATGGAAAGATAATTACCCATTAAAAGACCTGCTTGAAGTAGAAACTTCTCTTCCAGTGATTATCGATAATGATGCAAACTGTGCTGCCCTTGGGGAAATGTGGAAGGGTGCCGGAAATGGGGCGAAAGACCTGGTATGTGTCACTCTTGGAACGGGTGTCGGAGGCGGTGTTATTGCGAACGGTGATATTGTCCAGGGAGTGAGCGGTGCTGCTGGTGAGATTGGCCATATTACATCAGTCCCTGCAGGAGGGGCTCAGTGCAATTGCGGTAAAACGGGCTGCCTTGAAACAATTGCATCTGCTACTGGAATTGTTCGGCAGGCTGTTGAAAAACTTCAGATGGTTAATACAGGCGAACTAGCTGCATTTTACAAAGAGAAAGGTCATATTACAGCAAAGGACGTTTTCGATACAGCAAGGGGAGGAGATGCAGCTTCACTTTCAGTGATCAGCGAAACAGCCTTCCATTTGGGATTAGCTTTGGCCAATATTGCCAATACGCTTAATCCGGAAAAAATAGTATTGGGAGGCGGCGTTTCAAAAGCTGGAGACATATTGTTAAAGCCAGTTATTGAAAACTTCGGAAAATTTGCATTCCCTAGAGTAAAGGAATCAACTGTAATTGATATTGCCACTTTGGGAAATGATGCTGGTGTAATTGGAGCAGCCTGGTTGGCTAAAAACAAATAGTTGATTAAAGTACCTGTGTAAAAGCAGGTACTTTTTTATTGCTGGGCTAAAGATTCTGAATTATCATAAAAATAATGTTTCAACTGCCTTATAATGGGGTAATTACATATCAGCATTTTTATTATTGACAGGCAGACTATAACACTTTGATTAAGTTCACGTAAAATGTATAAAAGTTCGTTTTGAAAAATATATTTTTTTTATTATGCAAGATAGGCTGAGCTTTGTTGCTTCCAATTTTAAGGGAGGTAGAAAAGGATCATGAAAAAAATTCAATGGTCAAAGTTCTCGCTGATAATCCTTGCGACAATTCTGCTTTGGCTTAAGACATACATTGTCTATAAAACAAGTTTTGAAATCAAAATAGAAAATTGGAAACAGGAATTGATCTTGCTTCTCAATCCATTAAGCTTTTTGCTATTTATTTTTGGGATTGGCTTATTTTTGAAAGAAAGAAGACAAAAACATTTTTTATTGATTTCCAGTTTTATTATTTCAGCTGTCCTATTTGCCAATGTGGTTTTTTACAGATTCTTTAATGATTTTTTAACAATTCCCGTACTTTTTCAGGCGAGTAATATGAGTGATCTGGGGAGCAGTGTGAATGAGCTTTTAAATTGGAGTGATTGGATTTATTTCGCTGACTTTGCAATTCTGGTATTAATTGTTTTCCTAAAACCTGCATTTGCGGCTTATCGTCCTGTGTCCAAAATGTATCGCAGAGCATACTTTTTAGCTGCCGCTGCTATCGCTTTTTTTAATCTTGCAGTAGCTGAAACTGAACGACCGCAGCTGCTGACACGAACATTTGACAGGGAAATTCTTGTTAAGAATATTGGAACCTATAATTATCATATCTATGATCTCTTTCTTCAATCTAAGTCATCTGCCCAAAGAGCGCTGGCAGACGGAAGTGAACTAGCAGATATAGCTAACTATGTTGCGGCTGATTATAAGAAACCAGATGAAGAGATGTTTGGTATAGCAAAAGACAAGAATGTTATCCTGATTTCCATGGAATCAACCCAGGATTTTGTCATCAATGAAACAGTAAATGGTCAGGAGATCACGCCATTTCTGAATGACTTTATTAAGGAAAGCTATTATTTTGAAAATTTCTATCATCAGACTGCCCAGGGAAAAACATCAGATTCCGAATTCCTGCTGGATACTTCGCTGTTTCCGCTAAGCCGGGGAGCTGTATTCTTCACTCATTCCAATAACAAATACCATGCCACTCCGGAAATATTAAAAGATCAAGGATATTTTACTGCCTCACTGCATGCAAATAACAAAAGTTTTTGGAACAGGGATATCATGTATCAAGCTTTTGGCTATGACCGTTTTTACTCTTTGCCGGATTATCAGGTCAGCAATAAAAATTCAGTTGGCTGGGGCTTGAAGGATATAGATTTCTTCGAGCAATCTGTACACCACTTAAAAGAAATGCCTACCCCTTTTTATGCAAAGTTTATAACCCTTACAAATCACTTTCCTTTTGACCTGGGGGAAGAAGATCAGTTTATTGAGCCATATCATTCAGCTGATAAAACAGTAAATAATTATATTCAAACCGTCCGTTATCAGGATGAAGCGCTAAAAATTTTCATTGAACGTTTAAAAGATGAAGGACTATATGAAGACTCAATTATTATTCTTTATGGAGACCATTATGGAATTTCGGAAAACCATAATGAAGCGATGAGCGAATTCCTTGGAAAAAAAGTTACGCCTTTTGTCAGCACCCAGCTGCAAAAAGTTCCGTTAATCATTCATATTCCTGGGCGTGAAGGGAAAGTGATTTCCAAGGTTTCAGGCCAAATTGATCTTAAGCCGACTATTCTTCACCTTCTAGGTATAGAAACAAAAGGATCCATTGAATTTGGATCTGATTTATTTGTGAAGGATAAAATGGATTTCACAGTATTGCGGGACGGCAGTTTTATAACGAAAAATTATGTTTATACAAAGGGTATCTGCTATGAAAAGGAGACAGAAAAGCCAATTGATAAATCTGCCTGCGAGCCATATATGGAAAAAGCAAAAAATGAGCTTGAATACTCAGATAAAATTATATATGGCGACCTGTTGAGGTTCTACGAGGAATCGAATCCGGAATCCTAATTGGTGACAGCTAGCTTTAAGCCTGTGATTTCACGGGCTTTTTTCTGCGGCTAAACAGTCATCTTTTTTCTTTTCTTTCATAAGATTGAAATGATGGAAAGGGGGAGAAAGATGAAAGTTAAAGTCCGTTCCGGAGATTCTTTATGGTATTACAGCCAGCTCTTTATGATGCCGGTAAACCTTATTGTTGATTCCAATCCTAGCATAAATCCTTCAGCACTGCAGATTGGACAGGAAATAAGCATACCTGGCTTTACCCTGCAAAACTATACTATTAAAAAGGGAGACACCTTCTGGAAGCTGAGCGCCTCCAGAAATCTGTCTGTAGATGCCCTTCTGCTGATTAATCAAACCCTTGATCCAAACAGCTTAACTGCTGGTACAATCATAAAGCTGCCAAGGCGGGTCATCTCACCTATTGTGGCAGGCAGGAGACAATATGACTTTCAGGCTTTAACAGCTGATCTATCCACATTGGCGGCTATCTATCCATTTATTAAGATAAATACGATTGGAAATAGTGTTCTTGGGAAGCCTATTCAGGAAATTAGGCTGGGAAAGGGGAATAAAAAGGTCCATATAAATGCTTCTTTCCATGCGAATGAGTGGATTACAACCCCCATTTTAATGGCATTATTAAACAGCTTTCTATTATCCCTAACCAATGTCAGGCCGATCAGAGGATTGTCGACGATGCCTTTATATAATTCTGTTGATCTTTCCATAGTGCCAATGGTTAATCCGGATGGTGTTGACCTGGTCTTAAATGGGCCTCCGCCTGAAGCGAGGGAACAGGTTATTGAAATCAATAGAGGGAGTACTGATTTTTCCGGCTGGAAAGCTAACATTAGAGGGGTGGATCTGAATAATCAATTCCCTGCCAAATGGGAATTTGAAAAAGAGAGATCTGAACAAAATGCACCTGCACCTAGAGATTATCTAGGGGAAGCCCCTTTAACAGAACCGGAAGCCATTGCAATGGCTGACCTTGCAAGGAACAATCAGTTCGATAGAATGCTGGCATTCCATACCCAGGGATCGGAGTTCTACTGGGGATATGAGGGAATGGAACCGCCAGAGTCTCAAGTGATTGCGGCTGAATTTGAAAGGGTAAGCGGCTATAGGGCTGTCCAATATATTGACAGTTTTGCCGGATATAAGGATTGGTTCATTCAAGAATTCCGTAAACCAGGGTTTACGATTGAACTGGGAAGAGGAATCAACCCATTGCCTATTTCGCAATATGATGAAATTTATGAAGAGGTCCTCGGTATTTTCCTGGCCTCGCTCTATATGTAAGGCTGTTTTCGTAAAGTTTGTTGCTTTTTTAACGGCTAACTTAGTTTAACCAACTGAGTTGATTAGAGCGGAGGGTACTTGATCCTCGAAAATGCTATCGCATTTCCTTCGTGCGGTGCTAGGTCAGGGAAGCTTATTCAATGTCCTGCGGGAAGTGAGGGAAGTGGGAGACCCCGCAGGCGAAGCTGAGGAGGCTCTCATTCCTCCCCGCTGACAGCTTAAGTGCCCCATGCTGAAATCAACGGGCAGTAAGTAAAACAACAATTTATGAAAAAAGAGCCATATGAAAAAATATTTATTAAGATGCCGGTTCCTCTATTGTAATTTATGTCACCAGAGACTAAAATAAATTATCATATTATTTCAGAACAGTTCAGCCGCTTTTCCAGCTTGTAGCCGGAAAAACGGCTTTTCCTATTAAAAATGAACAATAATTGAAACATTTTTTACAGTATTTACGTACTCATATATAGGGAGAAAAGGAGGTGCGGATTTGAAAATGATAAAAATTACATATAGATGCCAGTTTCTTTTTTTATTCCTGTTTTTTATCTTATGGATCACTGGCTGTGAAGAAGCAGAAAAGACCAAGGTTCAGTCTGAATCAAAACAAAAACAGGAGAGTTCAGAGGAGTCCGTGCCTCCAGCTAATGCTCTTGTCCCTATAAGAGAAATTAAGGGCGAATTTCAGGAAGCAAATGGCTGGCTCAGCAATGAAGTAATTGTTTACACTGTTAATGCAGGAACCAATTCAAGTGTATATGCTTATCATTTATTTACAGGTGAACAGCACCTCCTTTATGAAACCTCGGTCCCTATCGTATCGGTTACAATCAGCCCAAATGGAAAATATGTGCTGATTCGTTCGTCTCCAGGTACATATGAAAGTATATTGACGGCGGTAAAGGAGAATGGAGAAATTGTATTGGATGAAAGTCTTTCAGCATTTGACATGGCTGTCGAGTGGAATCCGTATGATGAGGAGTCTCTATTTGTTTCGGCCTTTACAGAGGATTGGGATTTCACTTCCTACCATATGGATATTGAGGATGGCCGGCTTGAAGAAATTAAAATAAAGGAACCATTCGCCAAATGGTTGGATGAAGACCATTTATTATATCTTGGCTGGGACAAGGATAATCCGTCTCTATTCGCTCCTTTAATAATGCAATCGATCAGTGGAGAGAATGAAACAAAGGTTATGGATAATATCTTTCAAGTTGATTCACAAAAAAATAAGGTAATGGCCATAACGGTTCCCTCAGAAGAACCCGGCCAAGCTGTTTATACATTTTTAGATAATCGTTTCCAAAAGCAATCGACTATGACAGTCCCCCATTTAACCAGGTTCTCCGATTGGCTGGTTCCATATTATGACTGGACAGAAGATCATTTCATAACCTTCCAGCCTCTGTACAGTGCTGAAAGTGATACCTATGCAGGAGGTTTTCAGCTTATAGCCTTTAATAGTGAGAAAGGTGTTAAGGAAGTTTTGATGGAGGGGATGGAAAATACGCCTATTAGCTGCTCACCGAATGGGAAAGCCTGCTTAACAGGTTTTTATCTGGAAGAAGTAATCATGCTTGATAGCAAAAACAAGGTACCGCTTCTGGAAGGATAAATATTACAAAGACAAAAAATAAGGAGTCTGATTATGGCAATTGCAGATGTTACAGTTATTCCAATTGGAACAGAAACGCCAAGTGTCAGCAGTTATGTAGCTGACATACAGCGTGTATTGAAGAAATACGAAGAGAGCGGGCGAATCCGTTTTCAATTAACCCCAATGAACACGATCATTGAAGGCGAACTTCCGGTTTTATTTGAAGTAATTCAAGCTATGCATGAAGTCCCTTTTGAAAAAGGGCTAATGAGAGTTGCAACAAACATCCGCATTGATGATAGGCGGGATGTAAAAAGAAAAATGGAAGAAAAGGTCGAGAGAGTAGAGAGCCGCTTAAATAGTGAAAAATAAAAGGGCTGCCCGTTTAGGGAAGCCCTTTTATTTTAGTGAACAGCTGGGTATCCGCTGTTTATTAATGTCATTACTGCAAACCATCCGAAAACGGCCAAAGTACCCGCAGCAAAAAATAACCCAAGGAAATTCTTGTTTTTAAGTGCGCTAACGGCACCAAATGCTGCTAACAGTGCAACCAAAGCAAAAATAATGACTAATCCCATTAAAGTAGCCCCCTTTATTTCATAATCAGCAGGCAAAACGCCATGTCTTAAATCATTTTCCAGGTTTATATACCCTATATGTAGTGCCCAAGTATACATTCGTAATTTATTTTATATTTTTTTTTTCTATTTGTCGAGGTCTAAAAATGACACTTGTATGTCATATGCATCGGCAATGCCATTAATTAATTCCCTTAAGTGAAGTTCAGAGAAGTAAACAGGTGCACTGCTGTTATTCTTTGCCGTAAAAACGATATGTTCCTGAAATTGATATTTGGCCATTTGAATCTCTTCTTCACTGCCGTGAGTAATAGAAAAGAGGCAAAGCAGCTCTGAAAAC
This sequence comes from Bacillus sp. J33, assembly GCF_000518885.1. Classification (GTDB taxonomy): domain Bacteria; phylum Bacillota; class Bacilli; order Bacillales; family Cytobacillaceae; genus Cytobacillus. The sequence continues at coordinate 27,458 of NZ_JAEL01000057.1, read as the reverse complement.
AAATAATAACCTGTTTCCATTTCAATTCCAAAGTCATCAAAAGTTTCTCCCTTTACACCTGATTCTATGTAATAAGCTTTTAGGGATTCTTCGAAAAGGCCAGCTTCAATCAGGGCGCCTTTAGCATATTCCGCATGCTCTTTTTTTTCGAAGAAAAATATCCTTTGCCGATAATCGAATAATTCTGTTTTGTTTGCTATGAATTCAATAAATTCCGGCACTTCTTCAATTATAAAGTTAGCTTCTATTCCATAAAGAACTTGCATCTTCTTCTCCTTTAATCGAGGTTTATACATCCCATTTAATTATGCAGCGAATATAGTGTAAAATAAAAGATAAATTATTCATAATTTGGAGGTGTCATTGATGGAATGGAAACAAATTCCCCTCGGCCCATTGCAAACAAACTGTTATGTCCTAACTAATCAAAGCAAAGCATGCTTAATTTTTGATCCGGGTGAAGAAAGCGAAAAGCTCAGCAGGTTTATTAAGCAAAAAGGGTTAAGACCTCTTGCTATCATTCTTACTCATGCGCATTTTGATCATATTGGGGCGGTCGATGATATTAGGGAAGAATATGCTATTCCGGTATACATACACGAAAAAGAGGCTGCATGGCTCCCTGATCCGGCTTTAAACGGATCTCACCTTTTTAAAGTGGGAAAACTAATAAAAGCCAAGCCTGCCGATCATATTATAACGGGCGAAAAAGAGTTAAGGATAGGAGAGTTTACTTTTTCAATTCTCGAAACACCTGGGCATTCCCCTGGGAGCATTTCGTTATATTTTAAAGATGCAGAACTGGTGGTTGCTGGCGATGCCTTATTTAGCGGCAGCATTGGCCGAACAGATCTGCCTGGCGGAAACCATCAGCAGCTGCTTGATAGCATCCATAGCAAACTACTGGCCCTGCCCGAAGAAACAGCTGTTCTCCCAGGGCATGGACCCGCTACAACTATTGGCCAAGAAATGGACTCCAATCCTTTTCTAAATGGCTTCTAAAAATGAAAATAGAAAAGCCCTTCTCCTAAAGAGAAGGGCTTTTCTGGGGGATGTTTTATTCATATAATGGGAGGGGATATAGTTAAGCTACTACTTTAACAATATATCACAGAAATCACTATGTCAATAGTGAAAAATAGATAAATAAAGGACTTTAATAACAAAGTATTTTTATACTTAATCCATAGGGAAAAGGTGTCAGTATGCTGAATTTTTTAATTGATTATATAGAAAAGACCCCCTCAAAAATGATTAGCTATGCCAAGTATATGGAGCAAGCCCTTTACCATCCAGAATACGGATACTATATGAAAAACAAACCCAAAATCGGCCCTAAGGGTGACTTTATCACTACAAGCAATATTTCCGATATTTATGGAAGGACAGTTGCTAAATGGTATTACAAGGAAGCCAGGAAACATCAGCTTCCTTTTCAAGTATGTGAAATAGGGGGCGGTAACGGGCGCTTTGCAAAGGCATTCATTGAAGAGTGGAACTTGATTGCGGTCGATGAGCTTCAATATAATATTTTGGAGACAAGCCCTTACCACTGCGGGCTGCAGAGGGAGGAAATTTCATTTTCGGAGAAAATCAGGCAAATCGCAAGCCTTGATGAAATAACTCCATTTCGAGGTTTGATTTTCTCAAATGAATTGTTTGATGCCCTTCCTGTCCATGTTATTGAAAAGACAGAGGAAGGGTTATCGGAGGTAATGGTAACGGTTAAAGATGGGCAGCTGTCAGAAATCGCTGTACCTTTAAAAGATGGATCGATTTTTTTATTTTTTGAAGAAAGCGGCTTAATATTAAGCGAAGGACAGAGAATTGAAATTCCTCTGCAGATGGAACCGATCATTAAAAATATGGCTTCTGCTCTGGACCAAGGAATGGTGCTGACAGTGGATTACGGCTATTCAAATGAGGAGTGGCAAGAACCGTACAGAAGAGCCGGGAGCCTAAGAGGATATTACAGACATACACAAATAAATAATATTCTGGAGCACCCAGGAGAAATGGATATAACCAGCCATATTCATTTTGATTCGCTAATCCGGATAGGGGAGAAACACGGCCTGAAATTTATTTATAAAATGAGGCAGGATGAATACTTGCTATCTGCAGGTATTTTAGAAGAGTTAGAAAGCCATTACGACCCTAATCCATTTTCAGAGACAAGCAAAAGAAACAGAGCGATCAGGAGTCTTATTATGCCATCGGGAATGAGTTCTGCATTTCATACAGTCCTTCAATATAAAGGAATTGAAGCCAAATAAAAAAGCGATGAATCTTCATCGCTTTTTTAACTAATATTGATATTATTGCAAGGGCTATTAGTGGCCGCCCGCGCCTGGTGTCATCATAAAAGTTGACCAGTAAGTGAAGCCTACAAAGAAAATTGTTAAGTACGCTCCAAAAACATAAATATACATACGTTCGGAAAGCTTTAAGTAGCTTAAAAGCAGGAAAAATCCTGTTTGGCCGAAGAAAATTAGGGACGTTGTATACATGTCGCCAAGGTAAAACATAACGGCGAAAATTCCCGTCCAGAATCCTAACACTCTGTACATACGATCCATATGTATCCCTCCTTTTACCCTAACAAGTCCATCACTACAATATTATAAAGTAAATACTTATTAAAAGTAAATAATGGTTTCTAAATAGTATCGAAAAGAGCCGGGAAAAACAAGCTGACGCCAGGTTCTGGCACATAGTTCCCGGCCGTTATGGATTGCAGGACATTTAATTTCCAACAATCGCCTGGTACGAACAAGTATCACAGCCAGTCAGCATATTTTGCTTTTCCACCAGCTGAATGGAATCAAACAAGCTTTCAAACATTCCCTGCAAAAATTCAAAGTGCATATTGCATACAGGCTCGGTGTGCTTGGCGGCTACCTCTTTAAATGGGCAATTGTAAATCTGGAAGTAAATTTTTGTTTTTTCTTCATTTGTATCAAATTCCGGATGAAAACCTGACAAATTGGCAGCGTGTTTTAAAATATTCAACTTATGGTCAAAAGTTAATTCCACAGAGCTGGAGAATCTTTTAAGCTCCTGACCAATTAGCTCTTTGCCAAATCTTTTGCCGGTAGCATATAGAGCTTTCCTGCCTTCTTCGCCTAATTCAAGCATGGTTTCCATGGCAATCTTCGCAAGAAGCTGATAATCCCTGTATGGGAAATTCAGCTGAATTACATCATCAGACAAGCGGTACAGCCTGCTGGGCCTTCCGCCTTTTCCAGTTTTTTTTGTCTCAGAAACGAGCATATATACATCTTCCAGCTTAGATAGATGCAATCTGGCCACATTGGGATGGATGCTGAAGTGATCGGCGATTTCCTGAACGGTAACATCTTTGTGCCTTTTTGCAATGTATTGGTAAATATAATAGCGTGTTGGATCGGATAACACATTTGTAATTTTTAATGTCTGTTCCATTTTATTGTCACCTCAAAAGGGTATTTTTATTGCAATGTGGCGAGAAGCACACCTTTTTTGAATTTTGAAAATTCACAAGGGGCAATAATGCAAGCTGCTCATTAGTCAGCCAAAAGCCTGATCTAAACCTTGGTGGTTTACTTTCTCCCATTATAATACAGCCGCAACAGGTTAACACTGTAATCACTATAAGTTTAGAAAATGTTCACAATTAAACCAGTGAGAGGCCACCGAAGAAATGCAGTTAAATAGGCCGATGACTACGAAGTATAAGCAGAATAAAAGAAGCGAATGGAAGCTGAAAAAAGGAAGGAGAGGCATATCCTCATCCTTCCTCTAAGAACTGGGCTAGCAGGATTCGAACCTGCGCATGACGGAGTCAAAGTCCGTTGCCTTACCGCTTGGCTATAGCCCATAGATAAAACTGCCTTGCAGCTGGTTACGGTTCTATTTTTAGACAGCACCTGATTTTTTATTCACAAATTCGTCAAAAAGTTTTGTCGATAGCTGCAGGAAAAGCGGACAAAAAAACGAATTTAGTCATTACATTAAAAAAAGGTGGTGTTAAAATAATTGAGCACAATAGAAAGAATGGCTGAGCGTATCATAAAAGATGCCGTCAGAAGCCATGCCTCAGATATTCATATTATTCCCCGCAAGAAAGACACTCTAATTCAGTTAAGGCTTGGCAGCAAACTGATCCCAAGGCTTTATCTCCCCAAAGAAGAATGTGACAGGCTAATTTCCCATTTTAAGTTTACAGCCTCAATGGATATCGGAGAAAAGAGGCGGCCGCAAAGCGGAGCATTTTCTCTCGAAGTCGATGGACAAATGATCGGACTCCGTTTTTCAACTCTACCCTCCAGCCAAAAAGAAAGCCTCGTAATAAGAATTCTTCCGCAGCAAGAACAAATTCCTTTCTTTCAAATCAGTCTTTTCCCGAACATGACCAGAAAAATGCTGGCACTTCTGAAGCATGCCCATGGTCTAATAATATTCACCGGGCCAACTGGGAGCGGTAAAACAACAACTTTGTATTCTTTATTAAATGAGACTTCCCATATGTTTCACAGAAATGTTATTACTCTGGAAGACCCCATAGAAAAAGAAAATGACACGGTGCTTCAAGTTCAAGTAAATGAAAAAGCAGGTGTTTCATATGCTTCCGGCTTGAAGGCGATATTGCGCCATGACCCAGACATTATTATGGTGGGGGAGATCCGTGATGCAGAAACAGCCAAAATTGCTGTGAGGGCTGCATTGACGGGCCATTTGGTATTAAGTACTATGCATACAAGGGACGCAAAAGGGGCTGTATACCGTTTAGCCGAGTTTGGGGTTAATATGCTGGAAATTGAGCAGACTCTAGTTGCCGTAACTGCTCAGCGGCTGGTTGAACTGAGCTGTCCATATTGTGACGCTGAATGCTCGCCCTATTGTTTTGGGTATGGGAGATGGAAAAGGGCAAGTGTATTTGAACTGCTGGCAGGACGGGCTCTGAATGCTTCGATTAAAGAAGCGAGAGGAGAGGAATGCGTTGTTAAATACAGAACACTAAAGGAGGTTATAACAAAAGGGATTGCACTTGGCTATATTAAGGAATCGGAATACAGCAGGTGGGTGCATGATGATGAAGCAACATAAATGGACCATTCAGGAACAAGGATATTTTTTGAAAAAAACCGGTGATCTTTTGTCAAGAGGGTATCCTCTAGCGGAAGCTTTGGAATCACTTGTGCATCAGCTGCCCAGTAAAAGAAAGCAGGAGATAGCTCAGTGTCTTTCAGAGTTGAAAGAGGGATACCCATTTTATCAAATTCTCTCAAATATGAATTTTAATAAGAGCCTGATTGGGTATGTATTTTTTGCTGAGCAGCACGGCGGACTGGCTTCCGCTTTCCTGGAAGGCAGTGAAATGATTTTGAAAAGGGGAAAGGATGCAGAAAAACTGAAAAAACTAATTTCATATCCTCTCTTCTTGATGATCATAACTTCTTTTCTTTTTGTATTTGTTGAGAATACATTATTGCCCCGCTTTTCTTCTTTATTTGTTTCTATGAAGCTCCAGCCTAACTTCTTCACTAAGGTTGTTTACCTCTTTGGTGACTTTCTTCCTATCTTTTTAATCATGATTATCCTCTGTGTCACGATTCTTCTGACTTACTACCTTTTCAGGTTTCGAAAGCATTCACCTTTGGACCAGAAACGAAAGCTGGTAAGGATTCCAATAGCAGGTCCTTTTTTTCGTTTGTATTATACCCATTTTTTTGCAGTACAGCTTAGCTATCTGCTTTCTGGCGGACTCTCTGTTTATGAGGCTTTAAGTTTATTTGAACAAAATGAAAAACAGCCATTTTACAAAGGAATAGGAAAAGCCATTAAGAGCCATTTGCGCAGGGGAGATAAGCTAGAAGACATATTAAATGGTTTTCCATTTTTCGAAAGGGAATTATCTAATATCATCCGGCATGGCCAGAAAAACGGCAGACTCGATCAGGAGTTAAACTTTTTTAGCAAACACTGCTTAAGCCTGCTTGAGGAAAAAACAGAGAAACACCTCAAACTGATTCAGCCGCTCTTGTACTTGCTGATTGGTTTTTTAATAGTTTCCATGTATTTGGCAGTATTGCTGCCAATGTTTCATTTATTGGAGGGATTTTAATGAAATTACAGAAAATCAAGAACGGTAAAGCATTCACATTATTAGAGAACCGATGCACAAAATTTCTCAGTAAAATAAAACAAAATAGTGAATTTGGGTTCACCTTAATAGAAATGATGATAGTTCTTTTAGTTATTTCAGTGCTTTTAATCATAACGATACCTAATGTTACCAAACATAATTCAAAAATTAATAGTAAGGGCTGTGAAGCATTTATTCAAATGGTACAGGCTCAAGTGCAGGCATACGAAATTGATAAAAAAGAACCTCCGACCGCTATACAGCAATTAGTTGATGCAGGGTATCTTACTGATAAAACTACCTCATGCCCAAATGGGGATGAAATTAAGATAACAAGTGGAAAAGTAGAACTTGCAGATTCTGCTGGGGCCGTTTCAGTGGCAGATTCATCTGGATCATGATGAAAGATCAAAAAGGCTTTACTCTCCTTGAATCCCTCTGCGTCCTTAGCATATTCCTAATAATCGCCTCAATTACAGCTTTGTTGGCCAAACCACATTTCCTATACTTTGAAAAACAGATGTTTTTTACACAGGTAAAAGCTGACCTTTTATATGCTCAGCAGTACGCCATTACACATCAAACAGATGTAGTTGTCCAATTTGCTCCGGACCAGCATATGTATACGGCGCATATGAAGATGGGTTCTGATCCTATTATTAGCCGTGAATATTCCAAAATGTTTGAGATTGAGAAAGGGACAATGCCTTTGTATTTTCAATATGGGCCAAATGGGAATGCGAATAAATTCGGGAGTTTCTATATCAGGGCTGGGAACGAGCGCTATCAGTTTACTTTTTTAATAGGGCGGGGGAGATTTCATGTGGCGAAGGAATGATGGTTTCTTTATGTCTGAACTCCTGCTCTCATTATCAGCCTGGCTGATTGTTGCTGGAGTATTTTTGCCTCTGATTTTAAAAGCAGCCATGGACTCGGGTGAAATGCAACAGGAATTCGATAGTACTCAGCTTCTTTATGAAACCCTTCAGCAATCTGTTGCAGAAGGATATTTCCCTTTAGAAAAAACTGTAAAAATAGAAAAGACGGTATATTCATTATTCCAAAAGGAAGATGCAGGAATAACGGAGGTTTGTATTAAGTATGAAGATCTATTTCATAAAGCCAAAGAAAAATGTGATGTTCTTAAATAATTATGGTTTTACCATGCTTGAGATGCTTTTTGCTTTTTCGATATTTCTAATGCTAGTTTCTTTTTTGCCTCTAAGTTTTACCTTTCTTTTTCATGATTGGAAATTGGAGGCGAGAACTCAGCGGCTTGAATGGAATGTATTTATTAATCAATTGAAAAAAGAAGTCCGGCTTGCAGATGGCGCAGAAGTTGCAGATGGCAGAGTCACATTGAAAATAGCAGGACAAAATGTAGCTTATGAAAAATATGGATCAAATATAAGGAGGCGAGTGGATTTGAAGGGCCATGAGGTTGTTCTGCAGCAGGTCCATTCTGCCTCTTATACAAGCATAAACGGAGGCTTAAGAATAACCGTGGAAGATACTTTTGGGGAGGATTATTCCGCCTCCGTTTATTCCTATGTAGATTGGGATGTTTCTGATGTACCGTAACGAGAGAGGTTTTGTATATCCTCTTACTTTTATCATTATCCTTGCTGCTTTATTCTTGCTGACTATTCATCTGGAACAATATTTATCTGAAAAAAGGCTTTTGGAAGAAGCGGAAACAGTTTTAAAGCAGGAATATTATTTATTTAATGCAGTTAAACGGACCGAAAGTGCCTTGAAAGAGCATAAAGAGTTTAATGCTTCCGGGAATTATCATTACAGCCATGGGGAAGTGACTTATAGCATAACGCCCTTGACTGAGACTTTGTATCAAATCACATTCAAAACCATTATCGACTCCAATTCTCCAACCATATCTTATGCCTACTATGACACCGATTTGAAAAAAATGATAAAATGGATTGAAAAAAACTGATTGGGGAAAAAAGATGAATTCAATTTATTTAATCGGATTCATGGGTGCAGGAAAGACCATGATAGGAAAAAAACTGGCTGCCTTTTTGAATAAAGAAGTAATCGATACGGATGAAGAAATTATTAAAGCAGAGAAAAAAAGCATCAATGCCATTTTTGCTGAACAAGGTGAAGAATATTTTCGATTGCTTGAATCAAAAATGCTGAAAGATCTCAGTAATCGGGATGCCATTATTACAACAGGAGGCGGAATAGTGGTAAAGCCTGAAAACAGGCAAACTTTAAAAGAAAATGGGAATGTATTTTTTCTTTATGCAACTCCTGAGGAAATCTTTAAACGGCTTGAAAATGACCAATCCAGACCACTGCTCAAAGGCGATAAAATGGCCCGTATTCGTGATCTTTATAATAATCGAATGCCTTTATATAGGGAAGCAGCGAATGTTATCATCGACACTACTAATAAGGATACCGGAGAAATTATTAAAGAAATTATTAAATGTTTAGAATAATCCTGCCTGGACATACTTGTAAATGAAAGAACAGCAATAATCTCGCTTTAGCTAACAGAGGAGTCTGCGGGAAAAGGCAGGTGTGTCTATATGAAATCGAATGAGTATGTAAAATATATTACACAGACAGTAGTTAAATATATTGACCAGCCAAAGGATGAACGGAAAAGGTACCGGATGGAGAAGAAAGATAGGAAAGAACCCTTTTTATATAGATGGTTTGGCGTGCTTCCTTATATCTTCTACTTTGGACTGAGAAAGAAAAAGCATAAATAGGAACAAAAGCGGAAGCTCCTTGACCACTAAAGGAACACAGACTTAAGCCACGTCCTGTGGCAACGTCTGCATGACCCGAATCCTGCGGGCCTCAGGCATAAGACGAATCACGCTGGAAATCTTAATTTCTGGAGTGATTTGGCTTATGACCCGAGCTGCTCGAAGCATCATTCTCCAAATCATGCTCCTCGCAAGATATTCAGGGGAGCCTATTCGGGATGAAAACTGGCTAGGCGCTGGAGCTAGACGCAGACGACTTTTCACAAAGTTATTCATATGATTGGATTTTATAATTTCCTAAATAGCAAAAAACCGGCAGCATTTGCCGGTTTTTTGCTTCTTTTCAGACAGCGCTGTCCGTGAGATAGAAGAGGCCGCCATTTATGATGGAAATATTTATTTTTGGTTCATACTGCTCTTTGAGTGCAGTCTTTTCTGTTTCGTAGCTTTCTCCTTTCTCCTCAGCGTCCTCGTAAAAGTGCTCCAGCAGATCAAGGTCTTTCTGCCAGCGCTTCCTGGCTTCATCGGCCCACGTATGTTCTTCTTGCTCGATCCCCATCTTTAAAAAATTCGCTACCCTTGATACTCCGCTCTTTGGCATAATTAGCGGTGAAAGCGTGAATGAATAATCTGGGATTTTTGGAGTTAAATTCATTCCCATCAGCTTATCATGGAAGTCTTCTACCATTTGTCCATTTATTAATTGCAGGCCAATCGACTTGAACACATCCCTCTTCCGGTCGCATTGATAGGAGATGCGGACATTCATACCCAGCCACGGCCTTAAGGGGGTTTGCATGCCGGGAGCATTTTTATGATTTTCATAAAGACGGATATATCCTGCAAGGTTTCGTGCAGTCTCAAATATCTGATGCAGGCGGGGGGAGCCAAAGTGGATGACTTCACCCTTAATATGCTCAGGAGCCAGCTGCTGGTTTGTTATAAGAGTCAGCTGCATGGGATTAGGGATCCCGCCTGTCTTTTCGAGGTAATGCCAATAAAACGGCCGGTTCATAAGCTCCTTATCCAATTCAATTGTCAGCTGGACTGTCATATATCCAGGTCCTTTTTCGATCATTTCACATCCATTTGCGTGAAAATACCTTTCAAGAAACTTATGAATTTCCTGTTGCTGCATTCAGTCCACCTTCTTTCATATCCTCAGCAAATTGAATCATGCTTGTGAAATTTTCCATTTTAATTCTCATTTCACCTTCTGAAGCTGATTTTCCGAAAATGTCCACAAGATGATCGTCAATATTTCCAAATTCAAGCTTTGTTAAAATATCATCCAGATCTCCAATTACCTTCTCAAATAGATGAATTTTCTCATATAGCAGTTTTAGGACATGCTCTTCCACTGTATCCTTGGTGGCAAAATTATAAATCACAACATCTTTCTCCTGGCCGAGACGGTGGATACGGCCAATTCTCTGTTCAAGACGCATCGGATTCCATGGAAGATCAAAGTTAATGATATGATTACAAAATTGAAGATTTATTCCTTCACCTCCTGCTTCTGTTGCTATGAGAACCTGGGCATTCTTTTGGAAAAGCTCTCTCATCCAATCCTTTTTTCCCCTTTTAAATCCGCCTCTAAAAGGAACTGAGGTTATGCCGTGTTGTTTTAAGAACCATTGCAAATACATTTGCGTTGCACGGTATTCTGTAAAAATGATTACTTTATCATTAATTTTTTGAATTAACTCCAGCGCTTTTTGGGCTTTTGAATTTTGCTGCACAGCCTCTACCTTGGACACAAGGTATTGAATTTGCTCTTGAAATGCCATAGATGGTTCTTCCTGTCTTTTAAGCATGTTTTGCAGGGTAAAATAAACAGCTTCCCTGCTGCTGCAGGCTTCCCTTTGCAGAGTCATTACGGAAAACTGGCTTGAACTGACCCAGTCGCCTTCTCCGCGCAATTCTGTTACAGCATCATATAGCTCTCTCTCTGGCTGAGAAAATTCAATCGGAATCGTTTCAACATGTCTTTTGGTCCATTCAATCCCTGTGTCCGCCCTTCGGTTTCGAATCATGACTTTATTTACAAGTTCTTTTAAATGTTCATCATCATTTAATGAACGTGAGTCTTTTTTATAACTCTCATAAAAAGCCGATTCATTGCCAAGATGGCCGGGTTTTAGGAGAGACACCAAGTTGAAGATTTCGCTGATCCGGTTTTGGATAGGTGTTGCAGTTAGCAAAAGGCAAAATTTCTTTTTTAAATTTTGCACAAACTCATAGTTTTTTGTTTTGTTATTTTTAAGCTTATGGGCCTCATCAATAATGATTAAGTCATAATTCAGGCTATAGATAATATCCCGATGAGGGTTGCGCTTGGCGGTGTCGATTGATGAAACGACAACATCGCATTGTTCCCAGACATAACTTTTCCGCTGGGCGACAGCAGGAATAAAAAATTTGCTGTTCAGTTCCATGGCCCATTGAGATACAAGAGAAGCTGGCACGAGAATCAGAACCTTTTTCACTAAACCTCTTATCATATATTCTTTTAAAATAAGGCCAGCTTCGATTGTTTTGCCAAGACCAACTTCGTCCGCCAGGATTGCTTTTCCGTTCATGCTTTCAACAACCTGCTTTGCAACTTCAAGCTGATGGGGAAGCGGAGTCAGGTTTGGAAGATGCTTTGGAGCCTGCAGGCCTTCAAACTCAGGAATGATCGTATGGTTTTCAACCTCTACAGCCAGCTTATACAGCTCCCAATTCCCCCAGGGGCCGTCATCTTCTATTCTCTTTAAAAATTCATCCTGCCAGGAAGAATCAAAGCCAATTTGCACCGTCATAAAAACAGCTCCTTTAATCTATAAATATCAAGTGAAAATAAAGAGGACAAAAAGAGCCGAGAAGAACATCGAAGCTCCGCATAAAGAAAAAGCTTCTCCGAATAAACATCGCACGCAATGAAAAGCGGTTTTCTTATTCAAGGAGCAGAGCGCATGGGTTTAAAAACTTGAGCAGTGGAAAAGCAAGCTGACGCAGAGATTCGACAGCTATTTTTCCCGGACTTTTTGAACTTCCTCTAAAACATATTGCCCAAACCGGGTTTAGGTGGTAGGATGATAGTAGCTTTGAAAGTTTAGAAAGTTAACACATTAAATTTAGTTTACCGAAATAATGGAATCACTTTTTTCTGTTTGGTATAAGTATGACCAACTTGGAAAATTTTATAAATGCGAATGATAACAAGGGGAGAGACTACGTTTGTAGCGCCGAAGGAGCAAGCAAATCACCTGTGAATCTCTCAGGCAAAAGAACTCTTGTTTGACGCAGCTCTGGAGAGCGCTCTTTTTATGGAGCCACCCAAGGGGAAAGCCGGTTTCGGTAAACTTTCAGGTGCAAGGACAGAGATCTTCTCATAAATGAGGGGATGCTCTGTCCTTTTTTATGTTCCTATTCCAAATTAAAAGATTATAAGGGGGACGAGTAAATGTCACAGTTAAAACGAACGCCTTTATATGAGGTGTACAAAGATTATGGAGCAAAAACCATCGATTTTGGAGGCTGGGACCTTCCTGTACAGTTTTCAAGCATTAAAGAGGAGCATGAAGCAGTCCGTACCAAAGCTGGTCTTTTTGATGTATCCCATATGGGAGAAATCGAAGTAAAAGGGACAGACAGCCTTGCTTACCTTCAAAAAATGATGACGAATGATGTCTCAAAATTAAAGAGCTCAGGTGCTCAATATACAGCCATGTGTTATGAAAATGGCGGAACTGTTGATGATTTACTTGTCTATAAAATAGAAGATGACCACTATCTGCTAGTTGTAAATGCCTCCAACATTGAAAAGGATTTCAGCTGGCTTAAGGACCATGTTGAAGGCAATGTCGAATTGAAAAATCTCTCAGAAGAAATGGCACAGCTTGCCCTTCAGGGGCCGCTTGCCGAAAAGGTGCTGCAAAAGCTTGCTGGGAGCACAAACCTTGCAGAAATCGGCTTTTTCAAATTCCAGCAGGATGTAGAACTGAATGGAAAAAAAGCACTTGTGTCAAGAACTGGCTATACAGGAGAAGATGGCTTCGAAGTATACTGTGATGCCAATGATGCAGTAGCATTGTGGAATGAAATCCTTGAAGCCGGCAAAGAAGAAGGAGTGCTTCCATGCGGTCTTGGTGCTAGGGACACACTTCGCTTTGAAGCTAATCTGGCGTTATATGGCCAAGAGCTGTCACCTGAAATTACACCGCTTGAAGCAGGAATCGGGTTTGCTGTTAAAGTGAATAAAGATGCTGATTTTATCGGCAAAGATGTGTTGAAGCAGCAAAAGGAAAGCGGGGTGCCCCGCAAGCTAGTCGGAATCGAAATGATAGACCGTGGAATTCCGCGCCATGGCTACCCTGTATATAAAGGAGAAGAGCTTATTGGGGAAGTAACCACAGGCACCCAATCTCCAACCTTAAAGAAGAACATAGGCCTGGCACTTATCAAAAAGGAACATACCGAGCTGGGAACAGAAGTGGAAGTTGAAATCCGCGGAAAACGATTAAAAGCAGCTATTGCAGCTACACCTTTCTATAAAAGAGAAAAGAATTAACCGGGGGGAGAAAACGATGAAACATCGCTATTTACCGATGACAGAGTCTGATCAGAAAGCAATGCTGGAAACAATCGGCGTTAATTCTGTGGATGAACTCTTCAGTGACATTCCTGAAAGCGTAAGATTTAAAGGTGAATATAAAGTTAAACCGGCAAAATCTGAAACAGCCCTAATGAAAGAGCTTACTAGGATGGCTCAGAAGAATGCCGATCTTCGCACAAATACATCTTTCCTTGGAGCAGGTGTATACGATCATTACATGCCAGTCATCGTTGACCATGTATTGTCTCGTTCAGAATTCTATACTGCCTACACTCCTTACCAGCCTGAAATCTCCCAGGGGGAACTTCAGGCAATCTTTGAATTCCAAACGATGATCTGTGAGTTAACGGGGATGGACGTTGCCAATTCTTCCATGTATGATGGCGGAACATCTCTTGCTGAAGCTGCAATGCTTAGCGCAGGCAGTACCCGCCGAAAAAAAGTCCTGATCTCAAGTGCCGTTCATCCTGAATCAAAGGATGTCGTCAAAACTTATGCAAAGGGTCAATATATTGAGGTAGTTGAAATTCCTCAAAAAAATGGCATTACAGATCTTGATGCTCTGAAAGAAATGATTGGCGATGATATCGCAGCTGTAATCGTCCAGTACCCTAACTTTTTCGGAAGAGTGGAGCCTTTAAAAGAGCTTGAAGAAATCATTCACGCGCATAAATCCATGTTTGTAGTATCTAGTAACCCGCTTTCTCTGGGTGCCCTAACGCCTCCTGGAAAATTCGGTGCCGACATTGTCGTAGGAGATGCACAGCCTTTCGGAATTCCTACAGCATTTGGCGGTCCGCATTGCGGATACTTTGCTGTAACATCCAAGCTGATGAGAAAAGTGCCAGGCCGCCTTGTAGGCCAAACAGTAGATGACCAGGGACGCAGAGGCTTTGTTTTGACGCTCCAGGCCCGTGAGCAGCATATCCGCCGTGATAAAGCGACATCCAATATTTGCTCCAATCAGGCATTAAATGCCCTGGCAGCATCGGTTGCCATGACCGCTCTGGGCAAGAAGGGCGTTAAAGAAATGGCTGCAGCCAATATGCAAAAGGCCCATTATGCCAAACAGCAGTTTAAAGCTAATGGTTTTGAAATCGCATTTGAAGGTTCTTCATTTAATGAATTTGTCATCAAGCTGAATAAGCCAGTCAAAGAAGTGAATCAGGAGCTTTTACAAAAAGGTATTATTGGCGGCTATGATCTGGGAAGAGATTTTGCCGACCTGAAAAACCATATGCTTGTTGCTGTAACTGAGTTAAGAACAAAAGAAGAAATCGATGCATTTGTTAAGGAAATGGGGGATTACCATGCATAAGGAAGATCAGCCACTCATCTTTGAATTAAGCACAGAAGGCCGTATTGGTTATAGCCTGCCTGAAATGGATGTTCCGGAAACAGACTTAAGCGAGCTTCTCCCTGAAGGCTATCTAAGAGAAGAAGAGCCTGAGCTGCCGGAAGTCTCTGAGCTTGATATTATGCGGCACTATACAGCTCTCTCCAAACGTAACCATGGAGTGGATTCTGGTTTCTATCCATTAGGATCATGTACGATGAAATACAATCCTAAAATCAATGAAAATGTTGCCCGCTTTAATGGCTTTGCCCATCTGCATCCTCTGCAGGATGAAACCTCTGTCCAAGGTGCATTGGAGCTGATGTATGATTTGCAGGAGCATTTAATTGAAATTACTGGAATGGATGAAGTAACGCTTCAGCCTGCTGCAGGTGCACATGGAGAATGGACCGGGCTTATGATGATCCGGGCTTATCATGAGGCGAATGGCGATACAAAGCGTACGAAAGTGATTGTTCCTGACTCAGCCCATGGAACTAACCCTGCATCCGCAACAGTTGCAGGCTTTGAAACGATAACAGTTAAATCGAATGAGAACGGATTGGTCGATCTGGAAGATCTAAGAAGAGTGGTTGGCGAGGATACTGCAGCCCTTATGCTGACTAATCCGAACACACTAGGGCTATTTGAGGAAAATATCCTTGAAATGGCTGAGATTGTCCACGGTGCTGGCGGAAAGCTTTATTATGATGGTGCCAACCTGAATGCCGTACTTTCAAAAGCCCGCCCTGGAGATATGGGATTTGACGTTGTACACCTTAATCTTCATAAAACCTTTACAGGCCCGCATGGCGGCGGCGGACCGGGGTCTGGACCTGTTGGCGTAAAAGCAGATCTAATACCATACCTTCCAAAGCCAGTATTAGTTAAAAAAGGTGACCAGTACGAATTTGATTATGACCGTCCGCAATCTATCGGGCGCGTGAAGCCGTATTATGGAAACTTTGGAATCAATGTACGAGCATATACGTATATCCGTACAATGGGACCTGATGGACTAAAGGCTGTAACAGAATATGCTGTATTAAATGCAAACTATATGATGAGAAGGCTTGCACCATTTTTTGATCTGCCATTTGACAGGCATTGCAAGCATGAATTTGTATTAAGCGGAAAGCGCCAGAAGAAGCTGGGTGTCCGTACACTGGATATTGCAAAGCGCCTTCTTGATTTTGGCTACCATCCGCCAACAATCTACTTCCCGCTTAACGTGGAAGAGTGCATCATGATTGAACCGACAGAGACAGAATCTAAGGAAACACTGGATTCATTTGTTGATGCTATGATCCAAATTGCCAAAGAAGCAGAGGAAAACCCTGAAATCGTTCAGGAAGCTCCACATACAACGGTAATCGGCCGCCTGGACGAAACCATGGCTGCCAGAAAGCCGGTTCTTCGCTATCAAAGGCAATAAAACGAAAAAAGGGTGTCCCTCTTATAGGGCGCCCTTTTTTGTGGATTAAACGCTAACTGTGAACTTTAGGAATGGAATTAAAAAATTCGGTAATAAAGGTCGGACTTGGGGAAAAGAATTGGAAAGCTTGGGGAATGGAACAGCGAATATGAGGAATAGATCCTGATTAGAAGTGGCGGTTCATTCTCTTATAAGCAAAAGAACCCGTCAAAGATTAACGGGGTCTTTTAATATATTGCTTTTATTTTTTTGCTTTCACTTTGCCGGTCCATTTTTTGAATCCACCCTGCAGGTGTGAAAGGTCTTTGTAGCCTTTACGATGCAAAAACTGGGCAGCTCTGGCACTTCTCATACCACTTTGGCAATATAGGTAAACAGGCTTGTCCGGACGCAATTCTTTCATGCGCATTTTCATTTGTGAAAGCGGTATATTGCGTGCTCCTAAAATATGGCCGTTTTCAAATTCATTTGGCTCACGGACATCAATTAACTGGGCTTTTCTATAACCTTCGCGAAACTGGTCTTCGGTAAGCGTTTTAACAATTCTGCGCTGATAAAACCATGTAATCACGGAGTAGGTAATGATTGCACCTAATATGATCAGAATGAAATAAAGTGTATCCAATATGTCTTTCTCCTTTCACACTTAGCTAAGCCAACTTATATTATATAAGCCTTTCCTTATGGGAGTAAAGTGAATCCTTTAAAATTATATTGGAAATTCAACATGCTTTGAATTTCCCAAGAATTTTGGTAGACTATTAAACGCATATGACTGGTTAAAGAATTTGAAAATGAGGGTTACATATGACTAAAGAAGTTTGGCGTTTTATTGATTCAGGAGAGGGATCGCCCTCTTTTAATATGGCTTTGGATGAGGCCTTGCTTGATTGGAACAGCGAGGGGAAAATGCCTCCGGTTATTCGATTCTATGGGTGGAATCCAGCGACTCTTTCAGTCGGGTATTTCCAGAAGGTTGAAAAAGAAATCGATATGGATTCCGTTAAACAGCATGGGTTGGGTTTTGTACGCAGACCTACAGGCGGCAGGGGCGTACTGCATGAGCATGAGCTTACATATAGTGTAATTGTTCCGGAAGAGCACCCGGATATGCCTACAACTGTCACGGAAGCTTATAGAGTTATTTCGGAGGGGATTTTAAAAGGTTTTCACGCTCTTGGTATGGAAGCATATTTTGCCATTCCGAAAACGGCCGAAGAAAGGGATTCCTTAAAAAATCCCAGGTCTGCCGTTTGTTTTGATGCACCAAGCTGGTACGAGCTTGTAGTGGAAGGCCGTAAAGTGGCCGGCAGTGCCCAAACTAGACAAAAAGGGGTAATCCTGCAGCATGGATCAATTCTGCTTGATCTGGATGAAGATAAGCTATTTAGCTTATTCAAGTATCCAAACGAAAGAGTAAAAGAACGGATGCAGAAAGCATTTAAAAGTAAAGCAGTGGCCATGAATCAGCTTACATCGGAAAAAATCACACTGGAACAAGCAAAAAAAGCATTCAAAAAAGGGTTCGAAGAAGGGCTGAATATTGAACTGGAACCATATGAGCTGACAGCTGAAGAAATGGCTTACGTTCAAAAAATTGCCAAAGAGCGTTATGAAAATGATGAGTGGAATTATAAAAGATAAAAAGCGGCGCTGTCGCTTTTTTCTTTTTTAAGAATATTTTACCAATTAATCTATATTAAAAGTGCAAGCCTCGAAATTTATGAAAATTTATCATAAATTGTCGTAAATCTGTCATTCCCTCTCGTTTCCTTCAAAATCTAGTATTTTTTAAGTTTGACAAAATCAAATTCACCTGACCTTAACCACAATATGTAGTGGTGTCGAAAATAATTTAAACACTATATATTGATTTTGAGGTTTAAGGTATGGTAACTTTAGGGTACTCTTTTAACAGAGCTAAAGTTGTTCAAACTATGAAAATGTTTACACAACATACAGAAAAATTGCATGAATTTATATCGAAGGAGTTGTAACAATGTCTGTTGCGCTAGGACAAAAAATGAAATTGAATATTGACCGTTTAAATAAGGACATCCGTTTATTTCCTCAGGTTCACCCTGTAACCCCGGATATGAAAATGACCCACAAAGGTGTTTCACGCTTAGTCATGCTGGACAGATACACTTTCAAAGACACCGAGAAAGTGACACTGACAAATGGTGACTTCGTTGTCCTCACTATCAAAGAAGATCCAAAATTTCCTGCACGCGGTCTGGGCTTCATCCTGGATATTGACTGGGAAAACAAGACAGCCAAGGTTTTAGTAGAGGAAGATTACAGAGGAGTTCTCGATGATCCGGAAGAAGCCAGGACGGGCATAATTACAAAACCGCTGGATGTTATAGAAAAACCGCTGGAAATCTTTTATGAGCAAATTGCCAAGCGTAACGCAACAGGCCTTGCATCCGTAGAGAAAACCGAAGAAAAGAGAAAAGAATGGTTTGAAAAGTTCTACCAGGAATTGAAAAACCTGCACTTTATTCCAGCCGGCCGTGTTTTATATGGAGCGGGGGCAGACACTGATGTAACATATTTCAACTGTTACGTAATGCCGTTTGTGCAGGATTCCCGAGAAGGAATCTCTGAGCACCGCAAGCAGGTCATGGAAATCATGAGCCGCGGCGGCGGAGTTGGAACAAATGGTTCTACTCTAAGACCTCGCAACACACTGGCAAAAGGGGTTAACGGAAAATCTTCAGGGTCCGTCTCCTGGCTGGACGACATTGCGAAACTGACTCACCTTGTGGAGCAGGGAGGGTCCAGACGTGGTAAATCAGCTTAAGTGCCTCGTCTATAAATAAACCTCGTGAATTGCTGGGAACTCTTTATGGCTATGCATAGTGAATGTCACCCAATTGTAATATAATGGATATATTATATTCTTGAGGTGATTAACATGCGGCCGTATGATGCAAAAGAATCTCAGAAATGTAACATTTGCGGATTCCAAATTTCTCATAACAAGCAAGGTCGATTTACATCGCATATCAAAAATGAACATGGCCTAACACTGGAAGGATATTTAATACACTACTATTATGCTCCAGAAGATTTGAAATGCTCTTACGAACTCTGTCATAAGTCTGTAAGGCTTCGTAGAGGAAAGCCTAAGAAATATTGCTCAGCGTCCTGCGGGAACAAAGGAGAGCCTCTGGTGTGCGTAGTATGTAACAACAAGTTTGATACAAGCACAAGACCCCATAGGGAAACTAAAACATGCAGTGAAGATTGCGAAGGGCAACTTAGGTCATCACGAACGAAAGCCTGGCATGAATCTATGAATGGAGAGGCAAAAGAAAAGCATTTCAAAAATATTATATCTAAAACAGCTAAGACAAGAAGAGAGAATAATACCCCTTCATGGAATAGTGGAAAGACAAATATCTACAGTGATGAGACTATTGAAAAGATTCGACAGGCCACGCTGAAACAGATGGAAAATCAGATTTTCAAAAAGACAATAATAGAAGAAATAATGGAAGAGTACTTAAAGGAATTGAATACTGAATACCAATATTCTTTCATTCTTCAAAAGAGGCAATATGATTTCCTTCTAAAGAAGTATAATCTGATTATTGAGTGCGATGGGGATTATTGGCATGCCAACCCCAAGTTTTATCCGGAACCTGCGGAATGGCAAGTCGAAAGAATAAAAATTGACCAAGTGAAAAATGAGATCGCAGAGAGCAATGGATACCGAATTGTTCGCTTTTGGGAAGATGATATACTCAATAACATAGGGTATGTCAAAGGCATCATAAATGACTTGCTGGCTACAACGTAACTGGAAACGGTAAGCGTGAATGCTTGAAAACAGCAAGTGGAAAAAGACAATCAGCAGCCAAGCTCCTGTCTCGAAAGAGTGGAGAAGGTTCAACGACCATCGAAACCACACCTCTAGGTGGAAGGGAGTAGAGTAGGAAGCAAGTGCTTCCGAAGTGCGAGGATACCAAAAAGGTATAAGATATGGTCTGAACTCTAGGGTGACCTAGAGGGTTGGTGTAACGAACCAACATAACAAATTGGCTCAAATGATTATGCTATCTGATTGGCATCCGGACATTATTGAATTCATCATATCTAAAATGCAAAATCCAAGGATTTTACGATTCCTTCTTGAAAATACAAATGATGGAACAATTAAAAAATATGCAAAAGAAAAATTAAAGTTTACTCCTTTCACTGAGCAGGAAACCGCAATGTACCAGGGAATTGTTAATTACAAGAGCATTCCTGGCTACGGCGGATTCAGCGAGAAGATCATCAAGGATGCAGAGGAAAAGCTGGCTGCTGGCGGCACTTACAGTGTCCATAATCCTGAATTCCTGACAGGCGCAAACATTTCAGTCTGCCTGACAAAAGAATTTATGGACGCAGTTGAGAACGATACAGAGTATGAACTTCGTTTCCCGGATGTAGAATCCTACGATGCTGAGACCATGAAAATTTATAATGAAGAATGGCACAAAGTCGGAGACGTAAGAGAATGGGAGAAACTCGGGTATAAAGTTCGAGTTCATCGCAAGATTAAAGCGAAAGAACTTTGGAACCTGATTAATATCTGTGCAACTTACTCAGCAGAGCCGGGCATTTTCTTTATCGATAATGCAAACGATATGACAAATGCACAGGCATATGGGCAGAAGGTTGTAGCAACAAACCCTTGTGGGGAACAGCCTCTCGCACCATACTCTGTCTGTAACCTTGCAGCAGTGAATCTGGCAGAAATGGCAGACAAGGAAAACAAGACAGTAAACTTTGAAAAGCTGAAGCGTACAGTCGAAGTAGGCGTACGCATGCAGGACAATGTAATTGATGCAACACCATACTTCCTTGAAGAGAACAAAAAGCAGGCATTGGGTGAGCGCCGTGTTGGCCTTGGAGTTATGGGGCTACATGATTTGCTGATCTATTGTGAAACGGAATACGGTTCAGAAGAAGGAAATATGCTGATTGACAAGGTGTTTGAGACAATCGCAACAACAGCCTACAGAGCTTCTGTAGAGCTTGCTAAGGAAAAAGGAAGCTTCCCATTCTTAACAGGCGAGACTGCAGAAGAAACGAATCGCCTGCGCAAAGCATTTACAGAAACAGGCTTTATGCAGAAAATGCCGGAGGATATTCGTGAATCGATTTTAGAAAACGGAATCCGCAATTCACATCTGTTAACTGTTGCTCCGACTGGATCCACAGGTACCATGGTGGGAGTTTCTACAGGCCTCGAACCATATTTCTCCTTCTCATACTTCAGAAGCGGCCGCTTAGGGAAGTTTATTGAAGTAAAGGCAGATATTGTTCAGGAATATTTAGACCGCAACCCCGAAGCTGATCCGGATAACTTGCCTGAATGGTTTGTGGCAGCAATGGATTTGGCCCCTGAAGCGCATGCAGATGTTCAATGTGTGATTCAGCGCTGGATTGACAGCTCAATAAGCAAAACGGTAAATGCGCCGAAGGGGTATAGTGTTGAACAGGTAGAAAAAGTATATGAACGCCTGTATCGCGGCGGTGCAAAGGGCGGTACGGTATATGTTGACGGATCACGCGATTCCCAGGTCTTAACACTTAAAGCTGAAGAGAACAGCTTTGATGATACAGACACTGTTAAGAAAGAGAAAAACAAGCAGCATGTGGTGCTTGTGGATACCATCAGCGACCTTCGTTCAACAGATGTAACCATCGGTTCAGAAGTTGGCAATACATGTCCTGTTTGCCGCAAAGGGAAAGTCAAAGAAATTGGCGGATGCAATACATGTACAAACTGTAATGCACAGCTAAAATGCGGCTTATAATTTAAATAGTTAATCAAAGAAGATGGAAGAAATGTTCCATCTTCTTTTTTGGCTGTTGCAGGATGTGGCTCATACTGCTGTTATTAGGTCCCAGGTGTTTATCCGGCTTAAGAAGCAAATGAAACAATAAGAGGATATATTCATTCCTATTTTCCGGAAGCTGACGTACAATATTTTACTTAAACTGAAATTTTGCTTGTCAGCCGTACTATTTTAAAAAGCTCCTGATTAAAGATGTATAAGAAGCGTTCCGCTATAAGTAAGTACATTGACAGGAGTGGCTTACATGTATATAGACGGTGTTTTTTCAGGAGGGGGCATCAAGGGCTTTGCCCTAATCGGAGCATATGACGCAGTCCAAAAGCGGGGATTCCAATTTAAGAGGGTAGCTGGTACGAGTGCTGGATCCATTGTAGCTGCGTTAATTGCTGCCAGATATACAAGTGAGGAAATCTATCAGCTTGTGGATGAATTGGATGTTAAAAAGTTTCTTGATGAAAGAAAAACTTTTATACCCTTTTCAATCACAAAATGGCTCCTTCTCTACTGGCGATTAGGCCTATACAAAGGCGTGGAGTTGGAGAACTGGATGACTGAAAAGCTTGCTGCAAGAGGAATTAGAACATTTGCAGACCTGCCGCCCCAATCATTAAGGGTAATTGCATCTGATCTGACAAACGGGCGACTGGTTGTTTTGCCTGATGACCTGGTGCACTACGGCATTGATCCAGGCTCATTTCCGGTGGCGAAAGCAATACGAATGAGCTGCAGCTTGCCTTATTTTTTTGAACCTGTTAAACTGCAGGCTTATAGCCGCTCCAGTGTAATCGTGGATGGTGGAGTTTTGAGCAATTTCCCGATGTGGCTTTTTGATAAAGAAAATATAAAAAAAACCAGGCCGGTCCTGGGAGTGAAATTAAGCCATAATTTAAGCGAACGGCCGACAAATAAAATCGCCAATGCCATACAAATGTATGAAGCTCTATTTGCGACCATGAAGGATGCGCATGATGCACGGTATATCTCAAGGAAGCACGCGCAAAATATTATCTTTATACCGACAGATGGGGTATTGACAGCAGAGTTTGATTTGACGGACAAAAAGAAAAAAGCCCTGCTTGACCATGGGAGGAAATGCGCAGAGAATTTTTTTGCGAAATGGACCTACTAAGCAGGAGAATAAAAAAATCGAGCTATCCATTAAAGGGATGCTCGATTTTTCTTTTTGCCTTTCTTGCCTTCTATGACAGTCAGATGCGGAGAAGACTTCTTCTTGGGTTTTTTAATCGAAGTAAGGGAACCCATGGAAGCCTTTCTGCTGTTGGTTGAACCTGCTTCTTTATGGTTAAAGCGTTTTTTTGATTTTTTAGCTGCACGTATAAAAGCCCGCTGCTCTCGCTTAGAGGGATTAGATCTGTTGAAGCGCTGAAATAGAAAGTATATCGCAGCCCCTATAATGACAATGACAGCTATTCTCTGCAAAAAACCGGCAGGATCTGAAATCAGGCTGACGGCAACTCCAAGGGCAGCAAGAATAACTAGCCCGGAGATAATGTAAAGTGAAATCCGATTTTTCAAGAAAGCCACCTCCCTAAAAGCATGATGAGCAAATTTATAAGCTTTTAAACTATATATGAAAAAGTTTAAGTGAATTCTTCACAAAAAGTTTTCTTCCGTTTTTTCTTTTCCAATTTGTTTACATTTTAAACAAAGGATTGGCAATTTTAACGTTTTTTACTAGCCAATTTCCATTTCTAATACAGACAGTAAAAAAATTTGCGCACTCTCCTGGAGTTCGCTCCTTATTAAAATTTATGCTCCAATCTCCAATCCCGGTACACTCTTTTATAGAAATAGGTCTCTTTTCCGGGGAGAGTAAAAATTTATTTCCACATATTAATTTTATTCGACCTAAAACCCCAAAAAACCTCTATAGAATAGGAAATATATTAAAAATATCTTCATTTCTCCGGGAGGAACAACCAATTTGCATATAATTTTTATTATGATGCAAAGGAATAAAAACGTGTGGGCATAATAGGAAACGGAGGTGGCACAAATGGCAGAAGAAAAAGAGCAGTTGGAACAAAATCAGAGAGAAAAGCCAATGTCATTTATGGCTATGGTAGTTATTACTGGTTTGGTTGGCGGCATCCTATGGAGCGGGCTCGCCTTTTTGGCTTATGTGTTCAATTTCACGGAGATAAGACCGAATGTCATCCTTGAACCCTGGACAATAGGAGCTTGGAAAGAAGGCTGGCTGGGAACGGTCATCTCAATACTCTTAATAGGAGGCATCTCAGTCATTGCTGCACTTATTTATTATGCAGCTCTCAGAAAATTCCAAAGTATCTTCATAGGAGCGGGGTATGGGATTGCCCTTTTCTTAATTGTATTTTTTATTCTTAATCCAATATTCCCTGGGATTAGCCCGTTCTGGGAGCTAGAACGGAATACGATTATCACGTCAATTTGTTTCTATATTTTATTTGGGGTTTTTGTCGGGTATTCCATATCATATGAAGCTCATGAAGTGCGCGGCAAAAATGAGGACGAAAAGAAGGCCCGCACAGACCCTAGTATCCTTGATTAAAGCGGGCAGGCAATGCCGGACAAGTCTTTTGGTGTCAAGTGCATCAATAATGCAGCTATCTCGTTAATAGCCAAAAGAAGTGGTATTAAAGCATTCAATTTAAAAAGCCGAGCGGGGAGAATGCATCTCTCTTGCCGGCCTCCCTTCATAAAGAAAATGCAGGTCCAATAAAATCAGGAAAAGTATGTAAACATTGCAACTGTATGCAGTTTTGCTTTATGTTAGAATGTTCTTAATGGACAATCTTTTTCACTGGCAGTTTGAATCGATTTAAAATATGCTGCTATTCCGGAAAAGAAGCCCATTAGCGAATAAGTATGAGGGGGTTGATTATGGGGAAGATACTCCTTTTAAATGGGCCGAATTTAAATTTGCTCGGAAAGCGTGAACCGGGCGTCTATGGTACCGATACACTCAAGAGTCTGGAAGAAAACCTGATTGAATTGGGAAGATCTAATGAGATGGAAGTATGCTGTTTCCAATCAAACCATGAAGGCGAATTAATAGACAGGCTTCACCTTGCCAATGAAGACGGAATACAAGGTATCATCTTCAATCCTGGAGCATTCACTCATTATAGCTATGCTATAAGGGATGCCATAGCAGGAATTCAGGTTCCTGTCATCGAAGTACATATTTCTAATGTTCATGCCCGGGAGGAATTCCGGCATACATCTGTCATTGCCCCTGTGGCCCGCGGACAAATTGTCGGGCTTGGCCTAAAGGGTTATGAATTGGCTTTTCATGCTTTAATGGATCTTATAAAGGGGAGAGGATAATATGGAAAAAATTCAAAAGCTTCGTGCAAGTTTTGATCAATCAGGCATAGATGGGATGCTGATTACCAGCAGCTATAACCGCCGTTATATGACAGGCTTTACAGGATCGGCAGGCGTAGTTTTAATCAGTGCAGAGAAAGCGTTATTCATCACTGATTTTCGCTATACCGAGCAGGCTGCTAAACAATGCGAAGGGTATGAGATTGTTAAGCATACTGGCGCCATTCCTGAAGAAGTCGCAGAACAGGTTAAACAGCTTGGCATTAAAAAGCTTGGATTTGAAGAGGATCATCTAACGTTTTCCGCTTATAAAGCCTATGAAAAAGCAGTTGAAGCAGAGCTTGTTCCTGTTTCCGGAACAATTGAAAAGTTACGCTTGATTAAGACTGAATCAGAGATTAAGATAATAAAGGTGGCAGCTGACATAGCAGATGCTGCGTTTAAACATATTCTAAATGTCATTCGTCCGGGGATTACTGAACTGGAAGTATCGAATGAATTAGAGTTCTTTATGAGAAAAGCGGGTGCAGTTTCATCATCATTTGATATTATCGTGGCATCCGGGCACCGTTCTGCCCTTCCGCATGGAGTGGCAAGCGATAAGGTTATTGAAAAAGGAGATTTTGTCACTCTTGATTTCGGCGCTTATTATAAAGGCTATGTTTCAGATATTACCCGTACTGTAGCTGTCGGAGAACCTGAAGAAAAGCTGAAAGAAATTTATAATATTGTGCTTGAAGCACAGGAGCGGGGAATGGAAGGCATCAGACCAGGAATGAGCGGTAAAGAAGCAGACGCCTTAACGCGCGACTACATAACAGAAAAAGGGTATGGTGAATACTTTGGCCACTCTACAGGCCATGGCATTGGCCTTGAAGTGCATGAAGGGCCGGGCTTGTCATTTAAGTCTGATGTTATTCTTGAACCTGGCATGGTTGTAACGGTAGAGCCGGGCATTTACATACCAGGCCTTGGCGGCGTCCGGATTGAGGATGATACAGTAATTACAAAGGATCATAATGAAACGCTTACTCATTCTACCAAAGAATTGATTATTCTTTAATTGAACAATTAGGAGGACATATTTATGATTTCAGTAAACGATTTTCGTACGGGATTAACGATTGAAGTTGATAACGGCATTTGGCGTGTAATGGATTTCCAGCACGTTAAACCAGGAAAAGGTGCGGCATTTGTCCGTTCTAAGCTTCGCAACCTTCGCACAGGTGCGATCCAGGAAAAAACTTTCCGTGCTGGTGAAAAAGTTGCCAAAGCACAAATTGACAACCGTAAAATGCAATATCTTTACGCAAATGGAGATCAGCATGTATTCATGGACAATGAATCATATGAGCAGATTGAATTGCCTGCATCTGCAATTGAGTATGAATTAAAATTCTTGAAAGAAAATATGGAAGTTGCCATAATGCTTTACCAGGGCGAATCACTAGGAATCGAACTTCCTAACTCTGTTGAGCTAACAGTAACTGAAACAGAACCAGGCATTAAAGGGGATACAGCTTCAGGCGGAACAAAGCCTGCTACTCTTGAAACGGGCCTAACTGTACAAGTTCCTTTCTTCATCAATGAAGGAGATAAGCTGATCATCAACACAACTGATGGTTCTTACGTATCACGCGCGTAATCAAAAGAAAAATCCCGAGTTTTCTCGGGATTTCAGTTTGTAGACAAAAAGAGTTCGGAATAGTCTCATTCCGAACTCTTTTTTTGATTTTTTGTAGGACTTCAAGTAATTACAGAGAATTGCAGACCTCTCCGAGGTTATCATTTAGGCCATTTCTGGACCTTGCCAAGTCCAGTTGGCCATTTTCTTCAAATTCATGGCAGCGAAAGTAAGCATCGCCTGCATCGACATTTTTTTAAGTCCCCTGAGGGTTGTCCAACGCATGCCATGCTTTTCTTTTGCATCTGCGAATACTCGTTCAATTGTTTCTTTGCGTTTTTCATAGATCGGTTTGACGTCTTGATGGTGGCGAAGATGATCTGCTTCTTCCACATGTTCCTCCCACA
>NZ_JAEL01000056.1 GCF_000518885.1 Bacillus sp. J33 | reverse complement strand
ATGATATGGAGATTTTTTAGCTGTATCCATGAAGATTTCTACTTCATCTCTTGATAAATAATTGATTTTTTCTTCATCCTCAACTTTGATCGATATCCCTTGATACTTATTATGTGTAACCATTTCTAGTTCAACAGCTTTATTGATTGCNGTACAAAAAATAGAATGAATCGTCTGAATGGTTTTTTTAGCGTATCCTTTTTCAACTAAGGTATTAATAAATTTTTGATATTCTATCCGTGTTAACTGATTCATTTTATAATTTCCAAGGCTTGGGATAATATGATTATTGATATACCAAGATCGATTAAATAATGTTCTTTCTGCGCATTGGGCTCCATAAATTTCTAACCATTCTGTAAGCCAATCCTTTAGTATAGTTTCGCTATTCGCAATAACAGAATGTTGCCGGAGATAAAACTTTTTCTCCACTTCAGCAGCTTCAATCTGTGCCTCTTTTTTCGTTCTAAATCCACTTTTACTTTTTTCTTTCGGTTTTCCAGTAGCAGGGTCTATATATTTAATTCTGTATTGCCATGAATTACCCCTTTTTTGAAACTAGCCATGAATAATCTCACCTCTATATGCTTATATCGGGGAGTTGATTCTATGGGGATCCTTTATGAATCCGTTATGAAGCAGAAAAGGAATATCCTCATCAAGAGATTAGCAGAATTGAATATTTCTAAAACTCAATCGGGAAAGAGAATCCATGAATGCTATTACGAGGAACTTAAATATGAACTTGTAGTTGCGTCTTTCCGTGATATTGACACAGAGGCTGCCGAAAACACCTGGTTTTCTGAAAGGAGAATAAACATGAGCATTACAAATGTTAAGCCGGTTACAAGATGCCCGAAATGTTTGGCCAACGGAATGGTAATAGGACATCGCAATAACATCTTATTGGTGGAATGCAGAGACTGCAACAAGCGTTGGAATACTTACTCTATGACCTGTAAGACTTGTGGAAAGCCCAATTATTACTATGTGGAGGGTCCATACGTGAAATGTTTTTCAGAAAAACACAATGCCGTCTGAAGTTAATAAAATCGATGTGAAGGAGTCTTAGAGTGATGAGCAGATATAATGGCTTTACACTTAGGGCAGGTGACATTATCTACTTTTTTAAATTGAATCTTCTTAAAATCACTTTTTGTAAATGTAGAAAAGACATGGTATTTAACGCCACATAAGCAATAGTTTTGATCCTTAATTACATGTCTTAAACCAGAATCGTTGCTGTTAACTGTCGGGAAAATCATATTTTTCAACCTTTCATAGCTAAAAGTACAGGCAAACTAGAAGGGTAGTGTATAGGTAATATACTTGTGCAACCCGGCTGCTATGACATTAAGCTGTTTTTGGCCCGATGCTTTGCGTCTTTTACTTTCGTAAAATTTGCCCAGAGGAAATACTAGCATAAATTAGATATTGCGTCATGTTTTGTCGTGATTTGTAATTAAAATAAAAAGATATTTACAAAAATAAAAAGACACCCATGAGGTGCCATCCCGAGTACTGTTTAATTTTTCTTTGGCCGATCATAATAAATTGCTATAAAAACACAAATTGCAACAGGAAGCCAGAGTGCAAGGTCCATATATACATCTCCTTTTATAGGGTCTATATATATAACGAATGAGATCAGAAAAAGTTCAGTTTTTTTAAAAGATAATCAAAAGAATTTTCCCAGGCGGTGAGGGAAGAAGCAGTTAGACTTATTCTCCTTAGCCCTTGAAGATCAAATCGCTGATATAAAACAGGGCAAGGAGCTAGAGTTTTTTAGAGGTAAAGGAACGGCATCCGGAAGCATGAGAAGTACCAGGGTGTTTGCTATTACCATTCTGAAGGTTTCTCTGGATACGCTCTTCATATTGATGAAAAGCTAGGATTAGAGGTGTTTGTTTCTAAAATCAATAGATGGCTAGAAGCCGAACAAGAGGATGTATTTTAGAGTGTATCGCATAACATTATTGCTTTGCTTAAATGCTTAATATCAGATTTAATTTGATCCTTAATTTCATCATATGTAGAGAACAAAGCCCATTGCGTAGTGGATGTGTAAGGTTGAAAAGTGGCATGCTCCTTTTGAATACAGGCATATTACCTGTATTGTTCTGTCGGGAGAAGATGTTTAACCAATCAATTTCACAAGACGATAATTCTATAAAATCAAGGTTTATATTAAGCTTAACAGATTAAGATACAAAGAAATTAATAAATCATATGGCATTGTTTGAAGTGTCATTTTTCGTCCTTCATAAATCTCGAATTAGTGATAAAAAACACACAAGATTTATTATCCAAATTAAACAAGAAAGCGAAACCAATTCGACAAAAATGTAATAAAAATGAAATGATTATTTGTGCTAAAATCATGAAATTGTTAATGCAAACCGGGACAGGAAAGAATAATAGGAGATTTAAAATGAAATATTAAGCATAAGAGGTGAAGAAAGGAATGTAAGAGGTGGGTGAATCATGACATTCCATGAAGGATTAAATCAACTTGAAAAGGCTAATAAGATTATTATTGAATCAAATAAATTAATTACCGATGTTAATCTAAACACTTTTTTATTTACTTTAAGTTGGTGGGTAGCATTAGCAATGTTAATTGTTCCCTGGGTTTTGTGGGCGATTTTTCGCAAAAAGGAGAGTTCAGCCCGTCTGTTATATTCGGCATTTATTGTAATGATAATCTCTACAACCATAGATGGATTAGGTGTTGACTTTGGAAAATGGGCTTATCCGGTTAAGGTTATTCCAATACCAACAATCAGCTACTCATTTCGATATGCAGTTGTTCCAGTAACTATTATGTTTTTAATTCAAATTAAACCAAGTATTAATCCAATAATTAAGGCTGTTTTGTTCGGTGTGTTTGGCGCTTATATAGGAATGCCTATTATGTCAATGTTGCACTTATATAAAAAAATTGACTGGGCATATACATATTCCTTTATTATATTAGTTTCACTTTACTTAATTGCCCATTGGTTTAGCAGAAGGAGTAGCTTTGAAAAAATAGTAGAATAATGAAATGAAAAAGTCAGGATCTCTCCCGGCACCCATACTAATTTTACCATGGGAGGGGTCTTGGATGAAAGAAGCTGCCAGCAAACAAATAGAATCCATTCTTAAAGATTATCATTGGATGATGAACTCTATAAAGGTTCTAAGGCACTCAATGAAAGATGCAGGGGAAGGGCTCACAGCTCAATATGGAGATGCAGCTGAGATGCCAAAAGCTAAGGGTACCAAAAATGATCCAGTTTTGAGAGTGTGTACGCAGAGATAGAAGATATTCAGTTATTCATAAGTACGAGGCTAAGATTTCTGTTATTCAGGATTGGATGCATCTCATTTCAGATGATAGAGAAATTGAGGTTCTTCATTGGTTGCTTGAAGGGAAAAGTAATCGTTGGATTGCTATGCATATGGGGTTATCTCACTCCCATATTGGACGTATTAAAGATTCCATACGAAATTGCTAAAGCATAAATCTGCTTGCTAAACTTGAAGGCAGGACGGGGAGGGGGTTAACAAGCTGCGTCCTCTATTTGCATAATAGTAATTTGTGAGGACAAAAATAAAATTGATTTTATTTTGGAAAATCCAACTTAGTATTATAAAACACCTCTTTTTACAAAAAAGGACGCAAAGAGCATAACTTCGAAAAGAGAAAAGTCAAGGCCCTTATTCTGGAGGGTATCATGTCCTATATACATGAAAATATCACGAGTAAGGTGTGAAGTTTTGAAGTAGTCTTAATAGTGGAGGGTAAGCCTTGCTCGGTAACAAAAAAGTTCCCAGATAAAACATGTATAATGCATACTACCCCATATTAACAATAAAAAAGCATATTTGCGTTATGCATTTTAGAGCGAGTAAGGGCTAAAAACTTTCTGACTAAAAAAAGGAGGAACTCCGCCCATTACTCTCTGAATTATCTTGTTCTGTCCTAGCGAAAATATACACTTGACGCCAAATGCGAAAAATTAATTTGACTCTCAACCAGTTAATTTAAACTTAGCACATATTGGAAGGGTATTAGAGTAAATATATTGCTAAATTTTTGGATAAGAGGATCTGTTACGTTGCAGTAAACTGGAATGAACATCCTTTTAGATACAAAATGGACACCTAGTTGGATTCGCAGAGATATTCGTTTTCTTAAAAGAACAAGGCCCATTTCGTGCTGCAGGTGGATGATGGAGAAGTGGCCCTGCTCTTTTTAAATAGAGACATTGTCATAATCTAGACTGTTCAACCGGGAGAAGATGTTGAATATTTCTTCGTTTAATTTCACAATACAATAATTCTATAAAAGCAAGGTTTATATTAAGCTTGACAGCATTAAGATACGAAGAAATTAATAACTCATCTGACATTGTTTGAAGTGTCACTTTTCGCCCTCCTTAAATCTCGAAATGATGATAAGAAACACACAAGATTTATTATCTAAATTAATACAATAAAGCGAAACCGTTTCGACAAAACTGTAATGAAAATGACACAATTAATATTTTTTATATGAGGGATCCACATAGAGGCTGCAATATATAAAAATAGATCCTGGTACATTGAAGCTAGAAATTGATATAAGGGAACAAAATGGAAGCTTTGCTGTGGTGGTGTGTAACGGAATGGCTCATTTGACGGAGCTGCCTTCATATAGTGAGACTAAAGTCATTATTCGTCAAGGGATAGTAAAACGAGTTAAGTTTAATGAGGGGGACGAATTTTGAATGAATAGGATAAAGGAATTATTCATTATAAAATTATCAAGTCTATTCGGAACTTTATATGAGTGAACGTACCTATTGCTGGGAAAATTGACAATAATTTAATTATGTAAACTAACTGCCTGGGATTTTTGTAAGACGTGGATCCGATGTTCGAAAATAAGGGATTAAAACCGAAAAGTGGCTGAGTGAAGAGAAAATGGTACTTAATCGAAAATAACAAAATTCCTAAGCTGTCGTCACTATTCCACCTGATTAGTTGCGGTTAGGGTTAATACCTTCAGCCCAATGGCAATAACAAGCCTGATAAGTACCCGTAAAAACCAAATTCTTTAGCTGATCGTCATTCATACAAATGATTAGTTCCGCTCAAAATCAAATTCACGTTTTCATCATCACAATTCCGTCCGATTAGTGGCAATTCCGGTCGTCCACTGGCGGGATTCCTCTCAGATTCATTCGCGCAGAAAAAAGCACCCATTCCGTAAAATGGGTGCTCTGATTCTATAACTTTATCTTACTGCAGTCTGCAGTTTATCAATAAATTTAAGTGCTTTGCCTGTTCCGACTGCTACAGATTCCAGCGGGCTTGGGGCAAGGTGAACTGGTACAACGATTTCCTGTGATAGCCAATCCTGCATGCCATTTAATAGGGCTCCGCCGCCAGATAGAATAACACCGCGGTCTACGATGTCACCGCTTAGTTCAGCTGGGCTGTCTTCTAATGTTGCACGGATTGCTTCAAGGATATGAAGAAGTGACTCTTTGATCGCGTCGCGAATTTCATAGGATGATAATGAAATAGTCTTAGGAAGACCTGTGACAAGGTCACGTCCTCTCACTTCCATTGTTAATTCTTCGTGGTCTACTAAGGCATAGCCAATTTCCATTTTAATTAGCTCTGCTGTTCTTTCACCGATTAGAACATTATACTCTTTGCGGACATACTGAATGATGTCGTCGTCCAATCTGTCACCGCCGATGCGGATAGAATGGCATGCTACAACGCCTCCGAAAGAGATAATCGCAACTTCAGTTGAACCGCCTCCAATATCAACGACAACGTTGGCAACTGGCTCATCAACCGGCATGCCGGCACCGATTGCGGCTGCTACCGGTTCTTCGATTAGATGAACTTTTTTAGCGCCGGCATTGCGAACGGCATCATGAATGGCTCTTCTTTCCACACTTGTAGAGCCAGATGGTGTACACACAACGACATTCGGCTTTCTGATCGCGAATCCTACTTTTTTCGACGCCTTTCTCATTACCTGGCGAAGCATTTCAGTCGTGGTGTCATAATCAGCAATAACGCCATCTTTAAGCGGGCGGATAGCAACGATTCGCCCTGGCGTTTTTCCGATCATTTCTTTTGCTTCTTTACCAACAGCTAACACTTTTTTCGTTTCTGTATCAATTGCTACTACAGATGGTTCATTTAGAATAATTCCTTTTGTTTTGCTATATACAAGGATATTAGCAGTCCCTAAGTCAATTCCAATTTCAGATGTATTTAACATAGATTATTCACCCAATTCTCCATTTATATTGTCACAATACAACCTTCTAATAAATTAACATGAATAAGGGGGCCAACCTTTAATTGTTATAAAAACGTTAAAAAAATGTAATCTTTTATGAAAATTTTAGGAAACTTGTCGAATAGGTATGGGTAAATTTGTTCATACTGCTTAAATGTTCTGTTTTTATAAAGAATGGGAAGATGATACCTGAAAATTTTTCCTTCTTTATGGTAGGATAATAAAGTGAAACTTCCATCAGGGAGTTGCTGCCCGTAAATGCGGGGTAAAAACAACGGCAGTAAAGGCAGTGAACAAATGAGTGAAAAAGAAAAGCTTGTAGTGCTGATTGGGCCTACAGCAGTTGGAAAAACAAAATTAAGCATTCTTCTTGCCAAAAAGTTCAATGCTGAAGTTATCAGCGGCGATTCCATGCAGATTTATAAGAGTATGGATATAGGAACCGCCAAGATTACAGAAGAAGAAATGGAAGGGATTCCACATCATTTGATTGACATCAAACATCCAGAAGAACCTTTTTCAGCAGCTGAATTTCAGGAGTTGGTCCGAAGCAAAATCTCGGAAATCATTTCAAGAGGCAAACTCCCAATGATCGTAGGGGGCACAGGATTGTATATCCAGTCAGTCATTTACGATTACCAATTTTCTGAGGCTCCTTCAGATGATGATTTCAGACAGACTTTGGAGGAACGGGCGGAAAGGGAAGGCAATGAGGCGCTATATAAAGAGCTGATGGAAATAGACCCGGAAAGCGGAAGCAAAATCCATCCAAATAATATCCGCAGAGTCATTCGCGCATTGGAGATTTATCATTGTACAGGCAAAGCAATGTCCCAGTTTCAGGAGAACCAGAGCCCCGAACTCCTCTATGATACAGCATTGATTGGTTTGACGATGGCCCGGGAAAAATTGTATGAGCGAATCAATCTCCGTGTCGACATCATGATGAAACAAGGCTTGCTGGAAGAGGTTAAATCCTTGTTTGACCAGGGATTAAAGGATTGCCAGTCCATCCAGGCCATCGGGTATAAAGAGCTGTATGAATACTTCAATGGGCGTGTTTCCTTGGAAGATGCCATAGGAAATCTGAAGCAAAATTCACGGAGATATGCAAAAAGGCAGCTAACCTGGTTTCGAAATAAGATGAATGTGGAATGGTTTGATATGTCCGATACAGCTGACCCCGATGAGTTTGAAAAAAAATTCGCGGAAATTTCTTCTCATATTGAAGGAAAGCTGAAAATAAAATCGAATACATAATGATAGAGATAAAAGAGGAGGATTATTATGAAATCAGCAATCAATATTCAAGATCAGGTTCTTAACCAGCTACGCAAAGATAATACGAATTGTACGGTATTCTTGTTAAATGGATTCCAAATTAGAGGCCAAATTAAAGGCTTTGATAATTTTACTGTTCTATTTGAATCAGAAGGCAAGCAGCAGCTTGTATATAAGCATGCCATTTCAACATTCGTTCCGCAGCGCAATGTTCAGCTGGATTTGGATAACCAGCAATAAATACAAGTTTTAAAAAGAGGGAGCCCGCTTTGATAGAGCGGGCTATTTTTATGGTGATAAGCATACCGAAGTCAAAAACCTTTAATGAAATGCTGATAGCTTGAATACATATAGGTATGGGAATATGCGCTATTTAGGCGGGGGCTTTATTTTCCTTAACCCCCATGAACGGGCATAATTTCCCCCGCTTCATGGGTTTGGAGAACCAAGAGAAATCTAGCACCGCCCGTAAAAGCCCGGTGATTAAAGCTCAGGCTAAAATGTACGTTATTGTGGCTGCATCTGATTTATCTGGATCGTGCGGGCATTACCTAGCCTAAGCGCTTCGACCGATGGAATTTTCACCTTATTTCTCGGGAAACCGCATGAAACGACACCCCATGGCATTCGCTGCTGAAAAGTGCGGGATTTTGTCGCTGAATAGCCTAATGACTGTATATAACCGGAAATATATAGGCTTTTGTCACAACGATTACTTCAATGCGTATACTGTGCTAAGAATGTGAGGTGATAGCTTTTGGAACAGCCGATTCGCTTGAAAAATAACGGACAGATCAGCATCGTGCTTAATTCACAAAAGCGAAAAACATACACAAAAGAACTTCCTGAATCTAAAGTGGTTCCAAAGGCCATTCCGCCTGAGCATGCAGCCCTAAAGGATATTGAAGAAGAACTTGGCGCTCTTGTGGGAATGGAAGAAATGAAGAAGATGATCAAGGAGATTTATGCCTGGATTTATGTGAATAAAAAGCGGGAAGAAGCCGGGCTAAAAGCAGGGAAGCAAGCACTGCATATGATGTTTAAAGGAAATCCCGGCACTGGCAAAACGACGGTTGCCCGAATAATTGGCAAGCTTTTTCAAAAAATGAATGTATTATCCAAAGGGCATCTGATAGAAGCAGAGAGGGCAGACCTTGTTGGGGAATATATTGGCCATACAGCCCAAAAGACAAGAGACCTGGTGAAAAAAGCAATAGGGGGTATTCTCTTTATCGATGAAGCCTATTCGTTAGGCCGCGGAGGAGAAAAAGATTTTGGAAAAGAAGCCATTGACACACTTGTAAAGCATATGGAAGACCGCCAGCACGAATTTATCCTGATTCTTGCAGGATATTCAAGGGAAATGGACTATTTCCTTACACTGAACCCCGGCCTTCACTCCCGGTTCCCGCTCGTTTTTGATTTTCCGGATTATTCAATTGATCAGCTCATGGAAATTGGACAGCGAATGCTGCAGGAGCGGGAATATACATTAAGCCATGAGTCCGAAAAGAAGCTGAGAGAGCATTTACACCATGTAAAAAATAATCTGAGTCCGAACAGCTTCTCAAATGGGCGCTATATAAGGAACATCATTGAAAAATCCATCCGTGCACAAGCCATGCGCCTTCTTATGCAAAACAGCTATGACCGCCACGACTTAATGACAATCAGGAGCAATGATTTAGTGTTTGAAGAAGACGATTAGGGGAAGATTATGATGTAAAAAGACAGTGGCATGTAGATATTGTTTTTTTACTAAGCCAAAATACCATAAGGGGTATTTTATTAATTTATATGGAGGAGGAATTCAGAGTTGAACGATATTACTGTTTACACAACCAATGTATGTCCTTATTGCACAATGGTAAAAAACTTCTTGGATCAGCAAGGCCTTCCATACAAAGAGGTAAATGTCCAGAATGACCAGCGTGAAGCACAAAAGCTGGTTGAAACAACTGGCCAAATGGGCGTACCGCAGATTAATGTCAATGGAAAATGGGTATTGGGATATGACCCGAACAGCATTATGGCAAATGTAAAGCAATAACGGAGATGGGCCTGTTCACTTGTTGAGCAGGTTTTTTTTTGGAATTATGAACTTTACTAATAAACAGTGAAAATGAGCTAATAAAGTCCCCAACTTAATAAACAAAACTGGAATTTCAGCAAACAAAGTCCCTAATCTGGCGGATAAATACCCAAAATCAGCAAATAAAGGGTAAATATGATTCCGGAAGCGGTTCAGAAAAGAAGGATTGCTGCTACATTTACCGAATATAGTCAAAAAACAATTTGGGAGGCATTCGAAATGGTTCCGCAAAGAGTCAGTTTGGTTACAGTTGGCGCATATGATTTACCCGCTTTAAGAAGGTTTTATCAAAAATTGGGCTGGGAAGAAACCAGCATCAGTTCAGATGATTATGCTGTGTTTAAAACGGCAGGTGTTTTGCTGTCGTTATTTCCTGTTGAAGAATTGGCAAAGGATGCAGGTGTTGAAATTAAGCCTTCATCGGCTGGGTATAACAATATTACGTTGGCTATTAACGTAAATTCTCCTGAACAAGTTGATTCAACGATTGAAAAGATCCGGGAAGCAGAGGGTAAAATTCTTCGTGAACCAAGTGACGCCTTTTGGGGAGGGCGGACAGCTTATTTTGCCGATCCGGAAAATAATTTATGGGAGCTTGCCTGGAATCCTGATTCCGTCTTTGATGAACGGGGAGCGATGCTGTCATTTTAAGAGTCTAAATAAATAACAAAAGCAACGGCCTAAACCGATGCTTTTGTTGTTCCAAGTCTTTTAACCGGAAGCTTCCATTTGTAAGTGTATGATAAAACCCTTAATGCAGTAATAATGATAAACAATGAGTACAGTTCAAATGAAGAAACGGCGATTCCGAGGCCGACAGCAGCACCGCAAAGGATCGCCCAGACCGCATAGATTTCTGATCGCAATACGAGCGGCTTTCTGCGGGCAAGAAGGTCGCGGATAATTCCGCCGCCGCTTCCTGTCAATACTGCTGCTACAATAACAGCACTTAAAGGATGGCTCATATCCGTGGCGTAAAGCGCTCCTTGAATAGCAAATGCGGATAACCCGATTGCATCAAAGAAATTGCCCCATCTTTGCCAGTGTTTAAGCAGGTTGTTTGGGAAAAGCATTACTGCTGTGATGGACAAAAGAGCAATTTGAAAAAATAACCCCTGTTCCCAAAGGGCAGAGACTGGGACACCTATTAATAAATTCCGGATCGCCCCTCCGCCAAAAGCGGTGACAATTCCCAGAATGTATACACCTAAAATATCGTATTCTTCTTCCATGGCAACAATTGCGCCGCTGACTGCAAAGGCAATGGTGCCAATCATACTTAAAACTTCCCACGTCATAAGCATTTCTCCTCTTGTTGAAAATCTCGCAATCTATATATTTACACACTATTAATGTAGGTAAATTCTTTCCAAACAATATGATTTTAACACGGAAAAAAAGAATTACAACACTTTTGTTCAGGATGTTTCGGCTTTTTTACAAAGAAGCTCGAGAAAGCATTACTCAAGCGGGAATAAATAGTATTTGCCCATTTTTTTTGGTATGATGTTAGCAATCAGAAAGCGGGATATAGCTGATCGGAATGATTTGCTTCCGGCTTTCTATAGTATTAAGCTTTTAACTTTAAATTTAAATAACTGTCTAGCTCAGGCGCCATGGCCATTCGCTTCTGAAGTCAAAGAATGGCAGGGCAGGTTTACAGGGAGCGGGTTATGCAAACGGTGCCACAGTACGCGGGGATTTCGTCTGCGTTCCACCAAAGCGCGCCTTTGCGCTTTTTAAATACGTATATGAAAGAGGGAT
The DNA here is from genome assembly GCF_000518885.1 of Bacillus sp. J33. GTDB lineage: Bacteria > Bacillota > Bacilli > Bacillales > Cytobacillaceae > Cytobacillus. Next base: position 23,915 of record NZ_JAEL01000056.1, on the reverse strand, counting down.
GCTGATTGGAACAAAAGTCAGAATACGAAAAAGTCATTCTTGTCGGCTGCCACACAGATGAAGATGATCAGCGGTTTGAATATTCCATGGAGGAATTGGCATCGCTAACTGAAACGGCAAATGGTGAAGTATTAGCCTCGGTTACGCAAAAAAGGGAACGGATTCATCCGTCTACATATATAGGAAAAGGGAAAGTGGCGGAATTGGCTGCCCTGCAGGAAGAAATGGAAGCTGATATTATCATTTTTAATGATGAGCTTTCACCGAGCCAGGTTCGCAATCTTTCTGCAGAATTGGATGCCAGGATCATTGACCGCACACAGCTGATTCTGGATATCTTTGCCCAGAGGGCACGCTCCAAGGAAGGGAAGCTGCAGGTTGAATTGGCCCAGCTTCAATACCTGCTCCCGCGTCTGGCCGGGCAGGGTGTTCAGCTTTCAAGGCTAGGCGGGGGAATTGGCACAAGAGGTCCAGGTGAAACCAAGCTCGAATCTGATCGCCGCCATATTCGCCGCCGGATCGATGATATTAAGACGCAGCTGTCAGTCATCGTCCAGCATCGGGACAGATACCGTGAGCGAAGGAAGAAAAACAAAGCATTTCAAATAGCGCTGGTCGGCTATACGAATGCTGGAAAATCAACCATTTTTAACAGGCTATCCGAGGCAGAGTCCTATGAAGAAAACCAGCTGTTTGCCACGCTGGACCCGATGACGCGCAAGCTGATCTTGCCTAGCGGATTTATCACCCTTGTTACAGATACCGTTGGATTTATTCAGGATTTGCCGACAACGTTAATTGCGGCATTCCGTTCCACCCTTGAAGAGGTAAGGGAAGCTGATCTTCTCCTTCATGTTGTGGATATGTCCAATCCGGACTATTTCCAGCATGAGCAGACAGTCAATAAACTAATAGAAGATTTGGAAAACGATAAAATTCCGCAATTGACAGTATATAATAAGAGAGATTTAAGGCATCCTGATTTTGTCCCGACAGCCAGAACAGAAACCATCCAAATGAGCGCATTTGATGAAGGGGACCGCAATGAGCTAAAACGCAAAATTGAGCATATGATCCTTGGGATGATGAAGCACTATCATGTAGAAGTGCCTTCAACAGAAGGAAAGCTTCTATCACAGCTTAAGAACGAAACAATTTTGCGCGAGCTGGCGTTCCATGAAGAAAAAGAATTGTATGTCTGCAAAGGCTATTATCTTGAGGACCACGCTATTTCAGGACCTTTAAAGAAATATACCGTATAGTTAGGAGAACAGCATGTTTCAACAGTTATCACAAGGGGGAAAGCTCCAGCCGATTGTAAAGGAAGTGGAGCAGCAAATATCAGAAGTACTGCAAAGCATTGATGAGCGAATTGATGAAAATCAATTCCGTGTATTAAACAGCTTTCAACATTTTAAAGTGAGCGATTCGCATTTTATTCCATCGACCGGATACGGCTACGATGATATAGGAAGAGATACGCTAGAGGAAATATATGCAGATGTTTTCGGCGGGGAAGCCGGGTTGGTACGTCCGCAAATTATTTCGGGCACCCATGCTATCTCCATTGCATTATTCGGCGTTTTGCGCCCTGGTGATGAATTGCTGTATATCACTGGAAAGCCATATGACACATTGGAAGAGATTGTGGGTATACGCGGAACAGGGAACGGCTCTTTAAAAGAATTTGGGATTGGCTACAATAGTGTCCCGCTGACAAAAGAGGGTGCCATTGATTATCCTGCCATTGAAAAAGCCATCAAGCCCAATACGAAAATGATTGGAATTCAGCGTTCCAAAGGGTATGCAACAAGGCCTTCTTTTACAATTGATCAAATCGAAGAAATGATCAGATTTGTAAAGGAGATTAAGCCTAATGCCGTTGTATTTGTAGACAATTGCTACGGGGAATTTGTTGAGGACCGAGAACCATGCCATGTGGGTGCAGACTTGATGGCCGGATCCCTAATTAAAAATCCGGGCGGCGGCATTGCCAAGACGGGGGGCTATATTGTTGGTAAAAAGGAGTGGGTTGAGGCCTGTTCCTACCGGATGACATCACCGGGAATAGGAGCTGAAGCAGGTGCATCCCTTTATAGCCTGCAAGAGATGTACCAGGGGTTTTTCCTGGCTCCGCATGTCGTCGGCCAAGCGCTAAAAGGGGCTGTTTTTACCGCAGCCATGCTCGAACGGATTGGAATGAATTCCAATCCAAGGTGGGACAGCAAAAGGACTGATTTAATCCAATCCGTTCAATTTGATGATCGGGATAAAATGGTGGCATTTTGCCAGGCCATCCAATTTGCTTCGCCTGTCAATTCCCATGTCACTGCATATCCAGCGTACATGCCTGGATATGAGGATGATGTGATCATGGCTGCTGGTACATTTATCCAGGGGGCCAGTATTGAGCTGACAGCTGACGGCCCAATCAGGCCTCCTTATGTCGCTTATGTGCAGGGCGGGCTAACCTACTCCCATGTAAAGATCGCGGTTTGCATTGCTCTAAACCGTTTGCTTGAAAAAGGTTTAATTCAAATAAATTAGGTGAATAGTAAGAAGGACAGCTACTTAGTTAGTTGTCCTTTTCTGTTGCTATTGTTGTTCTTTGAGAATTATATGAAAATATGAAAGGAAAAAATTTTTTGAAAAAATCATGTGATAAAAGCTAACATCTAGTTGACAGATTATCTTACATTACATATAATAAACTCAAGAAGTAATTGAAAAGGGGGAGAAATAGTTGACTGGAAGTGAAATTCGACGTTCCATGCCGCTTTTCCCGATTGGTACTGTTATGCAGCTTACTGACCTGACCGCCAGGCAGATTCGCTACTATGAAGAGCACCAATTAATTTCTCCAGCTAGAACCGACGGAAATAGAAGACTTTTTTCCTTAAATGATATTGATGTCCTTTTGGAAATTAAAGATTTAATTGATCAGGGTGTCAACATGGCCGGAATCAAGCAGCTATTTTTCGTAAAAGAACAGCAAGCAATCACAGAAAATATGAAGAAGCAAGAAGAAAAAGCTAGACGCGATTTATCTGATGAAGAAATTCGGAAGCTCCTTCGCAAAGAAATTGTGCAGGCTGGCCGATTCAATCGTTCATCTCTGCGTCAAGGCAGCATGCACCGCTTTTTCCATTAATAAAGGCTATTTTTAAAGCTCATTGTTGATTTTTGCACTCTGTTGATACGAGCGAAAGGCGAGAGACTCCAGCTTTTAAAACCGAGTCAAAGGAAGGCCCCAAAGGCGTTTAGCGCCGAGGAGCGTCGGACCGCCGAAAGCGACCGCCTAAAGGGAAATCAACAGACAAGTTAACAGAGCAAAAAAATAAAAACACTCATGTAATTTAAGGGAGGAAATACCATTGGCAAAGTACACTAAAGATGATATTAAACGCATTGCAGAAGAGGAAAACGTAAAATTTATCCGCTTACAGTTTACGGATATTCTAGGTACAATTAAAAACGTTGAAATTCCAATCAGTCAGCTTGAAAAAGCGCTTGATAATAAAATGATGTTTGACGGCTCTTCAATCGAAGGCTTTGTACGAATTGAAGAATCCGATATGAACTTATATCCTGACCTTGATACATGGGTGGTATTCCCTTGGACAGCGGAAAAAGGAAAAGTTGCACGTCTAATCTGTGATATCTACAATCCGGATGGAACGCCATTCCTTGGCGATCCACGCAGCAACTTAAAGCGTATCTTAACAGAGATGGAAGAATTAGGATTCTCTGATTTCAACCTTGGGCCTGAGCCAGAATTCTTCCTGTTCAAGCTTGACCAGGCTGGTGAGCCGACTCTTGAACTAAATGATAACGGCGGATATTTCGATCTTGCTCCAACTGATCTTGGTGAAAACTGCCGCCGCGATATCGTGCTGGAGCTTGAAGAAATGGGCTTTGAAATCGAAGCTTCCCACCATGAGGTTGCACCTGGCCAGCACGAAATCGACTTCAAATATGCGGATGCTTTAACAGCTTGTGACCAAATCCAAACGTTCAAGCTTGTTGTTAAAACAATTGCCCGCAAACACGGATTGCACGCAACATTCATGCCAAAGCCATTATTCGGTGTAAACGGATCTGGAATGCACTGTAACGTTTCCTTATTCAAGAATGGCAAAAATGCATTCTTTGAAGAAACTGGCGATCTTCAGTTAAGTGAGACTGCACGCCAATTCATTGCAGGTATCGTAAACCATGCGACTGCATTCACAGCTGTTACAAACCCAATCGTTAACTCTTATAAGCGTCTGGTACCTGGCTATGAAGCACCTTGCTATGTTGCATGGTCTGCACAAAACCGTTCACCGCTTATCCGTATCCCGGCTTCCCGCGGTGTAAGTACACGTGTTGAGGTCCGCAGCGTTGACCCTGCTGCAAACCCATATCTTGCTATGGCTGTACTATTAAAAGCTGGACTCGACGGAATCAAGAACAAAATGACTCCTCCAGCACCAGTTGACCGCAACATCTATGTAATGAACAAGCAAGAACGTGTGGAAGAAGGCATCAAGGATCTTCCGGCTACATTGGCTGCTGCACTTGATGAGCTTAAAAAGGATGAAGTTATGGTTTCTGCTCTTGGGGATCACATCTTCGAACACTTCATTGAAGCAAAAGAAATTGAGTGGGATATGTTCCGTACGCAAGTGCATCCTTGGGAGCGCGAGCAGTACTTGAGCATGTACTAATAAACAATCAAGCCTTGGCCTCTGTGCCAAGGCTTTTTTATGTGCAAAAAATAAAAATCCATCATTGAATGGTGGATTTGCAGTTCGGACAGGTAACAACCTTTTCCGGCTTAAATTTTATCTTTTTAAGGTCTTTCCTGGTGAAGGTGGTAAAGGCATTATATCTGAATCCGCATACACAGGTATTTTGATCCTTTACGATATGCACCAAATTCGACTCTTTGCTGATAACGGTTGGATAAATCATGTCTGCACCCTTCTCATAGCTGTATTAGGCAAATTGGAAGGTATTTATTTTTAAAATGCAGCCCGGCTGCCATGACTTTTTATCGCTTTAGGCCCGTGGCTTTGCGTCTCCCACTTTCGTGAAATTTGCCCAGTTGAAATAATATCATAAAATGGATGAAAAATCATTGATTACCGGAATTTGTAATAGGAAAGCACAGTGATTCAATGAGAAAAGTAACACAAAAAACCCCGTACAGATTAGTGAACGAGGTTTTGTCTATATTTAATTTTCCTGCATCCCTCTATTCTTTATGCCTGATCTTTAAGAATTCGAGACATGTCAGCAGTGCATCTCCTCCAAATCCTGCAATAACCGAAAGGAGTACAACCTTTAAAGTTGATTCAGGATCTGAAGATACGACCAAAAAAACAGCCGCCAAAGCCCCCATGATCACTTCTTCCAGAACCCCAAGATAGATGAATTTCTTAGTCTTGCGAGGTTTTACCATTTTTCCTTCTTTCCGAATATGTCCAACGACACCAACCAGCCCACCAATCAACAAAGCGAAGGTAATGTTCAAAAACATTTTTTCTTCACACTCCTAAAGTCGAGATTTTGGACAAGCGACCTTAGGTTGATTCTCGGTGTATTACCATTATATAGGAAAGTGATATTAATTAGTATGCATAAAAATACCGAATTTTCTGAATCATAAATAGTTAAACATTACTGTAACTTCCTTCCAAATGAAAGGTAACTGATACTATTGTATGAATTTGTTCATAGCACCAGGTAATAAGGCCTGTTCCTGTTTTATTTTTGACAAAAATAAAAAGCAAACAAATATGCTTGCTTTTTGTACATCTATTTTAATGTAAGTGGCGGTATACACCAATAACTTTACCCAGGATGGAAACATTTCGAAGGATGATAGGTTCCATTGTGGAGTTTTCAGGCTGAAGGCGAATGTAATCTTTTTCTTTGAAAAATCTCTTGACTGTCGCTTCATCCTCTTCTGTCATGGCAACCACGATATCTCCATTATTGGCTGTGCTTTGCTGTTTAACAATTACATAGTCTCCGTCAAGAATACCAGCTTCAATCATACTATCTCCCATAATCTCAAGCATGAAAACATGCTCATCAGCTGGAGCCATCCTTTCAGGAAGAGGGAAGTATTCTTCAACATTCTCAATTGCTGTAATAGGCTGGCCTGCTGTAACCTTACCTACAATCGGCACATTCACAGCATTCACTTTTGGGATATGTGAGGACTCGTCTAAATCCAAAATCTCAATAGCTCGCGGCTTGGTAGGGTCTCTTCGGATTAATCCTTTGCTCTCGAGCCTTGCAAGATGCCCATGAACAGTGGAGCTTGATGCGAGCCCGACAGCTTCTCCAATCTCTCGAACAGAAGGCGGATAGCCTCTAAGTTTAACTTCTTCTTTAATAAACTCTAATATATCTTGCTGCCTTTTAGATAATTTCACCATCTTTAACGCACCTCATATGATTTTCTTGTCCTTATTATAGCATCAATTACCAGCACATACAAACATAAGTTCGAATTTTTGTTGACACAAAACAAATGTTCGGTCTATAATAAAAACAACAAATGCGAACATACATTCTAAAAGAGGTGTTATATTATGATGAAAAAATTGTGGAGTTCCTATTCATATGCTATTATTCTTTTCGTTTTAAGCTTGGCTGCATCTTTCATTTTAGTAGTGCAAACGGAAACGCCGGAAAGTGATAATTTTGTTACCGTTACGGTTTCGGAAGGTGATTCATTATGGGCCATCGCTAAGGACTTTTCAGAGGAACATTCAATGTCAGCAGATGAGTTTATCATCTGGGTTGAACAAAACAACGGAATTGCAGGCGGAAGAATTTTTCCGGGAGATGAAATTGTCATTCCCGTTAAAGCGGTTGAATCCGAACCATTTACAGAGCTTGCCAGTTCCGATCTAGATAAATAGTATGTTAGGAGAAATTATGAAAGCAATCATTTACTGCAGGGTAAGCACAACAAAGGATACGCAGGAAACCTCTCTATCCAGGCAGGAAGAAGAGCTGCTGAATCTGGCAAAAAAGAATCATTTTGAAGTAGTTAAAGTGATCCGTGAACAGGCAAGCGGCTATGATCTTGAAAGAGATGGAATACTGGAACTTCTTGATTTAATAAAAGAAAAAGATGTAAATGTCGTCCTGATCCAGGATGAAACAAGGCTTGGGCGCGGCAATGCAAAGATAGCTATTCTGCATTGCATCCTAAAAGAAGAGGTCCTGCTTTATAGCATCTCTAATAACGGGCAGCTTCAGCTTTCTGAATCGGATTCTATGGTTTTGAGCATTGTCGGCATGGTGGAAGAGTATCAAAGAAAGCTGCATAATATAAAAATCAAGCGAGGCATGCAAAGAGCGGTGGATAAAGGGTACCGTCCAGAAAAAAACCTGAGCAACCAAGGCGTAAATGCTGGCAGGGAGAGGATTGAAGTGCCGATCGAGGAGATTGTTCGACTCCGAAAAAATGACCTCACCTTTGCAGAAATTGCTGCAACCTTAAGAGGATTTGGCTATAATATTTCCAAAGCGACCGTACATAGAAGATATAAGGAATATGTTGAATCACTAGCAGAAGAAGAGTAGAGCACTTTACTTGTCAAAAGTGCTCTTTTTTAGTATGATGGCATTTAAGTTTCAGTATAGTTTTTACTTGATGCTTGTTGTATAATAATATTTTCTTCAATAGAGTATCCAAGGGTAAACTTTTGATATAAAGGAGCTTAAGCATGCTGCCAAAAGAAAAACTTGCACGAATTAATGAACTGGCAAAGAAGGCGAAAGAATCCCGTTTAACAGAAGAAGAAGCGAAAGAACAGACGTCTCTTCGCAAGGAATATTTGGAGACATTCCGTTCTTCGATGCTAAACACGCTAAAAGGCGTTACGATTGTTGATCCGAAAGGGAATGACGTAACTCCGAAAAAGCTGAAAGAATACCAAAATAAAAACCGCCTTCATTAATATTGTAATTGTTAGGGATACACTTTTATGTATTCCTTCTTTTAATAGAAAGCGAAGATGATTTTGTTAGGCTAAATGCCGGCAGCCTCCGCTTTTCTTACATATGCCGGCCCTGTTTGTGTCAAAATAGTAAACAAACCGGCATTTTATATCTTTTTCTAACCCTACTGGTTGTGAAAAAAACAGACACCCTATAATATTAAAAGAGTAATAATTACTCTCGAAAGGATGTATTGAATGTTTAATCAAACAGATGAACTTTCCATCAGTTCCATTCGTACTTTATCAATTGATGCTATTGAAAAGGCGAATTCCGGCCATCCTGGCATGCCGATGGGGGCAGCGCCAATGGCTTATACACTTTGGACACGCTTCATGAACCATAATCCGAAAAACCCTGAGTGGTTCAACCGTGATCGTTTCGTCCTTTCAGCGGGACATGGATCAATGCTTTTATATAGCCTGCTTCATCTTTCTGGCTATGATGTATCTATGGATGACATCAAAGAATTTAGACAATGGGGAAGCAAAACTCCTGGTCATCCTGAGTATGGACACACACCTGGCGTTGACGCCACAACAGGCCCATTAGGACAAGGTATTGCGATGGCTGTTGGTATGGCTATGGCAGAACGCCACCTGGCTGCAACTTACAATAAAGACAATTTCAATGTGGTTGACCACTATACATACAGCATTTGCGGAGACGGAGATCTTATGGAAGGTGTTTCTGCGGAAGCTGCTTCCCTTGCAGGGCATTTAAAACTTGGCAGATTGGTTGTTCTTTATGATTCAAATGATATCTCGCTTGATGGAGACCTGGACAAGTCCTTCTCTGAAAGTGTAGAGCAGCGCTTCAAATCTTATGGCTGGCAATACATCCGCGTAGAAGATGGCAACGATCTTCATGAAATTGCAAAAGCCATTGAAGAAGCGAAGCAAGACGAAAACCGTCCAACAATGATCGAGGTTAAAACAGTAATTGGCTACGGTTCACCAAACAAATCAGGTAAATCTGATGTGCACGGTGCTCCGCTTGGTGCTGACGAACTTAAGCTAACAAAGGAAGCTTATAAGTGGACTTTCGAAGAAGACTTCCATGTACCACAGGAAGTATATGATCACTTCAAACAGCAAGTTGCTGAAAATGGCGCGAAAAAGCAGCAGGAATGGGAAGACCTTTTTGCTCAATATAAAGAAGCGCACCCTGAGTTAGGAAAGCAGCTGGAACAGGCAATTAATGGCGAGCTACCTGAAGGATGGGATAAAGACATTCCTGTATATGAAGAAGGAAAGAGTCTTGCTAGCCGTGCTTCTTCTGGAGAAGTGCTAAATGCAATCGCTCAAAATCTTCCTTCATTCTTTGGCGGTTCTGCTGACCTAGCAGGATCCAACAAAACAATGATTAAGGGCACAGGCGACTTCACTCCTGAATCATTTGAAGGCCGCAACATCTGGTTCGGTGTCCGTGAATTTGCAATGGGCGCTGCGCTTAATGGCATGGCCCTTCATGGCGGATTAAAAGTATTCGGCGGAACATTCTTTGTATTCTCTGATTACCTACGTCCGGCTATTCGTCTGGCTGCACTTATGAATCTGCCTGTAACATATGTATTCACACATGACAGTATCGCTGTTGGAGAAGACGGCCCTACACATGAGCCGGTTGAACAGCTTGCCGCATTGCGTGCAATGCCTAACATCTCTGTTGTCCGCCCTGCTGACGGAAATGAAACAGCAGCTGCATGGAAAACAGCCATCGAATCAACAAACAAGCCAACTGCATTAGTATTGACTCGCCAAAACCTTCCTACATTAAAAGGAACAGATGCAGCGGCATACGAAGGCGTTCAGAAAGGTGCTTATGTTGTATCACCGGTGGCAAACGGCAAGGCAGATGTCCTATTGCTAGCTGCAGGATCTGAAGTTGGCCTGGCTGTTGAAGCTCAAAAAGTTCTTGAAGGTGAAGGCATCCATGCATCTGTGGTCAGCATGCCTGCTTGGGACCGCTTCGAAGCTCAATCAAAAGAGTATAAAGAAAGCGTAATTCCTAAGACTGTTAAGAAGAGACTTGCCATTGAAATGGGATCTTCTCTTGGCTGGCACCGCTATGCAGGAGACGAAGGTGACGTTCTTGCCATCGATACATTCGGAGCATCTGCACCTGGAGAAAAGATTATGGCAGAATACGGCTTTACTGTAGAAAACGTTGTAGCACGTGTGAAAGCATTGCTGCAGGGATAATTTTTTGAATTAAGAGGGAGAGCTGAGAGGCTCTTCTTTTTTTGTGTGTGCCAGGCATGGCAACTATCTAGGTGGTGAAAGTCCACTGTGGGGGTATACATCAACCAACCACTAAGGAAGCGCAGGGTACTTACCGTGAGGCAAGGGCTGGAGGAAGCGTGGAATAAAATCTTGGCTCGACGAACAGAAATCTGATACTAAGGCTCTATAAAGGGATGAGATTCCACAACAAATCAAAGTCCTAAAGATGTACGTAACTTTGTAGAGTAAATCAGACGAGTAAAAGAGGAAAGATAGGTGTCTTACCCTGGGAGGTCTTGCGGATGTACAAAAGTACAGTCGAAAAAGGTTAATCGCAAGAAGTCAGCAGAAGCCATAGTAATGGAACAAATTCATGAAGGGCTGAACAATTTATAGTGTTTCAACCCCACGAATGCGTAAGTGACGTACTCCGAATGTGTTAATGGTGAAAGTATGAGCGTATCTCAAAGGATAAATCAAAATGGAGCTATCACTTACTACGTGAGAGGGAAGGAGAAACGAGTGTGGAACTTTTAGAACAGATTCTAAGTAATCAAAATATGAATGAAGCCTACTTGCGTGTCTATAGAAATAAAGGTGCAAGTGGTGTCGACGGAGTAACAGTCGACGAGCTGAAGAAATATCTGAATGAGAACAAGGATGAGCTTCGCAAGCGCATCAGAACAAGAAAATACCAACCACAAGCTGCCTTAAGAGTGGAAATCCCAAAAGAAAATGGAAAGATGCGCAAATTGGGAATACCAACAGTAGTGGATAGAGTAGTTCAACAAGCTATTCATCAAGTGCTCAGCCCGATATTTGAAGAGCAGTTCAGCGAATTCAGTTACGGCTTCAGACCGATTATAAAAAGTTTGGAATTTCTAAATGATGGAAATGATTGGGTAGTAGATATTGACCTTGAAAGATTCTTCGATACGGTCCACCACGATAAACTCATGCGGCTTATTGCCAAGACAATAGATGATGGAGACGTTATTTCGCTAATCAGAAAATACTTAGTTAGTGGTGTTATGGTGAATGGAAATTATGAAGAAACACCAGTTGGGACTCCGCAAGGAGGTAACCTCAGCCCATTATTGAGTAACATTATGTTAAATGAACTTGATAAAGAACTAGGTAGTAGAGAATTGCGATTCGTGAGATACGCTGATGATTCCCTCATTTTTGTAAAGAGCGAGAAAGCAGCGGAAAGAGTAATGAAATCTATCGTGAAGTTTATAGAAAATAAATTGGGACTAATAGTTAACGTAGAGAAGAGTAAAATCTCTCGTCCAAAAGAACTAAAGTTCTTAGGATTCGCTTATTATTACGACACCAAAAATAAGAGATATCAAGTAAAACCCCATCCAATTTCAATACAGAAATTTCAAAGAAAACTTCGAAGACTGACAAAGCGAAACTGGGGTGTTTCTCTGGACTATAGAATATTGAAACTGAAACAGGTCATATTCGGATGGGTAAATTACTTCAGGATTGCAAATATGAAAGTAGTGACTCAAAAAATAGATCAGAAGCTTCGCTCCAGAATTAGGGTAATCATCTGGAAGCAATGGAAGATACCGAAAAAGCAAATCAAATCGCTTATTCAGCTCGGGATTCCGAAAGAAGAAGCAAAAGGATTAACTTTCTGTCGAAAAGGTTACCGGTATACAGGATTATCGAAAGTCGTCCAAAGAGCTATCTCAAACAAAAGACTACAGCAGAGGGGACTCCCCTCTGCGCTAGAACATTACCTAAAAGTACACACTGCAATATAAATTGAAACGCCGTATACGCGAACCGTACGTACGGTGTTGTGAGAGGGGCGAAAATAAAACAAATTTATTTTCCCTCTACTCGATTTTGTTTGGGAGTGGAATATAGTTTTATTGAGCTATTCATGGGGCTTTCATAAAGCCGCAGACGAAGAGGAGTCAAAGAAAAGGTCATCATGAAGCGTTCATGAAGCCGGAAAAGGAGAGGAGCCAGAGAAAAAGGTCGCCATGGAGGGTTCATGAAGCCGGAAAAGGGGAGGAGCCAGAGAAAAAGGTCGTCATGGAGGGTTCATGAAGCCGGAAAAGGAGAGGAGCCAGAGAAAAAAGTCGCTATGGAAGGTTCATGAAGCCGGAAAAGGAGAGGAGCCAGAGAAAAAAGTCGCCATGAAGCGTTCATGAAGCCGGAAAAGGAGAGGAGCCAGAGAAAAAAGTCGCCATGGCGTGTTCAGGAAGCCGGAAAAGGGGAGGAGCCAGAGAAAAAGGTCGCCATAGAGTGTTCATGAAGCCGGAAAAGGAGGGGAGTCAGAGAAAAAGGTCGTCATGTAGCGTTCATGAAGCCTCAAAGGGAAATAAGTCAGGTAAAAAGGCCGTCATATAGAATTCATGACATTTTTCTAAAAAGAAGTGGCAATCAGAGCTGATAATGGAACCGAAAATAGCCAAAAAACCCCCATAATCCCCAATCAGCAGGATTACCCACAAAGTTTCTCCCGGAAATCAGCATAATATATCTAGTTTCCAACTTAATCAACAAAAACAGTCAATCTCTCAATAACATCATTTATTCTCTCACCAAGAATCCTCATAATGAACCGAATTGCACGCATTCGACAAAATTAGTGAAAGTTTTTTACATCTTCAGACACATTCCTTATTTTTGTTTTTTTATAATTGAAAGAAATGGATCGTCCCGGAAGGAGGGGCCAATGAGAGCTTATCAATTGTATTTAATAGAAGATGAGTTTGCGTCTCATTATTTTGGAAGAGAGCGGATGTTTTTTCAGTTGTTTGAGGAGCATGAGCATTCGACCGGTGAAATGAAGTCTATTCTTTCCAAACAGATCGATTTTGTCACAAAACCAATACCGGGATTAAAATTACATCAATATATTCATCAGCAGCTTCAGCGAAAAAAGGGCTTTTTAAGAGAAAATGGTGCATACTATATAGAGATGAGCAAAAGAAGCAGGGCGAAGCTTGAAATATTTGATCGGTGCCTGGTTTTAGAAGCGGCGGGCAGCTATGAGGCTGAGACGGTTTTTTTCGAGGTGCTCCGAAAAAGCGAGTCTTCCTTCCTGGCTATTGACCTCCAGCATCAGCGCTATGGCTGGCTAAAACCCATAAAAGAAAGAAAATTCGTCTAAAATCAGAGAAAAAATGAAGCAAATATTGTATAATAGCCTTTGGTCTAGTACACTGTATGATAGACAACATGAAGGAGGAAGTAACTTATGTGGATGTACATTCTAGTCGGTATACTGGCGCTTCTTGCTGGTGTAGCACTAGGATTTTTCATTGCTCGAAAATACATGATGAGCTACCTAGAGAAAAATCCGCCAATTAACGAACAAATGCTTAAAATGATGATGATGCAAATGGGCATGAAGCCTTCACAAAAGAAGATCAACCAAATGATGAATGCCATGAACAAGCAGACTGGCAAGTAATCAGGACTAAGCATCCCATCCAAAGCCACTTTTCTGAAAAAGCAGAAAGGTGGTTTTTTTATGCTCAAATTGAAACCTTACACTTAGCCAATCGTAAAGGTATTATGACAAAATAAAGAAGGGGAAGCGCTAATGAAAAAATATCTTTTAACAGGACTCCTTGCTATCACGATGCTATTAAGCGGCTGTTCGTTTTTAGGGGAAGTGAATAATTCCGTTGATTATGTAAATCAGGCGACAGAGCATATAAATACTTTAAATGACTTTGCTGATGAGGCGCCGCAGATGCTGAAGGAAGCAGCGGCAGATCCAGCGTTAAAACAAGAGCTTGAGGACCGATTGATTACTCTTAAACAGGATGTAGAGGAATTCATTGCATTGAAGGATGTCCCAGCTTTAGCTGAAGATGTCCATCAGGAATTAGTGAATCAAAATGAAGCGCTGCTTGCAGAAATTAATAATGTTTTAGAGAGCGGGAACCTGGCACTGGATAAGCTGGAGAACTCCGAGCTCTTTATCACGATTAATGAAGTAACCAGTCTGATGAACCGAATTGAAGCATTAGGACAATAAGCATCCACCAGGGTGCTTTTTCTTTGCCAATAAAAATCTTCCTTATTTTTGAAATATTTGATAAACTATTTAAGCTATTATTATGTTACGGTTTTCGGAGGAAATTTATATGAAGGTCTTTTTGGATTTGATGTGGTTTTTTAAACAGGAGAAAAAGGCGTATGTGAACGGCATTATTCTCCTATTGTTTGTGGCGCTGCTGCAGCTGGTTCCGCCTAGGGTTGTCGGAATTGTGGTCGACTCAATAAAAAATGGAGAGCTGACAGGGCAAACATTATTGATGTGGATTGGGCTCCTGGCTGCTGTTGCGCTCATGATGTATGCGCTGCGATATTATTGGCGCATCATGATTTTCGGCTCTGCCGTTAAGTTGTCCAAGTTATTGAGAAACAAGCTTTACCATCACTTTACTAATATGTCGCAGTCTTTTTACCAGAAAAAGCGGGTTGGCGATTTGATGGCCCATGCGACCAACGATCTACAGGCCATACAGCAGACTGCGGGAGCAGGGGTTCTGACATTTGTGGATTCCTTGGCAACAGGCGGGTTCGTTATCATCGCCATGGCTACCACGATCAGCTGGAAGCTAACGCTGATCAGTCTGATTCCAATGCCATTCATGGCACTGCTGACAAGCTGGTATGGGTCGCTCCTGCATAAACGTTTCCACAAGGCGCAGGAGGCATTTTCATCACTGAATGATAAAACGCAGGAGAGTGTGTCCGGGATTAAAGTTATTAAAACTTTTGGCCAGGAAAAAGAAGATATTGAAGATTTCCGCAAGCAGTCTGAAGATGTGGTTCAGAAGAATATCTCTGTTGCCAGAGTGGATTCTTTATTCGATCCTACCATCTCCATCATTGTCGGGATCTCTTTCTTTCTATCCATTGCCTTTGGATCCAGATATGTATTGGCAGGAGAATTGACGATCGGGCAGCTTGTTTCATTTACAACTTATCTTGGGCTGCTGATTTGGCCAATGCTTGCTTTTGGATGGCTGTTCAATATCGTTGAAAGAGGCCGTGCTTCTTATGATCGTGTTTCTGGTCTGCTTGCAGAAAAAATTGAGATTAAAGATGATCAGGCTGGCATTAATGAAGTGCCAAGCGGAGATATTGAATACAAGATTGAAGAATTCGCTTATCCGGGAGAAAATGAAGAAATGCTTAAGGAAATTTATTTTAGGCTGCGAAGAGGAGAGACTCTTGGAATTGTCGGTAAAACCGGTGCTGGTAAAACAACTCTGCTTAAACTTTTCATTCGTGAATTTGAAGGCTATAAAGGAGAAATCCTTTTTGCAGGACACCCTATTGACCGCTATAAAATGGAGAAGCTGAGGGAAGCGATTGGCTATGTGCCGCAGGAGCACTTTCTGTTTTCTGCCACCGTTGCTGATAATATTGCGTTTACAAGGCCGGATGCCGAGGTTGAGGAAATCTATGCTGCAGCTAAACTTGCAAACATCCATGATGATATTCTTGAATTTACAGACGGATATCAAACGGTTGTTGGGGAGAGAGGGGTATCCCTTTCCGGCGGACAAAAACAGCGGATTTCCATTGCGAGAGCATTGCTGATGAATCCGGAAGTGCTGATTTTGGATGATTCCCTTTCTGCGGTTGATGCCAAGACAGAGGAAGCTATCCTCACTGCATTAAAAGATGAGCGTGAAGGCAAAACAACAATCATTACGGCTCATCGCCTGAGTGCCATCCAGCATGCAAATCTCATACTGGTACTGGATGAAGGAAGAATCGTCCAGCGGGGAACGCATGATGAATTGATGACTGAAGAAGGCTGGTATAAGAATATGTATTTGCGCCAGCAGTTGGAAGAGCTTGTGGAGCATGGGGGATAAGAATATGGAAAAAACACCAGTAATGAAAGGGAAAGAGCAGAGGAAGGTCCTGTTCCGGCTGCTCTCTTATACAAAACCGCATAAGAAGACCATCTTGCTCGCTTTCAGTTTGCTCCTGTTAACAACGATAGGAGACATACTGGGACCGATTCTGGTCAAAATCTTTATTGACGATTATTTAACACCCAGAAATCTGGCCTTTGAGCCGTTATTTGCTTTGGGTGCAGCCTACCTGGGTATTCAAATCATGAATGTGCTTGTTTCCTATTTTCAGCTGCTGAAGTTCCAGGAGATCGCCTTAAAAATCATCCAGCAGCTGCGTGTTGACGTTTTTTCAAAAGTACAGTCATTGGGCTTAAAATACTTCGATAAAACGCCTGCAGGAAGCATTGTTTCAAGGGTTACGAATGATACGGAAGCCATCAAAGATATGTTCGTCAGTGTATTGGTCACATTTATACAGGGAGCCTTCCTTCTGACGGGGATCTTTGTGGCGATGTTTATTTTAAATGTAAAGCTTGCATTGTTCTGTCTGGTCATTTTGCCGATTCTTTTTATGATTATGAGAACGTATCGGAAATATAGTTCCGTTTTTTATAAGGATTTAAGGGAAAGGCTGAGCCAGCTAAACGCGAAGCTGAGCGAATCATTGCAGGGGATGTCAATCATTCAGGTGTTCAGGCAGGAAAAAAGGCTGCGGAAGGAATTTGGCGATATTAATGAGCAGCATTATAATGCCGGGATGCGGAATATCAAAATGGATGGGCTGCTCCTGCGGCCTGCCATTGATCTTGTCTATGTGCTGGCACTGATCATTGTATTGAGCTTCTTTGGGATTTCTTCCTTTAATAGCCCGATTGAGATTGGGGTCCTTTATGCGTTTGTCAGCTATTTGGACCGGTTCTTTGAGCCGGTGAACCAGATTATGATGAGGCTTTCCATGTATCAGCAGGCTATCATTGCGGCTTCACGGGCTTTTGCGCTATTGGATGAAAAGGAGCTTGCACCGGCACAGGAGGATCAGAGTGCTGTCGAAATCAAGGATGGGGAAATTGAGTTCCGTAACCTCAGCTTTTCTTATGACGGCAAACGGGATGTCTTAAAAAATATTTCGTTTACAGCGAAGCCGGGAGAAACCATCGCCCTCGTTGGCCATACAGGCAGCGGCAAAAGCTCCATCATTAATATAATGATGCGCTTCTATGAATATGAGCGCGGCGATATTTTAATAGATGGAAAAAGCATTAAATCCTATCCAAAGGATGAGCTGCGGACAAAAATGGGGCTTGTTCTTCAGGATCCGTTTCTTTTTTACGGAACAATTAAGGATAACATCAAGCTTCATAATAAGGACATGACCGATGAAGAGATAGATGCAGCAGCCAAATTTGTTCAGGCACATACGTTTATTGATAAATTGGAGGATGGCTATGATCATCAGGTGGTGGAACGCGGGTCTACTTTTTCAAGCGGGCAAAGGCAGCTGATCGCCTTTGCGAGAACGATTGCCGCAAACCCTAAAATTCTGGTCCTGGACGAAGCAACTGCGAATATTGATACAGAAACGGAAGAAGCGATCCAAATTGCATTGGAAAAAATGCGAAAGGGCCGCACGACAATTGCGATTGCCCACCGTTTGTCTACGATTCAGGATGCAGAGCTAATCTTGGTTCTTCATCAAGGGGAAATCGTTGAAAGAGGTACTCATCAAGAGCTGCTTGCCAAGCGTGGCTTGTATCATAAAATGTACCTGCTGCAGAATGGTTCTGCTGATAAAGTGGAGGATGCAGTTGGATAATAAATCGGAAAAGACGTGTGAGTGCTCACACGTCTTTTCTATCTTAAAACGAATATGATTCTCCATCATCCGGGATTAAAACAGTAGAAATTCCTTTTTCATTTATAAAGCTCTTTAATTCTTCCCTTGATAATGTCCAATGATTGACGGCTTCCATATGGACAGAAATAATCCTGGCGTTAGGGGCAGCGTTGCACACTTCATAGATATCCTCTTTTCCCATGACGAGGGAACCGCCTTCATGGAATTGATTATCCCCGCCATTTACGACAATTATTTCTGGTTTGTGTGTTTTAATAGTTTCCCGAACAGCTTCGTACCAAACTGTATCCCCAGCCACATATAGAGTTTTTTCATTCGGGTGTTTAAAGACAACACCACAAACTTGACCAGCTAGTTTTAATATTTCTCCTCTTCCATGCTCCCCTTTGGTTTTGATTAGCTGAATATCTTCAAAGACTGAATCTTCCTGTAAAACTTCTACATTTTGAAAGCCGTCCTTTTTAACTTCTCTAGCATCTTCTTCATTTTGCACAAACATTTTTATATCCTTAGGCAGCGCACCTTTGGCTGTATCATCCCAGTGATCTAAATGCAAGTGTGTTAAAATGACAGCATCTATATTAGCAATTATGTTATCAATGGATATTGGCAATTCCACTAAAGGATTATTCTGGTCTTGCCTTAATGAATTGGGGAATGGCGGGTAAGTCCCCTTATCTGCCAAAAAGGGGTCAATTAAAAACTTTTTCCCTGCATATTGGACAACTAGTGTTGCATTACGTATATGTTGTAAATTCATAGTTATTAACTCCTTTTCTTGGATTTACATATAGTTTATACTATGACCAATTGACAATTACATAGAATAAATCAAGTCTTTTTGCCGTTTGACTTGATTTATGAAAGGAGTTGAATACATGTTAGATAACACGGATCGGCGAATCTTGGTAGTCCTCTCAGAGAACAGCCGTATAACAATGAAGGAATTGGGTGAGAAAGTCCATTTGACTGGGCAGGCAGCAGCAGCCCGAGTGGAAAAATTAGAGGATCATGGCATTATTGAGGGATATACCATTAAATTGAATCAAGCAAAGCTTGGATATTCTATCCATGCTTTCATCAATATCTATACACAAAGCCCTGATCACCGACCTTATTTAACTTATATAAAGGAACAGGCAGAATACATAATCAATAACTATAAAATCAGCGGTGATGGCTGTTATCTTCTTGAATGCAAATTTCCATCCAATGAACGGCTGGATCAATTTTTGATAGACTTGAATAAGCATGCGAACTATAAATTGACGATTGTGATTAATAAATAGTTTGCTCCATGACAAGTGTTATTTATCAGGAAGCGGTCCAAGGGAAAAAGAAAAGCTCGCCATCATGTGGCGAGCTTTCTTCTTGCTATTGCGAATCGTTTATTGAAGTGATTGGCATAGCGGAAAAGTTTATTATTGTGTCTGCACTTTTTTTATAAAGGTACGATTGTATTCATTTAATAGGGCATCAAGTTCCTGACTGTACCGGATTGCCGCCGAAGAGTTTAAGCCGCTTTTCATGGCCACTTTAATTAATTCTGTTCTCTTCTGTTCAATCAATGTAAGCAGTTCTTGTTTACACATGGCCAATAATTCCTCTCTGGTGGTTTCTCGTTACATTATGTACAATTCAGCTGCCAATTATGTTCCATGTTAAATGCTGAAAGATAATAACAGAATTTGTTAAGATATACTATAGTATATCGAATTATGGTAATTAATTCAAAAGAAACTTCTTTTAAACTTTAATAACATTTACATTAAAAAAACATGTTTTATGTTGAAAGTTAATATTGTTTATTATAGGCTTGTTTAGGGATTTTTTCCAGAGATGTAAGGGAGTTTCAGTGGGGCTTATAAATTTAGGATATATTGTCTCTGTTACATAGGCCTGCTAATCTCCGCTCCAGTACTCGCTTTCCGTGGGCGGTCAGGGAGCCTCCTCGTCGCTTTCGCGTTAGCGGGCTCTCTCTTTGACTTGCTTCTCCCGCAGGAGTCTCTTGCCTTCTGCTTCAATCAACAGGGTGCTATAAATCAACATTGCTTTAATACAGCTATTTAAAAAATCTAATTCAACAGTATACTTATAGGAGTATTAATTAGGACACAAAACGTTCACATTCTATCCAATATCTTTTCAAATAGGGATTTGTTAGAATAAATAGGAACGAATGTGTATCAGGAGTTGTGACTATGACGGATTTAAATGTATTTATTGCGTTAGGAGCAGGTTTCTTAAGTTTTGTTTCTCCTTGCTGCCTGCCATTATATCCAGCGTTCTTATCTTATATTACAGGAATGTCAGTAGGGGAGATTAAAGAAGAGAATGCGATGCTGCAAAGGCGGAGCATGCTGCATACATTATTCTTCCTGCTTGGTTTTTCAGCGATCTTTATTGCAATTGGGTTTGGCACAACCTTGCTCGGCCAGTTTTTCTATCAATACCAGGACTTAATCAGGCAAATCGGAGCCATTTTTGTCTTCTTCTTTGGATTATTGATTGTGGGTGTTATTAAACCGGAATTTCTAATGAAGGAAAGGCGTTTTGAATTCAAGAACCGTCCATCAGGTCTTCTTGGATCAACGCTAATTGGCATGGCTTTCGCAGCTGGCTGGACTCCTTGTACCGGCCCCATCCTGGGAGCTGTGTGGTCATTAGCTGTAACAAATCCAAACTCAGCAATGGTTTATATGATTGCTTATATTCTTGGATTTGCTATTCCATTCTTTGTTCTTTCATTCTTTATTGGAAGAATGCAGTGGATCAAGCGAAACAGCGCCAAGATTATGAAAATCGGCGGCGTGTTAATGATGATCATGGGTGTTGTCCTGTTCTTTGACTGGATGACAAAAATCATCGCGGTTTTATCTCCGTTATTCGGCGGGTTTATGGGTTTTTAAAATGAAGCAGCACATTCATATTGCGAATGTGCTGCTTTTTTGATATAAGTAAAAAGGGCTAGGGATCGGTCGAAATTTGTCGTATTCTTTAAATTGAAATTTATCTGATATTTCGCTATATTGTAAGATGTGTTCTTTCAGCGTGGATGATTGTATTTATATGGAAATCATCCATTTTTGCTAGATGATAGTTTTTTATAGTTGGCTTTTTGGGTATTTTTTACTATGATAGAAGTATAATAGAGATAAGGGTTCCAATGCAGTGCAAGGGGGAAAAGCGGTGGGAAGAATTTTATTAGTCGATGATGCAAAGTTTATGAGAGTCACTCTTGGCACGATTTTAAAAAAAGCCGGCCATGAGATAGTGGGAGAAGGGGAGAACGGCAGGGAAGCCGTAGAACTGTATGGAAATCTGCAGCCGGATCTCGTCATGATGGATATCACTATGCCTGAAATGAGCGGACTGGATGCCATGAAGGAAATAAAAAAGAAAAATCCAAGCGCAAAAGTCATCATGTGCTCTGCGATGGGCCAGCAGAAGGTAGTGGTCGAGTCCATTGAAGCAGGCGCAAAGGACTTTATTGTTAAGCCTTTTGATGAAGGCCGAGTACTGGAAGCGGTTAATCGGGTATTAAGCTAAGAAGCTGACTCAGGTACCCTGGACATAAGGATGTGTCCGGGTATCAGATGGAGTTAGCTTTTTTATATGAACAAATTGCCTTAAGTGTACCTAAATCAAGCCCATTAAGATATAATAGGTAGAGGAATCTAATGAAATAGAGGATGAAATCGAATGGACTTTGTATTAATTTCATCAATCGGTGCCGTTTTTATGGCAATCTTCGCGATGTTCATCCGCATGAAGGCAGCCAAAAAGCCGGCTTCCGCCAAGAAAATCATCTTGCCGCCGATTTTCATGAGCACAGGTGCGCTCATGTTTGTCTTCCCATATTTCCGCGTAACTCCAATGGAGATACTGGAAGCTGCTACAGTGGGAATGCTGTTTTCCATCCTGCTGATTAAAACATCTTCCTTTGAAATCAGGGACAACGAAATCTACCTAAAGCGTTCTAAAGCATTTGCTTTTATCCTAATAGGATTGCTTGTGATTCGGATTATCGGAAAATTGGTCCTCAGCTCCACGATCGACTATGGAGAACTGAGCGGCATGTTCTGGATACTTGCTTTTTCCATGATTGTGCCTTGGAGGATTGCGATGTATTTGAATTATCGCAAGCTGCATCAGGAATTGTATGGAGCGGGGAATCCGAAGACGACTATATAAGATGGAAGCTGCCGGGCATGGGTTCGGTAGCTTTTTTACTTACGCATTGGCCTGTTGATTTCTGCTGAAGGCGCTCAGCGAACTGCGGGCGGTCCGGGAGCCTCTGCTCAGCGTATCCGCGCCTGGGGGGCTCTCTTTGACTTGCGCTTCCCGCAGGACGTTGAATTATCATCCTTGAGTAAATACTTCGTCGTAAGAAAATGCGAATAAATTTTCGAGGATCTCGCGCCTTCTGCTTTAATAATACAGGTGCCAATATCATCAATAAGCTTTCATACTTTGTAAATAAAAAACCATTTCGGTTACCCGAAATGGCCTAAAACAGATGCTCATATGGCGTCATACTTATCTGCTTCTCTGTTAATTTTTTGCGCAGGAATTTGTGATCCCGTTTTGGAGTTGCTAAGATATATCCCCGAATCAAAAGGTCCTGGTCAATCTTTGTTGCCTTTTCCTTTAAGGCAAGCTCGCCAATCTTCCCGGCAATCTTCATTCTTGCAACATCCCTGAACAGCTCAGGAACCGGGCTTACCAGATCCTCCAGCAAATCCTTCTCCTCCTGCTGCCAAAGGTGGCGCGTCTCGTTCACATAATGCTCTTCCCAATCCAAATCCGATTTGCCATCCTCTTTCGGCATCCGTTTCAAAAACTTCCGGAACATAAAAAAGCCGCCGATTGCAAAAAACGAAACCAGAATCACAACCCAGAATAAAATAAACCACAAAAACCAGCCTTCAAGTTGCATTTCCTTCACCTACAAACATATTTTCCTGTCCCTATTATAATCCTTGTCCACCTTTTCGACAAGAAAGTAAGCATTAGTCTTGAAAGCAGCTGTTTTTGCCCTTATAATAAGAAGAGTCTTTACGGGGCTGATTGGGGTGCTGGTGCCCTCCACGGTCTTCAAAACCGCTTGTGACCACCGTGTGTGGTCAGCTGGGTTCGATTCCCAGGCGGTCCCGCCAAATCAACGTTTTTGAACAGGCTACACTTAGTTGGACAGAATTTTTAAGGTCAAGTAGACTACAGATAACACATTAGAGGAGAATCTACATGGCCAAAAGAGAACGGCGAACATTTACTGAAGATTTCAAACAACAGATCGTGCAGTTGTACCAAAATGGGAAACCAAGAAAAGAGATTATTCGTGAGTATGACCTTACTCCTTCATCATTTGATAAGTGGGTGAATCAGAGTCAGAACTCTGGTTCTTTTAAGGAAAAAGACAATTTAACAGGTGAACAAACGGAACTGATTGAACTCCGTAAGAGAAACAAGCAACTAGAAATGGAAAATGACATTTTAAAGCAAGCCGCGCTGATACTAGGACGAAAGTAAATGTAATCAAGAATAACCAAAACAAATACTCGATATCAGCAATGTGCAAAGTCCTACAAATCCCTAGAAGCAGCTATTATTATGAAGCAAAAGAAAGAAACCCAGAGGATAATATTACCTCCGATGTAATCGACATTTTTCATGCCAGCCGTCAAAATTATGGGACACGTAAAATCAAAATAGAATTAAAGAAACGCGGTCTCATCGTTTCAAGAAGAAGAATTGGGCGCATTATGCAGGAGCAGGGTCTTGTGTCTTCATATACAGTAGCTCAATTTAAGCCACATGCGAAATCCTGTAATGAATCCGAACAGAAAAACGAACTGAAGCGTGAGTTCAGCCAGGAAAAAGAAATGACAGCAATCGTAAGCGATTTGACATACGTAAGAGTCAATCAAAAATGGAATTACGTATGTGTCTTTGTCGATCTCTTTAATC
>NZ_JAEL01000055.1 GCF_000518885.1 Bacillus sp. J33 | reverse complement strand
AGCGTCAAGCTAGTAAGATCCCTGAAAGATGATCAGGTTGATAGGTCAGAGGTGGAAGCATGGCGACATGTGGAGCTGACTGATACTAATCGATCGAGGACTTAACCTAGTTATTGGTGAATACTCGGCAAACACTTCTTCATTCATTATCTAGTTTTGAAGGAACGACCTTTCTTCAAACCAAATAGTCTGGTGGCGATAGCGAGAAGGTCACACCCGTTCCCATGCCGAACACGGAAGTTAAGCTTCTCAGCGCCGATGGTAGTTGGGGGCTGTCCCCCTGTGAGAGTAGGACGCTGCCGGGCAACTGAAAGAGCACCTGAATGGGTGCTTTTTTTGTGTTTTCCACATAAAAAAGGTTTGTTTTGGTGAAAAAGGCCTGTGGTCGGTGGAATCTTTTCCGGTTTTATTCCTGGCAAGTTTGCGGGTTAAACCTTTTTGCATGTCTTTGGCGAAAATATGCACCATTTATAAAATTTATGACTCACTTTCGCTCACTTATGCGCCACTTTCGAATTTTATGCACCACTCCTTATTCAACAGTCTGTTTCAGGAATCAATTGTGTTCTTTTAAAAGATCTTGCCGTAAAAATATCGCCTGAATCATGCCATAAATAAAAATAATTGTTAGTTAAATTCTCAAATATTTTAGTAAAACAAAAAATAATCCCCGAAATATTAGTAAATAACTATCCAAACTTGATTCTGAACCTCTTAAAAACCATATTCTTTTCTCTTGTTTCAATAGTTAATCAAAAATAAGCACAAATTCATCCTCCTCCAAGCACAAACTTGCCCATGCCAAAATATATTGTTACCGACATTAACTTTCAATTTCGGGTTTGAGAAGTAAAAAAATGGGGGAAAATTATTAACATCCGCCGATTGCAAGAAATTACATAAATCATGTATAATTAATGTCAAATATAGTCAAAGTCAGATAGGAGGAGGCTTGGTGAGAAATATATCCGACATAATTGAGAATTATCTAAAACAGGTTTTAGAAAAAAGCGAGAGGGAAATCGTGGAAATAAAAAGAAGTGAAATTGCCGATAAATTTCAATGTGTACCCTCTCAGATCAATTATGTTATCAATACCCGTTTTACAATTGAGAAAGGCTATGCCGTGGAGAGCAAGCGGGGCGGCGGAGGGTATATCCGGATTATGAAAGTCCAGTCTTATGACCACGCTGATTTAATTGACCAATTGATTTCATTAGTGCAGAGCCGAATCAGCCAAAGCAGTGCTGAAAATGTTATTTATCGCCTGGTGGAAGAAGAAATTATCACACAGAGGGAAGCTAAAATTATGTTAAGTGTAATAGACCGCTCTGTATTATATATTGACCTTCCATTTCGGGATGAACTGCGTGCAAGGATGTTAAAGGCAATGTTAACGACTTTAAAATATAAATAAGTTTTTTTAGCGAGCTGGAGAGGTGAAGTCATGATTTGTCAGGAGTGTAATCAAAGGCCGGCCACGCTGCATTTTACAAAAGTCATCAATGGAGAAAAAGCTGAGTTCCATCTTTGTGACAAATGTGCTCAGGAAAAAGGTGAAATGTTTATGCTTGGCAGCGGGTCCGGTTTTTCAATCAATAATTTATTGGCAGGCCTGCTGAATATTGAACCTGCGTTTCAGGGAGCGAACCAGGATCCCTTCCAGCAGGAAAAGGTCCTGCAGTGCAAGCAATGTTCCATGACCTATCAGCAGTTTATTAAAGTAGGGCGATTTGGATGCGCTCTTTGCTATGAGACTTTTAAAGATCAGCTGACCCCCATTCTGAGAAGGCTTCACAGCGGGAATTCTTTGCATAACGGAAAAATTCCTGCAAGAATGGGAGGAACCATTCATTTGCGAAGGAATATTGAAAAATTGAAACATGAGTTAAAAGAAATGATTGGCCAAGAAGAATTTGAAAAAGCGGCAGAATTGCGAGATGAAATACGGAAGCTGGAAAAACAGCTGAATGCCAATCATGAGGGAGGGGAATAAGCTTGTCGCTCGAACGTTTTATGAATCAAGCTATCAGCTCCTGGATGAGTGCAGAAGGCCCTGATTCCGATATTGTTTTAAGCTCTAGAATCAGGCTGGCCAGAAATATAAAACAATATAAATTTCCTACTTTATTTTCAAATGAAGAAGCACAGGCAGTTATCCAGAAGGTGAAAGAAAGGGTAGAGCATTCATCTTTTTCAAAGCTTGGGGAGTTGGAACTCCTCATGATGGATGAACTCCAGCCTCTTCAAAAAAGAGTGCTCATGGAGAAGCATTTAATCAGCCCCCACCTAGCTGAGAATTCAACCCATGGGGCCTGCCTTCTATCAGAGAATGAAGAGGTCAGCATTATGATTAATGAAGAAGACCATATTCGGATTCAATGTTTGTTTCCGGGTTTTCAGCTTTCTGAAGCCTTAAGTATGGCAAATGAAATAGATGATTGGCTAGAGGAAAAAGCCGATTATGCATTTGATGAAACGGTCGGCTTTTTAACAAGCTGCCCGACGAATGTAGGAACGGGCCTTAGAGCATCCGTTATGATGCATTTGCCAGGCCTCGTACTCACCCAGCAAATGAACCGGATTATTCCGGCAATTAATCAGCTTGGCTTAGTTGTTAGAGGAATTTATGGTGAGGGCAGCGAAGCATTAGGTAACATCTTTCAAGTTTCAAACCAGATCACACTCGGAAAATCAGAAGAGGATATCGTGGAGGATCTGAAAAGTGTTGTCAGCCAGCTAATTTCTCAGGAAAGGTCAGCAAGAGAAGCATTAGCAAAGACTTCTAACATACAATTAGAAGACAGAGTCTTCCGCTCTTATGGCATTTTATCAAACAGCCGAATTATTGAATCGAAGGAAGCCGCGCAATGCTTATCTGATGTTCGCCTGGGAATTGATATGCAGTATATAAAAAATATCTCAAAGAATATTTTAAATGAGCTGATGATCCTGACACAGCCAGGCTTTTTGCAGCAATATGCAGGGGGTCCGCTCAGGCCTCATGAACGCGATATCCGCAGGGCTTCATTAATCAGGGAAAGATTAAAAATGGAAGATCAAGAGTTGGGAGGATGAATTTATATGATGTTCGGACGATTCACAGAAAGAGCTCAGAAGGTATTGGCTTTAGCACAGGAGGAAGCAATCCGTTTAGGACATAATAACATTGGGACAGAGCACATCCTGCTTGGCCTTGTAAGAGAAGGAGAAGGCATTGCAGCAAAAGCCCTTTATGCATTGGGCCTAGGCTCCGATAAAATCCAAAAAGAAGTTGAAAATTTAATTGGCAGAGGACAGGATGCTTCCCAAACCATTCATTATACTCCTCGTGCAAAAAAGGTAATTGAACTTTCCATGGATGAAGCAAGAAAGCTTGGGCATTCATACGTAGGAACTGAACATATTCTGCTTGGCCTAATCCGCGAAGGAGAAGGCGTTGCAGCAAGAGTTCTAAATAACCTTGGAGTCAGCCTTAATAAAGCCCGCCAGCAAGTGCTTCAGCTATTGGGAAGCAATGAGTCTGGCAACCACCAAGGAGGTTCAGCGGCAAATGCGAATACACCAACTCTTGACGGATTAGCCCGTGATTTAACGGCTATTGCAAGAGAAGGAAGCTTGGACCCCGTTATTGGGCGCAGCAAGGAAATCCAGCGTGTAATAGAGGTGCTAAGCCGCCGTACGAAGAACAACCCGGTTCTTATTGGTGAACCAGGTGTCGGTAAAACAGCAATTGCAGAGGGATTGGCACAGCAAATTATTAATAATGAAGTGCCGGAAACTCTTCGTGATAAAAGAGTAATGACGCTTGATATGGGTACAGTTGTTGCTGGTACGAAATATCGGGGTGAATTCGAAGACCGCCTGAAGAAAGTAATGGATGAAATCAGGCAGGCAGGAAATATCATCTTATTCATCGATGAGCTTCATACTTTAATAGGTGCAGGGGGAGCAGAAGGCGCTATTGATGCCTCCAACATTCTAAAGCCTTCTCTTGCCCGCGGTGAGCTTCAGTGTATTGGTGCGACGACACTTGATGAATACAGAAAATATATCGAAAAAGATGCAGCACTCGAAAGACGTTTCCAGCCGATTACAGTTGATGAGCCTACTGCAGAAGAATCCGTACAGATTCTTCAAGGGCTGCGTGACCGTTATGAGGCACACCACCGAGTAACCATTACAGATGCGGCGATTGAAGCGGCTGTTAAACTTTCAGACCGCTACATCTCAGACCGTTTCCTTCCGGATAAAGCAATTGACTTAATTGATGAAGCAGGTTCAAAGGTAAGACTCCGTTCTTATACTACCCCGCCTAATCTAAAAGAGCTGGAAGTAAAGCTGGAGGATGTCAGAAAAGAAAAAGATGCCGCAGTTCAAAGCCAGGAATTTGAGAAAGCCGCATCCTTAAGAGATACAGAACAGCGTCTCCGTGAACAGCTTGAAGAAACCAAGAAAACATGGAAAGAAAAACAAGGCAAGGAGAACAGTGAAGTAACCGTCGAGGATATCGCCAATGTAGTATCCAGCTGGACTGGAATTCCTGTATCCAAGCTGGCGCAAACAGAAACGGAAAAGCTTCTTAACCTGGAGGAAATCCTTCATTCCCGTGTAATTGGCCAAGAAGAAGCGGTTAAAGCTATTTCAAAGGCTGTCCGCCGTGCCCGTGCAGGATTGAAAGACCCTAAGCGCCCTATTGGCTCCTTTGTATTCCTTGGGCCAACAGGTGTTGGTAAAACGGAATTAGCCCGTGCGTTGGCAGAAGCGATGTTCGGTGATGAGGATGCCATGATCCGAATCGATATGTCTGAGTACATGGAGAAGCATTCGACATCCCGTTTAGTAGGGTCTCCTCCAGGATATGTAGGCTATGAGGAAGGCGGCCAGCTAACTGAAAAGGTTCGAAGAAAGCCTTATTCTGTGGTCCTTCTGGATGAAATTGAAAAGGCTCATCCAGATGTGTTTAATATCCTTCTGCAGGTACTGGAAGACGGAAGATTAACAGATTCCAAAGGAAGAACTGTTGATTTCCGCAATACTGTTCTTATCATGACATCCAATGTGGGTGCTGAGGCCTTGAAGCGCAACAAATATGTCGGCTTCAATATCCAGGATGGGGAGCAGGATTATAAGGACATGAAAAGTAAAGTAATGGAAGAGATGAAAAAGTCTTTCCGTCCGGAATTCCTTAACCGTATTGATGAAATTATTGTCTTCCATGCCTTGGAGAAGAAGCACCTTCAGGAAATCGTTACGCTAATGTCTGATACATTAACGAAACGATTGAAAGAACAAGATATTACTTTGGAGCTTACAAATGCAGCCAAAGAAAAAATTTCGGAGGAGGGCTATGATCCGGAGTATGGAGCACGCCCGCTCCGCAGAGCGATTCAAAAGCATATAGAGGACCGCTTATCAGAGGAGCTGTTAAAAGGAACAGTTCTAACTGGGCAAAGCGTGGTAATAGATGTAAAGGATGGAGAATTTGTTGTTAGAACGGCTGAAACCAGCGGAACGCCAAATCTTCAAAAATAATAATCTGCACCAATTAGGTTTAACACAGCAAAAAGGTACACGTCCCTGTTATACGTGTACCTTTTTGTACTCTTAAAAGGCATTTCCTTAGATGCAGTGTTCAAAGAAGTTTATTTGGCAGTTTTATGTTAATTTTAATAGAGAGAAAGAAATATTTTGAATTTCAACGCGAAAACATTTTAAGGCGCATGAAATAGGGAATAAGGAAGTAAACCAAACTTTTTTAATTTAAGCTGGTTGCTCATAGATGCCGGTAGCATTAAAGGTTCCCTTCATGGCGGCTGGAATGGATGTTCAGAGAGGGAGAAGAAGTATGGCCAAAAGAAAAACGAAATTTATGTGCCAGGAATGCGGCTATGAATCACCCAAATGGATGGGAAAATGTCCGGGATGCGGCCAGTGGAACACAATGGTTGAAGAGGTAGAGAAGCCGGCATCAACCAGAAGAGGGGCTTTTGCTCATTCGCAAGGAACAGCAATAAGTGCAAAAGCAACGCCTATTACATCAATTGAAACAGTCAGTGAACCACGGATTCATACAGATTTAATTGAATTAAACCGTGTATTGGGAGGCGGAATTGTCCGAGGTTCGCTTGTGCTAATCGGGGGAGATCCCGGGATTGGAAAGTCAACGCTTCTTCTTCAGGTTTCATCCCAGCTGGCGAACAGGAAGCATTCGGTCCTATATATTTCGGGTGAGGAATCCATGCGCCAAACAAAGCTTAGGGCTGACCGGCTAGGTGTTTCATCCGATAGCTTGCTTGTTTACTCGGAAACAAGCCTTGATGAAATTAGCAGAACAATCGATTCTGTGAATCCTGATTTTGTTATTATCGATTCTATTCAAACCATTTTCCATCCGGAAGTTACATCAGCACCGGGAAGTGTTTCGCAAGTGCGGGAATGTACTGCTGAGCTGATGCGTATCGGCAAAACGAAAGGGATTGCCATTTTTATCGTCGGGCATGTAACAAAGGAAGGTTCAATTGCAGGTCCCCGGCTTTTAGAGCATATGGTTGATACTGTTTTGTATTTTGAAGGGGAGCGCCATCATACATACCGTATTTTGAGGGCTGTGAAAAATAGATTTGGATCAACAAACGAAATGGGCATTTTTGAAATGAAGGAGTTCGGGCTTGAGGAAGTTGCAAATCCATCCGAAATATTTCTGGAAGAACGGTCACAGGGTGCAGCTGGTTCTACAGTAGTGGCATCCATGGAGGGAACAAGGCCAGTTTTGGTAGAAATTCAAGCACTCATTTCGCCAACGAGCTTTGGAAATCCAAGGCGAATGGCTACAGGAATAGACCACAATCGGGTTCCGCTCCTCATGGCTGTTTTAGAAAAACGAGTGGGAATGCTGCTGCAAAACCAGGATGCGTACCTCAAAGTTGCAGGCGGGGTGAAGCTCGATGAGCCAGCTATCGATCTGGCAATCGCCGTAAGCATTGCTTCAAGCTTTAGGGATAAACCAACCAAAGCAACAGACTGCATAATAGGGGAAGTAGGACTGACAGGTGAGGTCCGTCGCGTATCCAGAATTGAACAGAGAGTCCAGGAGGCGGCTAAGCTCGGATTTGAGCGGGTCATATTGCCTGCGAATAACCTTGGAGGATGGAGCGCGCCAAAAGGCATTGAATTAATCGGTGTAGGATCTGTCAGTGAAGCATTAAAGGCTGCGTTGGGGGAATAAATATGGAAACAAAAAAATTGAGCGAAAAAACGATGAGCGAAATCCTTCAGTTTATGGCTCCGGGGACGCCTATCAGGGAAGGAATTGATAATGTACTCCGTGCCAATACTGGCGGGTTAATCGTTTTAGGGTCTAAAGAAAAGATGAATAGTCTTGTGGATGGTGGTTTTTTAATCAATTGCCCGTTTACGCCAAGTTATTTGTATGAGCTGGCTAAAATGGATGGAGCCATTATCCTGAATGAAGAGGGCAACAAAATCTTAATTGCCAATGCCCAGCTCGTTCCCGATCCAGGTGTGCCTTCCACAGAAACAGGAATGCGCCATCGGACAGCGGAACGGGTCGCCAGGCAGACTGGCGCATTGGTGATAGCCATTTCACAAAGGAGAAATGTCATCACGTTATATAAAGGGCATTCCCGTTATGCTTTAAGGGATATCGGAGTTATTTTAACGAAGGCGAATGTTGCCGTCCAGACACTTGAGAAATATAAAGTGGTGCTGGAGCAAAGCATTGGGAATCTTAGCATATTGGAATTTGAGGAACTTGTTACTTATAGTGACATCCTACATGTTTTTCATAATATTGAGATGGTCCTTCGGATTAAAAATGAACTTTTAACTTATTTAAGTGAGCTGGGAACAGAGGGCAGGCTCATTCGGCTGCAGATGAATGAACTTTTAACAGAACTTGAAAGAGAAGCAGAATGGATTATCAGAGATTATGCACAATCAAAAGATATTGACTCAAGGGATACACTTATCAAGCTTCAGGATCTTTCCAAAGGGGAAATGCTGGAAGACTCTGTAATCCTTAAGCTTTTAGGATTTAACGGCTATATTCATATAGAGGAATTTAGGTGTCCCCGCGGATATCGTATGCTGAACAAAGTTCCGCGCCTGCCGCCTATTATTATCGAAAACTTAATAAATCGGTTCGATGAGTTTCCAAATATTATTGCGGCATCCGTAGAGGAATTGGATGAAGTGGAAGGTATTGGGGAAGTAAGGGCGAGAAAAATTAAGGAAGGGCTGAAACTCATTAAAGAACAGGTTTTTGCGGACCGTCAGCTATGAGAGACTATTGAACTATGTAATTTGTTGTGCTAAAATGGTTAGTTATTTAATTGACAATTTATTACCAATGATGCTACCCTTAGGTTGTATTAATATATTAAATATACAAGAAATACACCTTCTTTTAGGTGGGATATTACTATCCTAAAATAACTATTTGGCTGGAAAGATAAAAATCTCTGCAATTGAAGGTTTCAATTTTAGGAATTTGTTTATAATGAGTAAAAGGAGGTGAAGGAATGTTAAGACGTATTGTACAGGCATGCTTCCTTATTATCGGGGTAACGCTTGGTATATTTTTGATTCCTGACTTATTGAAATTAATGAATTTAAACGACATTCCTCTTTTAAATAATCCATATGTGTCCGCCATTTTAGGTGCTATTATTTTTTATCTTATAACTTTTTGGGCGGTTGATCATGTCGTCAACTTTGTGAGATGGACAGAAGAATCACTCGTAAAAGTACCTATAACTGATATTATATTCGGAAGTGTCGGCCTTGTTTTTGGGTTAGTTATTGCTTTTCTTATCGGCTATGCACTTAATGCCATTGAGGTTCCCATTCTGAATACGGTAGCCCCAATTGTATTGACTTTGCTGTTTGGTTATCTGGGCTTCCAGGTTGGCTTTAAAAAACGTGATGAGCTTTTAACCTTATTAACAAGCAAGAAAAAGAAAATTGGCGAAGAAGAAACGGAGCCGGAAACCTCTGCTAAAAATTCGCTTAAAATCCTTGATACAAGCGTTATTATTGATGGGCGGATCGCGGATATTTGCCAAACTGGTTTCCTTGAGGGAACGATTGTCATTCCTCAATTTGTACTGGAGGAGCTCCAGCATATTGCGGATTCTTCAGATGTACTGAAGCGGAACCGCGGCCGAAGAGGGCTTGACATTCTAAACAGAATTCAAAAAGAGCTTTCGATTAAAGTTGAGATTTATGAAGGCGATTTTGAAGAAATACAGGAAGTAGACAGCAAACTTGTAAAACTGGCGAAAATAACAAATGGTGTTGTTGTAACCAATGACTTTAATTTAAACAAAGTTTGTGAATTGCAGAAAGTAGCCGTTTTAAATATTAATGATCTGGCTAATGCCGTGAAGCCTGTTGTGCTTCCTGGGGAGGAAATGAAGGTACAGGTTATTAAGGACGGCAAGGAGCAGAATCAGGGAATTGCCTATCTGGATGATGGCACGATGATTGTGGTAGAAGAAGGCAGAAACTATATTGGCAAACATATTGATGTTCTTGTCACAAGTGTTCTGCAGACATCAGCCGGCAGAATGATTTTTGCAAAACCTAAGCTTTTGGAAAAAGCTTTATAATGGACACTCAAGAGAAGTAGGACAGATTGTGCCAGGGGAGCATTTTGCCTCCCCAAGCCTTTTTGCCCTACCTTTTTTGCCGAATAAATATAATTTTAACTTCGATAACTGTCTAGCTCCAGCTCCTGCTTCCTCGAGGTGTCGGGGGTGGGCATGGCGCTTGCGCTTTTCTTAGGAGAGAGGAATAATTTTATGAGTTACCAAGTGATCCTTCCAGCAGCAGGGCAGGGAAAAAGAATGGGAGCAGGAAAGAATAAGCTTCTCCTGGAAATTGGAGAGGTGCCTGTTTTTATACATACATTAAGGGTTTTCGAAAATGATCCGGAGTGCACAGGCATTTTTTTGGCAATCAATCATGAGGATGAAAAAGAAATTCGTGTTCTATTAAAAGAGCATAACATTTCAAAAGTAGCTGCGATGGTTGAAGGCGGCAAGGAAAGACAGAATAGTGTCTATAATGCTGCTAAAGCTGTGCCTGGTGATGGGATTGTTTTGGTGCATGATGCTGCCCGTCCTTTCATTAGCCGGGAATTAATAAAGCCGCTGGTAAAGATGGCGGAAGATAAAGGTGCAGCGGTTCTTGCTGTTCCCCTTAAAGATACGGTTAAAAAAGCAGAGGGAAATCTAATCACAGAAACGCTTGAACGTTCCTGCCTGTGGGCTGTTCAAACTCCACAGGCTTTTCGTATTTCTGCACTGCTCGAAGCCCACCGCAAGGCTGAAGAGGAACAATTTTTAGGAACAGATGATGCCAGCCTTGTAGAGCGGATAGGCAAAGAGGTAATGATTGTAGAGGGAAGTTACGATAATATTAAGCTGACTACGCCTGAAGACATCTATTTCGCAGAAGCTATCATTAAGAAAAGAGAAAACAAAGGCATTTAATTACATAGCTAAAGGGGATTATATTTATGTTTAGGATTGGACAAGGCTTTGATGTTCATCAATTCGCTGAAGGGCGCCCTTTGATTATTGGCGGCATAGAGATACCATTTGAAAAAGGCCTGCTTGGGCATTCAGATGCAGATGTATTGCTGCACACTGTTGCCGACGCTTGCCTGGGTGCAATTGGCGAAGGAGATATCGGGCGGCATTTTCCCGATACGGATCCTGAGTTTAAGGATGCTGATTCAGCGAAATTGCTGGAGCATGTATGGGGGATTGTCAAAGAAAAAGGGTATGAGCTGGTGAATGCAGATTGTACTATTATTGCCCAGAAGCCAAAGATGGCTCCCCATATTAGTAAAATGCAAGAGCGGATCGCTCAGCTTTTGGAAACCGAAAAGGAAAATATAAATGTAAAAGCCACAACTACAGAGAAGCTCGGTTTTACGGGAAGAGAAGAAGGAATTGCTTCACAAGCTGTTGTTTTGCTGAAAAAGAAAGACATCTACTAAAATTACCTTTCAGAAGAAAATGGAGAGTGTTAAAATATAGCTTATCGCAGTCTAACGGATAGTAAGACCGATTGGTTCAATTAATCAGTGGGGGAAGAAGACAGCTAAAAGCCGATAGCCTGTCGCAGTATATGTACTAGCACTTCCCGTGCGTCATTTTATTGAGAATTTGAGGAGGCAGTAACTATGTCAAATGAAATTCGCGTTCGCTATGCACCGAGTCCAACAGGGCATTTACATATCGGAAATGCGAGAACAGCGCTATTTAACTATTTATTTGCACGCAGCAAGGGCGGAAAATTCATCATCCGCATTGAAGATACAGATAAAAAACGGAATATTGAAGGCGGCGAGGAAAGCCAGCTTCACTATTTAAAGTGGCTTGGCATTGATTGGGATGAAAGCATCGATAAAGAAGGCGAATACGGACCATACCGCCAATCTGAACGAAATGATATTTACGAAACATACTATAAGGAACTGCTTGAAAAAGGCCATGCCTATAAATGCTATTGTACGGAGGAGGAACTGGAAGCTGAGCGCGAAGCACAGTCTGCCAAGGGAGAAACTCCTGCTTATTCAGGGAAATGCCGCAACTTAACACCTGAAGAAAGAGCGGCATTAGAAGCAGAAGGCAGAAAGCCAAGCATTCGCTTTTTAGTGCCAAAGGGTAAGGCCTTTACATTTAATGATATGGTAAAAGGAGAAGTGTCGTTTGAGTCTGATGGCATTGGCGACTATGTCATTGTCAAAAAAGACGGAACGCCTACCTATAACTTTGCGGTAGCGGTTGATGATCATTTAATGAAGATTTCCCATGTCCTGCGCGGCGACGATCATATCTCCAATACGCCTAAGCAGCTGATGGTTTACGAGGCGCTGGGCTGGAAAGCGCCAAAGTTTGGCCATATGACGCTGATTGTGAATGAAAGCCGTAAAAAACTGAGCAAGCGTGATGAAACAATCATTCAATTTATTGAACAATATGAAGAACTGGGCTACTTGCCTGAAGCTCTTTTTAACTTCATTGCTTTGCTTGGATGGTCTCCGGCCGGAGAAGAAGAAATATTCTCTAAGGAAGAGTTTATTAATATTTTTGATGAAAATCGACTTTCAAAATCACCTGCGCTTTTTGATAAGCAAAAGCTTACATGGATGAACAACCAGTATATGAAGAAGCTTGACCAGGATCGCTTAGTGGCTATTTCTGCCCCGCACCTTGTAAAGGCCGGAAAAATCAGCGAAAACTGGCAGCAGGAAAATGAACAATGGGTTCGGAGCTTAATTGCGCTTTACCAGGAAAAAATGAGCTTTGGCGCTGAGATTGTGGAACTGTCAGAGCTGTTCTTTACAGAAGAAATGATAGTAGACGATGAAGCCAGGGAAGTTCTAGCAGAAGAGCAGGTGCCTGAAGTGCTTTCTTCCTTCTTGCAGGAAATTGAGAACATGGCAGAGTTCAAAGCTGACGAAATTAAAGCAGCCATGAAAGCTGTCCAAAAGTCTACTGGCCATAAAGGCAAAAAACTATTCATGCCAATCCGGTCTGCAACAACAGGACAAACGCATGGCCCTGATTTGCCTCAGGCGATTGAGCTTTTAGGAAAAGAAAAAGTAAAAAGCCGCTTGATGAGCATTATTGGTTAACATATTGGAGAAAATGTAATATAGTATATATTAAATTCTATAAATGAAAGTGTTGAAGAGGAAAAGTAAGAAAAGGATGCTTTTTAGAGAGAACCATCACCGGCTGAAAGTGGTTTAAGCCTCTCCTTTTCCGAAGTGCACCTCTGAGCCCCATATCGAACGGAAAATGGTCTTAGAGTTATTGCTGCAGCAGTAATGCTGAAAACATTTTGCCAAGTAGAATTGGGCGGGACTCCTCCCGTTAACAGGTTAAAGTTGAGGCTTCTGAAGTCTAAACAGAGTGGAACCGCGTGCAAAGCGTCTCTGTCCTATTGTGGCAGGGGCGCTTTTTTATATATAAAGGGAAATACCTTGCTTATTTCCCGGAAA
This sequence comes from Bacillus sp. J33, assembly GCF_000518885.1. Classification (GTDB taxonomy): domain Bacteria; phylum Bacillota; class Bacilli; order Bacillales; family Cytobacillaceae; genus Cytobacillus. The sequence goes on along the minus strand of NZ_JAEL01000055.1, from coordinate 22,487 downwards.
ATATTATATGGGGAAAATACTTGGCCTTATAAGGCCGTATATAAAATAAGCTGTGTTAAATTATAAAGTTGATTTTGGCACCCTGTTGATTGGAGCGGAAGTTGCTAATCCCGCGAAAATGCATTCGCATTTCCTTACGACGAGGTGTTAACTCGGGAAGCTTATTCAAAGTCCTGCGGGAAAAGCGAGTCAAAGAGAGACCCCACAGGCGCGAATGCGCCGAGGAGCGTCGGACCGCCCGCGGAAAGCGAGCGCCTGAAGCGGAAATCAACAGGCAAATTTAACAGAGCCATAAAACAAATAATAAAGATCATGTGTTAGGGAGGGGAAGGAACGATGTTTGCAAGAATGAAGGAAGACATCGAAGTGGTATTTGAACAAGATCCTGCAGCAAGAAGCTATCTGGAAGTAATTTTAACTTATTCTGGGCTTCATGCGATTTGGTCGCACCGTATTGCCCATGCGCTATTTAAGCGGAAGTTTTATTTTCTTGCAAGAGTTGTTTCCCAAATCAGCCGCTTTTTCACAGGAATTGAAATCCATCCAGGGGCAAAAATTGGCCGCAGGTTTTTCATTGACCATGGCATGGGCGTTGTTATCGGGGAAACGTGTGAGATTGGCGATAATGTAACTGTTTTTCAGGGAGTAACATTGGGCGGTACTGGCAAAGAAAAAGGAAAACGCCATCCGACTATTAAAGATAACGCGCTTATCGCTACTGGTGCAAAAGTCCTTGGCTCCATTACAATTGGAGAAAATTCGAAGATAGGTGCAGGTTCAGTTGTCCTCCATGAGGTTCCGCCAAATTCAACTGTTGTCGGAATCCCTGGAAGAGTGAAAATCCGGGATGGTGTGAAGGTGGCTAAGGATTTAAATCATACCGATCTTCCAGATCCAATTGCAGACCGCTTTAAGGAAATGGAGAAAGAGCTGCAGGATTTAAAAAACGAAGTTGAGACGTTGAGGAAAGAAAGGAGCCGGGTTTATGGCCATTCAGATCTATAATACACTTACACGGCAAAAAGAAGAGTTTATTCCCTTAGAAGAGGGAAAAGTGAAAATGTATGTTTGCGGACCAACCGTTTATAATTATATCCATATAGGGAATGCACGTCCGCCGATCGTATTTGATACAGTAAGGAGATATCTTGAGTTTCGCGGGTATGATGTTCAATATGTCTCTAATTTTACCGACGTAGATGATAAGCTGATCCGTGTAGCCAATGAACTTGGAGAGGGCGTTCCAACTATTGCGGAACGCTTTATCAAGGCTTATTTTGAAGATGTTTCAGCTCTTGGATGCAGACGTGCGGATGTCCATCCGAGAGTGACGGAGAGCATGGAAATGATTATTGATTTTATTCAAACCTTGATTGATAAAGGCTATGCTTATGAATCTGAGGGAGATGTGTATTACCATACCCGCAAATTTGATGAGTACGGAAAGCTATCACACCAGTCCATTGATGAACTGCGTGTCGGCGCCCGCATTGCAGTCGGGGAAAAGAAACAGGATTCCCTTGATTTTGTCCTATGGAAAGCAGCCAAAGAAGGTGAGATTTCCTGGGATAGCCCATGGGGCAAAGGAAGGCCGGGATGGCATATTGAATGCTCTGCTATGGCGAAGAAATACCTTGGCGAAACAATTGATATCCATGCTGGCGGACAGGATTTGGCTTTCCCGCACCATGAAAATGAAATTGCACAATCAGAAGCTTTGACAGGCAAAACATTTGCCCGGTATTGGATGCATAATGGCTATATTAATATAGACAATGAAAAAATGTCTAAATCTCTCGGGAATTTTGTATTGGTTCATGATATTATCCAAAAACATGACCCTCAGGTATTAAGGTTCTTTATGCTCTCCGTCCATTACAGGCATCCAATCAATTACAGTGATGAACTGCTTGAAAATACACGTTCCGGACTTGAGCGCATTAAAACGTCTTATCATAATTTGAAACACCGCAAAGAAGCAAGTGTTAATCTGACGGATAACAATCAGGAGTGGATTGATAAAATAACCGCTCTTCATAAACAATTCATAAAAGATATGGACGATGATTTTAATACGGCCAACGCTGTCTCTATCCTGTTTGATCTATCAAAATTGGCAAATTATTATTTGATGGAGAAAAACACGGCTGTTGAAGTGATTGATGCATTTACTGAGGAGTTTGAAACACTATTTGAGGTATTGGGGCTTTCGCTTGAAGAAGCCAATGGGGAGCTATTGGATGAAGAAATTGAAAAGCTGATTGAGGAGCGCCAGCAGGCCAGAAAAGAACGAAATTTTGAACTGGCTGACAAGATCCGTGACCAGCTGAAAGAAATGAATATAATCCTTGAAGATACACCGCAGGGAATTAGATGGAAAAGAGGCTAAACGATGCTTCACTATGAAAACAAAATAGATGAGAAACAATTGAATAGCCTTGCTTTGGCGTATATGGGGGACGCGGTTTTTGAAACTTATATACGCCACCACCTGATTCAAAATGGCCGGGTTAAGCCCCACTTTCTTCACAAAGAGGCCACCTGGTATGTCTCTGCAAAAGCACAATCCATGATTATACATGATTTGATTAATTCCGGCTATTTGACTGAAGAGGAACTGGCAGTTGTGCGAAGGGGCCGAAATGCCAAATCGGGTTCTGTTCCCAAAAATACCGATGTGCAAACATATCGGTACAGCACAGCTTTCGAAGCGCTGATTGGCTATCTGTTTTTATCAGAAAGAAAAGAACGGATTGATGAACTAATAAAAGAATCAATAAGACTAGTTGAGGAAAGGAAAGGAGGAGCGATAAAATGAACCAGGATTTTATCATTGGCAAAAATCCCGTAATTGAAGCATTAAAGTCAGAAAGGGATATTAATAAGATCTTTATTGCTGAGGGGTCACAAGGCGGCCAGATGCAGCAGGTGATCGGTTTGGCTAAATCCGCCGGCGTGCTGGTCCAGTTTGTCCCTAAGAAAAAGATTGACCAGATGGCGGAAGGGAATCACCAGGGAGTCATTGCCCAGGTTGCTGCGTATCAGTATGCAGAGATTGATGACCTCTTTGCTTCAGCAGAAAAGAAGAACGAGGCTCCATTCTTTTTGCTGCTGGATGAAATAGAAGATCCCCATAACCTTGGATCCATTATGAGAACTGCAGATGCGGTGGGGGCGCATGGTATTATTATTCCGAAGCGGAGGGCTGTAGGGCTGACCGCGACTGTTGCCAAGGCATCGACTGGGGCAATTGAGTATATTCCTGTTGTTCGCGTTACGAACATGGCTCGAACGATTGATGAATTGAAAGAGAGAGGCGTCTGGATCGCGGGGACGGATGCGAAAGGCAAACAAGATTACCGCCAATTTGATGGAACGATGCCAATAGGGCTTGTGATCGGAAGTGAAGGAAAAGGCATGGGCCGCCTTATCCGTGATAAATGTGATTTTCTGATCCGCTTGCCGATGGCAGGACATGTTACCTCTTTAAATGCATCGGTTGCGTCCGCTCTTCTTATGTATGAGGTTTATCGGAAACGGCACCCTCTTGAGGGATAATAATGGACATCCTTATTGTTGACGGGTACAACATAATAGGTGCTTGGCCGGAACTAAGGGAGCTGAAAGACAAAGATTTGTCGTCTGCCAGAGACCGCCTTGTTGAAAAGATGGCCGAGTACCAGGGATATTCAGGCTACAAAGTCATTGTCGTTTTTGATGCCCATTATGTGAAAGGGACAGAAAAAAAGTTTAAAAATTCAAAGGTTGAGGTAATTTTTACCAGAAATAATGAAACGGCAGATGAGCGCATTGAAAAACTGGCCATCGATTTGAGCAATATTAAAACGCAAATCCATGTGGCTACTTCCGATTATACTGAACAATGGGTAATCTTTGGCCAGGGAGCGCTAAGGAAATCAGCCAGGGAATTGCTTAATGAAATGAATTTGATTGAAAGAAGCATTGAAAAAAAGGTGAAAAATATTCAGTCAAATAAACCTGTTTCTAAAATCCCTCTAAGTGATGAAGTGGCAGAAATTTTTGAAAAATGGCGCAGAGGAGGACAATGAGCGGTTGACGCTTGAAAAACCCCTGCTGTATAATATTTCTAACCATGCTTGTACGGTCGGGGGGATCCTAGTGAGTGCTGACTTCAAGACAATCGACGAAAATCTAATAGACTTTATCCAGCTTGAGGACGAAGAATTAGTTGATCTGGTGCATAAGGGAGAAAGTGAAGCCTTGGATTATCTGATTCATAAGTATCGTAATTTCGTGCGGGCGAAAGCAAGATCTTATTTTTTAATTGGCGCAGACAAGGAAGATATTGTGCAAGAAGGAATGATTGGCTTATACAAAGCAATCCGTGATTTCAAAGAGGACAAGCTGTCCTCCTTCAAAGCATTTGCCGAGTTATGCATTACAAGGCAGATAATTACAGCCATCAAGACGGCAACACGCCAAAAGCATATTCCGCTGAATTCGTATGTTTCTTTGGACAAGCCTATTTATGACGAGGAGTCTGACCGAACTTTAATGGATGTAATTTCAGGTGCAAAGGTGATGGATCCTGAAGAGCTTATCATTAACCAGGAGGAGTTTGACCATATTGAAATAAAAATGTCCGAGCTTCTGAGCGACCTGGAGCGAAAAGTGCTTGCCCTCTATTTGGATGGGCAGTCTTATCAGGAAATCTCGGAGGAGCTAAACCGTCATGTTAAATCAATAGACAATGCCTTGCAGCGCGTGAAAAGGAAGCTGGAAAGATATTTGGAAGTGCGCGAATTTTCATTATAGACAAAACTTCCCACAACGTGCCTTTTTGCAGTTATTGACATGTTTTAGGGAGCGTGTTAAAGTTTTAAGGGCGTAAAGTGGACATTAGTAGGTGGGAAAATGACTAAAAAAGTAATTCTGGCCTGTTCTGCTTGCGGTTCAAGAAATTACTCGTCGGCAAGCAAAAACGATTCAAAAAGGCTGGAACTGAAGAAATTTTGCAGCACATGCAGTACTCATACGATCCATAAAGAAACAAAGTAAATTAGATATAGATTAGAAGTTTTTTGCCCTTTTAATAGCCGGAAAACGAAACGTTTTGAAGCCGTTTACGCTTTTCTGTTAAAGGATATATCTCTTGAAAGTTGGGGGTTACGAAATGCAGCGCATCGTGAATTTTTTCCGTGAAGTTGGACGTGAAATGAGAAAGGTCAGCTGGCCTAAACGCAAAGAATTAACAAACTATACTGTTACGGTTTTGGCTACAGTTACGTTCTTTGCTGTGTTTTTTGCAGTGCTTGACCTGGGTATTTCTGAATTGATTCGTTTTATTCTTGAATAACCCCTGAGTTTCCATGGTATAATGGAGAATAACACAGGAAACATTTGCAAAGCCCGGAAACGGGTTTTTTCATTTGGTCAAAAAAGCTGTAATGGCAAATAATTTGTTTAATGCAGGGAGGGAAGGACGAACAAGTCCTCTTGAATGGAAAAGAATTGGTATGTTGTTCATACGTACTCAGGCTATGAAAATAAAGTAAAAGCCAACTTGGAGAAGCGTGTCGAATCGATGGGCATGCAAGATAAAATCTTCCGTGTGGTGGTTCCGGAAGAAGAAGAAACAGAATTGAAAAACGGCAAAAAGAAAGTAGTAAAGCGCAAGGTGTTCCCTGGTTATGTACTAGTGGAAATTGTAATGACAGATGATTCCTGGTATGTAGTTAGAAACACGCCTGGCGTAACAGGATTTGTCGGCTCAGCCGGCTCTGGCTCGAAGCCTACTCCGCTGCTGCCGGAAGAAGTTACAAACATATTGAAGCATATGGGTGTCGAGGAAACTCGTTTTGATATCGACTTTGAAGTTGGTGAAACGGTCCAAGTTAAAGAAGGCCCATTTGCAAACTTCACAGGTACCATTGAAGATATTGATAAGGATAAAGCGAAGATCAAAGTGCTTGTAAACATGTTCGGCCGTGATACTCCGGTAGAACTTGATTTTTCACAGATTGAAAAACTATAAGAAAACGGCTGAAATGTTTAATGCATTAGCTGGATTTTGTTTTTGCCGGGAAAGCACTTTTATATATCTTTGTAAAAAAACTTGAAATTGCCTTTGAAAAGTGATAATATTTCATAGGTCAGTATGTCTCGGACAATGAGGCTGGACATTTGTCAAGTTCTTTATCTTAATATAAAGACTATAAGTTGAGTGGGAGGGAATTTCCCTATTACCACATCACGGACTTTAAGGAGGTGTGTCTCGTGGCTAAAAAAGTAATCAAACTTGTAAAATTGCAAATCCCTGCAGGTAAAGCTAATCCTGCACCACCAGTAGGACCGGCGCTAGGTCAAGCAGGTGTTAACATCATGGGATTCTGTAAGGAATTTAACGCTCGTACAGCTGAACAAGCTGGCTTAATCATTCCTGTTGAAATCACGGTTTTTGAGGACCGTTCATTTACATTTATTACGAAAACTCCTCCTGCTGCTGTTCTTCTTAAGAAGGCTGCTGGAATCGAGTCTGGTTCTGGTGAACCAAACCGTAATAAAGTAGCAACAGTCAAGCGTGACAAGGTACGCGAGATTGCTGAAACAAAGATGCCTGACCTAAACGCTGCAAGTGTTGAAGCTGCAATGCGTATGGTTGAAGGTACTGCACGCAGCATGGGTATCGTTATTGAAGATTAATCCATGTAGTTAAAACTATAATGTGTGCACTTTGGGGATGTTGGACTACTGTACAGCTTCAGCAAGGTGCTTGCACATTTCTGTCTGATTGAGGTTGCGACGCTGAATTTGGTTTCACTCGCAACCTTTGTTTTGTCCAGCTGTGGCGCCTAGCCCTTCGAGTCGCTTTGGTCCAGCTGCTGCAGTCAAAAAACGACTTCAGCCTCTGGTCCTAAACGCTTGTCAGGGCTGAACACCAAGGAAAGCTTCCTTGGATAAACTTCGCAGGAACAAACGGTTTTTCATGTTCTGAAGGCGCCTCCGCTTTAGTCGTGGGAGGTTATTCCGCTAAAACCACATTCAAGGAGGAAATAAAAATGGCTAAAAAAGGTAAGAAGTACGTAGAAGCTGCAAAGCTTGTCGACTCTTCAAAAGCATACTCAATCGATGAAGCGATTGAACTTGCAAAGAAAACTAATTTTGCTAAATTTGATGCAACTGTTGAAGCAGCATTCCGCTTAGGAGTTGACCCTAAGAAAGCTGACCAGCAAATCCGCGGAGCAGTTGTGCTTCCAAACGGAACTGGTAAAACTCAGCGTGTTCTTGTTTTCGCTAAGGGTGAAAAAGCGAAAGAAGCAGAAGCGGCTGGAGCAGATTTCGTAGGCGATTCTGAGTACATCAACAAAATCAACCAAGGCTGGTTCGAATTTGATGTAATCGTTGCTACACCTGATATGATGGGTGAAGTTGGTAAGCTTGGTCGCGTATTGGGACCTAAAGGCTTAATGCCAAACCCTAAGACAGGTACAGTTACTTTTGACGTTGAAAAAGCAGTTAACGAAATCAAAGCAGGTAAAGTGGAATACCGTGTTGATAAAGCTGGTAACATCCATGTGCCAATCGGTAAAGTATCTTTCGAAAACGAAAAGCTTGTTGAAAACTTCAACACAATTTTCGATACAATGATGAAAGTTAAGCCTGCTGCTGCTAAGGGAACATACATGAAGAACGTTTCTGTTACTACTACTATGGGACCTGGCGTTAAAGTAGATCCTTCATCTGTTGCAGTAAAATAAAAAAACAATTGACAACTGGAAATGCATATAGTAATATGTATCTTGTTGTGAAAATATAATAACATTTGTGCCGTAGACAGCAGGTGCTGCAAAGCTTAATTTCCTGCCGAGGTATTACGATAGAAATGCTTGTTTAACTTGCTATTGTATACTTCCTCCATGTCTGCAAAGGTGTGGAGGTTTTTTATTGGACGGTATGAATGTAGAAATTCTACAGGAGGTGTAAGGATGAGCAGCGTTATCGAACAAAAGAAACAAATCGTAGAAGAAATTGCTGATAAATTTAAATCAAGCTTATCAACAGTTATTGTTGATTATCGTGGTCTTACTGTTGCTGAAGTTACAGAACTTCGTAAACAGCTTCGTGAAGCTGGCGTAGAATTCAAAGTATACAAGAATTCAATGACTCGCCGTGCTGCTGAAGCTGCTGAACTTAACGGTTTAAACGATTCTTTAACAGGCCCTAACGCAATCGCGTTCAGCACAGAAGATGTAGTTGCTCCAGCGAAAATCTTAAATGATTTCGCGAAAAAGCATGAAGCACTTGAAATCAAAGCAGGTGTAATTGAAGGAAATGTTGCTACAGTAGAAGATATCAAAGCTCTTGCTGAACTACCATCACGCGAAGGCTTGCTATCTATGCTACTCAGCGTACTTCAAGCACCTATCCGCAATCTTGCTCTTGCTGCAAAGGCTGTTGCAGATCAAAAAGAAGAACAAGGCGCGTAAGTTAATTTTAGCGATAAACTAATAGATTCAAACCAAAAATAAGGAGGAAACATTATCATGACTAAAGAACAAATCATTGAAGCAGTTAAAAATATGACTGTTTTAGAACTAAACGACCTAGTAAAAGCTATTGAAGAAGAATTTGGTGTAACTGCTGCTGCTCCTGTAGCTGTAATGGGCGGAGCTGCTGGTGGAGACGCTGCTGCTGAGAAAACTGAATTTGACGTTGTTCTTGCATCTGCAGGCGACCAAAAAATCAAAGTTATCAAAGTTGTACGTGAAATCACAGGTCTTGGACTTAAAGAAGCAAAAGAACTTGTTGACAACACTCCAAAAGCTCTTAAAGAAGGCGTTTCTAAAGAAGAAGCTGAAGAAGTTAAAGCTAAGCTTGAAGAAGTTGGAGCTGGCGTTGAAGTTAAGTAATATAATTGATGAAGAGCCCGCTGCTTAGCGGGCTTTTTATTTTGCTATCAAGTAAAAAGTATCTGCTTTTAGATTTTTGGTCACCGTCTGGTTTTGATCGATTTTAACATGGGGTTCTAGGATTTTTGCTTTTTAAAAAGTAATCCTTTATAATTCGTTCGAAAACACTTTATTGTGGTTCTCCAAATTTCTTCAATTGATATTCTCCTATGGAGGTGATTTCATGTCCGAACACTACTATTCCCAAACACAAAAAGTCGAAAGCAGTCCCAAAACCTGGAGCTATCCCCTGAAGGGTCAATCATTTCGTTTTAAAACAGATAATGGCGTTTTTTCAAAAAATGAAGTGGATTTTGGTTCAAGACTATTAATAGAAACCTTTGAACAGCCGGAAGTAGAGGGAAACATTCTGGATGTTGGCTGCGGGTACGGGCCTATAGGGCTTACAGCAGCGAAACTTATGCCGGGACGGACTGTGCATATGGTCGATGTAAATGAGAGGGCGCTTGGATTGGCAAAAGAAAATGCTGAGTTAAACGGCATCAAAAATGTGCAAATCTATGAAAGCGATCGTCTTGAAAATACAAAAGGAAATAAGTTCGCTGCAATTCTGACAAATCCGCCGATCAGAGCAGGTAAAAAAGTGGTTCATGATATTTTCGAACAAAGCTTTGAGGCACTTTTGCCAAGAGGGGAGCTATGGGTAGTTATCCAGAAAAAGCAGGGGGCGCCTTCTGCAATTGATAAACTGGGTGAGCTATTTGGCGAAGTTGAGACTGTAGAGAAGAAAAAAGGCTATTTTATTTTAAGAGCAAAAAAAGATTGACTTGACTTTTTTGCTATGATAGTATTGTAAAATGCCAACATATTATGTTCCTATTTATAACTAAATTTATCTAATAGTTGTATAAATTTGGTTTTAATGGGAAAGCTAACAAAATAATAGTCGTATTGTGAAAATGTGGTTTTTGAAGTGAAAACCCTTTTTCTTTTTGTCTTATAAGAATGGATGTTTGGCTCACGTTCCCGCTTTTCTTATAGGATAATAATAAATTGCTATTAGCAACAATAACGCTTGATTTGAGGGGTGAATCAGTTGACAGGTCAACTAGTTCAGTATGGACGACACCGCCAACGTAGAAGTTACGCACGAATCAGTGAAGTTTTAGAATTACCAAATCTAATCGAAATCCAAACCTCTTCTTATCAATGGTTTCTTGATGAGGGTTTACGAGAAATGTTCCATGATATTTCTCCGATTGAAGACTTTACTGGTAATTTGTCGCTTGAATTTATTGATTACAGCCTTGGCGAACCAAAATATTCCGTTGAGGAATCGAAAGAACGAGATGTTACATATTCTGCACCTTTACGTGTGAAAGTGCGTCTTGTAAACAAAGAAACAGGCGAAGTTAAAGACCAGGATGTCTTTATGGGTGACTTCCCGCTTATGACAGAGACAGGCACGTTCGTTATTAATGGAGCGGAACGTGTCATTGTATCCCAGCTTGTACGTTCACCGAGCGTATATTTCAGTGGAAAGCTTGATAAAAACGGGAAAAAAGGCTTTACAGCAACCGTAATCCCGAACCGCGGCGCTTGGCTTGAGTATGAAACAGATGCCAAAGACGTCGTATACGTCAGAATAGATCGTACTCGGAAACTGCCCGTTACGGTTCTTTTGCGTGCACTTGGGTTCGGCTCTGATCAAGAGATCATCGATTTGATTGGAGACAACGAGTACATTCGCAACACTCTTGAAAAAGATAATACAGAAAGTACAGAGAAAGCGCTGCTTGAAATTTATGAGCGCCTTCGTCCGGGCGAACCGCCAACGGTTGAAAATGCGAAAAGCTTGCTTGTCTCAAGATTTTTCGATCCAAAGCGCTATGACCTGGCGAATGTTGGACGCTATAAGATCAATAAGAAGCTTCATATCAAAAATCGCCTGTTCGGTCAAAAACTGGCTGAAACGCTTGTGGATCCAGAAACTGGCGAAATCATTGCGGAAAAAGGCGTTACGCTTGACCGCCGCACACTAGATCGGATCCTTCCTAACCTGGAGAAGGGTATCGGCTTTAAAACCGTAAGCCTTTTAGGCGGAGTAGTAGATGATGAAGTATTGCTTCAGTCTATTAAGATTTACGCGCCTAATGAAGATGGCGAAAAAGTCATCAATGTAATCGGCAATGCCTATGTTGAAGAAGCAGTGAAAAACATTTCACCTTCTGACATCATTGCTTCAATCAGTTATTTCTTTAACCTTCTGCATTCTGTAGGAGATACAGATGATATCGACCATCTTGGAAACAGACGTCTTCGTTCAGTCGGAGAACTATTGCAGAACCAGTTCCGTATCGGTCTTTCCCGTATGGAGCGTGTGGTCCGCGAGAGAATGTCTATCCAGGATACAAATACGATCACACCTCAGCAGCTGATTAATATTCGTCCTGTAATTGCTTCAATTAAAGAGTTCTTCGGAAGCTCTCAGCTATCGCAGTTCATGGACCAAACAAATCCGCTTGCTGAATTAACACATAAACGCCGTCTATCAGCGTTAGGGCCGGGCGGTCTAACTCGTGAACGCGCAGGCTTCGAAGTGCGTGACGTTCACTACTCCCACTATGGCCGTATGTGTCCGATTGAAACGCCTGAAGGACCAAACATCGGTTTGATTAACTCACTATCTTCATTTGCGAAGGTAAACCGCTTTGGATTCATCGAAACACCGTACCGCCGCATTGACCCAGAGACTGGAAAGGTTACATCCCGCATCGACTATCTGACAGCCGATGAAGAGGATAATTATGTAGTTGCCCAGGCGAATGCTCAACTTGGCGAAGATGGATCATTCCTGGATGAAGAAGTAGTTGCCCGCTTCAAGGGTGAAAACACTGTTGTAAAACGCGATCGTGTCGATTACATGGATGTATCGCCTAAGCAGGTAGTTTCTGCAGCGACAGCATGTATTCCTTTCTTGGAAAACGATGACTCCAACCGTGCCCTTATGGGAGCGAACATGCAGCGCCAGGCTGTGCCTTTGATGCAGCCGGAAGCGCCAAGAGTCGGTACTGGTATGGAATATGTATCTGGGAAAGACTCCGGTGCTGCAGTAATCTGCAAACACGATGGAATTGTTGAGCATGTTGAAGCGCGTGAAGTTTGGGTACGCCGCATTAACAATGTAGACGGACAGGAAGTAAAAGGCGATCTTGATAAATACAGAATGCTTAAGTTCATTCGTTCGAACCAGGGAACATGCTATAACCAGCGCCCTATCGTAGCAGTTGGAAACCGTGTGACAAAAGGAGAAATCCTTGCTGACGGTCCTTCCATGGAGCTTGGAGAATTAGCGCTTGGCCGCAATGTCCTTGTAGCATTTATGACATGGGATGGATATAACTACGAGGATGCCATCATTATGAGTGAGCGCCTTGTAAAAGATGATGTTTATACATCCATCCATATTGAAGAATATGAATCTGAATCCCGCGATACAAAGCTTGGACCTGAAGAAATTACACGTGATATTCCTAACGTTGGGGAAGATGCACTGCGAAACCTTGACGAGCGCGGAATTATCCGTACGGGTGCGGAAGTTAAAGACGGCGATCTCCTTGTTGGTAAAGTAACTCCAAAAGGGGTAACTGAGCTGACAGCTGAAGAAAGGCTTTTACATGCTATCTTTGGTGAAAAAGCACGTGAAGTCCGCGATACATCCCTCCGTGTGCCACATGGCGGCGGCGGTATTGTACTGGATGTTAAAGTGTTTAACAGGGAAGACGGCGATGAGCTTCCTCCAGGTGTGAATCAGCTTGTGCGTGTATACATTGTTCAAAAACGTAAAATCTCTGAAGGGGACAAGATGGCCGGACGCCACGGTAACAAGGGTGTTATCTCCCGTATTTTACCGGAAGAAGATATGCCATATTTACCAGACGGCACTCCAGTAGACATCATGTTAAACCCATTAGGGGTTCCATCACGTATGAACATCGGACAGGTGCTTGAGCTTCACCTTGGTATGGCTGCCAGAGCCCTTGGCATTCACGTTGCTTCTCCTGTATTCGATGGTGCCCGTGAGGAAGACGTTTGGGCAACGATCGAAGAAGCAGGCATGGCCCGTGATGCTAAGACTGTCCTATATGATGGACGCTCCGGAGAGCCGTTTGACAACCGTGTATCAGTAGGTGTCATGTACATGATCAAACTGGCGCACATGGTTGATGACAAGCTGCATGCACGTTCAACTGGACCTTACTCACTAGTAACGCAGCAGCCGCTGGGCGGTAAAGCTCAGTTCGGGGGACAGCGTTTTGGTGAGATGGAGGTATGGGCACTTGAGGCATATGGTGCCGCATATACCCTTCAGGAAATTTTAACTGTCAAATCTGATGATGTTGTAGGACGTGTTAAGACTTACGAATCAATCGTAAAAGGCGAAAATGTTCCTGAACCGGGAGTACCTGAATCATTTAAGGTACTAATCAAGGAACTTCAAAGTTTGGGTATGGACGTTAAAATCCTGTCCGGCGATGAAGAAGAAATTGAAATGCGCGACCTGGAGGACGATGAAGAGGTTCAGCAGGCTGAATCATTGACAATCGCACCAGAGACGCAAAACGAAGAGGAAGTAGTCACTAAAGAGTAACTTTCATATAAAAATGGAATTAAAATTTCCTTCATTCCTTTGCGCTTCGCCTTACTGGCGAAGCTGCGGGGAATATGCAACTGGCAATTATGCCGCTGTATTGAGCAATAAGGGTAAAACCCGGAGATCAAAAGGGAGGTAGGCCCCTTGCTAGATGTAAACAATTTCGAGTATATGAAAATAGGTCTTGCTTCACCCGATAAGATTCGTTCTTGGTCACATGGTGAGGTTAAAAAACCTGAAACGATTAACTATCGTACATTAAAACCTGAAAAAGACGGTTTGTTCTGCGAACGCATTTTCGGGCCGACTAAGGATTGGGAATGTCATTGTGGAAAGTATAAGCGTGTAAGATACAAAGGTGTTGTCTGTGATCGATGCGGTGTAGAAGTAACCCGTGCGAAAGTGCGCCGCGAGAGAATGGGCCACATTGAACTTGCAGCTCCTGTATCCCATATCTGGTATTTCAAAGGCATCCCAAGCCGTATGGGTCTTGTACTTGATATGTCACCGCGTGCGCTTGAGGAAGTTATCTATTTTGCTTCCTATGTTGTAACTGATCCAGGCGATACGGCTCTTGAGAAGAAACAGCTTCTTTCTGAAAAAGAATACCGTGCATATCGTGAAAAATACGGAAATAAATTCCAAGCATCCATGGGTGCTGAATCGATTAAGAAGCTTCTTTCTGATATTGACCTCAACAAAGAAGTAGATACCCTGAAAGAGGAATTGAAAACGGCACAAGGACAGCGCCGAACACGCGCTATTAAGCGCCTTGAAGTGCTTGAAGCCTTCCGTGGTTCCGGAAACGAACCTTCATGGATGATTCTAGACGTTCTTCCGGTCATTCCGCCGGAGCTTCGCCCAATGGTACAGCTTGATGGCGGCCGTTTCGCCACTTCTGATTTAAATGACCTGTACCGCCGTGTAATCAACCGAAACAACCGCTTGAAGCGTTTATTGGATCTTGGTGCTCCAAGCATCATTGTTCAAAACGAAAAGCGTATGCTTCAGGAAGCTGTTGATGCTCTAATTGATAATGGACGCCGCGGCAGACCTGTTACAGGACCAGGAAACCGTCCTTTAAAATCATTATCACACATGCTAAAAGGTAAGCAAGGCCGATTCCGCCAAAACTTGCTTGGTAAGCGTGTTGACTACTCAGGCCGTTCTGTTATCGTAGTAGGGCCAAACTTGAAAATGTATCAGTGCGGACTTCCGAAAGAAATGGCATTGGAATTGTTCAAGCCATTTGTTATGAAGGAATTGGTGGAAAAGGGCCTAGCCCACAACATCAAGTCTGCTAAACGCAAAATTGAAAGAGTCCAGCCTGAAGTATGGGACGTTCTTGAAAGTGTTATTAAAGAACACCCTGTATTGCTTAACCGTGCACCGACTCTTCACAGACTCGGTATTCAGGCGTTCGAGCCTACATTGGTAGAAGGGCGCGCAATCCGCCTTCACCCGCTAGTATGTACTGCATATAACGCAGACTTCGATGGTGACCAAATGGCGGTTCACGTACCTTTATCAGCAGAGGCGCAAGCTGAAGCCCGTTTATTAATGCTTGCTGCACAGAACATTCTGAACCCGAAAGATGGAAAGCCTGTTGTTACTCCTTCACAGGACATGGTATTAGGTAACTATTATCTTACTCTTGAAAGAGCAGGCGCTGTTGGCGAAGGCATGATCTTCAATGATACGAACGAAGCTTTGCTTGCCTACCAAAATGGCTATGTTCATTTGCATACAAGAGTAGCTATCCATGCTGGTTCACTAAATAATCAGACGTTTACTGAAGAACAAAATAAAAAGCTTTTATTAACTACGGTTGGTAAGCTTATTTTCAACGAGATACTGCCAGAGACATTCCCATATATCAATGAGCCTACAAAAGAAAATCTCGAGATTGAAACTCCTGAAAAGTATTTTGTAGATCCTGCAACTGATGTGGCAGCTGTTATTAAGGAAATGCCTCTTGTGGATCCGTTTAAGAAAAAAATCCTTGGTAATATCATTGCGGAAGTCTTTAAGCGTTTCAAAATCACTGAAACGTCAAAAATGCTTGACCGCATGAAAAATCTAGGATTCAGATACTCCACAAAAGCCGGTATCACTGTCGGTGTAGCCGATATCGTGGTATTAGGGGAGAAACAGGAAATTATCCAGGAAGCACAAAGCAAGGTTGATAACGTTATGAAGCAGTTCAGACGCGGTCTTATTACAGAAGACGAGCGTTACGACCGGGTTATTTCAATCTGGAGTGCAGCGAAGGATAATATCCAGTCCAAACTGATGAAATCATTGGATAAATCGAACCCGATCTTTATGATGAGTGACTCCGGTGCCCGTGGTAATGCTTCTAACTTTACTCAGTTAGCTGGTATGCGCGGACTGATGGCCAACCCGGCTGGACGTATCATTGAGTTACCGATTAAATCAAGTTTCCGTGAAGGCTTAACAGTTCTCGAGTACTTTATCTCCACTCATGGTGCACGTAAAGGTCTTGCGGATACGGCTCTAAAAACAGCTGACTCAGGTTACTTGACTCGCCGTCTTGTAGACGTTGCGCAGGATGTAATCGTTCGTGATGATGATTGCGGAACAGACCGCGGTCTATTGATTTCAGCTCTTAAAGACGGAACAGAAATTATCGAGTCGCTTGAAGAGCGTTTGATCGGCCGATATGCAAGAAGAAATATCAGACATCCTGAGACTAAAGAAGTGATCGTGGCTGAAAATGGCCTAATTACTGAAGATATCGCTAACGAAATTGTTTCAGCAGGAATTGAGAAGGTATGGATCCGTTCAGCATTCACTTGCAACACTCGCCATGGTGTTTGTAAGAAGTGCTACGGCCGCAACCTGGCTACTGGCCAAGAGGTTGAAGTGGGTGAAGCAGTAGGTATCATCGCTGCCCAGTCCATTGGTGAACCTGGTACACAGTTAACAATGCGTACGTTCCATACCGGCGGTGTAGCTGGAGACGATATCACTCAAGGTTTACCGCGTATCCAGGAAATTTTCGAAGCGCGTAATCCTAAAGGTCAAGCCGTCATTTCTGAAATTGATGGTGTGGTAGTTGGCATTAACGAAGGCCGTGACCGCCAGCATGAGATTGTTGTTCAAGGTGAAGTTGAGTCCAAGACTTATACAGCTCCTTATACAGCACGCCTAAAAGTTGCTGTAAATGACGAGGTAGTACGCGGTCAGGAATTGACTGAAGGTTCTATTGACCCGAAAGAATTAATTAAAGTAAGAGATGTTACAGCGGTTCAAGAATACTTGCTTCGTGAAGTTCAAAAGGTATACCGCATGCAGGGTGTTGAAATTGGCGATAAGCACATCGAAGTTATGGTCCGCCAAATACTTCGCAAAGTGCGTGTAATTGATGCTGCAGAGACAGATGTACTTCCTGGTACACTGCTTGATATCCATCAGTTTACAGACGCCAACGAAAAAGCACTTCTAGCCGGTAAAATGCCTGCTACCGGACGTCCGGTTCTGCTTGGAATCACGAAGGCTTCTCTTGAAACGGATTCCTTCTTATCTGCGGCATCCTTCCAGGAGACGACAAGAGTTCTTACAGATGCAGCTATCAAAGGCAAGCGCGATGAGCTCCTAGGCCTTAAAGAAAATGTTATTATTGGTAAACTGGTTCCTGCCGGAACTGGTATGCAGCGTTACAGAAGAGCGGAGCCTTATACAAATCAAGAGGCGTCTGAAGATACTGTAACAGTGGAATAAATTATATTTATTGCGGTGCTTGCTCAATTTACAGCAAGTGCCGCATTTTAAAGTTATAAAATGCAATAAAAAACATTTTGCTTGTTGACATCAAAATATGAAGATGTTACTATAGCAAAGGTGCTCCTATTCACCGGATACTTTGGAGGATACAGTAAATGTCTTATGATAAAGTATTGCAGGCAAAAAGTTTTATTGTAGGAACAAAGCAAACAGTTAAAGCTCTTAAGCAAGGAACAGTCGATGAAGTTGTTATTGCCAAAGACGCTGATCCGAGAGTGACAGCGAAAGTGGTAAACACAGCGAAAGAGATGAATGTTCCCATTGTGTATGTGGATTCGATGAAAAAGCTCGGAAAAGCATGCGGAATTGAAGTAGGAGCCGCAGCTGTTGCCATATCTCATTAAAAACTGTTTTTGTAGATTGTATCTGCAAGAACTTTGTTTTTGCATCAAAATGAACCACCTGGATGTGTGGGCTTAAACAAATTCGAAGGGAGGAAAACTCAAATGCCTACTATTAATCAATTAGTGCGCAAGCCTCGTCAAACTAAGTCTGAGAAGTCTAACTCACCAGCACTTAACAAAGGCTACAACAGCTTCAAGAAAACTCAAACTAACGTAGCTTCACCTCAAAAGCGTGGTGTATGTACTCGTGTTGGTACAATGACTCCTAAGAAGCCGAACTCAGCGTTGCGTAAATATGCACGTGTTCGTTTGACTAACGGTATCGAGGTTAATGCTTACATCCCTGGTATCGGACACAACCTGCAAGAGCACAGTGTAGTGTTGATCCGTGGAGGTCGTGTAAAAGACTTACCGGGTGTGCGTTACCACATCGTACGCGGCGCTTTAGATACTGCTGGTGTTAACAACCGTATGCAAGGCCGTTCTAAATACGGTGCTAAGCGTCCAAAAGCAGCTAAAAAATAATTCTATTAAATAGATAAACATCTTTGAAAGGAGGAACAATCCATGCCACGTAAAGGTCCTGTAGCAAAAAGAGACGTATTGCCGGATCCGATTTACAACTCAAAGCTAGTTAGCCGCCTAATCAACAAAATGATGATTGACGGTAAGAGAGGTAAATCACAAGCAATTCTTTACTCTGCGTTTGACATCATTAAAGAACGCACTGGCAAAGAGCCAATGGAAGTTTTCGATCAGGCGCTTAAAAACATCATGCCTGTACTTGAAGTAAGAGCACGCCGTGTAGGTGGAGCTAACTACCAAGTACCAGTTGAGGTGCGCCCTGACCGCCGTACAACTCTTGGTCTTCGCTGGTTAGTAAACTATGCGCGTCTTCGCGGAGAAAAAACGATGGAAGAGCGTTTAGCTAACGAAATTCTTGATGCAGCTAACAACACTGGTGCATCTGTTAAAAAGCGTGAAGATACTCACAAAATGGCGGAAGCAAACAAAGCGTTTGCTCACTACCGCTGGTAAGATTTACAGCTTAATTAAAATAACACTCATACTAGGAAGGAGAAAGACCCAATGGCTAGAGAGTTCTCCTTAGAAAATACTCGCAATATTGGTATCATGGCTCATATTGATGCTGGTAAAACAACAACAACTGAGCGTGTACTTTACTACACTGGCCGTATCCACAAAATCGGTGAAACGCACGAAGGTGCTTCACAGATGGACTGGATGGAGCAGGAGCAAGAGCGTGGAATCACAATTACTTCTGCTGCAACGACAGCACAGTGGAAAGGCCACCGTGTTAACATCATCGACACTCCTGGACACGTAGACTTCACAGTTGAAGTTGAACGTTCCCTTCGTGTCCTTGATGGTGCGGTAGCTGTACTTGATGCACAATCAGGTGTTGAGCCGCAAACTGAAACAGTTTGGCGCCAAGCAACAACTTACGGAGTACCACGTGTGGTATTCGTAAACAAAATGGACAAAATCGGTGCTGACTTCTTGTACTCATTAAGCACATTGCATGATCGTCTGCAAGCAAATGCTGCAGCAATCCAATTGCCTATCGGTGCTGAAGACCAATTCGAAGGCATCATCGATCTAATTGAAATGAAAGCTACGTTCTACGGCAATGACTTAGGTACAGAAATCGAAGAACGTGAAATTCCTGAAGAATACATGGATCAAGCTGAAGAATACCGCGAAAAGCTAATTGAAGCGGCAGCAGAACTTGATGAAGAATTAATGGAGAAATACCTTGGCGGTGAAGAAATCACGAACGAAGAGCTTAAGGCTGCTATTCGTAAAGGTACTGTAAACGTTGAATTCTATCCAGTAATCTGTGGATCTGCTTTCAAAAATAAAGGTGTTCAAAAAATGCTTGATGCTGTAATCGAATATCTTCCATCTCCACTTGATGTACCAGCTATCAAAGGTACAACTCCGGATACAGATGAAGAAGTTACTCGTCCATCAAGCGATGATGCACCTTTCGCAGCACTTGCGTTCAAAGTAATGACTGACCCTTATGTTGGTAAACTTACATTCTTCCGTGTATACTCTGGTACATTGAACTCTGGTTCATACGTACAGAACTCTACTAAAGGAAAGCGTGAGCGTGTGGGACGCATCCTGCAAATGCACGCAAACTCCCGTGAAGAGATCTCTACAGTGTATGCTGGAGATATCGCAGCTGCAGTAGGTCTTAAGGACACTTCTACTGGTGATACTCTATGTGACGAAAAGAATCTTGTAATTCTTGAGTCTATGGAATTCCCAGAGCCAGTTATCTCATTATCTATCGAGCCTAAGTCTAAGGCTGACCAAGATAAAATGACAACTGCTCTTCAAAAACTTCAAGAGGAAGATCCTACATTCCGTGCGCATACTGACCAGGAAACTGGACAGGTTATCATTGCAGGTATGGGTGAGCTTCACCTTGATATCCTTGTTGACCGTATGAAGCGTGAATTTAAAGTGGAAGCGAACGTGGGTGCTCCTCAGGTTGCGTACCGCGAAACTTTCCGCACTTCAGCGCAAGTTGAAGGTAAATTTGCTCGCCAATCCGGTGGACGCGGACAATTCGGACATGTATGGATCGAATTTGCTCCAAATGAAGAAGGTAAAGGCTTCGAATTCGAAAACGCAATCGTTGGTGGTGTTGTTCCGCGTGAATACATCCCAGCTGTTCAAGCAGGTCTTGAAGATGCACTTGAAAGAGGAGTACTTGCTGGATTCCCAATGGTAGATATCAAAGCTAAACTATTTGATGGTTCTTACCATGATGTTGACTCTTCTGAAATGGCGTTTAAGATTGCTGCATCTATGGCACTTAAGAACGCTGCGTCAAAATGTAATCCTGTAATTCTTGAGCCGGTTATGAAGGTAGAAGTAGTAATCCCTGAAGAATACATGGGAGACATCATGGGTGATGTTACATCACGCCGTGGACGTGTAGAAGGTATGGAAGCACGCGGTAACGCACAAGTAGTTCGTGCTATGGTGCCTCTATCAGAAATGTTTGGCTACGCAACTTCATTGCGTTCTAATACGCAAGGCCGCGGTACATTCTCAATGCACTTCGACCACTATGAAGAAGTACCAAAATCAATTTCTGAAGAAATCATCAAAAAAAATAAAGGTGAATAATTGATTTTACCTTTTTAATCAAGTATAACTACTAATGTAGGCAAAAAGCGCTGTGGAAAGGCACGCCTCTCCACAGCAACTAAAATACTTAACTTTTATAATCTAAAGGAGGATTTTTCTAATGGCAAAAGCTAAATTCGACCGTTCAAAACCCCATGTTAACATCGGTACTATCGGACACGTTGACCATGGTAAAACTACTCTAACTGCAGCTATCACAACTGTTCTTTCTAAAAAGGGCGGCGGTGAAGCACGCGGATACGATCAAATCGACGCTGCTCCAGAAGAGCGCGAGCGTGGAATCACAATCTCAACTGCACACGTTGAGTACGAAACTGAGAACCGTCACTATGCACACGTTGACTGCCCAGGTCACGCTGACTATGTTAAAAACATGATCACTGGTGCTGCACAGATGGACGGCGGTATCCTAGTAGTATCTGCTGCTGACGGCCCAATGCCACAAACTCGTGAGCACATCCTGCTTTCTCGTCAGGTTGGTGTTCCTTACCTTGTTGTATTCATGAACAAGTGTGACATGGTTGACGACGAAGAACTACTTGAACTAGTTGAAATGGAAGTTCGTGACCTTCTTTCTGAGTACGAATTCCCTGGCGATGACATCCCAGTTATCAAAGGTTCTGCTCTAAAAGCTCTTGAAGGAGACGCTGAGTGGGAAGCTAAAATCGAAGAGCTAATGGCAGCTGTTGACGAGTATATCCCAACTCCAACTCGTGACACTGACAAGCCATTCATGATGCCTGTTGAGGATGTATTCTCAATCACTGGCCGTGGTACTGTTGCTACTGGACGTGTTGAGCGTGGACAGGTTAAAGTCGGTGACGTTGTAGAAATCATCGGTCTTGCTGAAGAGCCAAAATCAACTACAGTAACTGGTGTTGAAATGTTCCGTAAGCTTCTTGACTATGCTGAAGCTGGTGACAACATTGGTGCCCTTCTTCGTGGTGTATCACGTGAAGAAATCCAGCGTGGACAAGTACTTGCTAAGCCAGGTTCAATCACTCCGCACACTAAGTTCAAAGCTGAAGTTTACGTTCTTTCAAAAGAAGAAGGTGGACGTCATACTCCATTCTTCACAAACTACCGTCCTCAGTTCTACTTCCGTACAACTGACGTAACTGGTATTTGTAACCTTCCTGAAGGCGTAGAAATGGTTATGCCTGGGGATAACATCGAAATGAACGTTGAGCTTATCGCTCCAATCGCTATCGAAGAAGGTACTAAGTTCTCTATCCGTGAGGGTGGACGTACTGTAGGCGCTGGCGTAGTTGCTTCAATCGTTGAATAATAATATTTAAAAAAAAGCAGATGGGTGATGAAGTGACCCCTGTAAAGTAGACAGTAATAAAAAAGCACAATTATGCAGCCTGAGTCCTGAATTGATAAGGGCTCAGGTTCTTTAATTTCTTTTGAAAACGTCCATGATTATAGAATCTCATATATTTTTTTAAGGCGTCTTTAACCTCTTGAGCTGTTTTGAATGAATATAGATAAAAACATTCAGTCTTAAAATGACTAAAGAAGTTTTCCATACAAGCATTGTCCCAGCAGTTGCCCTTTCTAGACATGCTCGCTTTCATTTGATATTTTTTAATTAGGTTG
>NZ_JAEL01000054.1 GCF_000518885.1 Bacillus sp. J33 | reverse complement strand
TTTCCGAAGATGATCTTTATGATTTCAATGATTGGTGTAGATGGAAAGGCACAACATATGAAAAAGGAATCGATGATCAAACTAAGATTGAAAGATTATTAGAGGAAATAAATGAACTTAAGAATGAAATTAACGCTCTAAGAGAAGAAAATAATCAGTTAGAAGCTCGTACAGGAAACAATTATTTTTAATGACACTTTCCCCCATCCTAACTAGGCTGGGGGTGGGTATAAGTATACAAGTATCAAAAATGCACATCCTAAAACGAGCGAAAATGTACATCCTAGCGTTGACATTTATACTTGATCCCCTTTTCAAGCTCCTCAAACGTATATTCTGGGATCCGTCCATAAGATGTTTCCTTCAAATTTAGCGATATTAATTTTTCCGCAAGTGCCATCTGCCTTCTGTTAGGTGCAATAGATTTATTCTTTAAGTTGTCCATAAAGCGGTTAATTTGTGCTGGAAATATAGCTGGCAGATTCAAAGGTGCTTGATACAAATAAAATTCGGAGTTAACAAAGATGAGGTGTGATATTATAGGAAGTTTAAATCCGAGTTCTTGAAGAAGTCGCCTCAGCAGGGATTCACTTCGCTGCAGCTGGAGCAGAGGATTCTTAACTTCAGTTTTCGATGCAGTATACCATCTATCTTGCTCAATAAAAAAGTTACCTTCAAAATTCTTTACCTCAAAAACATGTAAGTAATCTCCTGTAATAATTAATGAATCGAGCTGGAAGATTGTATGGCTGATTTCAAGCAGCAAGTCATTAATTATGATCCATTCATCGGGTAGATCCGCCAGCAGCTTATCAAACTGTTTTTCCCCTGAATAGCCCTTTTCTAAGTTTAAATAATGGGTGTAATCCTTTGAAGGAAGATGCATCCTTCCATTTAAGTAACGGAGCAGTTTTAGCTCTTCTGTTTCATAACGGGTTTTTAATATCATACTTCACGTCCTTAGATCAAGATAAATTCATTTTAAGTATTTCTTCTCATTTAAACAAGAAAAAGCTCTCTTTTATGAGAGCTTTCAGGTTGTTCACAAAGTCGACAGCCGGTTTGTATCATTATTATACAATCAATTTTTATGGGGTTCTTTCTTAAATCCCCATATACCTAAATATGCGGTTAAAAAGGATATAAAGCCCCTTTTCATTTGAAAAAGGGGTTTGTCTACATTCTGAAAGCTCTCTTTGAGAAGCCTTTGAAATACTACTAGTCAAAATATTGCACCATTTCGGTCAATTGAGTCACCCATATATGCAAGCGTTTTCAAATATAATGTAGGAAAGCATTTGCAAGTGCAGAGGGGGCGGTGAAGTAGTTTGGAGACAAAGATTCAGATTGAAGAACCCGTTATGAAATCAGACATGAAGACAATAACCAGGAAAAAGGCTAAGTTAATGAGGGTATTAACTTACGGGGCTTTTGTAGGGCCAGCGCTGTTATTTTTCCTGGTGATTCAGATTATTCCTTTTTCCATGGGGATATTTTATTCGTTTACATCCTGGAATGGAGTAAGTTCTGCGGTTGAGTGGGTAGGTCTTGAAAATTATATTAAGATTTTTAAAAATGATCCAAAGTTTTTTGATTCCTTTATCTTTACTACAAAGTTTATGTTGGCTTCGGTCATTATTAGTAATTTGATCGGTTTTGGACTTGCTTTATTATTAAATGCAGCTTTGAAGTCTAGAAATTTATTGCGGACTGTTTTTTTTATTCCTAATGTTATTGGGGGGCTTTTGCTGGGATTTATTTGGCAGTTTATTTTTGTAAAGGGATTTGCGGCAATTGGAAATCTCACAGATCTTTCAGCTTTTAAGCTGCCATGGCTTGGCGATGAGAAAACTGCTTTTTGGGGTATTGTGATTGTGTTTGCGTGGCAGATTAGCGGCTATATGATGGTGATTTATATTGCGGCTCTTCAGGGGGTTGATCAAACTCTTTTAGAGGCAGCGAAGATCGATGGGGCTTCCAATTGGACACTTTTGACAAAAATCATCATTCCTCTTATTTTGCCGGCATTTACGATTTGTTTCTTCTTAACCATTTCGATGGCATTTAAAATTTTTGACCTGAATATTTCGCTTACTGGGGGCGGGCCATTTAATTCAACGCAATCAGTTGCCATTAATATCTACCAGGAAGCATTTCAAAATAACCGGTACGGCCTTGGTACCGCAAAATCAATTTTGTTCTTTGTTGTTGTAGCAATCTTCACAACGGTACAGGTAATGATGACAAAGAAAAGGGAGGTTGAGGCATAATGAATCCGAAATATACGAAGTATACATTTATTCTCGAGATAATCGGAATCATATTTGGAATCATTTTCCTCATTCCATTCTATTTCGTTTTTATAAACTCGGTAAAAGGATTTGCGGATATTTTGATTGATGCTGCCGCATGGCCGAAGGAGTTTTTATTTTCGAATTACGTGAAGGTATGGGATATTATTAATTTTCCGCGAGCCTTCTGGAATTCCCTTATAATAACGGTAATAAGCAATATCGGACTTGTTGTCATTAGTTCCATGGCGGCCTGGAAGATGGTCCGGACACCGGGAAAATTCAGTAAAATCCTGTTTGTTTTCTTTGTATCGGCTATGGTTATACCTTTTCAGACGGTTATGATCCCGCTGATGAAGCTGGGCGGTACATTAAATCTGACAAACAGTATACCCGGATTAATTATTATGTATTTTGGCTTTGGCGTACCGCTGTCATTATTCCTGTACCATGGTTTTATTAAAACAGTTCCAATTGAGATTGAAGAATCAGCAAGAATAGACGGCTGCAGCCAATTTGGAGTATTTTGGAGAATCGTTTTTCCTCTCCTAAAACCTATTACGGTTACAGTCGTTATACTAAATACATTATGGATATGGAATGATTATTTGCTGCCGCTGCTTGTGCTTCAGGATGCAGAATTAAGAACGATTCCATTGGCTACCAGTTCATTTTTTGCACAATACACGAAACAGTGGGATATGGGACTGGCAGCTCTTGTAATGGGCATCACACCGGTTATCATTTTTTTCTTGTTCCTGCAAAAGCATATTATTAAAGGCATTGCCCAAGGATCTATCAAGTAAGGATAGAGATTTTTGCCGCTAAATAAAACGCGGCAGAAATTTATATAAAAATTTTTTCAGGGGGGAAACAAATATGAAACGATTGGCGCTTTTATTGATGTCAATGATTTTGGCGGCAGGCATTATCGCAGGCTGTTCTTCGTCAAGTTCCTCGGGGGATGAAAAGCAAAAGGGTGATTCAAAGAATGAGGATGAAGTTGTAACACTGAATATGTTCCAATTTAAAGTTGAAATTGCAGACCAGCTACAGGAAATGATTGCTGAGTTTGAAAAGGAACACCCAAACATCAAGGTAAAGCTTGAAACAGTTGGCGGCGGTGCTGACTACAGTGCTGCTTTAAAAGCAAAATTCGCTTCTGGCGAACATCCTGATATTTTTAACAATGGCGGTTTCAAGGAGCTGGAGCTTTGGAAAGAGCATCTTGCTGACCTTTCGGATGAGCCTTGGGCAGAGCATGTGCTTCCAATCGGGAAAGTGCCTATGACGGATACAGATGGCAAGCTGTATGGCATGCCAGTAAACCTTGAAGGATATGGATTTATTTATAATAAAGATTTATTCGATGAAGCAGGAATTACAGAGCCTCCTAACACAATATCTGAGCTTAAGGATGCAGCAAAAAAATTAGAGGATAAAGGCATTACGCCTTTCTCTGCCGGCTATGGCGAATGGTGGGTAATCGGGCAGCATTTATTGAACATCCCATTTGCTCAGCAGGAGGATCCGGAAGCATTTATTGAAGGTTTGTATAGCGGATCAGAAAAAATTACTGGAAACGACAAATTTAAAGATTTTAAAGAAGTGATGGATACAGAAATTAACTTTGGAAATGACAACCCATTAACTACTGATTACAATACACAAGTTACCTTATTTGCATCAGGCAAAACGGCTATGCTTCAGCAGGGTAACTGGACGGAAAACATGATTCTTGAAATTAACCCTGATATCAATATGGGATTCATTCCAATTCCGCTAAGTGATGAGGAAGCTGTGGCCGACCGTTTGCCTGTTGGCGTTCCAAACAATTGGGTACTTAATAAGAATTCCGAACATCTTGAAGAAGCCAAGCTTTTCCTTGAGTGGATGGTATCTTCTGAGACAGGAAGACGCTATATCACAGAAGAATTCGCGTTTATTCCTGCCTTTGACAATATTGAGCCGAACGGATTAGGGCCACTTGGCCAGTCCATCCTCGAATATTCGAAGGAAGACAAGACGATTCCATGGACTTGGTTCAGATGGCCGGATGGGGCTAATAAGGAGTTTGCTGCCACAATCCAGGAATATGCCGCAGGCAAGATTGACTATGATACTGTACTTGAGAGATTCCAGGCATCCTGGGACAACTTGAAATAATTTACATGGCATTCATAGAAAGCATGTCTCCTGCAGATATGCTTTCTATTGCATATATAAAAAAAGTATATCTGTCAGGCTGAGTTCCCTTTATACTATTGGAAAAGACACAGCAGCGGAGGATGTAAATGTTTAAGGGGAGCATTAGAAATAAACTGATTGTTCTATTGCTGATTGCAACGATTGTGCCCTTTGGAACTTCAATTGTGATAACGTATTATCATACGACGGAATCACTGAAGATTCAGGCTATTAAGGAAAACAGCAATCTATTATATCAAGGCAAAGTGAACCTTGAAAGTTACATAAATGAACTAAATGGCTTAACGCTATCGCTTTATAATAATCCGGGATTTATAAATTTTTTAAGGGATCCACAAAAGGCAAACAATTACCAGGCTGTTGAAGCCACAAGGAATGTGATTTCAACCATATTGTATGCAGAAGAAAATATAAAAAGAGTAAATATCGCCATTTCAAAGGAAGACCGGATGATCACCGCTTCCAAGCGTTCTACTGTTATATTTTCAAAAAAATGGTCGAACACGAATCAGGA
Source organism: Bacillus sp. J33 (assembly GCF_000518885.1). Classification (GTDB taxonomy): domain Bacteria; phylum Bacillota; class Bacilli; order Bacillales; family Cytobacillaceae; genus Cytobacillus. Next base: position 31,498 of record NZ_JAEL01000054.1, on the reverse strand, counting down.
ATATTTCATTAAGGCAAAAGAAAGTCCGAGTAATATGTATTTGGAGCCTATTCATAAAATTAAGGAACCTGACGATAAGAAGCCTAAAAATGTAATTACACTTCACCGATCCCTGGTTAATATTCCTTCTGATGAAGTGCTTGCGTATATCTCTTTGGAGTTTTCTCCGGACCAAATCACAAATATTAGCCGTAATCTCTACACAAAAGACAATGAAGAGTTTTATATTGTTTCTCCAGAAGGAGAATTGATTTACCGATCTTTCGATGAATCCGAAGGCGGATCTTATAATCAAAAGTGGATAGAATGGGTGACTAAAACCAATAAAGAAAACGGTACAGTTGAATGGAAAGAAGGAGCCTTCAATGGTGTAATGATTTATGATCAACTGTCGCAAAATTCTGGCGGCTGGTACCTTGTGAAGAGAGTCCCTTATACAACTCTATATGAAAGTGCATTTAATGTGGCGAAAATCAATATTATGTTTGGTGTTATCGGGCTTGCTCTGGTTATTCTGGCCACCTTATTTATTTCTTTTAGAATAACCTCTCCAATCAGGATCCTTCTGCAATATATCGAACAAGTTGAAAAAGGGAATCTAAAGGTTCGTTTTAGGTCTTTTGGAAATGATGAGATTGGCTATCTCGGTGACCGGTTTAAGCAAATGATTGATAAGATTAATGATTTAATTAACCGGGAGTACAAACTGCAATTGGAGAATAAAACCAATCAGCTAAAGGTTCTTCAGTCACAGGTCAACCCGCACTTTTTATATAACGCATTGCAGTCTATTGGCACGGCTGCTCTAAAGAACCAGGTCCCTCAGATCTATTCTTCAGTCACGCATCTGTCGAAAATTATGAGATATAGCATGAATATGGAGGAGGGCATGGTACCGCTATTAAAGGAGATTGATCATACAAAGGCATATCTTCTGCTCCAGAAGGAGAGATTTGGAGATCAGCTTCAGTTCTCCTTTGAACTTGATGAAGAAGCAATGATGCTGCCGGTCCCTAAAATGATTCTTCAGCCTATTGTAGAAAACTATTTTAAACATGGATTTGATGCACGTGAAAAAACAGGGGAAATAAAAATTGTCTGCAGGCAGGATGAGTTTTTTCTGGATATTTTTGTGGAGGATAATGGCACAGGTGTTGCGGAAGCCAGACTGGATGAAATTCATGGAAGTCTAGTGAATGACCGCATTGGGCAAAAGGGAGAGGAAACGAATATTGGCTTAAAAAATGTATATGTGCGCTTAAAGCTGTATTATGGCGCTCGGGCCTACCTTAAGCTTAGGAACCTTGAGCATGGCGGGCTGATTGTTTCTATTAAGCTTCCAAAAAGGATGGAAGGTGGTCAGGATGAAAGCGATAATTGTGGATGATGAAAAACATGTTCGTGAAGGTTTGATGCTTTTAGCAGATTGGAACCGTTATGGCATTAATACAATTATGGAAGCGGCTGATGGAAATGAGGCAGTGAAGCTGATAACCGAACATCGGCCGGAAATTATTTTTACAGATATGAGAATGCCAAAGAGAGATGGCATCAGTCTTTTAAAATGGATCCATTCATCGGATATTTCCAGTAAAACAATTGTGGTCAGCGGATATGATGATTTTGAATACATGAGAAACGCGATTTGCTATAAAAGCTTTGATTATATTTTGAAGCCTATCGATCCAGAAATTTTAAACGAAACATTGGAAAGGGCCGTCACTGAATGGAATCGGCAAAGCTTTCCGGAAAAAGATCAGCAAAATCATAACGGCGAGAAAAATGTGATTCAGCAAATAGAAGAATTCTTGCTTGAAAGCTACAACAAGGATATCAATCTTCAGGAAATTGCCGATCGTTTTTACCTGAGCAGGGAGTATATTTCAAGAAAGTTTAAACAGGAATATAAGGCTACCATAACCGATTTTGTCACAAATATTCGAATGAAAAAAGCGAAGGAGCTTTTGCAGAATCCAAAGCTCAAAATCTATGAAATCGCCTTTCATGTAGGCTATCAGGATGAGAAATATTTTAGCAGGGTCTTTAAAAAGACAGAAGGAATTTCCCCCAATGAGTATAGGAGCTCATCGGTTTACTATTTGAAGGAGGAATAACATGCTGAACGTACTTGTTTGGAATGAGAACCGTCACGAAAAGATAGATGAAAAGGTTAGATCACTATACCCTGGTGGAATACATGGGGCAATTGCAGGCTTTTTAAAAGATGAAAAATATAGAGTTAGCACGGCAACTTTAGATGATCCTGAACATGGTCTTACTGATGAAGTTATAAATGGAACAGATGTATTGATTTGGTGGGGGCACCTCGCCCATGGTGAAGTAGCTGATTCGATTGTTGAAAAGGTAAAACAAAGGGTGCTGGATGGTATGGGCCTGATTGTTCTTCATTCAGGCCATTTTTCCAAAGTATTTAAAGCATTAATGGGAACCTCTTGTGATTTAAAGTGGAGGGAAGCTGGCGAAAAGGAACGGATTTGGATTGTAGATCCCGGCCATCCGATTGCGGCAGGGCTGGGTGAATATATTGAACTTGAACAGGAGGAAATGTACGGAGAGCATTTTGATATACCGGCACCGGATGAGCTGGTTATGGTGAGCTGGTTTGAAGGCGGGGAAATTTTTCGGAGCGGCTGTACCTATAAGCGTGGCAAGGGAAAGGTGTTTTATTTCCGCCCGGGACATGAAACGTATCCAACTTACTATCATAAGGACATTCAGCAAGTCATAAAAAATGCTGTTGAATGGGCTAAGCCTGCCAATCTTCCAACCCCGGTTTATGGAAATGCAAAACCTTTGGAGAGTATTAGAGCCAAAACGGAAGGAGTGGAAAAATAGAATGAAGAAAATCAGAATCGGAATTATTGGCTGCGGAAGCATTGCTAAGCATCGCCATATGCCTGAATATCATGCAAACAGCGAGACTGCCATTGCAGCGGTCTGTGATATTAATGAAGAGAGAGCTAATGGATTTGCCGAGATATATCAGGCGAAAGCGTTCACCGATTATAATGAATTGCTTGCTGATGAGGATATAGACGCAGTCAGTGTGTGCACGCCGAATTATCTTCATGCCCCGATTTCAGTTGCAGCCTTATATGCAGGAAAGCATGTTTTATGTGAAAAGCCAATGGCTGCCACTATGGAAGAGGCCAGGGAAATGAATGAGGCAGCCCGTAAAACCGGCAAAAAACTCATGATTGCACATAATCAGCGATTTGTACCGTCACATAGAAAAGCAAAAGAACTGATTGAGAAAGGCGAAGCTGGGAAAATCTACAGTTTCCGGTCGGCTTTTGGGCATGGAGGACCTGAAGGATGGAGTGCGGATGGAAAGGACAGCTGGTTTTTCAAGAAAGATCAGGCTTTTATTGGCGCAATGGGAGACCTGGGAGTCCATAAAACAGATCTCCTTCGCTTTATATTTGGAGAGGAATTCACTGAGGTGGGAGCCTTTGTTGAAACAAGTGCCAAAGAAAATACCGATGTAGATGATACTGCAGTATGCGTGTTAAAAACAGAAAGCGGTGTAATCGGTACACTGGCTGCAAGCTGGTCTTATGTTTCCAGGGAAGATAACTCTACGATTATTTATGGAGAAAAAGCAATTTTAAGATTAGAGGATGATCCAATAAATTCCCTAATTGTTCATTATGCCAACGGAGAAACAGTAAAGTATGAACTTGGCGGAATCCAGACAAACGATGAGGGCGGCCAAAAGAATTCGGGCGTCATCGATCATTTCGTAAACTGCATTCTTAATGATCAAGAGCCTGCTATTCCAGGTTCTGAAGGAATAAAGTCACTTGAGGTCATTCTTGCTGCTCTGGAATCCAGCAAGACCAAACAAATAGTAAAAATCAACTGAGGTGCAACAATGGAGAAATTGCGGATAGGCATTATCGGTGCTGGCGGAATTGCCAAGTCAAGGCACATTCCTGCTCTTTTAAAATTTGCGGATAGTGTGATGATTACGGGTGTATGTGACGTAAGTGAAGAATCAGCCAAACATGCTGCAGATCAGTTCGGTATCGAAAAGTCTTTTGTAAATTATAAAGACTTGTTCAATGAAACTGATGCAGTGGTCGTTTGTACCCCGAATAAATTCCATGCTGAGATTGCAGTCGCTGCATTGGACGCCGGTCAGCATGTTTTGTGTGAAAAGCCGATGGCCATGTCATTAGAGGAATGCAGCAAAATGATTGAAGCAAGGGATAGGTCCGGAAAAGTTTTGGCCATTGGTTATCATTATCGATTTATGAAAGAAGCTCAAGCTGCTAAAAAGCTTATACTGGAAAATGAAATAGGCCAGCCATTTGCTGTAAGGGCAAGGGGCATGAGAAGGCGAAAGGTGCCGGGCTGGGGTGTTTTTACGAATAAGGAACTGCAGGGGGGCGGCAGCTTGATTGATTATGGATGCCACCTATTGGATCTCTCCATTTGGCTTATGGGGAATCCTAAAGAGACAGAAGTAACTGGGACAGCATACAATACGTTAAGCAAATTGCCTGGCCAGGTTAATCTGTGGGGAACTTTTGACCATGAAACCTTTAATGTTGACGACCATGTTACAGCTTACGTTAAGTTTGCAAATGGTGCATCCCTGCTTTTTGAAACTTCCTGGTCAGCCAATATTGAACGTGATGAAGAATGCATCAGTCTTTCTGGAGAATATGGGGGAATTGATTTGTTCCCGCTTAGGATCAATCAATACAAGCATGGGATGCTGCTTAATACCCGAGCAGATTGGCTGCCTGGAGAAGAAGATTACGCTTCAGCCCAAACCCGGAATTTTATTAATAGCTGTTTTGGAAGGGAAGAATTTGAGGTTAAAGCTGAAGAAGCATTGCAGACAACAAGAATAATTGATGCAATCTATAAAAGCAGTGAAATGGGGAAAGAAGAAAATTTCAAGCAATAGGAGGGGACATTGTGAGGCTTGGCGTATTTACAGTTCTATTTGCTGACAAAAATTTTGAGGAAATGCTTGACTATGTAAAGGCTGCAGGTCTTAAGGCAGTTGAAATCGGAACGGGTGCTTATCCAGGGAATGCCCATTGCAATCTGCAGGAGCTGCTTGAAAGTGAAGAACGCCGCAATGAGTATTTGACAAAGATAACAAGCAGAGGACTGGAAATCAGCGCATTCAGCTGTCATGGAAATCCACTATCACCTAATAAGGCTTTTGCAGAGGAATCAGATCGGGTACTGTATGACACCATTAGACTGGCAGGCCTGACGGATGTTCCTGTTGTAAACTGTTTTTCCGGAACAGCAGGGGACGGGGAAAATGCCGCTTATCCAAACTGGCCTGTTGCTCCATGGCCGAATGAATATGGTGAAATATTAAAATGGCAATGGGAAGAAAAACTTATTCCTTATTGGAAAAAAGCAGGCAAGTATGCCAAAGACCATAATGTCAAAATCGGTCTTGAGCTACATGGAGGCTTCCTCGTGCATACTCCTTATACGCTTTTAAAATTAAGGGAAGAAACCTGTGATTCTATCGGGGCAAACTTGGACCCAAGCCATTTATGGTGGCAGGGAATTGATCCTGTTGCAGCTATAAAAATATTGGGTAAAGAAAATGCCATTCACCATTTCCATGCAAAGGACACATATATAGACCAGGAAAATGTAAATATGTACGGCTTAACGGATATGCAGCCATATGGCAATGTCCAGACCAGAGCGTGGACATTCCGGTCCGTTGGATGTGGACACAGCCTTCAGGAATGGTCAGATATGATGAGTTCTTTACGAACGTTTGGATATGATTATGTTGTAAGCATTGAGCACGAAGATCCGCTGATGTCGATTGAAGAAGGATTTACACGGGCAGTAAAAAATTTGCAGTCTATTTTAATTGAGGAGCAGCCAGCGTCTATGTGGTGGGTGTAAAAAGAAGTAGCTGGGGAGGAAATTTAATTAATTTCTCCCCGGTCCTTTTTTCGACAAATTTCTCAAAAAACGGTTGACTATTTCTGCTGAATTTAGTACTATTAAATAGTTGATTCGACAGAGCTTATTTAATTATTGACTCGATTCGACAAAACCGGTAAAATTAACATAATTTAGATAACTGCAAAATACAATTTATATATGCGGGTGTAGTTTAGTGGTAAAACCTCAGCCACGAGTGACACTTCCATGAATCAACAGCGAGTTGCCTCGACGCATCTAGCTTCCCTGAATGGGCTTGCAGTGAAAGAGGCATGCAAGAGCAGGAAGAAAACAAGTAGTCAGTAATTTAATACAAATGCGGGTGTAGTTTAGTGGTAAAACCTCAGCCTTCCAAGCTGATGATGAGGGTTCGATTCCCTTCACCCGCTCCATACATAGCCAACGCAGTGTTTCGTTCAAAAAAGACGAGGTATTGCGTTTTTTCAATTTTTGGCTATTAATTAAAAAAATCCGGGCGGTACCAGGTACCACTCGAATTTTGTGGGAATGTTAGCATCCAATTACCTTAAAGCTTCCTTCTCCCCCATGGACTTGTATGTACATGTTCATTAAAGACTCGACCATTTTTTCTGCTTGCCATGTGTCCAGAGAGGGGCGTAAATAAACGATTTGAACGGCATTTTTGGTTTGTTCTGTCACTGCTGTTCTTTCTGAGTCGACAAATGGACTGCCAAAAGGGCCTTCTGTATCTTCGCTAATGATTAAATTAGCCAGCGAATTGGGTCTTCCATTCAAACCGTTATATTCCTCGCCTTCTTTGCCGATTCTGATTGATAAATCGCCAGAAAGCTTGTCTGCATCATAAACACCAATTGGAATTTGATATTCCAATGAGAAGAAGTTGTTAATATCTATTGAGCTATTAACTGGCTGCAGATAGTTCTGCTTTTTAATTCTTCGGTACAAAGCTTCTGCAGAATGGCGGTAACGGTTGGGATCCTTTCCTGCTTTTTTAAAAATTTGTCTCCATTCTTTAATGCCCTCGAGGTCTGCTGCATTTTTATCCTCTAAATCAAAATAAATAGATTCCTGGAAAAGCTGAAGACGGCCTTTAACCATTTGCGGAGACTGTCCGACTTCAATGTTTTTATATGTAATAAAACCGATTTTAAAATGGGGAAATAGATTGCATAACTCGGGAGAAATCGTAATTTCCAAGCTTTCCACCTCCAATTTTACTTTAAAATAGTTTATCATAATAAGCGATGTTTCAATAAATAAACGGCATTTATATATATATAATTTTTTCTTGAAAGGAGGCACCAGCAATGGACTTTGCACAATTCAAGCAAGAAGTGATTGAATACAGTAAAACAATTGGCATTGATAAAATCGGATTTACAACCGCCAGCACTTTCGATGAAATGAAGAACAGGCTAATCCGTCAGCAGGAGCTTCAATACCATTCAGGATTTGAAGAGCCGGACATTGAGAAAAGAGTTAATCCCAGTCTGCTAATGGACAAGCCAAGGTCAATTATCTCGATTGCACTTGCTTATCCTTCAAAAATGAAGGTGAGAGTTGTCAGCAAAAAAGGCGAAAGAAGAGGGATCTTCTGCCGTGCTTCTTGGGGCAAGGATTATCACCATGTATTGAAGGATCGCCTTCAAAAGCTTGAAGAATTTATTCATGCGAGGATTCCTGAAGCAATCTGCAAATCCATGGTGGATACAGGCGAGCTAGTGGATCGGGCAGTGGCACAGAGAGCAGGCATAGGCTGGAGCGGGAAAAACTGCTCCATCATCACACCTGAATTTGGTTCATATGTATATCTGGGGGAAATGATTACGAACTTGCCTTTTGAGCCTGACGAACCAATGGAAGACCGCTGCGGCAGCTGCAATAAATGTGTGGATGTATGTCCAACCGGAGCTTTAATTCAGGGCGGGCAGCTTGATGCGCAAAAATGTATTGCTTTTTTAACGCAGACAAAAGGCTTTCTTGCAGATGAATACAGAGAAAAATTGGGAAATAGGCTTTATGGGTGTGATACTTGCCAAACGGTCTGCCCAGAGAATAAAGGGAAGGACTTTCATTTTCATGAAGAAATGGAGCCCGATCCGGAAGTAGCGAAGCCGCTGCTAAGGCCGCTTCTTTTCATCAGCAACCGTGAATTCAAGGAAAAGTTCGGCCCTGTATCTGGCTCCTGGAGAGGGAAAAAGCCAATCCAGCGGAACGCCATAATAGCCCTTGCCCATTATAAAGATGAATCCGCTATAAATGATCTGATTAAAGTCATGACAACCGATCCGCGTCCGGTTATCCGGGGAACGGCTGCATGGGCACTGGGGAAAATCGGCGGAAAAGAGTCCGTATCTGCCTTGGAGGACGCTTCAGTACAGGAAAAAGACGAAAAGGTTTTGGCGGAAATCGAAAAAGGCTTAAGTATTATAGAATAATGAAGAGGGGGAGATTCTCCCTCTTTTTTTATGGGCTTTTTAGCAAAAAAGATAAGCTGGAAAGAACGATCGAAAGGTTAAAGGCTGACAATTAAAGCAAAAATTTAAGCAAGGTCCATTTACTGCCCTCATATGTATGGAGTATGAGAGGAGTGAGATGCGTGAGGGACCAGCTTCAAGAACTTTTGGTTAAAAGAGTACAGCAGTGTGTTTCCCATTCAAGAAGCTCAATCCATACCTGCCCGAAAATTGAACAAAAGAAAGAATCTTTACTGAGCCGATCGGGCGAGATTGTGAAAGCCCAGGCAACTGGAAAAGTGACCAAGGTTGGAAAGGAAAAGGACGATGTAAAGCCGGTTGAATACAAAGTCCACTTCAAATATTTAATTAAGCATAAAGGCTTGCTCTACATGGAAGAAGAAATCGAAGAGCGTACAGCTGAATTTTATAAAGGTGTTTTAGTAGAGGATCAGGAGAAAAATCCTTTTAAAGATATCAGGATAGCAGGAGAGGATTTCTCTCTGGAAAATGAGGAGGAAGAAATCAGACTTGAGTATAGATATGAACGCATGAAGGCTGTGCAATATGCAGAAAAATGGTGGAACAGCCATAATCCTGCTTATAAAAAGTTTGAGGTAGACTGCACTAATTATATATCCCAATGCTTGCATGCAGGGGGAGGACCGATGAGGGGATACCCAAACCGCGGAAAAGGCTGGTGGATGAGAAGCGAAAACTGGAGCTTCAGCTGGTCGGTCGCCAATTCAATGAGGTGGTATCTACCGGGATCCAAGACGGGATTAAGGGCAAAGGAGGTTTCCAGTCCGGATCAGCTCCTGTTGGGAGATGTCATTTGCTATGATTTTCAGGGAGACGGGCGGTTTGACCATACAACGCTGGTTACTGGAAAAGATGCGGCAGGAATGCCTTTGGTCAATGCCCATACGTACAACTGCAGAATGCGCTATTGGGCTTATGAGGACTCGACAGCCTATACGCCCAATATAAAATATAAATTTTTTTCAATAACAGATGACCGGTAATTTGTCTGGGGATTTCAAAGTGATATAATAGCAACATGCAGAGTTTATATTAGAGGTGAAAAAAGTGGGATTGCATGTAGTATTATATCAGCCAGAAATTCCGGCTAACACTGGAAATATAGCCCGTACCTGCGCGGCAACTGATACGACATTGCATTTAATCCGCCCGCTTGGCTTTTCAACAGATGATAAAATGCTGAAGCGTGCCGGATTGGATTATTGGCAATATGTAAATATCGTTTATCATGACTCGCTGGACGATTTCTTTAAAAGCAGTGAAGGCGGGGAGTATTTCTATTTAACGAAGTATGGTACTAAGCCACATTCTACTTTTGACTACAGCAATGTGGAGAAAGATTATTATTTTATTTTTGGCAGGGAAACGACCGGACTTCCAAAAGATGTGATTGAAAGCAATAAGGATCGTGCTTTAAGGATTCCAATGAATGACAATGTCCGTTCTTTAAACCTTTCCAATACTGCAGCGATTCTGGTTTATGAAGCGCTGCGGCAGCAGGATTATTTATATTTAAAATAAACGCTGTTTTCATAAAGTTTGCTGCTTTTCAGTCCTAAACAAGGTTAACCAGCTGAGTTGACTGTAGCGGAGGGCATTAGACTCCTGCGGGAAGAGAGGGAAGGGGGACCCGACAGGCGAAGCCGAGGAGTCTCTCACCCTCCCCGTGGAAAGCATATGCCCCGTGCTGAAATCAGCGGGCAGAATTTATAAGTAAAAAAAATAATTTATGATAAAAGAGCCAAATTAAAAGTGTTCGAGGCCTGATTTCAGTCAGGCCTTTTCCTTTGGAGAAAACTTTCTTTTCTGGGTAAAATGATAAGATACATAGGAAAGGAATGAGTTGAATGAATGAAGTAACCAAACTGCTAATGGACCATCGTTCAGTGCGCCATTTTGAAGAGAAGCCTCTATCCAGGGAGCAGATCAAAACGATCGTACTTTCTGCCCAGGCTGCTTCCACATCAAGCTTTGTCCAGGCCTATTCAATAATTGGGGTTACAGATAAAGAAAAGAAAGGAAAGCTGGCTGCGTTTGCCGGCAATCAAAGCTATGTGGCTGAAAATGGACATTTCCTTGTTTTTTGTGCAGATTTGCATCGACACGAGGTAATTGGCCAAATGGAAAACAAAGATGTGATTCCTTCCATAGAAAGTACAGAGAAGTTTATGGTTGCAGTCATTGACGCTGCACTAGCAGCACAAAATGCTGCGGTTGCTGCTGAATCCATGGGACTGGGAATTTGCTATATTGGAGGAATCAGAAATAATCTTGAGGGTGTCTCCGAGCTATTAAAAACACCGGATCGTGTTATTCCGCTGTTTGGTTTGGCAGTGGGCTATCCTTCCAAAAAGAATGATAAGAAGCCAAGACTTCCTTTTGAGCACATATACCATGAAAATGAATATAAACAAGATGAAGAAGCCTATCGTCAGGAGCTTGAAGTGTATAACAGAATCATCTCCGAGTATTATAATGAGCGGACTGGCGGCAAACGGAAGGACACATGGACCAGTCAAATCGGCGGCTTGATGGAAAAACAGACAAGAATGTATATGAAGGATTTTGTCCAAAAGAAGAAAATGGATTTAAGATAGGATTTTCTTTAATTAAATCTATGCTGTTTGGAGCGGGAAGACGAGATATCCGCAAAAATGCAGCTGCATTCCTTCGTGCGGTGTTTATTTATGAATGCTTATTCACCTTTCTGGGGGAAACTGTAACCAAAGAGACATCGAAAGTGCAGGGTCCTAGGAGCACCAGGAGCCTGAGTGCCTGCCACGGAATTAAGTCCCTGGTCATCAGAACGCAAAAAGAAAAAAGCTGCTGAGAAATCAGCAGCTTATTTGTTGCTTACGCCTGGCTTGTCATCGTATCCGGCAGTGAAAATAGCAGCAAGGAAAGCAACCATTACACCAATAATAATAATTGTACCCATGTATATGTAATCCTCCTTTAGCGTATATATCAATAGGCAAGCATAATCGGGCCTTTACGGTCAGCTTAACTTCTTTTAATATATCCTAGTTATTAAATTGAAATAAAGCAAGGAATTTTACTGACCGTTAATATGCGATTTTAATATAAGCTTATTATAGCCCAAAACAGATTAACTGTGAATGAAAAGTGTGGAGTTTTTTTTTCAGGTTTGGCTGCTGCAGGCTTTTAAAAAAACAGTAATTCATGCCATTTTCATAAAAGAGGCTCTCTTCGTAAAGTTTGCTGCTATTTGAAGGCGAACTTAGTTTAACCAACTGTGTAAATTGAAGCGGAGGGCGCTTGGCTCCTTGAAAATGCTCCGCATTTCTTTACGGATGTTTATTCAAGGATGCTTTTCCAATGTCCTGCTCAGAAGAGAGGGAGTGGGAGACCCACAGGCGAAGCCGGGGAGGCTCTTATCCCTCCCCGCGGAAAAAAGTGTCCCGTGCTAAAATCAACGAAGAACAAACCAAACTCTCAACAGATTTACGCATGTTCAATTGCCCAAGCGCATAGAGTATATTAATCGTCTCTGATAATGCGACAGGGGGAGGTCCTTATGGATATTCTAAAAAAAATTGAGATGTATCGACATGAAGAGGAAAAGCTTAAATGGGAAGGGACTTTTGGAGAGTATTTAGAAATTGTTAAAGAGAAGCCATGGGTTGCCCAGTCAGCACACTCAAGGGTATATAACATGATAAAAGATGCCGGTGTGGAAGATGTGAAGGGGCAAAAACGATATCAGTTTTTCAGCAATCAGCTGTTTGGCCTTGAAGAAGCTCTTGAAAGACTCGTGGAGGAATATTTCCATCCGGCGGCCAAACGCCTGGATGTCCGAAAAAGGATCCTTTTATTAATGGGACCGGTCAGCGGCGGTAAATCAACATTAGTGACGATGCTAAAAAGAGGTTTGGAGCAATATTCCCTTACTGATAGGGGAGCAGTCTATGCGATAAAGGGCTGCCCGATGCATGAAGATCCCCTTCATTTAATTCCGCATCATCTTCGCAAAGACTTTTATGATGAATATGGAATCAGGATAGAAGGAAATTTATCGCCATTAAACAGTATGCGTCTTGAGCAGGAATATGGCGGCCGTATTGAAGATGTTATGATTGAAAGAGTCATTTTCTCCGAAGACCGCAGGGTAGGAATTGGAACCTTCAGCCCATCAGATCCAAAATCACAGGATATTGCCGATCTGACTGGCAGTATTGACTTTTCAACCATTGCTGAGTATGGTTCAGAGTCAGATCCGCGGGCATATCGTTTTGATGGGGAACTGAACAAGGCAAACCGCGGTATGATGGAATTCCAGGAAATGCTGAAGTGTGATGAGAAATTTTTATGGCATTTATTGTCACTAACTCAGGAAGGCAACTTTAAAGCCGGGCGTTTCGCCTTAATTTCGGCGGATGAGCTAATTGTCGCGCATACGAATGAAACGGAATACCGTTCGTTCATTTCAAATAAGAAAAACGAAGCGCTCCATTCCCGGATAATCGTCATGCCTGTTCCTTATAATCTTAAAGTTTCAGAGGAAGAAAAGATTTATGACAAAATGATCCGTGAAAGTGATGTTTCCAATGTGCATATCGCACCTCATACTTTACGGGTTGCTGCGATGTTTACAATCCTTACCCGCATGAAGGATCCGAAAAAAGGCGATATTGATTTAGTTAAGAAAATGAGGCTTTATGATGGAGAAAGTGTGGAAGGATACAACAGGGCGGACGTAGAGGAATTGAAGAAAGAGCATTCGGATGAGGGCATGAGCGGAATTGACCCTCGTTATGTCATCAACCGAATTTCTTCTACCATCATTCGCAAAAACATCACTAGCATTAATGCGCTGGATGTATTGCGCTCCTTAAAAGAAGGGCTGGATCAGCATCCATCCATCACTCCGGAGCTAAAGGAAAGATACTTGAATTTTATCTCCCTGGCCCGTAAAGAGTATGATGATATTGCCAAAAAAGAAGTGCAGAAAGCATTTGTCTACTCATATGAAGAATCTGCAAAGACGCTTATGGAAAATTATCTGGATAATGTCGAAGCTTATTGCAATAAGGCAAAGCTTCGCGATCCATTAACCGGCGAAGAAATCAGCCCTGATGAAAAGCTTATGCGTTCAATTGAGGAACAAATCGGCATTTCAGAAAATGCGAAGAAGGCGTTCCGTGAGGAAATTTTAATCCGTATTTCCGCTTATGCAAGGAAAGGGAAGCGGTTTGATTATAATTCACATGACCGCCTGCGTGAAGCAATCCAGAAGAAGCTGTTTGCTGACTTGAAAGATGTCGTGAAGATCACTACGTCCTCCAAGACACCAGATGAGCAGCAGCTGAAGAAGATCAATGAGGTTGTAGCGAGGCTAATAGATGAGCATGGCTATAACTCAACTTCTGCTAATGAATTGCTGCGCTATGTAGGAAGCCTGCTTAATCGATAAATATTAATAGAGCCTGGCAGATATGGATGCCAGGCTTTTTTGTATGCAGATTTTGCAAATAACTAAAATTTTGCAATTAAAAGCTGAAAGCTGCAAATATATTCGAAAATTTTGCAAATATAACGGGAAACTTGCAAATAAGTCCCATATTCAATCGGATTAAATGATTAAAGGAGTGGGAGCAGAAATAAAAAGCAGCCTGCTTTAATAAATTTATTATGTTCTTTTATTATATGAAGACGAAATTGACAAAAAACCTGATAAATAGACTTTTTATAAAAAATCCAAACAAAAAAGAGGCACTATCGCCTCAATAATCAATCTTCATCTTTTATTTTGGACTTGGCTTTTTTCTCCAGGCATTCAGGGCAAACGGGTTTATTTTCAATATAAGCTGTCCGATCATAAATGGATAATTCTCCGCACCAGCCACAGCATAGGAATTCGCTCATTAAATCCCCCCCTTTGGTTAATCATATTTTTACCAGCCCATATTTATGCTGGGAATGGGCAAAAGTTTAAAAAAGGCAAACCGGGGTATATAAAAAACAGAGGTGATATTCATGAAAAAGATAGAATTGGACAAGAATTATACACCGAGAAACAGCTCAATGGCAGAAAATGTCGAACAAATGGAGAATTTGGGAAAGCAAATGGAAAACTTGCGGACCAATCAAGAATTAAGAGAGGATTATGATAAATATCCTGATCCAATACAGCATAAACAGAAAGACAAAGACCTCCGCTAAAAATGCGGAGGTTTATTTTTTAGTTAAGCTGAATAGGCATTGTCCTGATTTTAAAAATGGGCTTGTCCAAAAGAGCTTACAGATGTCTTATTGTCTAAATTATTTGTAAATTATTTTGTCTTCTTGCATAAGATAGAGTAATAAACATTTATTTTATTGGGGCCTATGATAATCGGCTGCCAGGAAAAGAGTCCATGGAAAAGCAGGCAGACTGCTGATTTAGGGGAAGATGTATCTTTTTTGACACTCGCGATATTGTATGTTGGAAAGCCGGAATGTGTGAAAAAAATTATATTTTTTAAAGGAGGGGTTAACATGACGAATGTCAATAACCATCAGTTTGTAATTTCTCAAGAAGATTGGTCCCTCCATCGCAAAGGCTATGATGACCAGCAGCGTCATCAGGATAAAGTTCAAGAAGCAATCCGCAACAATTTGCCTGATTTGATAACGGAAGAAAACATTGTAATGTCGAATGGACGGGAAGTTGTAAAAATACCAATTCGTTCATTGGATGAATACAAGATCCGTTACAACTACGATAAAAACAAACATGTCGGCCAGGGCGATGGAGATAGCCAGATTGGAGATGTAGTGGCACGCGACGGATCCGGCAGCCAAAAAGGGCCCGGAAAAGGGCAGGGAGCAGGCGACCAGGCAGGCGAGGATTATTTCGAAGCTGAAGTATCATTAATGGAAATTGAAGAGGCGCTCTTTAAACAGCTGGAATTGCCTAACCTAAAGAAAAAAGAGCAGGATGAAAACCTGGTGGAAAACATTGAATTTAATGATATCCGCAAAACAGGCCTCATGGGCAATATTGATAAGAAGCGGACAATGATGTCGGCATTCAAGCGAAATGCAATGAACGGAAAGGCAGCCTTCCACCCGATTTATAAGGAAGATTTGAAATTTAAAACATGGAATGAGATTGTAAAGCCTGATTCAAAAGCTGTTGTACTTGCGATGATGGATACCAGCGGTTCAATGGGGATTTGGGAAAAGTATATGGCTAGAAGCTTTTTCTTCTGGATGACCCGATTCCTTAGGACCAAATATGAAACAGTAGAGATTGCATTTATTGCCCACCATACTGAAGCGAAAGTGGTCTCAGAAGAGGACTTTTTCTCCAAAGGGGAAAGCGGAGGAACGATTTGTTCATCTGCTTACCGCAAAGCGCTTGAACTGATTGATTCGAAATACAATCCGCGGAAATATAATATTTACCCGTTCCACTTCTCTGACGGTGATAACCTGACCTCTGATAATGCCCGTTGCGTTAAATTAGTGGAAGACCTAATGAAAGTATCCAATATGTTTGGATATGGCGAGGTCAACCAGTACAACCGCCACTCGACCCTAATGTCCGCGTATAAAAACATCAAAAATGATGATTTCCGATATTATATCCTTAAGCAAAAAGCAGATGTATTCCATGCCATGAAGAGCTTTTTCAGGCAGGAAGATAATAAGAAAATGTACGCTTAAAAAAGAGGGGGGGACCTCTCTTTTTTATTTTCAAAAAAATAGCCCCCGTATCCGGTGGACTTCAATTTATGCTTTTACCCCTTCCTAAGTTTTTCGTTCATCCCAATCCACTTGATCAGTCACATTACGGTCCGTGAGTAAAACATATTTTCCATCAAAAACATTGTTAAGAAAGGCAATACAGAGTTGATTTCTGAAATATTTATCAACTGCAAGCCGTATGAATTAATAAATCCCTGTGAATACAGTATGATGAAGATATCATTCTATTATCTGGAACTTGCTGCTGGAGGTGGATAGATGGAGATTGAGAAGCTGGCTGATAGGCTGAAGAGTCGGACACCCATTATTTTAGGGAGTGAGCGGTTTGCGAAGTTTGCCATTTTGCTTCCGCTGGTGGAAATAAATGATGAAATACATGTTCTTTTTGAAGTGCGCTCACTCCAGTTGAGGAGACAGCCTGGTGAGGTATGTTTTCCCGGCGGAAGGATTGATCCAGGGGATAGGGATGAGGAGCATACTGCAATCCGTGAGACCTCTGAAGAACTTGGCATAAGTGAAGACAGCATTACGAATATTTCCCCATTAGATTACATGATCTCATTTGGACAGATCATTTATCCTTTTGCAGGCATCATTAAAACCCCAAACCAGATTGTCCCGAACCCGGACGAAGTGGAAGAAGTGTTTACCGTTCCCCTTGCATTTCTCAAGGAAGTGAAGCCGGAAACGTACCATGTGAATTTTAAGGTGGAACCTGAAAAAAATTTCCCTTTTGACTTAATCGTTGGAGGGGAAAATTATAATTGGCAAACCAGAAAGGTAGAAGAAGTATTTTACTATTTTGAAGACAAAGTCATATGGGGGCTTACTGCCAGAATTCTTAAGCATTTTCTTGAAATCGTATATGAAGATCCTGATCATACTTTTGATTAGTGAAATTAATTTAAACAGCAAATTTTCAAAAAGTGGTTGACGAAGTTCATTTATATGTTTATGATTTATCTAATTAATTTAAATACTGAGAAACTTCTTATCAAGAGAGGCGGAGGGACTGACCCAATGAAGCCTCGGCAACCAGCATATTCATGCCCGGTGCCAAATTCAGAGGAAATTTATTTCCGAAGATGAGAAGGCGGAATGGACTGTACGTTAATTCAAACCCCTTCTTGTCTGTTATAGGCAGAAGGGGTTTTTTGTGCTGCCAAAGGTGTGGAAGGTAAATTTACAAAGCAGGGGGAATGCAAATATGTCAGTGATAACAGTTGGCCTTTTGGGATTTGGAACAGTAGGAAAAGGTGTCTATGAAACTATAAACAAACATCAGGAGCGGCTTCAGGCAATAACCGGAAAAGAGGTAAAGGTCACTGCAATTCTTGTAAAGAATATTGAAAAGCATGCCTTGCCAGAAAAGGAAGTTCTTTTGACTGATGATTTTCAAAAGATAATAGATCTTCCCAAGCTTGATGTGGTAATTGATGCGATCGTTGGCAAGGAGCCGGGCTATACATATATGCGCCAGGCTATATTAAGAGGCTGTCATGTGATTACGGCCAACAAAGAAATGTTTGCCCATCATGGAAGCGAATTAAAAACATTGGCCAAAAAGCATAATGTCTCTTTGGGCTTTGAAGCGACAGTAGGAGGCGGAATTCCGATTATCCAGACCCTTAAGAGGCTGCTCAACGCAAATAAAGTTGAAAGAATTGAAGGAATCTTAAATGGCACCTCAAATTTTATTTTAACCAGTATGCGTGAGGAGAGGCTTTCATTTGAAGCTGCTTTGAAAATTGCTCAGGAAAAAGGCTATGCAGAAGCCGACCCTGAAAATGATATTGAAGGGTATGATGCTTTTTATAAGGCGGTTGTTCTGAGTGAACTCGTTTTTGGCAAGGGACCGGATTGGGGGAGATCGACTAGATTAGGAATTACGGATATCACTTCAGAACAAATCGATATTGCCTCATCCCTTGGTCTAAGGTTTAAACATGTGGCTTCGCTGGAGTGGAACAAGGACGCTGTTCGATGTGAAGTTAAACCAGTCCTTGTTGGGGAATCGCATCCTTTGTATAGAGTTGAGGGTGTTCAAAATGCCGTTTCCATAGATGCGGATATTGTAGGGAATATTAGTCTTCAAGGCCCGGGAGCGGGCATGTTTCCAACAGCAAGTGCGATTGTAGAAGACTTGATCCATCTTGATGCGAATGATTTTCCGGATGTTTTTGAAGAAGGAAAAGCTAAAGGGGAAGAGGCAGTAATGCCGGTTTGGGCTCTTCTAGGGGATACACACAGCCTTGAACTTCCAAATGGTTTCGAATTCTTAGGCTGTTCTTCAGATAATGCTGTGATTGTAAAAGCATCAGAAGCTGCCATTTCTTCAATAGCATGTCAAAAACTTACCGCGTATCAAATACTCGGAGACTATCAGTTTTCTGAAGCTCAGGCCGGTCAAGTCCAGCCGGTATAAAAAACAAGGCTGTGTTATAGCTTATTGTTGATTCTAGCACCCTGTTGAGTGGAGCGGAAGATGATAATCCCGCGAAAATGCATACGCATTTTCTTACGACGCGGTGTGCATTCGGGGAAGCTTATTCAAAGTCCGCAGTTGCGAATGAACTGAGGAGCGTCGGGTTCTCCCGCTGAACGCTTGAGTGCCCCGTGGCAATCAACAGGCAAATTTAACAGAGCCAAAAAAAGGAGGAGCAGTTCATGATTTGCTCCTCCTGTATATTCTTATAGAGATGGTGGATGTTATGCCTGCTGATTCTTCAATAAAGACTGATTAAGTCCAGAGTATAGATCTTTCACATGAACTGTAACTATTTTAGCACCAATCTGAACATGAACCATATTATCAAAAACAGCTGTTACCAGGCCGTTTAATGATACATTCGCACCAATATTTAATTCTTTGCTAGGAACTTTCATATTCTTCTTATCTGCCATCGTAACACCATCCCATTCCGTTTTGTTAATTGTTATCTCATACAAAGAATATTGCCTTTTTATTGTAAAATAAACGCTTAAATGAAAAAAGTCCAGTGAAATAGCTTGTTTTTTTATCGACAAATTCCTTTAGGTACCAGGTACCTGTCGAATTTTATCGGAAGACACTTGACGGGACATCAGACTGGTCCTATCTTACAGGAGTGAATTTAGGAGGAAAGGGGTAATGGTAATCCATAAAATATAAAAAGGGATGATAAACTGCATATGAACATGCCTCTTGCAATAGGGATAATCTTTCTTGTCTTATTTATAACTGCATTAATCGGAATAAAAATATTAAGGATTCCCGATATTGTTATATATATTATATTAGGGGCAGGAATCGGCTTCTTTGGATATTTTCACGATACTAAAGTAATTGAAGTTGCTGGTGAAATCGGCTTAATTCTCCTATTCTTCCTGCTAGGAAAGAAATTTTCAGTTCGTGAATTGCGGAAAAATGGAAAGAGAGTTTGGAGGTCTGGGCTGCTGGATGTCCTGCTTGGGGTTGGGGTAACAACAGGAATTGTTTATCTCGCTGGCCAAAGCTTTTATGTATCGCTATTAATAGGTGGACTTGTATATGCAACCAGTTCCTCTATTACCGTCAAATTGCTGGAAAGCAAAAATCGCCTTGAAGACAAAGATTCCGAGTATATACTATCCCTTTTGATTTTTGAAGATCTAGTCGCTCCCATCCTTGTAACGGTCTTAATTGGTTTAAACGGAGGAAGCTTCTCCATTACAGATTTCCTTTTAATTTTTATAAAGGTTGCCATTTTAGCCGGGATTGCTATTGTAATGAGCAGAATTGTGTTTCATAAGGCTCAGCATTGGATGAAAAAAGTTGCCAATGAGGATTCTTTTTTAATTCTGGTGTTGGGAGTTGCAATTACTTATGGCGGTTTTGCAGTATTCCTCGGGCTTTCTGAGGTAATAGGCGCTTTTCTTGCTGGTATCATGCTTGCAGGCACAGCAGTTAAAGATAAAGTTGAGGAAGTTGTTCTGCCGGTTAGAAACCTCTTTCTTCCATTTTTCTTTCTTCACTTTGGCCTCTCACTGGAATTCAAGGAAGAAATCCCGTCTCTCGGTCTTCTGGCAGTTATAGTTATATGGTCGATTATCCATAAGCTTGCTGTCGGATATTTTGGCGGACAATGGTATGGCTTAACTAAAGCAGAATCGCTTAAGTCGGGATTCTCATTAACTTCAAGGGGAGAATTTTCAGTTATTATTGGCGGATTGGCAACAGGAGGGCTTAAGGTATTTGCGGGTGCTTATATTTTAATTGCTGCCTTAATTGGAATGCTTATGTTCCAATTGATATCCAGGTATAAGTCAAAACTGGAAAAAAATCATAATTAAACCGAAAGAGCCGTACTCTCCTAATGAAAGAGGAGCGGCTCTTCCGGTTTGTTTTTATCATCTTTCAAAGAAATGTGGAGTTCTCTTTTTCCGTTTACAGCAGCATAAAAAGTTAATGAAATTTATGTGCTTCTATGTATATCAACTTTCTTTCCTTGACGCGAAACATAAGGGTTGCCGGTAATCCAATATCTCCATGGATAATCTTTGGCCTCTCCTGAGTTCTCAATTCCAATCCGCTTCCCCCGGGAGATTTCATGTGGAGCAGCCCCTTTTGCGAGCATTAGAGGGGGTTCTGAAAAGGGGCGGCCATAGTCATCCATTGTTATTCCTAAGGCTTTGGTTAATTTCCCAGGTCCATTGGTCAGATTTTTCGGATTCTCCATGTTCCTCCGTTTCTTCATTAGTTCAAGCCCATTAACTGGCTCGACCGCCCTTATTAAAATAGCTTCCGGTTTTTCTTCTGGTCCGCTGACTACGTTTACTAAACAGTGGGTATGCATGACATATGTATAGGCAACTCCAGGCTTGCTGAACATAATTTCAGTCCGTTTCGTCCTCCTGTTACCAAAGCTGTGTGCTGCCCGGTCTTCCGGCCCCATATATGCCTCAGTCTCAACGATATAGCCAGAGGCAATTCCTTCTTCTGTTTTTTTTATTAATAGGCAGCCCAATAATGCCTTAGCTAAAACGAGTGTAGGCTGGCAAAAGAAGTCTTCCGGAAGCGGGTTATAAGGGAAATCAAAATTTAGATCTTTATCATACATAAATATCTCTCCAAGCTTTTTTTTGTCAGTAAGATACAGCAAAAGAGAAGCCCTTTGCAGAACGAATACATTGAGCTTCTTTCAAACTGCCTCCCTATTTCTATCCTATTACCCTGTACCATTTCTGCATAACCATACCCATGCAGGACAAAGTTTTTTGTTATGGCTGTTATCGTAAAGTTTTGTTCCTGCAATAGTAAACTAAGTTTAACCAACGGGCAAAATTAATGAGTAAAAACAACAATCTATGAGAAAAGAGCCTTTGTTATAGCGAATGTTTGTAAAGTATAATAGCAAAAGCAATACATAAGGAGATGTGAAGTATTTGGATAAGAAAATTGGTTTTATTGGCTGCGGGAAAATGGCACAGGCCATCATTGGAGGAATATTAAAATCAAAATTGATTCCTGCTGGACAGATTATTGCAACTGCCAAAACGGAAGACAGACTTATGGATGTGAAAAACAGGCTGGATATTCAAACCAGTTTCTCCAATAAAGAGGCTGCGGCAGAAGCAGATATATTATTTCTTGCTATTAAGCCTGACCTTCATGGCACTGTTATTAATGAAATCAAGGATTGCATAAGGCCAGATGCAATCATCATAACGATTGCCGCTGGAATTAGTCTGGATTTTATGGAAAAAGCCTTTGGCAAAAAAATAAAGGCAATTCGTTCTATGCCAAACACTCCATCTTTAGTTGGGGAAGGAATGAGCGTACTCGCAGCAAATACTTCAGTATCTGCAGAGGAGCTGGATGAAGTAGTCCAAATTTTTTCAAGTATAGGCAGAGCAGCGGTAATGGATGAAAAGATGATGGATGCTATTCCAGCCATAAGCGGCTCTTCACCCGCCTATGTTTATATGTTTATTGAAGCGCTGGCAGATGGAGGTGTAAAAGCAGGGCTTCCTAGGGATCAATCTTATCAGCTGGCCGCTCAGGCTGTCTTGGGCGCTGCCAAAATGGTGCTGGAAACGGGAAAGCACCCGGGAGAATTAAAGGACCAGGTTTGCACTCCAGGAGGGGCAACGATTGAAGCTGTAGCTGAGCTGGAAAATAAGGGGTTCCGTTCGGCTGTATTGTCAGCGATGGAAAAATGCTCTGTAAAAACAAACCTCCTCTCGAAAAATAAGATTTAGAAAGAGGATGGCCATGTTAGAAATACGTCCAGAAAAACCAAACAAATATATAGGTGCAGAACCAAGAAGCCCGCATAATTATTTATGCAGGGCTTCTTTTTGGGATACAAAGGCAGATAAATGAGGGTTCCTTTATTTACTTTTTGCCTGCTGCTCAAAAAATGGATGTTAAGCAGTAAGTCCATTATTGTAATAACCGTCCTTTTCAAAAGAAATAGCCCACTGAAGCTCTGAACATATTTGAATATAGGACAAATTCCGACATGCATTTTTCTTTAGGCTGTAAATGTACAAAGAAGAAATAAATAATACTTGAACGTTCTTTACCCTAATTGAATATACTTAATACACACATTAGAAGAATTGAAGAAATGCTCTTCAATTCCGACTTGACGCATAGGAATACATGTATTATAGTTAGACATTATTAAAATACTATTAAAATATTTTTTCATGAGGAGGATCATACCAATGGCTACAGGTCTTTTGGTTTTAAATATTGCCATTATGCTATTGCTTATTTCTGGCTTGTTTTATATGCAAAAAAAGCATATATCTTTTTCGAAACGAGTTTTCACGGCACTTGGGTTAGGGGTTTTGTTTGGATTTGCACTTCAGCTTATTTATGGTGCAGGCTCAGACATTATTGCCAAATCGGCTGACTGGTTTAATTTAGTCGGCGGCGGCTATGTGAAGTTTCTGCAGATGATTGTCATGCCGCTTGTTTTCATTTCAATTTTGGCAGCTTTTACAAAACTAAAATTAACGAATAATATTGGGAAGATCAGTGTGCTGATTCTGGGATTGTTAGTAGGTACAACAGCAGTCGCTGCTGCAGTTGGAATTACAACTGCTGTCGGCTTCGATTTGGAAGCAGTGCAAATTAGCGGAGGCGATGCCGAAACAGCACGCGGAGAACAGCTTGAAGAAACCTATAAGGGTATGGAAGGAAGAACTTTTCCACAGCAGATGCTTGATTTGCTTCCGGCAAACCCATTTCTTGATTTTACAGGGGCTCGTCCAACATCGACGATATCAGTAGTGATCTTTGCAGCATTTTTGGGGCTTGCATATGTTGGCGTCAGAAGAAAAGCACCTGAGCAAGCAGAGCTTTTTGCAAAAATTGTTGATGCATTTTATGCCATCATTATGCGTGTAGTAACATTAATTCTGCGCTTAACTCCTTATGGTGTTCTGGCAATTATGACCAAAACGGTCGCAATGAGTGATTTTAACAGCATATTGAATTTGGGTAAGTTTGTTGTAGCTTCATATGTGGCACTTGGAATCATGTTCTTAATTCACTTGATGCTTCTGACTATGAGCGGCTTAAATCCAATCACTTATATGAAAAAGGCATTTCCTGTTTTAACATTCGCTTTTACTTCAAGAACAAGTGCAGGCGCATTGCCTTTGAATATAAAAACGCAAAAATCACTTGGTGTCCCTGAGGGGATTGCTAACTTTGCGGGCTCATTCGGACTTTCCATCGGCCAGAACGGATGTGCAGGTATCTATCCCGCGATGCTGGCAGTCATGATTGCGCCGACAGTGGGAATCAACCCGCTCTCACCAGGGTTTATCTTCTCTGTCATTCTAATAGTAGCAATCAGTTCATTTGGTGTGGCAGGTGTAGGGGGCGGAGCAACATTTGCAGCGATTCTTGTTTTGTCTGCATTAGACCTTCCGATTGCATTGGCTGGCTTGCTGATATCGATTGAACCGCTGATCGATATGGGCCGTACAGCTGTAAACGTAAGCGGAGCAATGACATCTGGCATTCTGACTAGCCGAATTACCGGTGAAATTGATGGAACGATCTATAGCGATATGGATAATAAAATTGAAGCAGAAGCATAGCGAAAAAGCGACAGGTACCTGGTGCCTGTCGCTTTTATTTTACTTCAGCCTTTCTAATAACGGTGATTGTGGTCATTGTACCAACAAAAGTTATGGTGATGAAAGAATAAAGAAATTTCTCCAGCCCAATAATTTTCAAACCGCTTAGAATAACCAGTGCATCGATCGTAAAGATTAAAATGCCGACGTTAATAGGCATTAGTTTTGTCATAAGCTGGGCCAGCAAGTCGGTTCCCCCGGTGCTGGTTTCATAGCGCAGCATAAGCCCTATTCCGAAGCCCACCAGACATCCCCCTATAATGGCGCTTGAAAGGATAGAGAGTTCAAATAGTTCTCTCATATTCGAAAGAACATCAATGAGAAGTGATGAAACGAGAAGACCGTGAAGACTGTAGTAAAAGTATTTCTTTTCATAAAACCAGGCAAAGGCATATAATGGTACACTTAAAGCAATCATGCTCAGCCCTGTAGGAAGCTCATAATAATAATGGAGAATCAGCCCAATGCCTATTATGCCGCCATCGAGCAATTGATGTGGGATGAGGAATCCATTAACGCCAACGCCTATCAAAAAACTTCCTAATAAAATTGCCATAAGCTTCTCTAAAATAAGCCATCACCCTAACTTGTCCTTTCATTACTACTAAAATATGAGGGCAAGCATAAAAAATAGAAGTAAGCCTTACAAAAAAACAAGACTGTGTTAAAGATCATTGTTATCGAAAACAAAAAAGCATGTCCCGGGAGGACAAGCTTTCAAAAATTATTAATGCGGCAAGAATGCAAGCTGATAAAAGAATAACACTGCGAATAAATACACAAGCGGATGGACTTCTCTCCATTTGCCTTTAGCTGCTTTCATGATGGGATAAGCGATAAATCCAAGAGCAATACCCGTAGCTATGCTTGAGGTAAGCGGCATGCTTAAGATGATCAGGAATGCAGGGAACGCTTCGTCCAATTCATTCCATTTAATGTGAGAGATGCTCCCCATCATAAGGCTTCCAACGATAATTAAAGCTGGCGCTGTAATGGCAGCAAGTCCGGATACAGCACCTACAAGAGGGCCGAAGAAAGCAGAGAGAAGGAATAGGCCTGCAACGGTTAATGTTGTTAATCCGGTTCTTCCGCCTGCAGAAACCCCTGTAGACGATTCAATATAAGCTGAAGTCGGGCTTGTACCAAACATGGCTCCTACAGAAGTAGCAATGGAGTCGGACAATAAAGCCTCTCGTGCTCTTGGCATCGTTTTGCCTTTCATTAGCCCCGCCTGCTGGGCAACTCCAATCATTGTTCCAGTTGTATCAAAAATTGTGACAAGCAGGAATGAGAAAACAACTGCATACAAACTGTGCTGGATAACATCCCCAATTGCTTCAAATGGATTTAAAATAATGATTCCATCTGGAAGGGACGGAAGTGAGACAAAGCCTTGGTCAAACGAAAGCTGCCCAGTGAAGAAGGCAATTACGCCAGTAATGATCATTCCAAAAAACAAAGCTCCATTTATCCCGAGAGTCATCAAAATTAAGGTAACGGCAAGGCCAGCCAGTGCAAGAATGGCCTGAGGAGAATGAAGATCTCCAAGCGCAACAAGATTAGTTGGGTGGCTTGTAATCAGCCCAGTTAAGCGCAATCCGATAAATGCTATAAATAATCCAATCCCGGCTGTGATTCCATGCTTTAAATTATCCGGAATCGCAATAATTAACTTTTCCCGAAAAGGGGTCAGTGATAGGATCATAAAGATAATCCCTGCAATAAAGACAGCAGAGAAAGCTGTAATGTAATCAATATCCCCGTGCGTACCCACTACTGAGTAGGCAAAATATGCGTTTAGCCCCATACCAGGTGCAATGGCTATTGGATAGTTTGCAAACAAAGCCATCCATAGAGTACCAACAACTGTTGCAATTATGGTCGCTGAAAAAACCTGTTCAAATGGAACGCCGGCATCAGATAAGATGACAGGGTTTACAACAACTATATAAACCATTGTTAAGAAGGTTGTGATTCCTGCAAGAACCTCAGTCTTCACATTTGTATTGTTTTCTTTTAATTTGAACATATAAAGTCCCCCATAAGTGATTCGTCATAAACACGAACGTTTAAAAAACACAATTAATATAATATTCGTTTTTAAAGTCGATTTCAAGTGGTTATTTTATTATTCTTTAATTGAACATGAATCATTCCAAAAAAGGTATGTCGGAATGAGCCATTATCCTTTTGCATTTTCAAGGATGTCTCCTATCATGCAGGGGAGGAATTACTTCTCTTCACGTAAACTTATTAGAAAGCCACGAAGAGGATCCTTTAAACGATGCGATGATTATGTTCTTTGAATACTTGGCCAATATGAATGTTTAAAATACCCTAGAAAAGACGGGAAGCAAAGACTGCTTCTTGGCTCTTTTTTTGAAACTTTATTTAGCAGGCTGCGTCTTATAATGTAAGAAATTGAAAATGAGGAGGGGCAAAATGATTAAAGCAGCTATTTTTGATTTTGACGGTACAATCGTAGATACAGAGTCTTTATGGTTTAAGGTGTTTAAACAGGTTTTGCATGAAGATTACGGATTTCGGCTTAAACTGGAAGAGTTCGCTAAATCCATTGGCACCACAGATGATATCCTTTTTGACTATATTGACAGAAAGCTTGGCATTCATATTAATCGAGAAGATGTAAAGGAGAAAACAGAAAAATTCTTTCATAGTCAAAGAGATGTATTAATTTTAAGGGAAGGGATACAGGAGCTGATCGAAAAGTGTGCAGAGCAGGGCCTCAAGCTCGGTGTTGCATCAAGCTCAGGAAGAGAATGGGTACTTCATTATCTAAAAGAATTCCAATTAGAGAACCATTTTCAGACGATTAAAACAAAAGAAGATGTTGATAAAGTAAAACCCGATCCCGCCCTATACATAAACGCGCTTGAGGAAATGGGTGTAAAACCGGAAGAGGCGATAGCCTTTGAAGATTCTGTAAATGGGTCAATTGCAGCGATAGAGGCAGGAATGCATTGTATTGCTGTGCCTAATGATGTGACTGATTTTCTAACTTTTCATGAAAAAGTATTGCGATATAAGTTTTTCGCCGAAATACCGATTGAGGAGGTTATAAAATAAAAGGCAGGGGAATCCCTGCCTTTTTATATTCTCTTTACTGAAATAGCATTCCGCATTTTTTGGAGTGCTTTTTTGCCTTCTTCTTTTCTTGCCATCATGACGTTCACATATAGGGCGTCAATAATGCTTAGCTGGGCAATCCGGGAAGAAAGTGCTTCAGAGCGGTAATCTGTTTCCTCAGCCACTGTATATAATGATATGTCCGCCTTTTGGCTAAGAGGTGATTTTGCAAAGTTTGTAATGGCAATGGTCTTCACTTTATTCTCCTTAGCCACATTAAGAACTTGAATGACATCCTTCGTTGTTCCGGAATGTGAGATAAAGACAGCAACATCATTCTCATTAAGCTGGGAGGCAGACATTAACTGCAAATGGGAATCGCTGTTTGCCAGAACGGTAATTCCCGTACGGATGAATTTATGGTATGCATCCATTGCGATAATGCTCGATCCGCCGCTCCCGACAAATTCTACCTTATTGGCATTCAAAATTAAATCGACTGCCTCCTCAAAGGCGCCTCCGCCAAGGATTTGCAGCGTATCTTCCAGCGTTTTGATATTGGAACGGAACACCTTTTCAGAAACAGTCAGGATCCCATCGTCTTCATTAATCGTCTCATGTATGTCTTTAATCGGAGTCACGATTTCAGATGCCAATGCAATTTTAAGAGCCTGATAGCCTTTGAAACCGATTCTTTTGCAGAAACGGAATACTGTTGAGTCGGCAATCCCCAGATCATCTGCTAGCTGGTTGATGGAGCTGTGGACGATTTTTTCGGGATGCTCAAGAATGTAATCAGCAATTTTTTTCTCTTTATCACTGAATTTTGCATAATGAGTTTTAATTCGGGCAAAACAATACAGATTGTCATGAACCATATGGGCAGCTCCCTAGAATGAATTTTTTTGAAAATAATTTCCGTTATTTTAAAAACACTTTTTTATTAGGATCTGTTAAATTTGCCTGTTGATTTCCGCTCCAGGCGCTCGCTTTCCGCGGGCGGTCCGACGCTCCTCGGCGCATTCGCACCTGTGGGGTCTCCCGTTAATACGCTTCTCCCGCAGGACTTTAAATAAGCTTCCCCGAGTTAACACCTCATCGTAAGGAAATGCGAATGCATTTTCGCGGGATTAGCAACTTGCGCTCCAATCAGCAGGAAGCCAAAATCAAAATTATAATTTAACACAGCCTTTTATTAAGTGAAGTAAAAGATTTGTTTTTAAAGCGCTTTCTTAATTCTAATTCTATTATAAAAGAAAAATATTTTTTTGAAAACGATTGCAAATAGAAAAAATATTTTGTATAATGAAATCACAAACGAAAAAAATTTTCTTCATCCAGGAGGCTTTTATGCAAGTAGGAATGATAGGCCTTGGGAAAATGGGATACAACTTATCCCTTAACCTAAAAGATCATGGCCATGAAGTAGTAGCATTTGATAAAGATAGCAGTTTAACCGAAAAAATTTCTGCTGAAGGCATTCAGGGGGGTTCATCTGTTGAAGAGTTGGTCAGGAGTCTTTCAAAGCCGCGCGTGTTGTGGCTGATGGTCCCTGCAGGCAATATTACAGAGGCGGTTATCGAGGAAACATCTTCTCTTCTTGAAGAAGGGGATATCCTGATTGATGGCGGGAACTCCAACTATAAAGAAACTTTGCGCAGAGCTGAAATGCTGCAGGAGAAAGGAATTTATTTCTTTGACTGCGGAACAAGCGGGGGAATGGAAGGAGCTCGAAATGGCGCCTGCACAATGATTGGCGGAGATGAGGAAGTTTTCAAAACAATTGAGCCGATCTTTAAGGATATTACAGTAGAAAACGGTTATATGTATGCCGGCAGAACAGGAAGCGGCCATTTTCTGAAAATGGTACATAACGGAATTGAGTATGGCATGATGCAGGCAATTGCCGAAGGATTTGAAATACTTGAAAAGAGTCCATTTGATTATGATTATGAAAAAGTCGCTAAAGTTTGGAATAATGGCTCAGTGATTCGCTCATGGCTGATGGAATTAACTGAAAATGCTTTTTCAAAGGATGCAAAGCTGGACGGCCTAAAAGGTGTCATGCATTCATCAGGCGAGGGGAAATGGACTGTTGAAACAGCGCTTGACCTCCAAACAGCAGCTCCTGTTATTGCCATGTCCTTAATGATGCGCTACCGCTCATTAGAAGAGGATACTTTCTCCGGGAAGGTAGTTGCTGCGCTAAGGAATGAATTTGGCGGGCATGCAGTAGAAAAGAAATAAACTTTGAAGGGAACAGGAAAGACGCTGGAAAAGGCAGGATTTTCTGTTCCCGCAAATAAATTTTTTAATAAGAAATGAAAACGCTTAAAAGATATATATAAAGGAGGAAATAAAATGTCAGGCTCAATGTTGATTTTAGTAGCTATGGCTGGGATCTTTTTGCTATTATTCTTAGTTATGAAAACTAAGCTTCATGCTTTTGTAGCTTTGCTGCTTGTGAGTTTGCTAGTTGGTATTGCTGCAGGAATGCCGCTTGGCGATGTTATACAGTCCGTCCAAAACGGAATGGGGGGAACGCTCGGTTTCGTAGCGGTTGTTGTTGGTCTAGGTGCCATGTTTGGCCGTATGTTAGAGGTTTCCGGCGGTGCTGAACGTCTTGCACAAACAATGATTAAAAAGTTTGGTGAAGATAAGGCGCAATGGGCGCTTGGCATTACAGGTTTCATTGTAGCAATCCCAGTATTCTTTGATGTTGGTTTCATCATCCTTGTACCGATTATTTATGGCTTGGCAAAGAAAACAGGGAAATCATTGCTTTACTATGGGATCCCGCTATTGGCTGGTTTAGCTGTAACACACAGCTTTATTCCGCCGACTCCAGGACCAATCGCTGTTGCCGATTTGATTGGGGCAGACTTGGGCTGGGTTATCTTATTCGGTGTAATTGCCGGTATTCCTTCTATGATTATTGCCGGTCCTTTATTCGGGAGATATATTGCGAAAAGGATTCATGTAACTGTTCCAGACTACATGCAAATTGAAGAAAAAGAATATGACAAAGAGCTTCCAAGCTTTGGGCTAATTGCAAGCATCATCTTTATCCCGCTTGTTCTGATTCTAATAAACACTGTATCTGGCGTTCTATTGGAAGAAGGTAATGGGCTTAGATCATTTTTTACCTTCATGGGACATCCGTTTGTTGCTTTGACAATCGCTACTTTATTGGCGTTCTATACCCTTGGAACAAAGCGCGGCTATTCACGCCAGGAAGTACAGGATATTGCAACGAAAGCATTAGAGCCAGCAGGCATCATTATTCTTGTTACAGGTGCTGGCGGTGTATTCAAGCAGGTTCTAATTGATTCAGGTGTTGGGCAAGTTTTGGGAGACATGATGGCTGCTTCTGCACTTCCGCCAATCTTGCTTGCCTTCCTGATTGCTACCTTTGTCCGTGTTGCTCAAGGTTCAGCAACGGTAGCCATGGTTACAGCTGCAGGATTGATTGCTCCGCTTATTGAAACAATGGGACTGGAAGGACCGGTGCTTGGACTGATTGTAATCTCCATTGCTGCTGGTGCAACAATCTTCTCACATGTAAATGATTCTGGCTTCTGGCTCGTAAACCGCTATTTCGGCCTGGATGTAAAAGATACACTGAAATCATGGACTGTGATGGAGTCATTAATTGCTATAATCGGATTTGCAACAGTATTTATTCTTGGCTTCTTTATTTCCTAAAATATAATAATAAAGAGGAAGGGGCGACTTTGCAGAGCCGCTTCCTTCTTTTGTTTTTAGTATTCGCTGTTTTCATAAAGTTTGTTGTATTTAGGGCTAACTAAGGTTAGCCAACAGGCAAAATTAAATGATAGGCTGTTTTCGTAAAGTTTGTTGCTTTTAACTGCAAACTTAATTTAACTTACCGAGTTGATTGTAGCGGAGGGCACTTGATCCTCGAAAATGCTACCGCATTTCCTTCGTGCGGTGCCAGGNCAGGGAAGCTTATTCAATGTCCTGCGGGAAGTGAGGGAAGTGGGAGACCCCGCAGGCGAAGCCGAGGAGGCTCTCATTCCTCCCCGCTGACAGCTTGAGTGCCCGTAGCGGAAATCAACGGGCAGAATTTATAAGTAAAAACAACAATTTATGAGAAAAGAGCCTAACTATTAAAAGAG
>NZ_JAEL01000053.1 GCF_000518885.1 Bacillus sp. J33 | reverse complement strand
ACTTGAAGTTTTCGATAAGGTTTATTTACGGGCTGTTCAGTAGGTTTAACGAACATGCTTTTACCAATCAATAAAGTAAGCAATGTTCGAATGAGTTGTTCTTGATAGTTTATAAAAGTTAATAAATAGGTTATAATTTGAGGGTACAAATTGTCACTTCCATTCTTGGTTGTTGGGTGTGTGGTAACCTCAATTATCCAAAGAATTTAGGGGGTGGCAATTTTTTTGCCTATAAAGCCCTCTATGGAGATATTTTATAACCTATTTCTTATAGAAGTTTTGACAATACGTCAGAAGGTATGGGGGGAATTCAATGAAAACGGCGGCCTGAAGGCTGTTTTATTAAAATATGAAGAGAATTATATCCCATTTGCAGACGGTGATTTTGACGCTAAAGGCTTTGCCGGGATTATGCTGAAAGATCCGAGTTTCGGAATGATGTCCGGACTTAAAGGGATTACAGCCTCTATTGAGCCTTATGTCAGCCACCGGGTAAAAAGAAAGCGGGAAACATACTATGCAAAGTGTACAGAATTAAATCCTGCAGCAAAACAGGTAGATACAACGGGCGTTTTGCAGGCGCATCCGGAAGATGCTGAAGACCTTGTGGAGCTTTTGAACAGCATTCCGGAATTCAGCGATTCAACGATTACGGTTGATCGGAAAAGACGAGGACTAAAGGATGGGTCATCCCGTTCCTTTTTTATCAAGGAAAATGGGGAAATGGTCAGCACAGCATCAACAACAGCCGAAAATTCGCTTTCAGCTATGGTCGTCGGCGTAGCTACTGCCGAAAACTGCAAGAAAAAAGGCTATGCCACCCAATGCATGGTCAAGCTAAGCAGGCAGCTTCTTGCAGAAAATAAAGAACTATGCCTGTTTTATGATAACCCTGCAGCAGGTGCCATTTATAAAAGAATTGGCTTTGAAGATATCGGGTTTTGGATGATGTATTCAATTGAAAAGGTTAGCGGATAAAAGTGTCATGATAAAGGCATTTTTTAAAAATATTTGAAAAAGTTAGTTAAACAGGACATATATCACCGAAATTTATAGGAAACTCCCATAAAATTGGTTATGAAACTGAACAGGGGATTGGGGGATGCCTTGTTACTCAATCAAATTTTATGGGAGGGGTATGGATGTACCAACAGATTGCCATGTATGCGACTGTTTTTTTTGTGTTTCTGCTGGCGCTTGCTTTTGCTTTTGTTTATGGAGAGTCGAAGCGCAGCGGAGATTATGGTTCCATACAGGAAACAGGCTACAGGATCAGGAAGTTTTATTTTCTTGGCCTTATTGCCATTATGGGCTTCGCCAGTATCATAACGCTTGGCCGGCTGCCTTATGACCGCCATGAGGCGGAAGCAACCAGCCCGAATGAAATCAAAATAGTTGAAGTAACAGGAATCCAATATGCATGGGAGATGAGTGAGGATCAATTTAAGGTTGGAGACCAGGTCCAATTTGAAGTAACAGCAACTGATGTTACTCATGGATTTGGGCTATATAATGAAAAAATGGAGCTGGTCGCGCAAACCCAGGCCATGCCAGAGTACACGAATACAGTCTATTATACGTTTAGGGAGCCGGGAACTTATCAAATCCTCTGTCTTGAATACTGTTCAACCGGACACCATGTGATGGTGAAAGAAATTGTAGTTGAACAAGAAGGGGGGAGCCTCTGATGAAGGAGAATATCCACCCTTTGGCTAAAAAGACCGTTGTATGGTATTTGGCTGCATCTTCACTTGTCTTAATCCTCATGATGATTTTTGGTGTGATTATGCTTATGAATCAGGGGAATATGATCAGTATAACTCCGCAATGGTTTTATAAAATTATGACTGTACACGGAACAGGGATGATAGGTATTGCTGCATTGGGCGGTACAGCTATTTTATGGTACTTCCTCTCCAAGTACGTCAAACTGAACCCGGCCATGCTGATTATAAACTTTGTGTTCTTTTTTATCGGAGTGGCAATGGTTCTCATCGCTATTTTCATTTTTGACTTTTCTGATGGATGGACGTTCCTGTATCCGCTGCCTGCCCATTCTGCGAAACTGCACGGAGCAGCAGGGGCGCTGTTCTTCTTATCAGGCATGCTGATTCTTGGAATTGGTTTTTTACTTCTGTATATGTACTTGGCTGCCAGGCTGACAAAGGTTTATGGCGGGCTTGGCAAGGCGCTCGGATGGGATTTCATTTTTAGAGGAAAAAAAGGCTATGGGCCGCCTGCCGCTGTAGTGGCAACAGCCATGGTGATCATTACAAACTCGACTGCACTTTTGGCTGGTGCAACGGTTTTGGCTGCCTCAATCTTGAATATAATAAATCCAGCCATAACCATGGACCCAATGCTTGCCAAGCATCTTACCTATGCATTCGGCCACATCTTTGCCAACTGTACGATTTATATGGCTGTCATTGCCGTCTATGAGGTTCTCTCAGAATATACAAAGAGGCCTTGGAAAGCCAATAAAGTCTTTTTGATTGCCTGGAACTGCTCCACCCTTTTTACCTTAATGATTTATACTCACCATCTATTGATGGACTTTGCAGTGCCGAAATGGATGCTTATCATCGGGCAGGTTTTTTCCTATGCAAATGGCCTCCCTGTTATGGTCGTTACCGCTTATGGAGCACTGATGATCGTCTATCGTTCCAGGATTAAGTGGGACTTTGCCTCAAGCCTATTTTTTCTTTCCATGTTCGGATGGGTGGCGGGAGCCATTCCGGCCATCATTGATGCAACCATTGTTGTCAACCATGTAATGCATAATACGAAATGGGTTCCCGGCCATTTTCATACTTATATGGGAATGGGCGTCGTCGCTATGATGATCGGCTTCATGTATTATTTCAATAAGACCGAAGGGAATCAAAAGCACCGGGGCATTGATACGTTTAGCATCGCTTTATACTTCTCCTTTTTTACAGGGCTTGCAGGCTCCTTTTTGTATGCAGGGGGAATCAGTGCACCGCGGAGATGGGCGGAGCATTTGCCGCAATGGGTATTTTCTGACCAGGTTGGGGCTGTCAGCGGAATCTTTATTGTGCTGGCTGCGATCATTTTTACGGCAAGGTTTTTCGCTGGCCTAAGAAACGTCGGTACAAATATTCCTTTAAATAAAAACTCAGCTGCAGGCTGAATGGATGGGCGTCTGAAGAATTTTCTTCAGCGCCTTTTTATTGAGCTGATTCGTGAAAGTTGTGCGTTTAGGATTTTGTTGATTGAAGAAAGGCACAAGCTTTTCAGAGAATTCACTCGTATTTCCTGGGTGCGGTATTAATCAGAAACAGGGAGTGAAACGGCAAACTATTAATATCTAAAAAGGTTCCGTCAGATGGCGGAGCTTTTTTATTGAAAAATAAGCCTAAAAGCCTAGTGATATTCATTCATTATGAATCTTTATGCTCAAGGTATAAAAGGACTATTTGCTGAAATTTATTAATAGTTTGACAAATATTCTCATTTTTTGCGCATTTTGGAGGTGAAAGTTGAGGCGCACCATAAAAATAAAAAATAGGGGTTGAACTATTAGAATGTCGAATAGGTCTTTTAAAACTTTTCTCTTATCTCTCGTATTGCTGCTAACCTTTTCTTCTTTGGGAGCAGGTGCGCGAGCTGCAGGCAATAATGCCGGAAGTGCAGCGCCTGAAATAGCTGAATTATTTGGTGATTATGATTTAAGCTCTGACGATAAAGCATCTGTCATTGTAGAGCTTGCCGAACCGTCCATTGTTGAAGCAAAGCATAAAGGGAAGAGCCAATCAAAAGCGAATCTCTCTAAAGCTCGCAATCAAGTAAAATCTGATTTAAATAAAGCTGTGAAAAATGCGAAGGTGAACAGGGAATATGACTATGTTTTTTCAGGTTTCTCGGTAGAATTGCCTGAAAATAAAATTCCTGCCCTTCTTTCCGTACCGGGAGTAAAGGCTGTATATCCTGATGTTGCTTATACCGTAACCAGTGTTGGCGAAGCGGAAGCAATCGCTGAAGATGCATACAGTCCGAATATGTTTGATAGCGCACCATTTATTGGTGCAGACCAAGCTTGGGAAGCCGGTTTTACTGGTGAAGGAATCACTGTTGCCGTTATCGATACCGGTGTTGATTATACTCACCCTGATCTGGTCCATGCCTTTGGTGACTATAAAGGGTATGATTTTGTAGACAATGACGAGGACCCGCAGGAAACGCCAAAAGGCGATCCTAGAGGAGAACAAACGCAGCATGGCACACATGTTGCCGGAACCGTAGCAGCTAACGGAGCTATCAAAGGAGTAGCACCTGACGCCAAGCTGTTAGGTTATCGTGTATTAGGGCCTGGCGGCAGCGGAACAACTGAAAACGTTGTAGCAGGTATTGAAAGAGCTGTTCAGGATGGCGCGGATGTTATGAACCTATCACTGGGTGCTTCCATCAATAATCCGGACTGGGCCACCAGCATTGCATTGGATTGGGCGATGGCTGAAGGTGTCGTAGCAGTCACTTCGAACGGTAATAGCGGTCCGAATAACTGGACTGTCGGATCACCGGGTACGTCACGCGAAGCCATTTCTGTAGGAGCAACACAGCTTCCATATAATGTATTTACATCAACGTTATTTACTTCTGAAGGTGTCGATTATCCAACTGCAAAGGTTATGGGTTTCCCGAGTGAAGAAGAATTGCTTTCTTTAAATGAGGGAGAATATGAATTTGTTTATGTAGGCCTTGGAGCTCCTTCAGATTTCGAAGGAAAAGACCTTACTGGGAAAATTGCATTGATTAGCCGCGGAGAGTTTGCATTTGTTGATAAAGCAACAAACGCCAAGAATGCTGGGGCAGTCGGAGCCATTATTTTCAACAATGTGGCCGGAGAACATGCAGATGTACCTGGTATGGCTGTTCCTACCATTAAAACGGAACTTTCAGACGGCCAAAAGCTTCTGGCTGAATTGGAAAAAGGAAATAACACCATTTCTTTTGATATTGATTTCTCCCATGAAGTAGGCGAAACTGTTGCAGGATTCTCCTCAAGAGGCCCTGTTATAGACACTTGGATGATCAAGCCGGACGTTTCTGCTCCTGGCGTTAATATTACCAGTACCGTTCCTACACATGATGAAAATCAGCCGCATGGCTATGCAGCCATGCAGGGAACAAGTATGGCATCGCCGCATGTGGCAGGTGCAGCCGCTTTATTATTAGAAGCGCATCCGGAATGGGATGTGGATGATGTAAAAGCAGCACTTATGAACACAGCTGAAGAATTAATCGATCCAGCCACTGGAAAACCGTATCCGCATAATACACAAGGTGCCGGAAGCATCCGCCCATTGGATGCAATTAATACTAAAACACTTGCTGCACCTGGAAGCCACTCTTTTGGTGCTTTCTATAAGGATCAGGGCAAGCAAGTAGAAAGACAGCATTTCACAATTAAGAATCTTTCAGATAAGCGCCAGACATACAGCTTTGATGTTGAATTTGGCAAAAACTCGGATGCCATTAAGGTTTCTGCCAGCAATAACCTAAAGGTAAATGCAGGACAGTCAAAGAAAGTAAATCTAAATGTCCAAGTCGATGCAGGCAAGTTAGAGCCTGGCTACTATGAGGGCTCTATTAAAGTAAGTAATGGCACAGAAGTAGTGGAAATGCCGACTATCCTCTTTGTAAAAGAGCCTGATTACCCTCGGGTAACAAGTGTGGCAGTATCACAAGACAGCAATGGGCCAACAGGCATTACCGCGTACTTCCCACGTGGGGCAGAGGAAGCCATGTTCTTCATTTATACTGCAAATGCTCAGGGAACTCCAGGTCAGTTTTTGGGTGTCATCTCCGAGCATGAGCATGCACTTGAAGGCTACAATACATTTGCCTGGGATGGAACAGTGAATGGGGTCAAGCTTGGCAGTGGCTACTATAACCTTTATGTAAATGCTACTAAGGCCGGAGTAACAACCCAGCGGGGAGTTAACTTCGAAATCAAATAATATAAAAGAAAATCCCCCGGATAAAGTGCCGGGGGATTTTCCTTTTATTTCGATTAATTCCGCACAATAATATAAATCAAATAAATTACATAAGCCGCAGCCAGAAAGCTGCCTTCATATTTCCCAACGGCATAATGGGTTCGTGAGAATGCCAGCAGTACAACCGTCAGCAGAATCATGATTGTAATATCCACAAAAATCTTTGGATCCACGCCCAGCGGGGTGATCGTGGCGGAGGCTCCAAGTACAAAGAGAATATTAAAGATATTGCTCCCGACAATATTGCCGAGCGCAATTTCGCTTTGCTTTTTCACTGCCGCAGTGATGGATGTGACTAGTTCAGGGAGGGAGGTACCGACTGCCACAATGGTCAAGCCAACAAGCGTTTCACTCATTCCCAGAGAAACGGCGATCTCAGTACTGCTCCTGACGACCAAATCTCCGCCAAAAATAATGGCTGCCAGGCCTGCCAGAGTAAGCAGGATTTGCTTCGTCCAAATGGCTTTACTAGTTTTGATATCTTCACTTTGCGTATTGCTCCTGCTTTTTCTCGCCACTTCAAACAGATAGTACATAAAAACGGCAAAGATTAAGAGTAAAATCATTCCGTCGCCGCGCGTTACAATGTCTTCACTGACTGATTCCAGCACCCTGTCACTGATGAAAATCATCAGAGCTGTACTAGCCAGCAAAGTAAAAGGAATCTCTTTCCGGATCGTCTCGCTTTCTACCTGCAGGGGACTAATCATAGCTGTAATTCCCACGACAAGCGTAATATTAAAGATATTGCTTCCAATTACATTTCCAAGCGCCACATCTGCATTGCCATTCAGCGCAGCGAGAATGCTGACTGTTGCTTCCGGCGAACTTGTTCCAAACGCCACAATCGTCAAACCGATCAAGAGCGGAGAAATTTTCAGGAACCCGGCGATTTTTGAAGCTCCCTCCACAAAAAAGTTTGCACCCGCGATAAGAAGAGCAAATCCAATGATTAAAAGTATGTATGACATAGGTTACACCATCCTAAATAAAATGCATATATACCAATATAATCCAAGAAAGGCGGGAAAGTCGAATGTAAACCCAAAAACTGCAGCTGAACTTCGGCTTTTTAAAGATAAGATTACTTCCGGATCATAATATACACTATGAAAATCACATAAAAGGCAACGAGAAAAAGCTCCTTCAAACTTCTCGACTTTCTTTATAAGGGTCCTGGAAAAGCCATGGATTATGTCATTCAATACCCTCCTAAGAAAATCGTAAAACAGCTATTGATTAATTTTTTCCTTGGATTTCCTCATACCATTTCAGTGTCTCACCGCGATCCTTGCTATTTATAAAGATTTGATCACCTTCGAGTTCAATATAAAGCACTGGGGAATAACCCTTCTGTATAAATAATAGGCTGCTTCCGTAGCCTTTCACTTTAAAATGGCCCTGGGCAAGAGAAGGCAATCCGATTCCATTTTGCTTCCAGGTTACCTCAGGCATCTGATTCAATAACTGTACGTCTTGTATATCCTCATATGCCCATTCATCCCCGTACATTCCCGAGATCTCAATACGGTCTTCTTTCAAAGTCGTCCCGTATCCCTGATAGCTGAATACAGTCAAATAAATTATGGGCCCAAGCGTAACTACAGCTAAAATGGTCCCGATCCAATAACTGCGTTTCCTTTTGGCGGGCACTTCAAACCTCGATAAATATATGAATCCCCCCAGTAAAACCACCATCATAAATCCAAATTGGACCTCCATTGCAAATTTAAAATTAGTGAACGATAACGGAAGAAGCAGGAGCATGCCGAGAGCGGTGCCGATCAGCAAGCTGCCCGTCTTTTGCGGATATCCATTTTCAATAAGAATCTTTTTCTCTTCCTCCGGCCGAAATGAAAATCCTGAAATCAGCCAATAAGCTTTTTTGCAGCGGACAGCCCATCCCAGCATCAGAAAAAGCGCAATGACAGAAATCTGTATAATAACAGCCCTATCATGGAAAAAACCTCCTTATATGCTATCACTATTCTTACGGGTAAATCAGCGGCTTTGATTCATTTTTTGGTATAATGATTCTGAATTCTTGTATTTAAAATAAGGCTCTTTTCGTAAAGTTTGTTGCTTTTTGAAGGCGAAAATAGTTTAGCCAACTGAGTTGATTGTAGCGGAATGCATCAGCAGGAAAAGAGCGAAGCGGGAGGCCCGGCAAGCCGGGGAGGCTCGCATCGCTCCCTTCGGACAGCTTGAGTGTCCCATGCTGAAACCAGCGGGCAAAATTTATAAACTATAAAAACCAATCTATGAAAAAAGAGCCTAAAATAATATTATAGAGTCAAACGAAGGAGGAAGCGCTTTGAAAAGCAAAAATATCTTATTTTACATTTTGCTGGCACTTTTGATTACTTCCGTTGTCGGCATTGTTATGGGCTACCATAATTTCGGTTTTGGCATAGGATTTGTATTCGCATTTTTGTCCTTATCGACAGGCCTTTTTTATTCCATGAAAAACCGCGAGTATATGCATAAAAACTATCATGCTGATTATGTTGACCGCCTAAAAAAAGATAAATAGCTATGAAAAAGTAGCCCAAGCTGGCATTCAGCACTCCTCTATTATATGCTAATAAAAAACGAATAGAGGAGGCTGGCCATGAGAAACCAGGAAAAAATGGGCTTGCTGCTGGATGTGGAGACCACGGGTCTTGGGCCGAATTCCGATGAAATTATAGAATTGGCTTTGAAATTATTTTCTTTTCGTGCTGATACAGGGGAGATCCTAGATATCAAGGATAAGGCCTCATTTTTAAGAGAGCCGCTCAGCCAATCAGCCAAAAAAAATTACAGCCGCGCTTTCAGAGTCCATGGAATCCCATATGAAGCTGTCATCGGAAAAAGCTTCGATGATATAAAAATAAAAAAATATTTCTATCATGCAGATGCCGCATTTGCACATAATGCGTCCTTTGACAGAAGCTTTATGTACCGGATGTATCCGGAAGATATTAATGAATTAAAGTGGTATTGCACCATGAGAAGCGTTCCATGGAAGGAGTACGGCTTTACCGACAGCAGGCTGCTGACGCTCCTCCAATCCCACAAGATTGCACAAAGCCAGACGCACCGGGCCATGGACGATATTACATACCTGCTGGAACTTCTTAAAAAAACAAATCCAAACGGGGACCTGTATATGCTTGATGTCCTCGCAAAGGGGCCAATGAGAAAATATCAGCCTGCCGCACAGGGAAAGCTTGGATAAAAATTCAATCAAACGTTTGATTGAATAGTCCTCAACCCTTTATATAGCTAACAAAAAAGAGTGCCTTGGCACTCTTTTTGTTATTCACTCTTCAGCAAAGGAAGTACAATTTTAACCGTTGTTCCTTTGCCGACCGCGCTTTCATATTCAATAGACCCTTCCATATCACGGATCACTTTATTCGTCACCATGCTGCCGAGTCCGGTGCCTTTCGTTTTCGTCGTATAGAAAGGCAATCCAATATTTTTTAACTGTTCGGATGTCATCCCTCGGCCGTCATCTACAATATTTACTTCAACCGTGTTTTTAAAAAAATCTGCATGGGTAAGGATTTTGACCACTCCCTGCTCAGGAATCGACTCAATCGCATTTTTAATGACATTCATGATCGCTTGTTTTAAATAATGCTCATCCCCCTGAACATAATAAGGCCCTTTTTCATCGTAATCAATTACAACATTCGAGTAGGACGCGAACGGCCTCATTAGGAGAACGCAATCCTGAATCACCTCATTCAAAGGTACATTCGAAAGGTGAAATTGTTCCGGCTTTGAGACTTTGAGGTAATTCGTAATGATGCTGTTTGTGCGGTCGAGTTCCTCCAGGATGAGCGGCGAGAACTTTTTTAAGTTTTCATCAGCAGAATCCTGGCTTAAATATTGGATAAATCCCCTGACGGTCGATAAAGGATTCCGTATTTCATGTGCAATAGAGGCAGCCAGCTGGCCGACCATCGTCAGCTTATCCATATACATCATCTCATCGATTTGCTTATTAATTCTGATTAGATTTTCGATTACAAAAATCACCGCAATAAAGGTAATATAAAACGCAGCAAAATAGACCAGATAAAAGAAAGTGTCCAAAAAAGTAATTGCAAAAGCCAGAATGGAAATATAAAGATAAAAATATAAAAAGGCAATCAGCGTTCCTGCAACTACTCTGTGCTTGGAATCCAGGTAAATTCTTCTTAAAGCAAGGGTAACAATAAAAGATAAGACCGAAACCAAAATGCCAATATAGATAAACTGTCCGCCAATCAAATAGCGGGTAGTCACGACACTAGCCAGCACAATCGATCCCGGCAGCCAGCCTGCATAAAGAGTGACGATCATAATAGCAACCATTCTTAAGTCAAAATGAGTTTCACCCAGTGTTTCAATTGGATAAACCATGCATAAAAGCGCCCCAAAAGATCCAAGGAGTCCATATATTAATTTTTGTTTCAATGTAAGGGGGTGTTTGGTTTGAAATGGAAAAAATAAATTCCCGTTAAATGTAAGTGAAAAAAGTATTGTTATATTAACCAGTAATGGTTTGATCAGTGTAACCAAGGTTTCCCTCCAAACTAATAAAATCCAGGTGACAAGGGATTCATCCTTTAAAGAAGATTACCTATTTCGGCAGGATTTCTTTAACCCGGCCAACCTGTCCATCTTCGAGCCTCACTTTGATCCCATGAGGATGGGATGGAGAATTTGTTAAAATATCTTTAACCGTTCCTTCAGTCAGCTTGCCCGTCCGCTGGTCTTTTTTTAGAACAATCTTTACTTTTATTCCAGGAGCGATGCTCGCCCGATTCTGTCCGTTCATTACACACCCGTCCGTTTCCGCTGATTATTTGTCTTTTTCGTAAGCTGGCTTTTCAATGCTTTAGCCGACTTAACAGGAGCATTATGAAAATTGCCGCCTGATTGATTTTGTTTTTTGCTCTCAAGCTGCTGTTTCATCGCTTCTTTGAGGCTGATTTTTTTTCCAGCACTTTTATCACTTTGAGTCATAACGAATTCTCCTTTATTTACATATCCTTCTATTATAAATCATTTCCCCGATAAAATAAATTTCACCGGGGAAATGTCTTTTTCACCTGTAACTTTTCTGAAAAATAAGTCTTTAGAATCACGAAATATTCGAGCAAACCGTTCTTTCTGCCTATTTAGAAAATACTGAATATTTTATACTATTTAGGTTGCAGAAATAGATTATAGGGAGTGAAGCACATGTTAAAAGTTTTATCAACATCCGCGTTATCACTTGCATTAGCTGGAAGTGCCGTGTTCGCAGGGGTGGGGCCGGCAGATTCACATGCAAAGCATGAGAGTACATATCAAATCAGCTTGGCAGACCATGTAGGGGCTGCGCCAGAGCTTGCTGACAAAGCCAAGGAATTGGGGATTGATCTTTCTAAAGCAGATCCGGCAGAAAAAGCAGCCCAAAATGGATCTAAATTCCAAGAGCCAGCCGATAATCATGTCGCTTATAAAGAAGCTACTGGAGATGTACCTGTATTAGTTATTCTCGCTAAGTATAAGGATGGCGATGAGCCAATCGGCGATTTAGAGGGACAAGTTCCAGCGAAATACTATGAAGACTTAATCTTTGGAACAGAATACAATCCGTATGAGTTAGAGGAGTTTGCAAAATACGATGGTCCTGATGTTCCAAAAGACCGTACAATGCAAAACGCTTATAAAGAGTCAAGTAACGGAAAAATCAACCTTGTCCGTAAAGAGAATACAGAATTTGTATGGGTAGAGCTTCCTAAAGGCGCATCTTACTACCTTGATCAGGAAGGAAAATATGCTGAAAATGGCACATATGTAAATGGAAACGTAAATGGTGATGCCCATACGGGCGAGTTTATCCGTGACTTATTGAAAGCGGCTGACGATCAAGTTGACTTTTCTAAGTATGCAGAAAATGGAGAAGTACCGAATGTATTTGTCGTACATGAAGGAACAGGAGCTGAATTCAGCCGTGACCCTGCTCAATTCTGGTCTCATAAGTGGAATCTTCTAAGTGCTTTATATTATGGCAAGTACTATGAAACTGGTAAAACTGCACCGCAGTATGAAGGTATGAACCAATCAGAATGGATTAACAAAACTGTAGCAGAAGATATGACTTACGATGGAGTAGTTGTCAACAACTACAATATTCAGCCGGGTATCGGAGGTAATGTCGCAGGATATGATGCAGCTGCAAATACCTATAAAGAAGAGGCTAAAACAGGTCCATACCCTGCTCAAACAGGGGTATATGCCCATGAGTTCGGACATGCTCTAGGATTACCTGATTTCTATGACACAGTATATACATCTGAGGGTGTTGGAAACTATTCCATGATGGCAGGCGGATCCTGGATGCGTTATCCGGATAACGCAGCATATAGCGGAAACTCTCCGACTCACTTTGATCCATTTTCAAAGATCTTCTTGGGCTGGGCAGAACCAATTGAAGTAAAGCCAGGAGAGACAAAAACGATCACATTGCCTCCAGTCAACAAAGCAGAAGCAAACAACGGTATCGTGAAAATGGAAGTTCCAGGGTCAAACGGCACTGAGTACTTCTTATTCGAAAACGTTCAGCAAGACGGCTTCAATAAAGGCTTGATCCGACAAGGTGCAGATTCAAATGGGTTATTGGCATGGCATGTTGATGAAAATATCATCAATCTCTACCAGACTGCCGGCTTCCGTCCTAACAATGTGGAAAACTGGATGAACAAGCGCTTCCAGTATAACCAGTCTGAGACTGCTAGTGATGGCACTGAGGTAACACATTACGGATTATCTGTTCTTCAGGCAGATGGCAAGTACGATCTTGAGAAAAACGTTAACCGCGG
Organism: Bacillus sp. J33; assembly: GCF_000518885.1. GTDB lineage: Bacteria > Bacillota > Bacilli > Bacillales > Cytobacillaceae > Cytobacillus. Next base: position 23,944 of record NZ_JAEL01000053.1, on the reverse strand, counting down.
TGATGCAGGCGACTTCTTCAAAACAGGAAGCAAGATCACACCTGTATCCGGAAATGTCCACACTGGTTCTTATTACTTCTGGAAAGGCTATAGTGAAACACCTGCTGACTCCGGAATTCATGTAACGGACATCAAAGAAAATGAAGATGGCTCAATCACAGCTAAATTCTTCTACAACTTCAGCAGCAGCGTGAAGTAATAAAACGAAAATCCGAGCGGGGAAATTATGCTCGGATTTTTTTTATAAACCATAAAAGTTGCTACTAAAATCATCTTACAAACTATTTTTCTCAAAAACTTTCAAGTTCGCATAAATCGCAGCAAGTACAGGAGTCTCCAAGCCTTGGGTTTTGGCCTGATCAAGCAAATAGCCAAAGAAATGATCAGCTTCGGTCGGCTGCTGCTTTTCCATATCCCGCTGCAGGGATGATTTCATCTCATAGCCAATTTCGTTTAGTTTTTTCACCTGGGCTTCCTCGATCCCATCAGCCAGCGGAGCACCAATGCTTCTCATAATCGCTGACGCCTCTTTTAGAACCTCTTTAACCGCAGCTAAACCAAATTCCTCCTCGCGAATAGGACCAATTGGAGAGCGGAAGAGAGAGGTTACGCCAGAAAGAGTGGAAATGAATAAATACTTGTGCCACATCTCCTGCTCAATATGATCAGAAAGCCTGAAGTTCGCTTTGGTACCAAAAAAAGCTTTTTGCAGCCTTAATATCCGCTCCGTTTTTTCACCCGAGCGTTCTCCAAATACAAAGTCATGAATAGGGCTCGTTTGAATAACTTTTCCGTTTTCATCCAGGGTCGTTTCAATAAAACATAGTCCCCCAAGGACTTTCTCCTCTCCAAAAGCCGCTATCAGTACATCCATGTGGGCTATTCCATTTAAAAGCGGGACAATTAGAGTCTCTTCACTTACATATGTACGAATATCCTCAATTGCCCCCTGCAGATGATAGGCTTTTGTAGAGAGCAGGATCACATCAAAATCATCTGCTTGTTCTCCAGCTTTAATGGTTTTCGGCTCTGCAATCTTTATATCTCCATGGATGCTCTTTGCCATCAGCCCTTCCTGTTCAAGCTGCTGCTTTCTTTTTTCCCTGACTAAAAAGGTAACATCCTCGCCTTTTTCTGCTAGCCTTCCGCCAAAATAGCCGCCAATTGCTCCTGCTCCTACAGTTAATATTCTCATCCCTTTACCTCCTAAAAATCTATTAATTCCATTATATAGGAAAAAGTGCACGCTTTGGACGTGCACTTTTTTAGCTATAAAAGATAGGCTCCGAGTAATCCTCCTGCGGTAATTATGAGAATGGTGATCTTAACGAGCAGGGGAACCTTTTCATTGCCTCTTTTATTTACCTTTTCTTCTTGTTCATTGACTGTTTCCCGAAAGCTGGGACTGCAGCAGCCCATTAGGCTGCACCCTTCCAGCTGGATACGTCTTCATCAAGAGGGAAATTGCTTGCACGTGCACTTTTTGCCGCTTTAAAGAATAAGGCTACAAGTGCTGCCGATCCGACTGCCGCACCAATCCAGGATACATTCATTGGCAGGCCGAAACCGATTTTTGCGTTTAGGATATAAGTGATGACCATTACCAGCATAAAAGCTCCCGGTACAAGCGCAATCCAATAATTCTTCTTGGCAATGTACAGGTACATCGCTCCAACGAAGAGAGCAATAACAGCTGTCGCCTGGTTAGCCCAGCTGAAGTACCTCCATAATAGGTTAAAGTCGATTTGTGTAAGAACCATAGATACTGCGAATAATGGAACAGCAATCCACAAACGGCTGGACATTTTCTTTTGGGCAATATTTAGGTATTCAGCAATAATCATACGCGCACTGCGGAAAGCAGTATCTCCGGAAGTGATTGGCAGAACGACTACGCCAAGAACGGCAAGCGTACCGCCAATTGCGCCAAGCATCATCGTTGAAACTTCACTTACAACGGCTCCAGGACCGCCTGCTGCCAATAATTCATTTAATCCAGTTGGGCCATTAAACAGGCTCATGGCTGCAGCCGCCCAGATCATGGCAATGACACCTTCTGCAATCATCATACCGTAGAAAATTTTGCGTCCTTGTTTTTCTTTTTGTGTTGTACGAGAAATGATCGGTGTCTGTGTTGCATGGAATCCTGATAGCGCTCCACATGTAATCGTAAAGAAGATTAATGGGAAAATAGGCGCATTGTCAGGGTGGAAATTGCTTAAGGACAGTTCAGGAATTGGTGCACCTTTAATAAGTAATCCAATACCCACTCCAACGGCACTGATCACAAGCAGCGCTCCGAAATAAGGGTAAAGACGGCCGATAATCTTATCAACTGGCAATAGGGTCGCCATAATATAATAAACAAATATCGCAGCGATGATAATTCCAAGCGCAATCTTTCCGTCCATTAAGACATGAAGCAAGCTTGCTGGGGTTGAAACGAACACTGTACCGACCAGCAGTAAAAGCAGTACTGCGAAAGCGTTAACAACATGTTTCATAACTTTTCCCAGGAACTTGCTTGCAAGCTCCGGCAAGTGGGCACCGCGGTTGCGGATTGAAATCATTCCAGTCAGGTAGTCATGAACAGCACCGGCAAAAATACATCCGATAACAATCCAGATAAATGCCACCGGTCCGTAGAGCGCCCCCATAATTGGGCCGAAAATAGGACCCGTACCCGCAATATTCAGAAGCTGAATCAGCGAGTTCTTCTTTGTGCTCATTGGAAGATAGTCAACACCGTCCTGATGCGTATAGGCAGGTGTCGATCTTTCTTCCTGAACACCGAATACTCTTTCCACAAACTTTCCGTACGTAAAATATCCGATAATTAAAAGAGCAATACCGGCTAGAAATGTAATCATCGTAAATCCCCCTTTATTAAAAAAGTAAAATGAATGCGTTTACATAAATTATAAAAGAGAAAAAAAGATTTTGAACGTTTTGTGTCCAAGATGTAAAAAACGGAGATTAAAATGCAGAAAAGGAGGACTAAGATGCAGAAGAGGGTATGTGAATTTCGGCAAAATTCATCATTTTCTTTAAATTAAGTCTAGTTATCCACCGTTTAATCCACATACTCTTTGCTTTCCATTGGGGAAATTCGTTTTCCACAGGCGAAATTTAATAAGAATGGGCAGGGCGGATACCGGACGCAAATAGTCTTATGCTGAAACCGATTTTACCCTATCCTCATCCATCCAACTTTCCAAGCATCCCATAAAAACAAAAAAAGCACCGTACCGATGCTTTTTCTCATAACTCCAATCTCACCCTCAATGCCTTCACATAATTCCTGCTCACAGACAGCATTTCCTTCCGGCCTTCCATTTCGAGCTGATATGCCCCATTAAACCATGGGGTCAGACGTGTCACATAATCCAGGTTCACGAGATAGCTCTTATGAGTCCTGAAAAAGGAAAAGGGGAGCAGGCGGCTTTCCAGATCTTTCAGAGGTGTTTTCGTTTCGTATTCTCCATTTTTCGAGATGATTCGCGAAACCTTTTCGTCTCTGTAAATATATAGGATTTCCTTTGGTTCGAGATAAAGAATCTCCCCGGCTTCTTCGACAGCCAATTTTCCGGGCGGTTTGCTTTTTTCTGTTTCTTTTTCTGGGCTAATCAGCTTTTCGATGCGCCTGATTGTTTGCTCCAGCTGCTCTTCATCATAGGGCTTCAGCAAATAATCGATAGCCTCATAGCGAAAGGCTTCTGCCGCAAACTGAGGATAGGCGGTGGCAAAAATGATTAGAGGAACTTTCTTCAATTCTTTCAGCGATTTTGCCGCTTCCATTCCACTCATTTTCGGCATTTCCACATCCAGAAAAACCACATCTGGCTGCAGCTGGATGGCTTTCATTACCGCGGCCTCGCCGGACTCAGCTTCGCCAACCACCTGAATGGAAGAGAATTCCTCCAGCAGGTGCTTTAATTCATCTCGGCTATATCGTTCATCGTCAGCTATTAATGTTCGGATTGTTTTGTCCATCTGTAACTTCCTCCGTTTGTGGAATGGAAAAATGAATGTTAGTGCCAACGCCTGGTATACTGGTTATTTTCAAGGAGGCTTCGTCGCCGAACATCATGGTCAGCCGGCGGTTTACATTATATAGCGCCAGTCCCGACCCCGTTTCGGATTTCAAAGTTTCTTTGCCAATCTGCTCAGCTCTTTCCCTGCTCATCCCGTGGCCATTATCCTCTACCTTTACCATCGTCATGGCATCCTGTTTTTTTATCGAAATTTTAATAAGACAGTCCTGTTCCTTATTCTTAATCCCATGCTTAACGGCATTTTCAACAATCGGCTGAAGGGTAAGCGGCGGGATTTTTTCAAAAAGAGCGTCATCATCAATGTCATAGATAACCTCGAGCCGGTCAACGAATCGGGTTTCTTCAATCGATAGATAGGCCTTTACATGCCTTAATTCCTGCTCAAGAGTCGTCACACTGACCGTAGTGGCAGTCAGGTTTTGACGTAAAAAGTGGGAAAGCGATACTAGCAGCTTTCTTGCTTTGGCAGGCTCAATCCGGACAAGTGAGACAATCGTGTTCAAGGAATTAAATAAAAAATGCGGGGATATCTGTGCCTGCAATGCCTTAATTTCGGCTTCCTTTGCAAGCTGATACGCTTTATCAGCTTCCGCAATTTCCAGCTGATTGCTCAGCAGAATACTTAATCCGGATATAAGCTCCATGACAAGATTATTAATTTCTTTTTCAGAGCTAAAATAAAACTTCAGCGTTCCAATCGTTTCACCCCGAAGTTTAAGGGGAGCAATAACTGCCGCTCCAAGCGGGCAGCTTTCCTCCCGGCAGTGGATGGTTCGGTCATTGGCCACCACCAGTTCTCCATGCTGAATCACGTCCCGTGTTATTTGTGTCTGGATAGGGCTGCCGGAGCGGTGGTGGTCGTCCCCAAGGCCAACATGGGCAAGAATTTCTGTATGATTTGTGATAGCTACTGCTTTCGCCTGCAGTTCTCTATGTAAAATCCTGCAGACGGCTAATGCAGAATCATGATTGATGCCTTTGCGGAGATGAGCAAGTGTCTGGTCAGCAATCCGCAATGTTTTCTGGGCATGAAAAGCGCCTGCTTTTTCCTCTTCGTTAATGACATTTTTTATGATTAGAAGAAAAAGTGCACTTCCCAGGCCATTCGCAATTATCATCGGAACGCCGATCATCTCCACAAGCGCAACCGCTTTTTCAAGAGGCCTTGATATTCCGATGATAATCAGCATTTGCACAGCTTCTGCCGCTGCTCCAATGAAAAAAGCTGATGAAAGCTTCACATGTTCATTTTTTTTATGAAAAAAGCCGGCAAGCAATCCTGCCACAATAGAGGCCAAACCGCACGCAATGGCAGTAAAGCCGCCAAGCGTAAAACGATGGAAGCCGGCAATGATTCCGGCGCCAATTCCGACTTTGTATCCTCCAAGCAGGCCGGCCAGCACAACGCCAATTACTCTCGAGTTCGCAATCGCTTCATCTGAAGCAAGCTCCGCTGCCCAGCGGTTAAACTGGAGTGTATCTGTATTGAAGGCGAGCCCCGTATAAGTGCCGATAATCCCAAAAAATCCGAAAAAGAGAATAGCCTTATACTCCTGCTGCCGCTTTAATCTTTCGCCATAGATCATTTCTCTAAAAAAGCGGAACCGCGTCAAAATCAGCGCAATCGTGACAATGATTCCCAGCCGTTCCAGCATTGTAATCAGCAACTCCAACATTCGGCAAGGCCCCTTTAACCAAGTTCTTTATCATTTATTTTAATTGATTAAAGATTAAATTAAAAATGGGCGGTTTAAAATTTTTCGACTTGCTGTACAGGCTTTTCCAGTGCGGCTGTCGAAAAGGTATCCATAAACCTCCCAGGATACCTGAATATAGGTAATGAAACCAATTAAAAGGAGCCGAGAGCCATGGCCTATGCGATCAATCAAATTACTCCTGCTAAAATATTAAAAAACCATCCAGATTTGAAAAGCTATCTCCAATCCGAGCTTTGCCAATTATTGAACGAAAAGTCATGGATGCAGGACTGGGAACAGCTTGCGAAGCGATTTCAGTTATTTAAATTCGAAGCAATATCCGAGGCGGAGAGTCTTACTTATAGCTGGAATCCGGGGGAGATTGAAGCAATCATCAAAGAAACTATAACGGAAGTTGAAAAACATCTTGAATTCAGGGACCTTACTATCACGGTCGTGCCGGCGCTTCCTTTTCAATGGTTTCAAAAATATGATGATTCATTATGGACAAATGGCTATACAGTGGGAGCGGATACAATCGTTCTGGCCATCCCTCCTGAGCCGGATCATGAATTTTTAAGGTATATGCTAGCGCACGAGCTGCACCATGCCTCCCCGGAAAATCCAATCTATCATCTTACATTGGATACCTTTACATTGGCAGAATGGTTTAAAATGGAGGGTGGCGCTGAATACTTCAGCCTTTCACTTTATGAGGACAAACGGTGGTGGAAGGAAGGTTTTACGAAGGAAGCCGAACAGGCTTACCAGTATATTGCGCAGCAAAATATACTTACAACAGACGATGGTCTGAAAAGCAAAATCTGTTTTGGCAATCGTGAAATGGGCATCCCGGTTTTTGCAGGCTATTCCTTTGCTTATAAAATGGTCCGTCAATATGCTGAGCATAAGGGGATCAGTCATTATCGTGACTTGTACGGGGCAGATCCGCACGAAATGTTCGATTCCTATATAAGTAAGGGGGCTTCTTAAATGGACACAGAACTTCTCAACATTTTTGATGATGACCGAAAGCAAATCGGCGTGGCTTCACGCGAAGAAGTACATAAAAAAGGATACTGGCATGAAACATTCCACTGCTGGTTCATCCGAAGGGAAAACGATCAGGACTATATCTATTTTCAAAACCGCAGCAGGGAAAAGAAAGATTATCCGGATCTTTTGGATATAACCGCTGCCGGACATCTGTTGAGCCACGAATCAGTTATGGATGGAATCAGGGAAGTGGAAGAAGAGCTTGGAATTAATGTTGCATTTGAGGACCTGGTTCCCCTGGGCGTCATCGGTTATTGCGCGGAAAAGGAAAATTTTATAGATAAAGAGCTTGCCCATGTTTTTCTGTATCACAGCGAACATCAGCTGGATGATTTTAATCCTCAGATTGAAGAGGTATCCGGAATTGTTCAGATCGCTTTGAATGATTTTTATGAACTATGGTTTAACGGCAAAGAAACCATTGCTGCAGAAGGCTTTGAAATCAGTATGGGAAAAAGGATCCTGGTAAGCAGACTGGTAGCCAAAGAGGATTTCGTTCCCCATGAGGATGATTATTATAGGCGCGTTCTGCACTCGATTCAGGAACTGGAGATTGAAAAGTGCTGATATAGACAGAGATTGATATTGGGTTTGGAATACTCTCCATGGATTCAGGAAAAGAACTCACTTGCCGGATGCAGATGTCATATACTTTGATAAAAGAGATTTAAGAGAAGCGATGGAAAAAAACTCGCGTCAAAGCTGCTATCACTTATGCCAGAAGTGCCGTGGTCTGTTAAAAATGAAGCAAGGATGCATCTCATTAATGGCATTCCTCCACTCTCCAAAAAATAGCGGAAGTCTATCTGGCCAAGGGTGGAGGCCATTCAATCAAACGTTTGATTGAAAAGCAAGGGAGTTTTTTAGAAAGAGAAAATGCGAATTCTTATTAAGCACACTCTATTTAGACTATAATAGAGGAATAACACCTAATGAAAAGGCAGGATTCAATATGATTGTAAAAAATGAAGAAGAACTAGCAAAACTAAAGGAAATCGGCAAAATTGTCGCGGAGATCCGCGATGCAATGATTGAAAAGACAAAGCCTGGCGTCACCACAAAGGAGCTTGACGATTTTGCAGGCGAGCTTTTTGAAAAGCATGGAGCCATCTCAGGCCCTAAGGGAGAGTATGATTTTCCGGGCTTCACTTGCATAAGTGTCAATGAAGAAGTCGCCCACGGGATTCCGGGAAGCCGTGTAATTAAAGAGGGAGACCTTGTAAATATTGATGTTTCAGGTTCTAAGGATGGCTATTTTGCAGACACAGGCTTATCTTTTGTGGTCGGTGAAGACGAAAAGCTTCAGAAGCTTTGTGACACAGCGAAGGAAGCTTTTGAGGAAGGCCTGAAAAAGCTGAAGCCAGGCGGCAAGCTTAGTCTTATTGGAAAAACAGTTCAAAAAGTAGCAAAGAACAACGGCTTTTCTGTCATCATGAACCTAACCGGACATGGGATCGGGCGCTCCCTTCATGAAAAGCCGGACCATATTTTGAACTATTTTGACCCATGGGATAAGCAGCTATTAAGAGAAGGCATGGTCGTCGCGTTCGAGCCATTTATCTCAAGCGGAGACCAAGAAGTAAGAGAAATGAGCGATGGCTGGACATTCGTCACACCAAATAAAAGCCATGTCGCCCAATGTGAACATACGGTTGTTGTGACAAAAGAAGGGCCAATTATCCTCACACGCTAGAAGAGAAACCAGGGACCACTGAAAAGTCAGAGTGTCTCTGGTTCTTTTTTATTCCGGAAAACATACTTGCACTTTAAAATCCACCAAACGTGATCACCCCGGGAAGCGACGCATAAATCCGAAAAGTAGTGCAAAAGAGGTTGAAATTGATACATAAAACCAAAAAGTGAAGCGTAAATGCCTGAAAGTGATTCATAAAATTGAATAGTGACGCATAAGGGCCAACATTTTAGCGGAAACATCCAAGTCATATCACTTTTTCCATCACCACTATTCAAGATATGATAGAATAGACGAAATTTTTAAAGAAAAGCAGGTGTATTTAAATGATAGCCATCATTCATGAAGGAAAACCTGGCCGTGCCGGCTTATCCTTTGGAGAAATTGAAATGCCAGAGCCGGCTGCAGGAGAAGTTAGAGTCAAGTTAAAAACAGCAGGCTTAAACCATCGAGATTTGTTTGTATTAAACCGCCACAAGCCAGAAGATCCAGCACTCATTATCGGTTCTGACGGGGCAGGTATCATTGATGCAGTTGGCGAAGGCGTTACAAATGTCAAAGCAGGCGATGAAGTTATCATTAATCCTGGTCTGGGCTGGAAAGAAAACAGCGATGCGCCGCCAGCAGGCTTCGAAATTGTTGGCTTGCCGTTCCATGGAACGTTTGCCGAATATATCGTCATCCCTGCTGAAAATGCTGCACCAAAGCCAGCATATCTAACCTGGGAAGAAGCGGGTGTGCTCTCACTGGCAGCTCTAACTGCCTACAGAGCTTTATTCACAAGAGGAAAATTGAAAGCAGGCATGAAGGTGTTTATCCCAGGAATAGGAGGGGGCGTTGCCACGTTCTTAATGCAATTCGCGAAAGCTGCAGGTGCAACCGTCTATGTCGCATCCCGTTCGGAGGAAAAATGCCAGAAGGCCCTTGAACTGGGAGCAGATAAAGCCCTTAACAGCAGCGAAGACTGGAGTGAAGCGCTTAGCGGTGAAAAGGTCGACCTTGTCATCGAATCAGTCGGTCCTGCCACGTTCAATAAGTCACTCGGAATCCTTCGCAACGGCGGAACTATCGTTACATTTGGCTCCTCTTCAGGTGATCAGCTTGAACTTAATCTCCGCAGCCTGTTTTATGCCCAGCAAAACCTGCTTGGCTCCACAATGGGAAGCGCAGAGGAATACCATGAAATGCTTCAGTTTATTGAAAAGCATGATATCAGGCCAGTCCTTGATCAGGCCCTGCCACTGGAACAGTTTGAGCAGGCTTTTGATAAAATTGATAATGCTGAACAATGGGGCAAAATTGCTTTTAAAATCAGTGAATAATAAAGGGATGAGAAGCTGCAAACAAGCAGTTTCTCACCCCTTTTTATTATGTGTGCAAGAACTTCACACAAACTGGATCTGGCACAGCCACATCGGATTGAAGCAGCGTCAGCTTTCCTGTATCCCCATCCCTCTTATACAAAACAATATTGCTGGAGTTTTGGTTAGATGCAACCACAAATTTTTCGGAAGGATCCAGCACAAAATCACGCGGCCAATTTCCTTCAGTTGAGGTGTGTTCCACAAATGAAAGTTCACCATTATCTTGATTTACGGAGAAAACTGCAATGCTGTCATGTCCGCGGTTTCCGGCATAAACAAAACGTCCGTCTGAGGAAATATGAATAGCACTTCCCTGGTTATTATCTGTAAAGCTCTCTGGAAGAGTGGAAATGGCCTGGATCTGTGTGAGGCTGCCGTCTTCATGATATTGCAGCAGCAAAACTTCGGAGCTAAACTCAGTCATTACATACGCATACTTTCCGTTTGGATGGAAAACGAGATGTCTTGGACCGCTGCCTGGATTTACAGATAGTGTGCTTTTTTCTATTAAAACGCCTTTATTGACTTCATACGTGATTACCTGGTCAATGCCCAGGTCTACGGCAACTACATATTTTTCATCGGGCGTTAACCCTACATAGTGAGTATGCGGCTTTTCCTGCCTGCTGTCGGGACCTGATCCGCTATGCTCGATAACAGAAACCGCAGGGCCAATAGAGCCATCTGTATTTGTTAAGTATGATTCAACGGTCCCTTTATGGTAGTTTGCGCTGAACACATTGCGCCCTGCAGCATCAACACTCACATGGCATGGAGGAGATCCAGCCGATACCTGGCTATTGATCTTCTCCAGTGAAGCGCTGCGGCTATCCAAACGATATGCTGCCACACCGCCGGAGTCCCCTTCCTTCGCAACCGAATATAGGAATTTATTATCCTCACTGATCGTTAAATAAGTCGGGTTATCCAATTTCGCTGCCACATTTACATCTGAGATATTGCCTGCCTCAGTATCGAGAGCGAACGAGTAAATTCCTTCACTATCGCCTTTTGTGTATGTACCGATATATCCAATGTACTTGGCCATAAGAAGCCTCCTCTAATGTTTATCATCTGAAAAATACTCTATCATAATTTGCACAGCAATCAAAAGGAAGAGGAGTTTTTTGTAAAGAAAAAGAATATACAAAGGGAGAGATTACGAGAGGAAGATTGTGATGATCGCACCCGAATCCATATTGTCCATTTGGAAAAAGTTTGACGGCTTTCCGATGGAGACCTTAACGAAAGCCTGGTTTTACGGTAAAGCAGGCTCAAAGAAACAGCGGGATGTTTCCTTAATGAAGGAACAGCATAATCAATACGGGATTACTGGAAACTGCTTCGATCTGGCCATCTGGCTACTGCATGAATTGACGCAGGCGGGAATCGAAGCCTATCCGGTAGGCCATCAATTACAAACACCTTCAGCGCATGCTGCAGTGGCTGCAGTGGATGATAACGGTTCGCGTTTTTTATGCGACCTGGGAGACCAATGGCTCCAGCCGATCTTAATCGATCCGGATTCTGAGGAGTTTACCTCAGAAAAATTAAGCGGATTTTTCCCGGCAGCAGATATACAGGTGGAATCAAAAGGGAATCAGCTCAAAATTACCTATCACCGTCCGAACGGAAAAATTTCACAGCAAACTTATGATACATCGAAAATAGACATGAATACTTTCCTTCAAGCAGCCGAAAACTCGCAAAACAATATTAATCCGCGGCCGCTGCTGGAGCAGAGAGTTCCATATAAAAACGAAACTGCCCACTGGGAATTTTACAACTGGAAAAGCTTCATGAGTACTTCAGAAGGTTTGTTTAACGATAAACCAGCGGGGAGCATTGAGGAATGGGCATTTCGAATCCATGAGAGAACGGGCTATGACCATCAGTTTTTAATCGAATCACTGGGCATATATAAGAAACTAGCTGACGGAGCCAAGGGATTAAGCGTATTTCCGGCGTTTTGTAATAAAAGGGGATTTTCGTTCATAACACTTGAAAATTCGCTATAAAATCATCATTTCGCTGATATACTTCATATCTCGCTGAAAGAGCAAATTTCCCTGGTTTGCCAATTTTCAAATGCCATTAAGTAAAGGAGCCATTATGTTTGTAAAAATCTATCAATACCATATCCGTCCGGAAAATGAACCGGAACTGCTGGATATACAGAAAAAAGCCGCTAAAATCTATCGAAATTATATGGATGTCCAGACATCCATTTTAAAAAGCAAAGAAGAGAAATCAAAGTGGACAGAAATCAGCTATTTCAAGTCTGAAGAGGATTATCATAACATGATTCCGCTGATCAATAAGAATCCAGAAATTCAGGAGCTATTTAAAAGGTTTGAATCCCTGCTCATCAGCGGCATGAAGGAAGAGGATTATGAACGAATAGGTGAAAATTTGGCCAGCCAATAAAAATGATGGGGCTAGCCTATGGCTTATCCGCAATCGAATTTAAGGAAAACCTCATTCCTCTTAAGGGAACCCATTTTGCCATTTCCGATATATAGTAAGTTATAATCAAAGCATGATATAAGAGGGGGATTTACTCACACATGGAGGCTATACAAAAAGTTTCAGCATATCTTACTCAAAAGGCAGAGGTATTATCTGAAGAAATCGTTGCAGAAATTGTCGGCAGATTTGGTTTTGAGATTCCCCAATTGGAGGTTGACGCAGCCGTTTCGATGTATATTGATTTTATAAAGTTTCTGGGGAGGATGATTGCCAGCGGTGAGGATCAAGTCCCTGAAGGCTTGGTTGAATGGAGTAAAGGAAACGGTGAACGGGCAGCTTCAAGAGGCGGAAAAATTTCTGACATCGTCATCAGATATCCAGACACCCGCATTGTTTTTACCGATAGATTAAGAAACATTGGGAAAGATCATGGTTTAACCGCAGATGAGATCATTGCCATTGTAAAAAAGGTTAATTATATGCTGGATATAAGCGTTAACGAAACGGTATTTGCTTTCGAACGCCACGCTCAAAAACGTTTAAAAGCAACACAAACGCAAGTAAATGAACTTTCTGCAGCCATTGTACCGATCCAGGACCGAATTGCGATATTGCCATTAATCGGCAGCATCGATTATGACAGGGCACAAATTATTATTGAAAAAGCGGTACCGAAAGTAAATCAATTGGGGATTGAAACTTTGATTATTGATTTTTCTGGTACGGTCCATATCGATATTGAAATTGCTAAGCATATCTTTGATATAAGGAACATTCTCCTTATAACTGGAGTTAACACAATTGCTACCGGGATACGCCCGGACCTCGCAAAAAGTGCAGTCACCTTGGGAATTGATCTTTCTTCGCTTGAAGTTTACTCAACCGTCCAGCAGGCGATCAACAGCATTAAATAGGCAACCGCTTGGAGCTGCTCGCGGCAGCTCCATTTTCTATTAGGTTATTAAAACTTTAGCCCGTAAAGGTTGCTGCTTTTCAGAGCTAACTGAGGTTAACCCCTGAGTTGATTGAAGCAGAAATCACTGACAAGATTTAGTGTGCCTTCTATAAAAAAAATATTGTCGAAGCCCCCCTCCCATGATAGTATTTAGATATTTTAAAATATATAAAATAAACGAAAACATAGATTCTTTTAAAAAGTTTCGTATATGAACTAGGGGGGCCTTTCACATGACGGTTTTCACATCTGGCTATTTTACAATGAATGAACAGGAAGCTATTGAGTATGCCAAAACGAGGCTGGATTTCTTTGCTCCAGATGCCGAATTGGAGTGCAAGGAAATTGGGGATGGCAATTTAAATTATGTTTTCAAGCTGTCTGACCGCAAAAGTAAAAAGTCTCTTATCATCAAGCAGGCCGGGCCTGTTGCCAGAATTTCCGATGAATTTAAGCTGTCTCCTGACCGGAACCGTATTGAATTCGAGATTTTGGAGCTGCAAAACAAGCTGGCGCCAGGTTTCGTGCCAAAAGTGTATCATTATGATCCCATCATGAACTGTACGGCAATGGAGGATTTGTCCGATCATACGATCATGAGAACCGCATTGATGCAGCATAAAAAATTTCCGCTTTTTGCCGACCACATTTCGACGTTCATGGTGAATACCCTATTGCTTACTTCAGACGTTGTGTTGGGACACAAGGAAAAGAAGGGGCTTGTCCAGAAATTTACCAACCCGGAATTGTGTGAAATTTCTGAGGACCTTGTATTCACTGAGCCTTTTTATAATTGTCCAAGAAATGAAGTGTTTGAGGGAACAAGAGCGTTTGCAGAAGAAGAAATTTGGAAGGATTCAAAGCTGCAGCTGGAAACAGCCAAGCTTAAGTTTGAGTTTATGTCCAAAGCCCAGTCCCTGCTGCATGGCGACCTGCACACCGGCTCTATTTTTATTAAAGAAGACTCTACTAAAATTATTGATCCGGAGTTTGCCTTCTACGGGCCAGCCGGCTATGATCTGGGCAACGTGATTGCCAACCTGATGTTTGCTTATGTTAACGCGAAATTTACAGGGGCTGATGACGAAGCAAGAACTGATCAGATGGAATATCTGGAAAACACGATTGAAGATATTGTAGATCTCTTTAAGGAAAAATTTCTTAAGGCCTGGGATGAAAAGGCAACCGAACAAACAGCCCGCTATGAAGGCTTTAAAGAATATTATCTGGATACGGTTCTTCGAGACACTGCCGCAGTGACTGGTCTTGAATTATGCAGAAGAATCATAGGATTGGCTTCTGTAAAAGATGTCACTTCCATTGAAGAGCCAAACAGCAGAGCAGCAGCAGAAAAGATTTGTCTGTCAGCCGGAAAAATGTTTATTATGGATAGGGAATCTTTCAAAACAGGTGCAGACTTTGCAGGACTTCTGAAGGACTGTGAAAAAAGATTCTAGAGGAGGCAGCAAGATGGGAAAACCAGTGGATGTGATCCAGTCTGTCAGATTGGATGATGAAAATGATACTCTTATTCTCTTAGACCAAACCGTTCTTCCAAATGAAAAGAACTTTTTATATTTAAAAGACTTGAAGGATATATGGGATGCAATCTATCATTTAAAGGTTCGCGGTGCACCGGCGATCGGCATTGCCGCTGCTTATGGCGTTTATTTGGGCACGAAGCAGTCAAGTGCGGAAAGCTATGATGAGCTTTATCGTGATTTTAAAAAAGCGAAGGAATATCTTGCTTCTTCAAGACCGACTGCCGTTAATTTATTTTGGGCACTTGACCGCATGGAAGCCCGTTTAAAAAAGGAAGAAGCAAAAAGTGCCGCTGACGTTAAAGCCGCTTTAAAAGAGGAGGCAGAAAACATCCGGGCTGAAGACGAAAAAGTATGTGAATCAATCGGCAAGCATGCTCTTTCTGTTCTTGAGCCAGGCTGGGGCATCCTAACTCACTGCAATGCGGGAACGATCGCAACAGCCAAATATGGGACTGCTCTGGCACCAATCTATCTTGGCCAGGAGAAAGGCTATGATTTTAAAGTATACGCGGATGAGACACGCCCGCTTCTTCAAGGCGCACGTCTGACTGCCTGGGAGCTGAAAGAAGCAGGTGTCGATGTCACACTGATTTGCGATAATATGGCAAGCATTGTGATGAAAGAAGGCAAAATCCAGGCTGTGCTGGTCGGCTGTGACCGGGTCGCAGCAAACGGCGATGCTGCCAATAAAATTGGCACATCCGGTGTTGCGATTCTAGCCAAGCATTATAATATCCCATTCTATGTTTGTGCACCGCTTTCAACGGTTGATCTAACATGCCAAACAGGCGGTGACATTCATATTGAATTAAGGCCGTCCGGGGAAATCACCTCAAAATGGTATGCAAAGCCGATGGCACCAAAAGGTGTGCAAACATATAATCCTGCTTTTGACGTAACAGATAACGAACTGATCACAGGTATTATTACAGAAAATGGAATAGCATACGCCCCTTTCAATGAAAGCCTTCCAAAAATGTTTAAAAAGTAGCTGAAAGCCTCCGTGCCAAATGGCAGGAGGCCTTTTTTTCTTCAGTTTATTCAAATTCTTGCCCTCATTCTTTAAATCTTTAAAGCGTTCAACTAGGAAAATATCCCTGAATGCATTAAAAAGTTATAGTGTAATTTGACTCTATTCATAAGTCTTTATAACTATAAAAATCCGTAAAAACTTAATGTTTTTGTAAAAATTGCGTATTAAATAATATGGAAATAGTGGAAAACTTTTGTAAATGCATCAAAAGGCCTGATACTTTTTAGGAAGCTATGAATCTATGCCTGATTCCAGAGTTTGTAAATTACATAATTTAGCACATTGTTAGAGTCAGAATGTTTTAAATATACTTAAAAAGCAACAAGAAACGACAGGAAAAAAATAGAGAATTGAAAGGAGAAAAAGGATGAAGAAAAAGGCATTAGGAGCAGCACTTCTAAGTATGACCATGGGTTTATCAGTTTTCGCAGCAGGAGCATTTGCAAAAGGGCCAGAGGCAAATGAATCTTATAGGGTTATTATTCAAGGGCCTGCAGCAGAACGGGCAAATGTGAAAGCACAGATCAAGGAACGCTGGGATTTTGGAAAGGATGGTCTGACAGCGGAGGTCAATGAGAAACAGTACCAGGCATTGTTAAAGAACAAGAATATCAAGATTGAAAAGGTAAGCGAGGTTACACTTGATACAGCCAGAACAGAAGCATCTTCATCCAAGAAAGACGGAGTTTCATTAGAAGCCGCTGGATATCCAAGCGACCAGACCCCATGGGGCATCGAATCGATTTACAATAACAGCAGCATCAGCAGCACATCAGGAGGAAGCGGAATTAAAGTTGCTGTTCTTGATACAGGCGTTTATACAAATCATATTGATTTACAGGGCTCAGCTGAGCAATGTAAGGACTTTACGCAATCAACTCCGCTTGTGAACGGTTCTTGTACAGACCGCCAGGGACACGGTACACATGTAGCAGGTACAGTATTGGCACACGGCGGCTATGATGGCCTTGGAATTTACGGGGTAGCACCTCAGGCAAAATTATGGGCGTACAAAGTGTTGGGCGATAACGGATCTGGATATTCAGACGATATCGCAGGCGCAATCCGCCATGTTGCAGACGAAGCTGTGCGCACAGGATCAAAAGTGGTTATCAACATGTCACTTGGTTCCAGTGGAAAAGATTCATTAATTGCCAGCGCAGTTGATTATGCATACAGCAAAGGAGTTCTTATTGTTGCTGCAGCAGGAAATTCCGGCTATAGCGCTAATACAATCGGCTACCCTGGTGCTCTAGTAAATGCCATTGCCGTTGCAGCTCTTGAAAATGTTCAGCAAAACGGTACATACCGTGTAGCCAACTTCTCATCCCGCGGCAATCCGAACACTGATGGAGACTATTATATCCAAGAGCGTGACATTGAAGTATCTGCACCAGGAGCCAGCATCGAATCAACTTGGTATAATGGCGGCTACAATACTATCAGCGGTACATCCATGGCTACTCCTCACGTAGCAGGGCTTGCTGCAAAAGTTTGGTCTGCCAATCCTGGCATGAGCCATACTCAGCTTCGCACTGAACTTAGAAACCGTGCAAAACTATACGACATCAAGGGAGGCTACGGAGCTGCAACTGGTGACGACTACGCATCAGGCTTCGGCTACCCTCGTGTAAGATAATAAATAAGCTGCCCTCGAAACCGTCTGGTCTACTGATCAGGCGGTTTTTTTTTACGTCCCGAAATTGAAAGTATTTCCGCGGAAATGATCAGATTTTAGCGAAGCGTGTAAAGTTTTAAAAATAGCTGAAGGAAACCAATTTTGCATATACAATAGGAGAGGATATAAAGGAAAGGAGATGTCATCCATGGCTAATCTCAAAAATTACATAAGCGACAATGAAGCAAAAGAACTCATTTGTGAAATAGGCAGGAGGGTATATAATAAAAATTTTGTAGCGGCGAATGACGGAAACATTTCTATTAGAACCGGGGATCAGGAACTTTGGACAACGCCAACTGGAGTAAGCAAGGGCTTCATGACCCCTGACATGATGGTTAAAATGGATTTATCCGGCAATGTGTTGGAAGGGAGATATAAGCCCTCATCAGAAGTGAAAATGCATCTAAGAGTATATGAGGAAAACCCGGAAGCAACAGCCGTCGTTCATGCCCATCCGCCTGTTGCTACATCGTTTGCAATAGCAGGGATCAGCCTGGATAAGCCTGTTTCACCGGAAGCAATCGTGCTGCTTGGAAAAGTACCGGTAGCTCCCTATGCGACACCTGGAACAGAAGAAGTGCCAGATTCCATCGCTCCTTTTTGCAAGGACTATAATGCTGTACTCCTCGCCAATCACGGTGCATTGACCTGGGGGCGCAACATAACAGAGGCCTATTTCCGAATGGAATCGCTTGAGCATTATGCGCTCATGGTGCTTTATTCCGACCATATTATTCAGAAGTCAAATGAATTGAGCAAGGCGCAAATTTCAGAACTTATCTCGATACGAGAGAAAATGGGAATAAAAACAGGCGGCGTCCCAGCTCCAAGCAGCGGGCGGAAAGCTGAAACACCGTCAGGGCTGTCTGAAGAAATGATTGAAACCATTGTCAGAAAAGTAACAGATGAAGTACTCAAAAATGTTTTAAAATCAATGACTTAGGATAGCCATAAAAGCACTGCATAATTTTTGCCTATTAACTAATCCTATATTGAAAACGCTTAATATAAAAGCTGTGTTAAAGCTTATTGTTGATTTTTAGCACCCTGTTGATTGGAGCGGAAGGTGCTAATCCAGCGAAAATGCATTCGCATTTCCTTCGTGCGTGCGGTGTTAACTTGGGGGAGTTTGTTTAAAGTCCTGCGGGGGAAGCGTGTCAGCGGGAGCCCCGCAGGTGCGAATGCACCGTGGAGCATCGGACCGCAGGCTGAACGCTTGAGTGCCTCGTGCTGAAATCAACAGGCAAATTTAACAGAGCCAATATAAAAAATAGGTCATTTAGATGTTAGGAGAGATTCCTATGAAACTATTGGTCATTGGCGGGGTGGCTGCGAGCATGTCGGCCGCTTCTAAGCTAAGAAGAATGGACAGCGAAGCGGAAATTGTTGTATATGAAAAAGGCCATTTTTTATCCTATGGAGCCTGTGGTCTTCCTTATTATGTATCAGGCGAAAATGATGATTACCGGAAAATGATTGCACGGACCCAAGAACAATTTACCGAGAGAGGCATTAAGACCTTTCTTAGGCATGAAGTTGTGAAAGTGGACACTAACAAGAAAGAAGTAACCGTAAAAGATCTTGCAGCTAATAAAACCTTTACAGATACATACGACAAGCTAATGATTGGTACAGGAACATTCCCGATGATGCCGCCATTTCCCGGAGCGGACCTTAAGAACATTCATTTGCTTAAAACACTAGAAGACGGGATGGTTTTAAAAGAAATTGCCCATAAGCCCGAAGTGAAGGATGTTGTCATTGTTGGCGGCGGCTATATAGGTATTGAAGTGGTCGAAGCGATGAAAACGATCGGCAAAAACGTCAGAGTCATCGAAATGGGGGAGCGGATACTTGCCCCATTTGATAAAGAAATAACGGACATCGCCGAAAAGGAAATCCGGGAGAAAGGCGTTGAGCTGAACCTGGGCGAGAAGGTTGAGAGCTTCGGAGGAGATCAGAAAGTGGAGAGTGTGACCACGGATAAAGGCACCTATAAAGCTGATTTAGTTCTAATTGCGGTTGGAGTGAAACCAGCGACAAAGTTTCTGGAAGGATCGGGCATTGAATTAGCTGAAAATGGTGCAATCATCATTGATCGTGAAATGCGTACTAATATGGAAGATGTGTATGCTGCCGGAGATTGTGCACAAGTTTACCATAGAGTCCTTGAGGAAAATGATTATATCCCGCTCGGAACCAATGCCAATAAGTGCGGGCGGCTGGCAGGAGCAAATATAGCCGGCAGCCATGAAAAATATGTGGGCACATTGGGAAGTGCCGCCATTAAGATTTTTGATATGGAGCTTGGCAGAACCGGTCTCTCCGAGGAAGATGCAAAAAAGCTGGGCATCGATTATACAACAGAGTTTGTGAAAGCTTCAGACCATCCGAGCTATTACCCTAATCCGACTCCTATTTGGATCAAGCTTATTTGTGAAAAAGGATCTAAACGCATATTGGGGGCTCATGCTATCGGCAATAAAGGAGTGGTTCTCCGAATTGATGTATTCGCTGTGGCGATTCACAATCAAATGCCTGCTGATGAACTTGGCATGGTGGACTTATGCTATGCGCCTCCGTTTGCTGGTGTTTGGGATGCTGTCCATATTGCCAGCAATGCTGTGAAATAATAGCAACGCCAGCTGAAATTGCTGGATTTTTTGCATTTTATAAAGGGAATACGATAAGGATGTGGAATATTCATATGATTAATATTTATATGGAGGTTTCATATGCCGAAAATGTTTAAGCGAATTGATACTGTTTTTCTTCCGGTTCGAGATTTTAATAAAGCCATTGATTGGTACACCACTGTACTTGGCTTTCCGGCAAGATGGAGGGATGATCAGGGCGGGTATGCAGCCCTAGAGGCAGGAGAGACGCCATTAACACTCGTCCGGACCCCCGAAGAAATTCCGGCAAACAAGGACTCGCATATGCCTTTTAACTTCTATGCTGATGATATTGAACAAGCCTATCGCCATTTGATTCAGCACGAAGTTAAAACAGGCCCGATTCAGGATGACGGCACTGTAAAGTGGTTTGACTTTGAAGATTTGGAAGGGAATAAGCTTGGCGTCTGCCATTTTAAAGAATAGAGGAAAGCTGCCTCCTGATGTACAGGCGGCAGCTTTTAGCAGCGATTTGATAAGTGATTAATAGGGATCCTTCGCCAGCTTCAGATGGCGGTTCATTGCACCCAGCAAAATCAGACCGCTTAAGATCAGCAGCATACTAGTTACAACAAACACGGCTGAAAAACCAAAATAACCTGAAATCAAACCGCCCATGACAGGTCCAATAATGTTTCCGAAGAAGCGGAGACTTGTATTGTAGCCCAGCACTTCGCCCTGCATCGCTACGGGCGCTTCCTGGCGGATATAAGCGATCCGGACCGGAATGATGCCGCCGATGGTCACTCCTAATGCAAAGCGGACAAGGACAAGCTGCCACATGTTTGTGACAAATCCGCCCGGCAGGTAAAAGACGCCTGCGAGGAGCAAAAGGATCACTAATGTTTTGATATATCCGTATTCGTCACCTATTTTTCCCCATTGCCTTGCCATCAGCAAATTGCCGGCACCCGCAGCAGAGAATGCGATTCCTGCAAAGAAAGCCAAATTTTCAGGCCCGTGCAATTCGCTCACATATAAAGAAAGAATGGGCTGAATGCTGAAGTGTGCCATTTGGACAAGCGTTGAAATCAGCATAACCGTCAGCAATACCGGATTGCGGATAATGTGCTGGATGACCGCTTTGCTTGAGTAGCGTGTTTTTTCCCCCTTTTGGGTTTCGGCTCTGAATTCCTTTGTGAAAAGCACAAGCAGAGCAGAGATAAAAATAGCAAGCGAAGTCCATTTGAAAGTGTCTGCATATCCGAACAGGTCTGCGAGAACTCCGCCGAGAAGCGGCCCCATCAGGGAACCTGTGATGCTTCCTGTCTGAAGGGTGCCCATCACTCTCCCCGCTATTTCCTTAGGTGTCTGTGTAGAAATAAACGCCTGGGACATGCCGATGAATCCGGTAAAAATCCCCATGAACAGCCTCAGGAAAAACAGCTGCCAGACATTGGTCACATATCCCATAAGGAAAATCGATATGCCCATGCCGATTCCAGACAAAATCAAGATTTTTTTACGTCCAAACAAATCTCCGACTCTTCCCCAAATCGGAGAAAAAAGAAAAGCTGTGACAAATGTAATCGCAAACGTCCAGCCAGACCAGTGCTGTACGTAGGCAGAGGAGTGATCTCCAAATGTTTCTATATATAATGAAATAAATGGAAGAACCATGGTCATGCTGCCCGCTACAAAGAAATTGGCGAACCACATGATCATTAGATTTCGCTTTGATTGTTTAATCATGTTTAAAACACTTCTTTCCGGTCAACATTTCGTTTCCCTAAATATATAATAGCGAAAATTTCCGAAAATAGGAAGGCTAAATCCTCTATTATTCTATTTATCCCACTTTAGTTGCTGCCGGCAAAAGTAAAGCTAACCAAAAAGTACTATGACATTTTTCCGTAAGTCCGTTAAAAAATCATTGTAATACAACAGTGCTTATTTTATAATTCTTAATAGGATAAAGATTCAGAATATATTAAAAAGGGGGAAGTTGTTTGGAAGCTTTCATTAATCAGCTTAATGGTATTTTATGGAGCACGCCAGTTATTTACATCTTGCTTGGAGTAGGATTGTTATTTTCAATCCTAACCCGTTTTTTGCAGGTCCGGCATATCAAGGACATGGTTTTGCTTATGTTCAGAGGGAAAAGTTCCGCAGCGGGCGTTTCGTCTTTTCAGGCCTTATCTATTGCTCTTTCCGGCCGTGTAGGAACTGGTAATATAGCAGGTACTGCCACTGCCATTGCAATGGGTGGTCCTGGTGCTGTTTTCTGGATGTGGACCATTGCATTTATCGGAGCGGGCAGTGCATTTGTAGAGTCTACTTTAGCCCAAATTTATAAAGTAAAGAAAGATGGACTATATCGAGGCGGCCCAGCTTATTATATTGAAAAAGGTATTGGAATTAAATGGTTTGCTGTGCTGTTTGCAATTTCTGCTTTGCTGGCTATGGCTCTCCTAATGCCGGGTATCCAATCGAACTCAATCGCACTGGGAATGGAAAATGCTTTTGGCATTGATCAGTGGATAACAGGGGCTGTCCTTATAGGTTTGCTGGGACTGATTATTTTCGGTGGAGTAAAACGGATTGCAACCGTTGCTCAGTATGCTGTTCCATTCATGGCAGTAGGGTATATTTTAGTAGCCTTAATAATTATTGGCATGAATGTTGGCGAACTTCCTGGCGTTATTTCATTAATTTTCAGCAGTGCTTTTGGTGCTGATTCCATGTTTGGCGGTATCATCGGCAGCGCGATTGCTTGGGGAGTAAAGCGCGGTATTTATTCCAATGAAGCCGGACAGGGTACAGGTCCGCATGCTGCAGCTGCTGCAGAGGTTTCCCACCCTGCAAAGCAAGGTCTTGTTCAAGCATTCTCGGTCTACATTGATACTTTATTTGTATGTTCTGCAACAGCTTTCATGATTCTATTTACTGGAATGTTCAACACTGTAGGAGCGGATGGAACTACTCCTATAGTAGAAAACCTCCCTGGTGTTGAAGCTGGCCCAGGATTTACACAGGCAGCTGTAGAATCTGTACTTCCAGGTTTCGGTGCAGGATTTGTTGCTATTTCTCTATTCTTTTTTGCATTTACAACCATCATGGCCTATTACTATATAGCTGAAACAAACGTAGCTTACTTGATTAACGGCAAAAATAGCAAACTTGCGATGTTTATTCTAAAAATTGTATTGCTTGGCGCAACATTTTATGGTGCTGTTAAGACAGCAGGCCTTGCCTGGGCACTTGGGGATGTTGGTTTGGGATTAATGGTTTGGCTCAACGTAATCGCCATTCTCATCCTTGCGAAACCTGCCCTAATTGCTTTAAAAGATTACGAAGCCCAGAAGAAGCAAGGGCTCGACCCTGTATTCAACTCCAAAAAGCTTGGCATTAAAAACGCGGAGTATTGGGAGGAAGAATACAAGCCGCAGGAAGAAAAAGTATCTTAATGGAAAGTTAAAGGATGTCCGGCTGATGCCGGGCATTTTTTTATTATAGGTTTTAAAACCACGTGCTCTGCACGTGTGAAAACAAAGCTTCTAGAGTGGTAATGTGACATAAAAAAACTCCTATCGTTATAATAGAAACTGGCCGTCAAACCAACTTCTATATAACGAAAGGAGCAGTACTCATGAGTGACAATAGTTTATCACATACCAGGTGGAATTGTAAGTACCACATCGTTTTCATCCCAAAATACAGAAGAAAAGTAATTTATGGAAAGTTGAGACGAGATATAGGAGCGATATTGAGAAGGCTGTGTG
>NZ_JAEL01000052.1 GCF_000518885.1 Bacillus sp. J33 | reverse complement strand
TTATTGTTGATTTTAGCACCCTGTTGATTGGAGCGGAAGGTGCGAGACTCCTGCGGGAGAAGCGTGTCAGCGGGAGACCCCGCAGGTGCGAATGCACCGAGGAGCGTCGGACCGCCCGCGGAAAGCGAGTTCCTCGTGCTGAAATCAACAGGCAAATTTAACAGAACCATCATTTAAAAGAAAGAGGTTTTTTCTTTGAGCATACAAAAAACAGCTGTAGTACAAGATGCATACGAGCATTTGCTCCAGGCAGAGCAAACGAAAAAATCCGTCACTCCGTTAACCGATCTGTACCCAAGCCTGACTGTTCAAGAAGCGTATCAAGTCCAGTTAAAAGCGATTGATCAGAAAGTCAAGTCTGGGCAGAAAATCGTTGGGAAAAAGATTGGGTTAACTTCCTTTGCCATGCAAGAGCTTTTAGGTGTCGACCAGCCGGATTACGGTCACTTATTGGACAGCATGAGTGTTCCAAATAAGGGCAGCATCGCTGTCGATTCGCTTTTCGAACCAAAGGTTGAAGGGGAGATCGCCTTTGTTCTCAATAAGGATCTTAAAGGTCCAAATGTGACAGCGGAAGACGTTTTAGCTGCAACTGAGTCCATCATTCCTTCATTAGAGATTGTGGACAGTCGAATTCTGAATTGGAAAATCAAGCTCCAAGACACTGTTGCCGATAATGCTTCCTGCGGGCTTTATGTATTAGGAGACGAAAAATTCGCTGTCAATGGTTTAGACCTGACTAAAATCAAAATGAATCTTTTTAAAAATGGCGAGCTCATGAACAAAGGGACAGGGGCAGATGTATTAGGTCATCCGGCCACATGTGTAGCCTGGTTAGCGAACGAATTATCTGAATATAATGTCATTTTAAAAGCCGGAGAAGTGATTTTATCAGGTGCTTTGTCCGCAGCAGTAGTTGCACAAAAAGGGGATGTGTTTACTGCTGAGTTCAGTGAGTTAGGAAAAGTGGAAGTTTCTTTTCGGTAAGTATTAAGCATTGGGAACAATGGAGAAGGAATAGAGTGGCAAGGAATCGCAGTTGTTCCTTCTTCTTTTAAAAGGTGGGATTAAGGTACTTTTTATGAACTCCTAATTGAATAAACACGGCAGCAGTCCTTTAATAAAACTTAGTTTGTGAACAAATGTACGTAAATTATAAGGTGCTTGAGTTAAAGAAGGATTGTCTGCTGTAGAGGAAAAGCCCCACTCAATTGAGAAGGTCTTTAAATACTTAGTAGTCCTCTTTTGTCCTCCTATTTGTCCTTCAATGCTTTATATCGCATTTAAAACATTTAAGTCAAACTATTTTGAAACGTTGATTGAAAGCCTTTTTTTTTACGGGGATTACCCAGGCTGCTGCGGAAATCTCGAAAAGCTTGGGGTACAAACTCAAACTGTCTTAATTCAGTTTAGAGTTCATATAAAAAATTACATTAAGGAGGAGAACGATTTGTCTAAAGTAAAAGTTGCGATTCTTGGTTCAGGGAATATTGGAACCGACCTCATGATCAAACTGGGGCGGTCAGAAATCTTAGAGCTTACGGCTGTTGTGGGTATTGATCCGGAGTCAGATGGATTAAAGAAAGCCAGAGAAGCAGGGTATATCGCGATTGACACTGGAATCGACGGGCTACTTGAACGCCCGGAATTACCCGATATCGTCTTTGATGCTACTTCAGCAAAGGCTCATATTCGCCATGCAAAACTACTAAAAGATGCAGGGATTAAAGCGATTGATATGACACCTGCTGCAAGAGGAGTACTAGTTGTCCCTCCTGTTAATATCGAATCGAATTTAGAAGCTGAAAATATAAACCTAATTACTTGTGGTGGTCAGGCGACTATTCCAATGGTCCATGCAGTGAATCGAGTAAGTCCAGTAGAATATGCAGAAATCGTTGCGACAATCTCAAGTAAAAGTGCCGGTCCTGGAACTCGTGCCAACATTGATGAGTTTACAGAAACGACTTCCAGGGCAATTCAAGAGGTTGGCGGAGCTAAGAAGGGAAAAGCCATCATTATCTTAAACCCGGCTGAACCGCCAATTATGATGCGCGATACTATCCACGTTCTGGTGGAAGAAGGAACAATGAAGGAAGAAAAGATTATTCAATCGCTTAAAGACATGGAAAAGGAAGTACAATCTTATGTTCCTGGATACCGTCTGCGTACAGAAGCGCAATTTGACGGAAATAAAGTAACTATTTTTATTGAGGTAGAGGGTGCCGGCGATTATCTGCCTAAATACTCAGGAAACCTTGACATTATGACAGCAGCAGGTGTAAAGGTTGCAGAGGAGTTTGCGAAAAACAAATTAGCGAAAGAGCTAGTATAAAGGAAAGGGAGGTTTTTTACAATGACAAACTCTCGAGATATTCTGATCACAGAGGTTGCGCTGCGTGATGGCAGTCATGCAATTTCACACCAATTTACCGTTGAACAGGTTTTGAATGTAACAAAAGCACTAAGTGTCGCTGGAGTTCCTTATATCGAGGTAACGCATGGGGACGGTTTAGCTGGTTCATCCTTGCAATATGGTTTTTCCCGAACAAATGAAATGGAGTTGATTGAGGCAGCTGTCTCCGTTGCTGGCCAATCTAAAATTGCTGTCCTTCTTCTTCCGGGAATTGGTACGGTAAAAGAGTTAAAACAGGCTGCGAACCTAGGGGCAAAAATGGTACGGGTTGCGACTCATGTAACAGAAGCGGACGTGGCTCCACAACATATTTATGCAGCAAAAGAACTTGGGATGGAAACAGTTGGATTTTTGATGATGTCTCATATGGCAGAGGTTGACAAATTAGTCGAACAGGCGAAACTAATGGAACAATACGGGGCAGATACGGTTTATGTAGTTGATTCAGCTGGTGCCTTGCTTCCAGAGGGAGTTCGCGAGCGAATCCGTGCGCTTAAACAAAGTGTCGGAATTAACGTTGGTTTTCATGGGCATAACAACCTTTCTTTAGCAATGGCTAATACATTGGTGGCAATTGAAGAAGGAGCAACCCGCATTGATGGAAGTGTACGCTGTTTAGGTGCCGGTGCTGGAAATACCCAAACGGAAGTACTTGTTGCTGTTCTTGACCGAATGGGCATCAAAACAGGTGTTGATGTTTATAAAATGATGGACTTGGCTGAAGAGCTTGTCGCCCCAATTTTACAAACTCCTCAAGAAATTACAAGGGAGAGTCTAACTCTTGGATATGCAGGTGTGTATTCTAGCTTTGCGCTTCACGCTAAACGTGCTGCAGCTAAGTTTGGAATCGATGCACGTGACATCTTAACTGAACTTGGAAGTCGCAAGGTTGTCGGTGGCCAGGAAGATATGATTTGGGATGTAGCGGCTGAAATGGCTCAAGCAAAGAAACCGGTGAAAGCATAAGTTCGTTTGTCACCAGTTTAATCGGATTATAGATATTTATTTTGGATAATAATGAGTGAGACCATTGCTCGTTGTTATCCTTTTTGTATAGAGATTAAGTTTGTGAAATTCAAAATTTTATATCGAAATATCAAAAGGGCTTACACTGAATGTCGCTAACTTTCATTTTGATCTTAGATAAAATACTTATTTTTATAATAGAAGGAACTAGAAAATTAACTATCCGCTTTTTTTACTGTAGTTTTGAAATAAAATCTGATTGAATTACGCTATTAAACTTTGATACAAAACAAATAGAAAGAGCCTGTCCCTTCAGCTGCAGCAATGGCAAAAAGAACAATACCTTCGCAAAAAGTTAAAAAACGCCCCACTGATATAAATTCAATCATTAGAGTTCCTTCATTGGGCTTCACTCGTCTTCTAACGCTCCATCCCGTAAAGCAATAGGAGTCAGCGGAAAATAACCGCTGACTCCCTTCCATAGAAGGCAATTTTTTTAAATCAAACGTTTGATTACGATTAATTTAGCTGCATTACGGAAGCAATAGGATGGCGTCCGCAATCGGCCGTTCTCCTGTTTGGTCAGATGGTCTTGTGACCAGCTGGCTGCCGACAGTCATGGAAGTAGAGCCGCCTCCGTCAAGGTTGAGGGCATCGACTGCACCAAGCGATTTCATGATTCTGGCGCTCTCTTCAAAGTTTGCACCGACACTCAGCCCCGGAGCCCGTCCATCAACTGTCACAAAAAGGAGGGTTCCGTCCGCTTTTACTCCGGCAAGGGTTCTCGGGTTGCGGCGTTCTCCAAACCGATAATAGAATTCAGGATTTTCCTCCCAGTGAAAGCCTTCTGCCGCCGCATTGATGGAGATTTTCCCGTTTTCCAGCAAACGTGGTCCGCCGTTTATAATGCCAGTTGTTTGTTCTAATGATAATGGCTGGCCGTCTGCTATTATTTCATTTTTGACCTGAACATGCATACCCGCCTGAGCATGGGCTTCAAGCCACTGGGCTGCCTCTCCGGTACCTGCCAGAACGGAACCATCCTTTGGAATTTCTCCGCCTCGGTGTTTACGAAGCTCGATAACTTCTCCCGATTTATTTAAGACTGCTTCAACACCTTCACCAGCTTCTGTTTCTTCACCAAATACCGGTGAGAAATGGATGAGCTCACTTTCGTCCTTACAGGTATAATCATGCTTCGGGTTCTCGGTCGGTGTATCTTCTCCTATACCTCCGCAGCCCCGTATCAAGCCTGGTTTCCGGTTTAATCCATCCACTTCCCGTACTGCCCCGTCAGACGATACAGCCGTCTGATAGGAAGAAACAGAAGCGATATCAGCGGCTTTGTTTGCAGATGGGAGAATAAGACTTGAACGGCCGTTTACCGCTTCACTTACGAGCTTTCCTTCCATGACCGAAATGCCGGCAAGGTCACCAGGTGTTCCATCCTTGCTTCCTACCACAAAATAGCCTCCATTAATGGCGGCCAATGCCTGATTCCGTCCGGCCATTTCCGTTAGGGTTTCTTTGTCCTGGACCTTATCTTTTCCTAGCTCGGGTAAAATGCTTCCGTTAAATGAATTCGGGTCGACCTCAAGGACATTAAGGATCCACGGGCCAGTTGTCTGCTGGCCATCTTCTCCGGTATAGACAGTACGCAAGCCTGTATACCCAATGCCGGCCAATTCTTGCTGAAGCTCTTTTGCAGCCTCTTCAGTCTGAAACGCTCCAACCCTGACCAGATATCCAAGAGGGCCTTTTTCGTTGTCATCCATGGCTCGATCGGCAATGCGGCCGATGCGTGGGGTAAATCCTTCTGATTCAAGCTTTTTTGCCAAAGCTTTGGCCTGTTCATGTGTTTCGGTAAAATCAACATCTACTGTGAAAAAATCTTTTTCAGATTGCTCCCCCCTGGTTATTTTTGTGTAAGTGACTCCAGGAGCAAGGATTTCGGTGGTTCTCTTTTCCTTTAGATTCGGAAGTCCAAGCGGCAGCGTTTCTTTCTCCGCCTGTTTTTCCATCTGCCCTGCTGATTTAGCGCTGACCGGGCCATCCGGAACAGAAACTGTAAACAAAACAGAAGTTAAGCTGAGGGATGCAATAGCAGGGATGATCACTTTTTTCAAGGGACTGTTCATTTTTTTCACTCCTTCAAAATTGAATTCAAGCTGGGGCATTCCTAGTTTTCTATCCATGATCGATCATTTACCCACAGTATAATTAATAGGTATTAAACAAGCATTAACCAATCTTTGCAGCGCTGTTAAGGTTTATTGAGTTTGTAAATCCGAAACGACAGCATGCTTTTTTATTTGAATCCCGCCTATCCCCAAAAAAAGTGCCTGACTCCCGGCTGGCAAAATGTTAACTGCCGGGTGTCAGGCACTTTTCTATATGGTTATTGGATGGTTCCGCCTGCCTGGATGTAACGGGCGTTAAATTCCTGAACGAATTGGTTGGCAATGGCTGTATCATGAATGATCAGCATATTTTCATCATTTACATTGTTGCCGTTATTGCTCCAGTTGGTGGAACCGACAATGACGGTTGGGTCACTGTTTGTATCTGCATCAATGATCATCGTCTTGCTGTGAAGCTTCCGCACTTCTGCATCCGCATAGACAGGGGCGGGATTATTCCAGCGTGTATTAGGGTTATTGACACTTGTTTGGGATGCGGTCCTTCCAGTCATATCGATGCTTGCAGACCACCATTGATTCCAGAAAGAAGAATCAAACAATCCCTTTACATCAAATCCAGTAAGGGTTCCTTCAAGGTCATGATAGGATCCTTCCCACTTGTTTTTCAGTTCATCGGTGATCGCTTGGTCACTCCAGGCGAAAATGGAGAAATATGTATTGAAATGTGCTTCATTGCGAATAAGCTCAGCCATTTTGCCAATTGCATTGTCTCCTGCAGAGAAATAGATTTCAACCTTTTTTCCATTAATGTCAATCACATGGGTTGTGTTATCTGTTTTGCGGCTGCTGAAGTTCGATGCAGCAGGATCCGGGTTCAGCGCAGCCGTTCCCCACATTTCATTGAATTCCGTTTCATAAATCCCTGCAAGCTCTGGCCAGTTCATTTCTACAATCTGATTTTGGTTCCCATCCAAAATACCCTGCTGCATATTTTCCTCGGATCCATAGAGTCCGGTTACAGTAAAATTCCATGTTCCCGTAAATACCCATCTATCATCAATAATGGCAAATTTATTGTGCATCTGATTTCCGGGGCTGTAGTAGCTTCCAGGTGATTTAGATTCAGCATCCGCGAATAAACGGCCTGTTACAGCAGAATTTCCAACTGTCACGGAAACTTCATTGATATCATTTGCTGATGAAGGGAGGCCTTTGCTTGTCCTTTTTGCACTATCCTCTACAGCAAACATAGGGGAATCAGAAAAAATGACAATGTCATCTGCTGTACCGATTGTCAAATCCTGCCCGCGGGCCATTTTTTCCAAATACAGACGCATGGTTTCAAAACGCTCTGCATAATGAGGATCTGCTGCATCCTTGGAATCGGCAATTACGCGGACATCTATGCCTTCCGCAGCTTTTTGGATCAAGGTATCTACGACGCGTGGAAGATTAATTTCATATGCAGCAAAATCAATGCTCTTTGTTGCTGAATTCAGGCGTTTGATTAAAATATCTTCAAAATTTACATTGTAGTTTGCTTCATTTCCGGCTGAAGCATATTCAGGAAATGCGCATTTGTTAAAATATACGTTAATGGCTCCTTCAGCTTCGGAAACATTATTGAGGTGCTGAGTCCTGTCATTGCATACATTGGATGCTGGCGGGGGATCAGTGGGATCGCTGCCCGGATCCTCAACAGAGCCGCTTCCATCAGCAGCGGTGGAATTAAGGCCTTTAGGTGTTCCGAGCCCATTTGCATAGCTCTTATTGGCAGTTGCCCAGTTTGACGATGACATTCCTTCCGCGTTAGGATCGATACGCTCCATTGTCGCCTTTGATGTGTTATCCCCAGCATACCATGTGTCGACTTCATCGACTGTCGTGCCGGCCGGATCGATCAGCTTTAGGTGTTCCGCCGTATTGCCAAGGGCTCCGCTGTAAATAAGATCTGCAGGAACATCGGATACGGTCTGATCATCGGTCCTTTCCAATAAAAAATAGCCATTTGCCGGAATCGTGCCGCTGAGCGCAATGGCGGGTGTCCCATCGGCAGCATGTAACTTCCAGCCATCCAGGGAAACATCTGAACCGGAGTTATTAAATAGCTCGATCCATTCATCATTGTAGTTTGCGGATGTTCCCATCCAGGCTATTTCATTGATTACCACACTCTCTGTTCCGGAAGCGTTTACTTCTGGGACATTGTTCAGCATTCCAGGAAAAAGAGTTGAAAAACATAAAATGAAGACTGGAAAAATAGTAAACAACTTTTTCATCATGACTACCTCCTAAAAATACAAATCAAGATAATCATAATGCAGAAATATAGGAAAAATATATAGGGATTGTAAATTTTCTGAAAAAGTTCTATATTCATTGATTTATTAAAATGAATGGGTCCAAATACCAAAATAGTAAATTGACTTAAGGCATCTTTTTAAAAGGGTTTGTTTGGGAGGGAAACTTTAGATATTCAGAAAAACGGCGGAGTTTTTCTGAATAAATATTGGAAGTTCAAAGGGACGGGCGTTTTTTCAAGGATCAGCAGCGGCTATCTTTCATTCCTGAAATCAATCAATAAAGCAGAGTAAAAGTTAAGGAAATGCAAAAGCCGGCTCGTTTGCCGGTATAAGTTCGCTCATCCCTTCCAGATATGTTTGGTTAATCAATCTCTGGTAATTATAATTGAATTCCATATTTTCGTACCCGTCTCATCAAAAGGGATTGGGTGACCCCGAGCTGCTGTGCAGCCTTCCTTGTCGATTTCTCCTTCTTTAAAGCCTCTATAATCATATTCCTTTCAATGCTTTCCAGCAGTTCAGGCATGCTGTCCAATTGATTCAATTGTTTCATATATTGAGGAAGCTGCTGGTTTTCCATCATTTTTTGAGGCAGATCTTTTTCCTCAATCGTGTCGTCACATAGGATTACCAGCCGTTCCATTAGGTTTTCAAGCTCCCTGATGTTTCCTGGCCAGTGGTACGCATAAAAGATATCCAGTACTTTGGAAGAGAAGTGCTTTTTAACGTTGTATTTCTCGTTATACTGCTTTAAAAAGTAGAATGATAGGTCCTCGATGACTTCCTTTCGTTCTCTGAGCGGGGGGAGTTTGATAGATAGAATGTGCAGGCGGTAGTATAAATCAGAGCGGAAGGAACCTTCTTCGGTCATTTTTTCAAGATTTCGGTTCGTTGCGGCAATGATCCGGACGTTTGCCTGTACATATTCACGTCCACCGATTGGCATGTAGGTTTTGGTTTGCAGAAAATGCAATAGCTTTGCCTGGAGATGGGGAGGAAGCTCGCCAATCTCGTCTAAAAATAATGTTCCGCCTTCTGCAGCCTGGATTAATCCTTGTTTGCCAGAGGTGCTTGCCCCTGTAAAAGCTCCCTTTTTGTAGCCGAAAAGCTCTGATTCAAGCAGCTGCTCCGGCATGGAAGCGCAGTTTATTTGGACGAAAGAGTGTTTGTGGCGGTTACTAAGTAAATGAATCCTTTCTGCTGTTGCACTTTTTCCTGTTCCTGTTTCACCGGTGATTAAAGCGGTGGTGTCGACATTCGCTATTTTTCCGATCATTTCCTCTGTTGAAGGGTGCAGGATCAATTCTTTTTTTGAGGGATTACCGTTGAGCTGGGAGGGGATTTTTAACTTTCGAAGTTCCTGGCTGTATTTTTCCAAAAGTTCTTCTGTTTCTCTAAGCCTTGACGATGTTTTAACAGCTTCCGTAATATCCCGGCAATGGGCCACGATCGCAATCACTTCTCCATTTTCATCTTTCACAAGATGGCCGGTGGCGATATACTTCCTGCCGTCCCTCATTTCCTGAACGGTGCTGACATTGCTGCTGGCTTCAGCTGCAAGCCTCGTAACAGAAGGAGAAAATACCTTTTCTCTTTCCAAATCTCTCACATTTCTTCCAATCAGTTTTTCTCTTGGGAACTGAGTCATCATTTCACTTATATGATTGATCCATAACGTAACTCCGTTTTTATCCGTAATATAAATGGCATCATTAATAGAATTCAATATATCTGTAAAAAAATTTGGGCGCTGATTGGCCAGTTTCATTAGCTCCTCCATAAAGTCCTCCTTTCTGAATTGATTTCGATTCATTTTTATCCAAATCCTTTGATAGAGGCGAATCGAAATCAACTCATGTGAATCGCTTTTAAAAACAATTATAGTAAAAATTCTAAAAATTCACAATAAAACCTAGCAAAAACCGCCTAAATGAACCTATTAAATTGGCACGATATTTGCAAAAAGAATAGGCAAGAAGGGAGCGAATATGGTGACACAGCAAGTAAAAAATATTAAATTGGATCGTTTAATGGAAACGATCCGGCAAAGCGCTGAGATTGGCAGGCTGCCGAATGGGGGGATCTGCAGGCTTTCATTGACGGACGAGGATAAGAGAATGAGAGACCTATTCCTTCAGTGGATGAAGGATTGCGGATTGGAAACAAGGATTGATGACTTTGGCAATATGTATGGCCGGCGGAAAGGAAAAAACGATGAACTTGCTCCGGTATTAGCGGGTTCCCATCTGGATACACAGCCAAAAGGCGGAAAGTATGATGGCGTGCTGGGGGTGCTTGGAGCTCTAGAGGTGATCCGTACTTTAAATGATCTTGGAATTGAAACGGAAAGACCTATAGAGATTGTTAACTTTACGAATGAGGAAGGGGCCAGGTTTCAGCCGGCCATGCTCGGGTCAGGCGCGATGGCTGAGGTCTTTAACAAACATACCATCCTGAATGCGAAGGATCAAAAGGGAGTCATATTCGGAGAAGAGCTGGAGCGCATTGGCTACAAAGGGTTAAAGCAAAATCGCCAGCAGGCTCCTTTCTGTTTCCTTGAGCTGCATATTGAACAGGGACCGGTCCTTGAGGATAAGGGGAAATCGATCGGAGTCGTAACAGGCATTCAAGGGATGACCTGGCTGGAGGCATCGATTACCGGAAGGACGTCCCATACGGGGACAACACCGATGAATAGGAGAAAGGATGCCGTTTTACTCGCTTCAAAGCTTATCGCGGAAATTTACGCTTTGGCAGAGGAGATTCCGGATTTGCTGGTAGCTGTTGGCAGGATTCAGGTGTCTCCGAATGTCATCAATACAGTGGCAGATCAGGCGGTCTTCTCGATTGATATTCGACATCCGGAAGACCATGTACGGGAACGTTTTGAGAAGCTGCTGAAGGAATCATTAAGCACCATGACATTAGTGGATGAAATGGAGCTGCAGATAAAGGACCTCGACAAAATCGATACTGACTTCTTTTCGAAAGAAATAATTGAGGCAATGGAAGGCGCAGCCGAAAAGCATGGTTTTTCTTATATGAGAATGCTGAGCGGAGCCGGCCATGATGCTAAGTATTTAAATTGGATCACACCGGCAGCTATGCTCTTTATACCGAGCATCAGCGGGCTCAGCCACTGTGAGGAAGAATTCAGCAAAGCTTCAGATATTGAAAAGGGCGTACAGGTTTTATTTGAAACAGTTCTGGCCTTGGCGAACAAAGAAACTTTATAAGGGGTGTTTAAGTTGGAAAAAGTGCAAAAGGATGTCATCGATAAAGTCTTTGAACAAGTGGATGCTTTATGGCAGGAGGAAGTTTCCTATTTGCAGAAGCTTGGGCGTTATCCGTCCACACTGGGGAATGAAGCGGCGATTCAGGATTATCTGGCTGAATCCCTTGAAAAGGATTTGAAATTGAAGGTTGAAAAAATTATTCCTGATCCGGAGAAGCTGGGAGCTCATCCCGGATATTCCAAGGCCGAATGGTCTTATGACAACCGCCCTGTCGTGGTAGGGAAGTATGAAGCAAAGGGAGAGAAAAAGGGAAAAAGCATAATTTTTCAAGGTCATATAGATGTGGTCAGCCCTGAGCCGGTGTCGAAATGGAGCTATGATCCATGGGGGTCTGAAATTGTCGGCAATAAAATGTATGGCCGCGGCATTGCGGATATGAAATCAGGGGTTACGGCCATGATCTATGCACTTAAGGCTGTTCAGCAGGCTGGAGTAGAACTTTCCAATGATGTAACGATTAAAACCGTTACAGAAGAAGAGTGTACAGGCAACGGGGCACTCGCTGCCATCGAAGCCGGATACAGGGCAGATGCAGCCCTTATCCCGGAGCCCCTGGGACAGCAGGCACTAGCAGGGCAGGTAGGGGTCATTTGGGTCCGCATCAAGGTTGCAGGGCTTGGTGCCCATACGGAAAGGGCGGACAAAGCGGTCAATGCAATTGTGAAAGCCTATAAAATGATAGAAGCCCTTCAAGACTACGAGAAAGAGATTAATAGTCGTTCAAAGCATAAGATTTTTGGCGATCACCCTCATCCCCAGAATATCAATATCGGGAAAATCCACTCTGGCGACTGGCCTTCGACGGTTCCATCGGAATGTATTGTTGAAGCAAGGGTGGGCTTTAATCCAGGATTAGACCCGGCAGATGTGAAGAGGGAAGTGCAGGAATTCCTGCTGGAAGCGGCCAAGAAGGATGAGTGGCTGAAAGAGAATCCGCCGGAAATCAGCTTTTACGGATTTCATGCGGAAGGATTTACACTTGATCCGGACCAGGAGTTTATCCATACCCTTGAGGAAGCACATCGGATAATTGAGAAAAGCGATTTAAAACATGCTGCTTTTACAGGGACAACGGATGCCAGGTTTTATAATCTCTATTACAATATCCCTTCCACCTGCTATGGGCCAACTGGCGCAAACCTGCATGCCCCTGATGAATGGGTGGACCTGGATAGTGTCAAAAGAGTCACGAAAACGTATGCAGCTTTTCTATTAAAGTGGT
This sequence comes from Bacillus sp. J33, assembly GCF_000518885.1. Taxonomy (GTDB): domain Bacteria; phylum Bacillota; class Bacilli; order Bacillales; family Cytobacillaceae; genus Cytobacillus. The sequence goes on along the minus strand of NZ_JAEL01000052.1, from coordinate 26,539 downwards.
GCCAGTATAAAGAATAAAATTTGAGCGGAAGGGACTGCTGCCCTTTCTCCGCCATTAAATGGGGGCTATAGAAAATGAATCCAGGATTATGGTTATTATTCGGAAACGCGATTGCGACGACAGTCATTTCAGCTGGAATTGTGGTGTGGATCTTAAAGAAAGAGTATTTGCCAACGATTAAAAAGCTGGAGGAAGAGAAAGATGCGTCTCCGGCAAATCCGATTCATGAGAGCATAACGAAGGAGGTCTAGGATGGAGAAAACGGTATTTTTTATCGTTGTTGCAGTCTATGTAATCGCCGGAATTTTCGTAACCAGATATGTAAAAAACAAAGATGATTTCTACGTTATGGGTGAAAAGGGTTCTACTTTATTAATTGTGGGTACATTGGCAGCTACGTATTTAAGTGCGGTCACGCTGCTTGGGATTGCAGGGATGATTTACAACGAAGGACCTGTTGCCCATGCAGGGTTAGGTTCATATGGGGCATGGTTAGGGACATTATTTGCTGTTATTTATGTAGGAAGAAAATTAAAGGCATTGGATTGCCAGACGCTTCCGGACTTTTTTGAAAAACGGTTCCGAAACAAATGGGTTACTGTCATTGCTACGTCCATTATGATTATCGGATTGCTGGGATATGGAGTGGTTCAATTAATCGGAGCAGGTGTCATCCTATCTGAATTGTTAAATATTCCGTTCCCTGTCTTAATTCTATTATTTACTTTAGCCCTGTTCATTTTTAGTGCAATGGGCGGCATGTATGGAGTTGTGATTACTGATACGCTGATGTTCTTCACGATGCTGGCGATTGCGATTGTGATTTCCCCGCTCATTATTGGACAGGCCGGCCTGGACCAGATCAAAAACCTGGGGGAAGTGATCCCGGGCTATTATGGCATCAATGGCGGAGCTGACCGTCCGTTTGGCTGGGTGTTTTCACAATTTTTAATGTGGATCCTTTTCTTCGGGTGCACCCCATCCCTTGTATCCCGGGTATTCCCGGCGAAAAATGACTTTGTCATCCTAAAGACTGCTGTTATTGGGGTCTTCTTTGCTCCATTTATGCAATTGCTAGTCTTTATTGCTGCAACTGCCATGATGGTGCTTCAGCCTGGCATTGAGCCGGCTGACCGCGTGTTTATCGTTGGAATGATGGACTATACGCCGCCTGCTTTGGCTGGAATTGGTTTGGCAGGATTGATGGCATCCATTATGTCGACTGCCTCCACGCTATTTGTCCTAATTGGATTTGCATTGGCGAAAGACTTATTTGAAAACGTCCTCCATAAAGATTTTGATGATAAGAAAAGTATGTTTATTGGACGCAGTGCCCAGGCTTTAGTCGCTGTGGTTGTTTGCATCATCGCCATTCTTCAGCCTTCATCGATCTTCTGGATTTCCATTTATGCCGGATCTATCTTTGCGGTTTCCTGGATGCCGACAATCATTGGAAGCCTCGAATGGAAGCGGATGAGCAGTAAAGCTGCAACAGCAAGCATGCTTGCAGGGATCATTACATTTATCGTGTTCGGTGAATTGAAACGGTATGAAATGATTACCTTCCCGGTTGGATTTGATCATTTCTACCTGGCCATTATTGTATCTGTGCTTACCTTGCTTATCGTCGGGTTTATAGCCAAACCGACCGATTATGAGCTGGGCTATTACCAGAAGATTAAAGAAACCAGGCTTTCTGCTGCAACAATCCAAAAGATTTTGGCCAAACATAATGGAGCAGCCGAATTGAAACGGGAATACAGGCAAACGTTAGCGGTTGCCGTTTCATTTGTTGTGATTTCCGTCGTTCTTTGGGGTTATTTTATCGTCAGGCTGGGAATATAAATCTTCATTATATTGACATTTTATAATAAGGGGAGAATGCAAATGAGCAAGACAGCAGCTTTATATCAGGAATTGGCAGAGCTGGATAAAAACCATTTTCTGCATCCGACTTCTCCGATTCAGCAGCAGCAGGAACAGGGTCCGGCCTTTATTTTTACTAAAGGCGAGGGTGTATATCTTGAGGATGTGAGGGGCAGCCGGGTGATTGACGGGATGTCCTCCCTATGGAATGTGAACGTGGGGCACGGCAGAAAAGAGCTGGGGCAGGCGGCAATGGAGCAGATGAACCAGCTGGCGTTCAGCTCCTGCTTTGCCACCTTCAGCAATGAGCCAGCCATTCGGCTGGCGGCGAAAATGGCTGAGATCACGCCTGGTGATTTAAGTGCAACCTTCTTCACCTCCGGCGGGTCGGAAGCGAATGATACAGCATATAAGCTCGCAAGGCATTATTGGATTTTAAAGGGCCAGCCTTCCAAAAAGAAAATCATATCCCGGAAAAAATCCTATCATGGGGTCGCGATGGGCGCGACCAGTGCCACAGGACTTAAGCCATTTCGGGATTTCACAAATTCGCTGGCACCGGATTTTTACTTTACGGAAAACCTGTCTGCTGAAGCGTTGCGGAAAACCATTGAATCAGAGGGCTCAGAGACCATTGCAGCCTTTGTCGCAGAGCCGGTTCAGGGTGCTGGCGGTGTCCATATTGCTCCTGACGGTTATTTTCAGGAAGTGCGCAAGATTTGCAGCGAGTTTGATATTTTGTTTATTACAGATGAAGTCATTACGGGCTTTGGCCGTACAGGGAAAGCATTCGGAATTGAGCATTATGGTGTGGCACCGGATATGATGTGCTTTGCCAAGGGTGTCACAAGCGGCTATGCCCAGCTTGGCGGGGTGGTATTATCCAAGCGGATTCATGAGGATTTTAAGGAGCTTTCAGCCGGAACCCTTCTGCATGGCTACACATACAGCGGACATCCGATGGCTTGTGCGGTAGGACTGAAGAATATTGAAATTATTGAGAATGAGAACTTGATAGAAAACTCTAGAAAAATGGGAGAGGAATTGCTGAAGGGCTTTAAATGGATTCAGGGTGAACGGGAGCTTGTATCAGATGTAAGAGGACTAGGATTAATCGGGGCTGTCGAGCTTAAGAGTGCGAAGGGGCAGTTTGCGCCAGCGGTTGTAAATGAAGCTGCTAAACGAGGGCTTATTTGCCGCTCGGTGATCTTTGATGGCATGGACATTCTCGTCTTTGCCCCGCCGCTGACCATTAACAAGCAGGAGATTGGCAGTCTTACAGAGATCCTCCACGATTCCATTTTTGCGGTGGAGCAAAGTATATAAGGGTATTGGCAGAGAAGAGTGTGTAAGGCACTCTTCTTATTATTGAAACGGGGAGGCTAGGAAAACCTTCCGCATTGACCACATGCCTTACGGCGGTGTCAAAGAAAGCGGCGCCGGCCGCGAAGGCATCAAGTACGCTATTGATGAAATGACATTGGTGATTAATAATAACAATTGATTAGAAGCAGTTCCAGATACCACCCGAATTTTGTTGTTTCACAGTTATGTTCCACAAAGGCCAACCACCGAAAAATATATCGGTGGTTTTTTATTTTTGGATAGATTTCTTTCAATCAAACGTTTGATTGAATTGATTGAAAGCATTGGGAGGCTTGCTGTTTTGGGGTCCCATGAGTGGAGCCTTTTATTATTATTTAAACTTCAGGAGGGAATTAACGACATGAAAAACAAAATATTTCCCGAAAAATAATAGAAAATATCGAAGCTTGTTCTGTCTTGCCAGCAACGTAGAAAAGCCTCAAGTAAATTTTATTCAATAGGTTTTCATCCCCAATTTCCCTATAGTATTTTTCCTTTGGTGTTTTAAATTTATATAACATTCATAATGATTAGTATATTTTTACATATTTGTAATTGTTAATTTATATTAACCTGCTACTATTTTTTTGAAATCAAAACTTAGGAGGGAATTTGATTGAAAAAAGTATTCAAACCTGTTTTACTGCTGTCCTTTGTGTTGCTGCTCATTGGAAATCTGTTGTCTGGCGCTTCAGGGATATCTGCATCCAGTCAGGATGGACAAGCATCTGTATTGGATTTAAGAGTAATGACCTATAATTTAAGGTATAAAAATAACTCTGACCCTTCCCCGCATACATGGGAAGAAAGGCGTCCAACCATCCGTCAGTTAATCAGCAATGAAAAGCCTGATATTTTTGGAACCCAAGAGGCGATATATGAACAGATTAAGGGTCTAGATGAGGATTTACCGCAATATGAATGGATTGGCGAAGGCCGAGAGGGAGGAAGCAAAGGGGAATTCATGGCTGTCTTCTATGACAAAAACAAGTTTTCTCCGATTGAATACGACCATTTCTGGTTGTCTGATACTCCGGATATAATCGGATCTGCGTCATGGGGCAACACAATTCCGCGTATGGTAACATGGGTGAAATTCCAAGACAAAAAATCTGGCCAGCAGTTCTATTTCGTAAATACCCACTTTGACCACCGATCCCAAGAAGCAAGAGAAAAGAGTGCTGCATTAATTGTAGAAAAAATAAAAGAATTTAATCCAGAGCTGCCTATTTTGCTGACAGGCGATTTTAATGCAAATCCTGGCACCATGCCTCATCAGCTCCTTACAGCGGAAGGGGCGTTTGCAGATTTATGGAATACAGCTGAAACCAGAATCAATGAAGACCTGGGCACTTTCAATGGCTTCAATAATCCGACTGGCGGAGGGCCGAATAACCGCATTGATTGGATTCTTTCCAAAGGAAATGTCACAGCAAAGACGATTGAAATTGCAGATTTTCAAAAGAATGGACAATTCCCTAGCGATCATTATCCTGTAATTGCCGACGTGACTCTTCAATAGTATAAATATCAAAACAAACTGCTCCCCCGGTACCACCCGTGGGGAGTTTTTTAGCGTTGATCACGCTCATCATCTCATACTTGATAGTAGAAGATATGAAAAAAAGACACCTTCCACAGGTGCCTAATAAAATCTCTTAAAACCATCAAAATGCGCTTTATAGTATGGGTTGTCCAGTCTGGAAATAACAACGCCGCTGGAGCTGGCATGGATAAACTGGTTATTTCCAACGTAAAAGCCCATATGGGAAATGCCGGGCTTATAGGTATTCTCAAAAAATACCAGATCACCAGGCTGAGGATTATGAATATAATAGGAGCGGCTGTAATAGCCCTCTGTTGAATATCTGCCCATCTGTGAACCGGTTTTATTTAGCACATAATAGATAAAGCCGCTGCAGTCAAAGCCATCAGGACTGGATCCTGCCCACTTATAAGGAACCCCCAGATATTTATGGGCTTCAGCCAGAAGGGATCCTGCAGACATGTTATCTTCTTTGACTTCCTGTGCTGGCTTTTCATTAACAGAAGGACTTGGTGATTTTTGTCCTGCATCCAGCACCAGCTTTTGGCCAATGAAAATTAAGTCTGAGCTAAGCTTATTCCATTCTTTGATTTTCTGGACGGTTGTATTATGTTTTAAAGCAATACCGCTCAGTGTATCTCCTTTTTTAACAATATAGGATCCGGAAGGGGAATTTGGTGTCGAGGGCGCCGCTGGTGACTGATTATTCCCGCTTACACTTCCTGCAGATTTTGTTACCTTTAATGCCTGTCCTGGAAAAATCAAAGTAGTGGTAAGTTTATTCAAACTCATTAAGTCTTTTAAACTCATATTATGATCAAAGGCAATTTTTGATAAAGTATCGCCAGGCTGTATGATATATGTATCATTTGCACTCAGATTTGCAGGTGGTGGTGCGGGCGGTTTACTGACAGTCTCCTCTTTTATAGTCCCAGGTACTTGAAGTGTTTGGTTAATAAAAAGGAAATCCGAACTCAAGTTATTTAAGTTTTTAAGCTCCGGCACGGTGGTTTTATATTTTAAGGATAATTGATATAAAGTGTCTCCTTTCTTTACCACATATGTATCAGCGGAAGCCTGGGCGGCAAAGGCGGAGGAAAGCATGGCAGCAGCGGCTATGGAGACCATCTGTTTTTTCACTTTTCCAACTCACTCCTTTAATAGATTTTAAATTATTTTAACACACACATAAGCAAAAAGGTTCATATTTTAGCATTTTTATACAAAGTTTTACCGCATTTTAGCATTTATTTATTACTGTCGACCTATGTCGAAGGAAATATTGTCTAGAGATGTAGCACTGTGTCGAATACTTTCGGATTTTTTAGAAAATAATAGAAAATTGGAAGGTTAAAAGAACTAAAATTGTCTGAGGCAGTCGTTAACAAAAGGGTACATGTGCTATAGTAGAATTGGTAGCAGGTCATAATAACAAGTTATAAATCAATAAAAGCAATAAATTTTAATTTCAGAATATTTAATTTCCTGATATGGAGGGTTTATTTTGTTAACAAATCATCTGGATTTTCGGCTGGAGCCAAAGGTAAGAGAATTGTATGAGGAACACAAAAAGCGTGCTGAAAAGATCGATTGGGGCTATCACGAATTTTTGCCTTGGGATAAGGCACAGGATTTTCGGCGTGTTCCGTGGGATGAAAGCCAGGTAACGCTGCCTGGGCCAGTTATAACAGCGGTTGAAACAGCCCTGTTAACCGAAGTAAATCTGCCATGGTTCACCTCATATCTGGATCAGACCTTTAAAGGATCGTTAAGTGTCATTAAAGAATTTGTACATACATGGACAGCGGAGGAGGATCAGCATTCCAATCTGCTGGAAACGTATCTGCTGATTACAAGGAATGTAAATCCGGGAAGGCTTCATCAGCTGCACAAGCAGACCCTGGAAAATGGGTGGAACCCTGACTTCCATACGCCGTTTGAAACAATGGTTTATACCTCCATGCAGGAGCTGGCAACGATGGTGTTTTACTATAATGTAGCAAAGGTAGCGGGACCCCACGACAAGGATTTGTCCAGTCTGCTCCGTCGTTTGGCAAAGGACGAGACGCTGCATTATGCCTTTTATCGGGATGTGATTAAATTTCATCTGCAGCTGGAGCCTAATTATTGCTACTACCTTGGAAATGTAATTATGAACTTTAAGATGCCGGGAGCTGTTATGCCGGACTTTGAAGACCGGATGTCCATCATTGCCAAAGAAGCTAACTATGGCCCGCTGGAATATTTCGATCAGGTTCTGGATGTAATTATCGAATACTGGGAAATTGAAAAATTAAGGCCGATTGCTCCGGAAGCAGAAAAAGCAAGGCTGGATATTTTAAAGTACCATGCCCGGTTGAAAAAGGTGCGGGATCGGTTTTATAGCAAGAAGTAAATGGAAGAACCAGCAATTTGCTGGTTTTTTTTCTTTGTTTCAAGAAAGCAGCTTGAGGGAATCTATTAATTAAAAAGAAAAGTAGGAGGTAATTCTCATGCTTCAATTTATAGAATCCTTGGACCCATCTACAATTGCACTTGTTTTTAATGGCCATGCCACGAAGGAAGACGCAGAGAAACTGGATCAATACGTAAGAGAGAATTTTAAGGAGGATGAGAAATTTAACATTCTAGCTATCATGACCGATGTGGATGGAACAACCTTTGAAGGCGCCACCGAAGGCGTTAAATTCGATCTGAAAAGATGGAAGCAGTTTCATAAATTTGCGGTTGTCAGCGATAAAGACTGGATCGGCACCATGTCCAGGCTTACTGACTACCTGCCTGGCATTGAAGTAGAATATTTCGAGGGGCATCAGCTGGAGGAAGCGTGGGCGTGGATAAGGGCATAAGCATGCCTTTTAATTTATCAAACGTTGATTGAATCTGAGAGGTTAAGGATTTAATCCTAACAGTCAAAAGGCCGGAATTTATAGAAACCGGCCTTTTACTTATGGCGCTCTATCGCCTATGCACTTCCATTTTAAGTTTCTTCGCTTTCTTCACAACCGTAGATTGGTCAATTTCTAAAGCTTTGGCCACTCTTCTTGTTGTTCTATATTTTTGGAAAGCAGCCCGCAGCAATTTCTTTTCTAATTGTTCTACGGCTTCTTTTAGGGGAATGATTTCTTCGCTATGGGTGTTTGCGCGTGAAGGTTCGATTATTTCGCGGATTTTTTCGGCTTCGATGGTGTCCCCGATTGTATGGATGACCAGTCTTTCGATCATATTTTGCAGCTCTCTTATATTCCCAGGGTAGTCGTAGTCATATAGGACTCTGATGGCTTCGTCGGAAAATGTCTTTTTCATCCTATATTTTTCATTCATGTTTTCCAGGAACATGTTGGCGAGAAGTAACAGATCCTCTTTGCGTTCCCTTAAAGCAGGGATGGTAATGGGTACAACGTTCAGCCGGTAAAAGAGATCCTCACGGAATTTGCCAGCCTTTACAAGGTCTTTAATATCCTTATTGGTGGCTGCGATGATTCGGCAGTTTACTTTAAAAGCTGCTGATCCGCCTATTCTTCTGACGGTACGGTCATCGAGAACGTGTAAAAGCTTTACCTGCAGGCTTACAGGCATATCGCCAATTTCATCCAAAAAAATGGTTCCATTGCCGGCTGTTTCAAACAACCCCTTTTTCCCTTCCTTTAGTGCTCCTGTGAATGCCCCTTTTTCATAGCCGAATAGCTCCGATTCCAGCAGATTTTCAGGAATAGCCCCACAGTTTATGGAAATAAAGGGCTGGTCCTTGCGTTTGCTGACGGAATGGATCATATCCGCCATATATCCTTTCCCGACTCCGGTTTCTCCGAGCAATAATACGGTGGCGTCCATATCAGCAATATGATGAACCAGTTCAATGATTCTTTTCATATCCTGGCTTTCAGAGGCAATCTTGCCGCGTTCCAGCCGTGTACGCTTCATTAATTCCTGTTTCAGCCATTCATGTTCTGCCTGAAGCCTTTTAAGGTCAGATGCCAGCTTATTCGTTTCCGTGATGTCCTTTGAGATATTGATAATCTTCTCGATCTTTTTTTCCTTATTAAAAAATGGGGTGCCGGTTACCAGGACCGTTTTATTGGCAGCTGTTTTCTGTATAATGGTGACCCTTTTTTTCTTGCGGATTACTTCGCAGGTGACAGATGTGCTGAAAAAACCTTGCTTTTCCAGCAAAAAGGCACTTTTTCCGATAATCTCAGATTCCGGGACTCCAAATATACTCTCGCAGGACTTGCTGATTCTGGTAAAAACTCCTTCGCCATTTGTGATGGTGATGGCGCTATGGGTTAGGTCCAAAATAAAATTTAAATCTTCAAATGCTTGCTTATATGTTTCCAGCTGATTATTTTCCATAAAAACCCCCGCTTATTTTGAGTGATGATCAATTTCATCGGTTTTGATGAATATTTTCATCAAAAACAAAAGCAAAGACCTATAAACACAATGAAACTAAGTTGGCATGCTTCTTGCAATATAAAGTTAAATAACCATTTAAAATTTTCTAAAAATTATATCATTGCATTCATGTCATTACTAGGGAGAAAAGTCATTTTAATAGAAAGGGGATCATGTGTTGGAGATAAACCTCAGGAGAATGATGAAAGACTTTGAAAACATCATTAGCTATACAAGTACGCCGGGGAATGGCTGTACAAGGTTCTCCTACAGCCGGGAGGATCGGCAGGCAAGAAAATACCTTTCTGCCCGGATGGAAGAGCTTGGGCTCGACGTAAAGGTCGATGCCATCGGCAATATTCGGGCTGCATACAGAAAAGACTTGAACAAACCATCCATTATGATTGGCTCCCATCACGATACGGTGAAAAACGGGGGAAAATATGACGGGTTAACCGGTGTTTTGGCTGCACTTGAGATTATAAGAGTGTTGAAAGAAGAGGAGGCGGAATTAAGCCGGCCGATAGAACTGGTAAGCTTTGCGGAAGAGGAAGGCTCCAATTTTGGCATTACCATGGTTGGAAGCAAGGTGTTTGCAGGAAAATATGAGTTGGAAGAATTAAAGGCGATCAAGAACCCGGAGGGGAAATCTGTTTACGAAGCAGCTAAAGATTTTGGACTGGAAATCGATCATATGGAAAGAGATATCCTCCAAAAAGGGGAAATAGACGCCATGATCGAGCTTCATATTGAGCAGGGGCAGGTACTCGAAAGTCAGCAGAAGTCAATCGGAATTGTACAGGCTATTGCAGGAATGAAGACGTTCAAAGTGACAATTGATGGAGATTCGAATCATGCAGGGACGACTCCGATGAACGTAAGATCAGATCCAATGGCGGGTGCTGTTGAAATCATATCCCATATTCAAAAAACAGCCAAACATGAGGCACTGGAGACAACGGTGGCTACAGTCGGGAAAATAGAGTGCAAGCCGAATATACCGAACGTGATTCCTCAAATAGTCGAATTCTATGTAGATATAAGAGATGTAGAAGCTGAAGGAGTTGAGATCGTATCCCGTAAGCTGGCTCAAAAGGTAAAAGAGGTTTCAGATGAGCATTCATTAAAGAGCACGATTGAGCTGGTTGGCGAATCGGATACTGTAAAGCTTTCATCCCGCATAATCGGACAGATTGAAGAAACCGCAAAAGAGCAGGGATTTGATTATCTAAAATTAAATAGCGGCGCTGTGCATGATACAGCGATGTTAAGCGGGCTGACGGATATAGGTATGCTTTTCATCCCGAGCAAGGGCGGGAAAAGCCATTGCCCTGAGGAATATACAAGTATAAAAGATATTAAGGCAGGCTGTGATTTATTGCTGAATGTCGTTAGAAAACTGGCGTGCAAAGAAACAGAAAAGCAGAAGATCTAATTTAACTGCTTTTCTTTCTTTAGATCATTTTTATTTTGCAGATAATTTATAATATTTAGTTATATTATTTTTAAAAGGAGAGGGACAAAGAATGGTAGAGAAGCTTTTTGAAAGATTGCAAGAGATTTATCCGGAAATGGTGAGTTTTAGAAGAGACCTCCATATGTATCCGGAGCTTTCACACCAAGAAGTAAACACTCCTGAGAAAGTAGCAAGCTTCCTTGAGGATTTAGGATTGGAGGTAAGGAGGAACGTTGGCGGGCGAGGTGTAACAGGATTATTGAAAGGCGGAAAGCCTGGAAAAACGGTCGCATTGCGAGCAGACTTTGATGCCCTCCCGATCCAGGAAGAAAATGAAGTAGAGTATAAATCCCGCATTCCAGGGGTTATGCACGCTTGCGGCCATGATATCCATACCGCTGCTCTTCTTGGTGTAGCCAAAACATTATCCGAGGTCAAAAATCAACTGGAGGGAAATATTCTTTTTATCCACCAATTTGCGGAAGAAGTGATTCCTGGCGGGGCCAAGTCAATGATTGAAGACGGATGTCTTGATGGTGCAGACGTCATCTATGGCGCTCATGTCTGGTCGACGAATCCGGCAGGCACTGTCGGCGTTAGGGAAGGGGATGCCATGGCAGCGGGGGATACATTTGAGATTAATATCTTCGGAAAAGGCGGACATGCTGCCACACCGCATTTGACAGTAGATCCAATTGCAGCAGGAAGTCAGCTCATTTCGAATCTGCAGCAGGTTGTGGCCAGAAAAGTGGATCCGGTTAAAACCGCGGTTGTGTCTGTAGCCGCTTTTAATAGCGGAACCGGATTTAATGTCATCCCGGACAAAGCAAGGATTACGGGAACGGTCCGGACGTTTGATGAGGATGTTCGCAGCATGATTGAAAGTTTGATAGGGGAAATCGCCCATTCGACTTGTAAAGCAGTAGGGGCAACCGCAAAGTATGAATATGTAAGAGGCTATCCGGCTGTCAAGAATCACCCAGGTGAAACGAAAAGAATTGAAAGGCTGGCCGGGAAGCTTTTCGGTGAAGAAAATGTCATTCGCATGCCTGCCCAGATGGGGATGGAGGATTTTGCTTATTATCTGCAAAAAGTACCTGGCACCTTCTTCTTTGTTGGAGGAAATTCGGAAAAGATAGAGGAATTTCCGCATCACCATCCGCGCTTTGATGTTGATGAGCGTTCCATGCTTGATATTGGCAAGGTATTTATTTCCGCGGTGTTTGATTATCTTTCAGGTGAAGCCGCTGCTGAAAACAAATCTGCTGAAGTTCAATCCAATTAAACAATAGGAGGAGGTAATAGGTATGGACGAGGTTTTAAGGTTTGCCAATAGTACCCCGGTTTGGATATTTGCCAGCATTGTAGTCGCAATCGTCATTTTTCAGGCCATTATATTTATCCGGATCGCATCCCAAACAGCTCCGAATATAGGAATGACAAAGGATGAGACGAAAAGAGCCTTGAGAACAGGCTTTATCAGCAGTTTAGGGCCTTCATTCGGAATTGCCATTGTCATAATTTCACTCATTGCCGTCCTTGGCGGTCCGTTTACATTGATGCGAATTGGAATCATTGGTTCTGCAGCAACCGAATTGACCGCTGCAGGAATTGGGGCAAATGCATATGGAGTAGATTTAAATTCCCCTGATTTTGGGCTGGCAGCATTTACGACAGTCGTCTGGACCATGTGCCTGGGCGGAACAGGCTGGCTGATCTTTACTGCTCTTGCGACGAAATCATTGGGGAAAGTGGAAAAAAAGATTGTCAGTAAAAATGCCAGAATGATGACCATTGTGTCGACAGCGGCGATGCTGGGTGCGTTTGCTTATCTTGCCAGTCAGCAAATGGTAAAAGGCTATAGTGAGACGGTTGCTGCCATTGCTGCCGGCGTATCGATGATGCTTATTCTTACGTTTGCAAAGAAACGGGAAATCCGCTGGCTTCAGGAATGGGCACTTGGGATATCGCTTGTCATTGCATTGACCATTAGCTATCTTACTACACTTATTTAAGAAAGGGGATGTACTATGACTGTACCGACAAAAGCTGGAGTGACGGAAGCGAATATTGAGATAAAACAAACGACCATGAGCATGCAGGGATTTCATGGCAAGGCCGATTTTTGGGGACAAACCACCCTTTGGCTGCTGATTGCCATGTCGTTCGTGCCGCCCATCTACTTTTCATTCATTTTAGGCTACCATCCAGGCTGGGGAGCGATTGCAGGGGGACTGATCGGGTATGCGGCCTTTATCGGGATCATGTGGTTCCTTGAGCCAATCACGTATTATCCGGTGCTTGGAAAATCCGGCACCTATATCGCCTTTTTGACCGGGAATATCGCTAATATGTGCCTTCCTTGTTCAGCGGCAGCCCAAGAGTCAATAGGAGCTGAACCAGGTACAAAAAAAGCAGAAGTGGCGGGCACACTTGGAATTGCTGTTGCTTCTTTAACGAACATTGTCATTATCATTGCTGTCGTGTTAAGCGGTTCGTATATCCTCACCATTATCCCGCAATCCGTGCAAAATGCCCTTCAATTTATTCTGCCTGCCATTTACGGAGGGGTGCTGGGGCAATTTGCCCTAAAAAAGCCTTTGTATGGGCTTGTTGCTTTTGTGATTGGCATGGGTGTGCTGTTTGCACCTATTTTTAGCTTGATAAAGATTGTTTTGTGTGTAGCCATTACCATTGCAGTCGTTCTGTTTATCGAAAGATCAAAAAGCGGCGTGTCTGAGTAAAAACGGATTCCCCTTCAGCTTAGAGAAAAATTGGAGGGGGATTTTTTGAGTCAAAAAATCAATAGCGGGGAGCGGTTATGAAATGGAAAAAGATATTTGTTTTGCTTCTGCACGTCACCTTGCCAAGTCTATTCAAGAGCGTAAATTATCCGCCCGGGAGGTGATGGAAGCACACCTGGCACAAATCCAGCGGGTTAATCCAAAGGTAAATGCGATTGTATCTCTTAATGAGGAACTGGCATTAAAGGAAGCAGCCAAAGCGGATGAGATGCTGGATGCCGGGAAGCAGGCCGGCCCTTTTCACGGGCTTCCGATTGCCATAAAGGATACCCATAATGCTGTTGGCTTTCCGGCAACTAGCGGATCCTTGATTTTCCGGGACCATTATCCAAGCGTGGATGATCTGATTGTAGCAAGGATGCGTAAGGCAGGGGCTATTGTGATTGGAAAAACAAACGTTCCTGAATTTGCAGCAGGGTCTCATACTTTCAATAAGCTGTTTGGTGCTACCAGAAATCCATATGACCTTGGCAAAACAGCGGGCGGAAGCAGCGGGGGAGCGGCTGCTGCAGTGGCAAGCGGAATGATCCCTTTTACAGATGGAAGCGATATGGGAGGATCTTTGCGAAATCCCGCTTGCTTTAATAATGTGGTTGGTTTGAGAACTTCTCCTGGGCGTATTCCATTTTCAAAAGCGGCGCTCTATTCGCCTCTGGCTGTACAGGGTCCGATTACTCGCAGTGTAGACGACGCCTTTTTCATGATGTCAGTGATTGCAGGACCTGACAGGCAGTCCCCGCTTTCCATTGAAGAACCAGGTGCGAAGTTTCTTGAGCCAGCAAAGACTGCTATTAAAGGGCTGCGCATCGCCTATTCTGCTGACTTTGGAGGTATCCTTCCAGTGGAGCCTGGAGTAAGAAGCAACCTCGAAGAACAGGTGAAGGTCTTTGAGGATCTTGGATGCACTGTGGAAAAAGCATGCCCGGATTTACAGGAAGCCGAGGAGGTGTTCCAAGTGCTTAGGGCATTGGAGTTTGAGATTTCTTATTCGGAAATCTTTGACCGCTTTCGTGAAATGATTAAACCGAGTGTCATCTGGAATATCGAAAAGGGGAGAAATCAAAGAGGCCAGGATATTGGCCGTGCAGAGAAGCTCCGCGCAATTCTGTATAACCGCATGGGTGAATTCTTTAAACAATACGACGCACTTATTCTGCCAGTCAGCCAGGTTTCTCCATTTGATGTAAATATCGAATATCCAACTGAAATCAATGGAGTGAAGATGGAGAACTACATCGATTGGATGCGTTCCTGCTATTATATTTCCGCTGCAGGAAACCCGGCTCTCTCCGTCCCGAGCGGATTTACAGCAGACGGTCTCCCGATTGGCCTGCAGATCGTTGGAGCGCACCGAGCTGACTTTGAAGTCCTAAGAATCGGCCGGGCCTTTGAACAGGCAACAGGGTATGGGAAGAGGCGTCCGCAAATCGCTATAGAACAGACCATATAAAGAGCCAGAGCTGCTGCTTCATGAGGGCAGCCCTGTTTTATTTCCAGCAGTCGAAAAACCTTTTTACACCGGATCGCTTGATTTGTAACTTCATGAACCCTTTCATGGCTCTGCTTTTTCTGCTGCAGTACCATGTAGAAAAAAATCTTTTCCTGGGAAATAGGAAATGAAATTGTCGAAAAAAGCTTGTGATAATAAATGTTTAAAAACAAGTGGCTGTTACTAAAAAACATTAGTATAAAGATTTCAGAGCTGAACAGCCAGAATATTTGAGTAGGAGTCTTGAAACACTATGTTGACACTCTTCTATATTTCTGAAATAATAGTAAACAATTAAATACTGGTACCTTTAATTCAGTCCCGTGAGGCTGACAAGGACAGCGGAAATATGATGATCAATGGGTGAGGTGTATCCTGCCCATGGGTTTTTCATGAGGAAAAAGGCTTCTTGTCGGAAACGGCGAGAAGCCTTTTTCTTTTTCCATCACCTTCCCCATCGAAGAATCCTTCGGTACCAGTTTCAAAAAATGATTGGAGGAATTGGTATGAAAAAAGCAGATTTGGATTTTTCGTTAGAGGCAGTACCGCAGGGGCATCGCAGCGGTTTCTGGAAAATGCTTGTGGTGATGCTCGGGCTGACCTTCTTCTCTGCAAGCATGTGGTCAGGCGGAACCCTTGGAACAGGGTTAACATTCATGCAATTTATCGGAATAGTTTTAGCAGGTAACTTGATCTTGGGTGCTTATACAGGAGCACTTGCATATATTGCGGCAAAAACTGGTTTATCAACGCACCTCTTAACTCGTTATGCTTTTGGTAAAAAAGGATCTTATCTTTCTTCCTTCCTGCTGGCTGCCACGCAGGTCGGCTGGTTCGGGGTAGGGGTAGCGATGTTTGCCCTTCCAGTACAAAAAGTGACAGGGCTTGATGCGAACGTGCTAATCTTAGCAGCAGGACTTTTAATGACAGCCACTGCCTTTTTCGGGATGAAGGCACTGGCAATCCTAAGCTTTATCGCGGTACCTTTAATCACCATCCTGGGAAGCTTCTCTGTTTTTAAAGCAACAGAATCAGCAGGCGGTTTGGAAGGGCTTATGCAATATCAGCCGGCTGAAGCGATTGGGCTGGCAGCAGCTTTAACGATCTGTGTTGGTTCATTTATCAGTGCGGGGACTTTGACACCTGACTTTGCACGTTTTGCGCACACGAAACGTTCAGCAGTGATGACAACCGTTATTGCTTTCTTTATCGGGAACTCCCTGATGTTCATCTTTGGAGCAATCGGTGCCATTGCAACTGGGCAGTCCGATATTTCAGAGGTTATGTTCATTCAGAAATTGATTTTGCCAGCGATTCTGGTTCTTGGATTAAACATCTGGACAACGAATGATAACGCACTATATGCATCTGGATTAGGTTTTGCCAGCATTTTAAAAATCTCGAAAAGCAAGGTCGTTATCTTCAATGGAATCGTCGGAACCCTCGCAGCCATGTGGCTGTATAACAACTTTGTTGGCTGGCTGACCATACTGGGTTCTACGCTGCCATCGATCGGGGCGATTATTTTAGCCGATTACTTTATTGTAAATCGAGGAAAGTATAAGAAGTTTGCAGATATGAAATTTAAAGCTGTCAATTGGGTGGCCATCCTTGCATGGGGTGCTGGAGTAGCCATTGCCAACCTTATGCCGGGGATACCGCCTGTTAATGCGCTGTTAGGATCGGCGATTACGTTTGTCCTTATTTCGAAATTGGCGGCTCAATGGCAAGCTAAGAGTACAGTTAAAGAAGGTGAGTTAAGAAGTGATTATTAAAAATGCAAAGCTTAGAGGCAAAGAGGGTTTATGGAATATAGCAATACAAGAAGGAAAGATCCAAGACATTTCACAAGGTGAAGTGGAAGCGACGGAACAGGAGTTCATTGATGCAGCGGGGTCTCTTGTCTCTGCACCTTTCATCGAGCCGCATATCCACCTGGACACAACCCTTACCGCAGGAGAGCCCGAGTGGAATCAGAGCGGGACTTTATTCGAGGGTATTCAAAGATGGGCGCAGCGAAAAGAAACACTGACACATGAAGATGTAAAAACGAGAGCGAAAACAGCACTGAAGTGGCAAATTGCACAGGGAATCCAGCATGTCCGTACACATGTGGATGTAACCGATCCTAGTCTAATTGCATTAAAAGCACTTTTGGAAGTAAAAGAAGAAATGTCCAACTTTGTGGACCTGCAGCTTGTGGCTTTCCCGCAGGAGGGAATCCACTCCTACCCAAGCGGAGCCGAACTGCTGGAGGAAGCATTGAAAATGGGTGCTGATGTTGTAGGAGGCATTCCTCATTTTGAATTCACAAGGGAGTACGGTGTTTCTTCCATGAAGACAGCCTTTGACCTGGCTGAAAAATATGACCGCCTTGTCGATATCCACTGCGATGAAATTGACGATGAACAGTCGCGCTTTGTGGAAGTAGTAGCAGCGGAAGCTTACGAGCGCGGATTGGGCAATCGGGTAACCGCCAGCCATACAACAGCAATGGGGTCTTACAATGATGCCTACACTTATAAACTTTTCAGGCTGTTAAAGCTTTCAAACATTAACTTCGTTGCCAACCCGCTTGTGAACATCCACCTGCAGGGCCGATTTGATACGTATCCAAAACGCAGAGGGATCACACGGGTAAAAGAATTGCTCGAAGCTGGCCTGAATGTAAGCTTTGGCCATGATGACATCTTTGATCCATGGTACCCGCTTGGTACTGGCAATATGCTGCAGGTGCTGCACATGGGGATTCACGTGTCACAGCTGATGGGCTATGAGCAGATTGTCCATTCATTTGATTTGATTACGGATAACAGTGCCAAGACTTTGAATATTGAAGAAAACTATGGAGTTGAAATCGGAAAGCCGGCGAACCTGATTGTGCTGGACGCGGAGAATGAATATGAGGCAATTCGGAAGCAGGCGGCTGTTCGCTACTCCATTCGGAATGGGAAAGTGATTGCGGAGACAAAGCCGCGTGAAACTGCCATTAAGTTTGGTGAGTTAGAAGATAAGGTTGATTTTAGGAAATAAGAGATTGCAAAAAGACTGGCCCAGTATAGCTGAGCCAGTCTTTTTTGCAGATAGCTAGTTTAATCAAACGTTTGATTGAATCGTTAGCTGACTGGACTTTATATTAGGTTGATGGGTATATTCAAGACAATTGTGAACTTTACGGATAAACAGCGGAATTTAGCGAACAAATTAGTAAAATTAGCGAACAAATTAGTTAAACTAGCTAATAAATCACTCAAACTCACAAACAAACATTAGAATTTAGCGAATAAATTAATTTAAAAAAAGGCTAGCCGGAATTTCAGGCTAGTTTTTTAGTGTTTTATCAAAACTCGCATTAAAAATAGCAAAAATAGGCAGGAAATCCCCGATGAAAAAATACGTTTTGCCAAAATAGCCCGGGGCAACCCGGGCTATTTCAAATATTAATACCGAAAAGCCTTTAAAAGAATAGTTGTACAAGTATCCAAGCACACAAGCTAATTTCATTAGAAAGGGAGACGCCAAAAAGTGTCCGCCTAATAATTTACTTTCCTGCCCCAGGCCCGATCCTGCGTGTCACAGTATCAGTCTTACCTGGGTCGGTTTCAGATGTACTTGTAAAAGTTAGGTCTGTCGGTATAGGCTTGTTATTTGGAATTTTAACGTAAACTGGAACTTCCACGGTCTCGCCAGCTTGTACTTCAATGACATTATGCTCGAGCATTAGCTCCCAGCCAGCTTCTGTCTTTGCATTAAGGCGAATAAGATCCGCTGCATTGCCAGTATTGGTTACCTTGAAGGAATAGGCTGCAACCTTGCCCGGAGCAGCGAATTTAGCCTTGCTGTTTTCTGCTGCAATTCCTCGCGTAAAGGAACCGGAGCCATCCATATGTCGTACAGCGACGCGATAGGAGAGTGCACCTTGGTCATCCAGCTTTTTATTTAAAATGTAAAAGTGAAGGCGGTTGTGCTCGTCCTTATATTCGCTGACAACGCCATCAGCTGTACCTGCTTTGAAGAGGGAATCGGAAAGCTGTCTGTAATCCCCTTTTGAATACATGGCTTCTGTCCCGTCAGGCCGTTTAAAATCAACCTGGTTAATATCTTCGGCATGTGAGTCGATTACCCAGATGTTTGGTGCTGATTCGGCATTTTTCGTTTTTGCAAGAAGGACGCCGGAGTCCGGAGTGAAAGAGTCGAATCCTACACGGTCAACCACCTCAACGGTATAGTTGTTATACCATTTTTCCCCGCGCTGCATATCTGCTCGCCAATCGTCCTCAAGGGAATTTTTCGGAGTCAGGTCTTCCATGCTGATGTTGATGCCATGAAGCGCGGTGCGGCCAAATTCATCCCCCGCCGGAACAGCCCGTGCCAGGATATCAGCGAACACAGGTCCGGATTCAGCCAATTCTTCTCGGCTGATGTTTAGGTATTGGTCTTCAGATATGAATCCTTGTTTGATTTTGTTTCGAAGCATATGGTGTGATGGTGCCGAGCCGCCCAGAGTAGGGAGGACCATCCAGCGGGTATGCGGCCCTGCAGGACCATTGAAGCTTCCGCGGCTCATTAATTCCCAAGGTCCGGAATAGGAGCGGGAAACTGGATTTCCATATGGATTATTGTAGTTGTCACCCAGATTCATAATATGGCCAAACTCATGAGCAAACGTGCCCATTCCATCATTTTCACCCTGGATGGAAACACCGCGGCTGGCACTTGACCAGATGCTTTTTGCAGCAAGCCAGGAAGTCCAAGGCACATAGCGTGTATTGGCGGAATTAGGGAATCCTTCAAATGGAGGTCCAAATTCTTTTGATACATTTTCTGCTGTCTGGAACATCATTTCGCCAAACTCTTGCCAGACACCAGACTCATCATAGCCCGCATGGAGAATGAAGGTGAAGTCGTAGTCTTTTCCGGAGGCTTCAATATCAGCCTTAGCCTTCTCCATAGCTTCGGTTCTTAGATTTTTTGTTTCGTATCCTTCAGGCATGTTCACATGCTGCCCAAACTCGTTAAATCCGTATTGGAATTCATTATGATCCATACGATATGTTCCGAAGGAGTCAAGCTCCACTGCCCACTTGCCATATGAATTTTCTCTCCAGTATTCATTGATGGTCCGATAATTATTCAAAGGCTGTGGCTTGTTCAAAAAATCCACCCAGAACTGGCCAATTTCGTCACGGGGAATATTGCCGGTGCCAATCGGGTTGCCTGCTACTTCAGAACCCTCTGGCTGGCTTAAAATAAACTCTCGGTCAGGGAAGTCCACGATCACAAGAGCTCCCCTTAATACTCTTTCCGGTTTAATATCTGCGGTACGCCAGTCAATTCCCGGGACAGGCTTGTAATCTTCCCATGTCATATTTTCAGGAAGCACCCATGACTGTACATCAGCCGGTTCTGGAAAGTCTTCCAGCCCCGGCTTTTCTGCATACGCTGCAGAAGAAACTGTCAGTAAAAACAATGTAACCAGCAAAATAAAACCCTTTTTCAATTGCCTCAACCTCTTCGCCTCCTCTTAATCTAGCATTCTGGTAAATTATACTATTTTATTTCGTGTATAAAAATATATAATATTCAAAATATTTAAAATGAGAGAGAAGTCCCAAAAATGGTCATCTGGTACCGCCTGAAATTTGTCGAAAAGATGCTTTTGCTGGCAGGCATCCTCTATAATTAATAGTAAATTACTATTTTCCAGTTCACTTTGGAGGGAATATGGCCATGAGAATGACGCAGGATGAGATAGCAAGGCTTTTGGAGATTAATCGCAGCCTGACCCAATCTCTTGATTTGGAAGAGATTTTAAAGAGGCTTGTTAAGGCAGCGTTTGATTTAGTAGAGAATGCGGATACTACGATTCTATATACCTTAAATGAAGATGGACTGCTGCATTTTTCACATGGCGTCGGGGTGGATACCAGTTTCATGCGCCAGGTGAAATTTAAGCCTGGAGAATCTTTGACAGGGCTGGTTTTTCTTACAAGAAAGGGTGTCATTGCCTCTGGAGATGAGTTCAGGAAGCATATGACCCGCATGTCTGAAACTAATTATGTCCACTTTTTCAATGGGGTTTACCGGCGGGAGGTTAAAAGCGGAATCGTCGTCCCATTGGTGTATAAAGAAGAGTGTATCGGTGTGCTTGTAGTAGATAATTTTGATAAAGATGTCCAATTTTCAGTGGAAGACTATCAAATTCTGGAGATCGTGGCGGACCAGGCAGCGATTGCCATTATAAATTCCAAACTATACGAAGACTTAAAGCACAAAAATGAAGAGCTCAGCCATTCTTTGGATATCCACAGGAGGTTTACAAAGATTTTACTGGAGGGGAAAGGTTCGGATTATATCCTTGAAACGATCAGCCAAATTTTAGGAATGCCAGTAATCTATGCAGAGATTGCAGATGAACAATCTTACGCTTTTCCCATTATAAGCTCCAATGAACTCTTCGGGTATTTCCTTTTAAAAGTACCGGCTGAACGTTTAACCAATATCCAAAAGGCTGCCCTGGAGCACGCTGCGACCGCCCTGTCACTGGAGTTCGTCAAACAAAATACGCTTTTTGAAAAAGAGATGCATCTAAGAGAAGGAGCCTTTCATGATATGATCAATGGCGCCCGCTTGGATGCGAGGATTTTGGAAAAATTCCATGTGAATGAGAAAAGCAGGGTATCCTGCATGATGATTGACTGCAAGTCGGGATTTCTGTGGGACCCTGCATCTATACTACAAAAAGAAAAGCTAATCAGGTCGTTGGAAACAGTACTCATGAAATATTGTGAAACCAGCATTGTTTTTACGAAGTCAGACCAAATTGTTGCTTTGCTGGCTCATGAGCGAACGAAGTATGACCGCGATTTTGCAGAGGATATCTATAGGATTATGAGTATAAGCAAACAAGCTGTCATTGGCTTGGGAAGAGAGGTCCCTTTAAAGGAAATCGCTGATTCTTACCAGGAAGCATCCGAAGCGGTATCCTTTGCCAAAAACCATAAACACAAAAGTTTTGTTACTTATTCCGAGCTTGGCGCCGAGAGGCTTTGGCTTAATACGGACCGGAGCTTGCTGAATAAATTTGTATCCGATAAGATTGGCTCTCTATTGCAGATGGAGCCTGAATATCTGCAAACGATGCAAATCTTCCTTTCCAATAATAAAAGCCATAAAAAAACAGCTGCCCAGATGCACATCCATCCCAACACGCTTACTTACCGCCTGAAAAAAATTGAGAATCAATTAGACATGAATTTTAATAAAAAAGACGATTGGATTACTGTCGTGCTAGCGTTCCAAATCCTTGACTTTTTACACCCTTAATTGGTTACTGTCACAGTGAACAGCAAGATTATTTGGTTATTGACACATGTACATTAAATTTTCTAAATATTATAATTAATTTCAATTACTTAGAAAGGGAGAGATTTGATGAGTACAGAGGTTAATAGCCAAGGCATTGCTGTTGAGAGCGATGAAGTAAAAACGTATTTCAATTATATTCATGGCGAATGGATCCCTTCTGTGACAGGAGAAACATATCCAAGTGTTAACCCTGCAGATACGAAGGAAGTATTGGGATATTTTCAAAAATCGAATGAGGCTGACGTACAGAAAGCGATCGAAAGTGCTCAAAAAGCATTCCCAGACTGGAAAAAGACATCTCCGATCAGCCGGGGAGACATCCTCTTTAAGCTGATTTATTTAATCCAGCAGGAAAAAGAAGCACTGGCAGAGATCATTACGAAGGAAGTGGGCAAAACGATTGAAGCTGCACGGAAAGAAGTGGATGCAGCCGTACAGGCTTTAAAGCATTTCAGCGGCGAGTCCAACAGGCTCTCCGGTGAAACGGTACCTGCTATTGACCCGGATACCTTTGCTTGTACGATCCAGGAACCGCTTGGCGTGGTTGCGGTCGTAACGCCATTTAACTTCCCGCTTGGAATCGCCATTTATAAAATTGCTCCATCCATGCTGGCGGGGAATACGGTCATTTATAAAGCCGCAAGTGATACCTCGCTTATTGCTGTAAAGGTTGTGGAACTGTTTGAAAAAGCAGGAATGCCGGCGGGCGTGCTCAATATGATTACGGGGCCGGGGTCCATAGTTGGCGAAGAACTTGGAACCAATCCGGAGATAAAAGCAGTCTCCTTTACTGGATCATCTGATGTTGGGATCCATCTTGGAAAGCTTGTTACGGCACATGGCGGTAAAATGCAGGCTGAAATGGGCGGAAAGAATGCGACGATAATTTTGGAGGATGCCAGCCTGGAAGAGGCCGTACAGAGCGTGGTCATCAGCGGTTTTTACAATAATGGGCAAAGCTGTACAGGCACAAGCCGTGTGATTGTGCCGCGGTCTATTTCAAAAAAGGTGATCGAATTATTAGTTGAGAAAGCGAAGCAAATCAAGGTCGGCAACGGTATCCGGGAAGGATACGATAATGGAGCTGTTGCCAATAAGCATCAATTAAATACGTATCTCCATTATGTGAATAGTGCCATCTCTGAAGGGGCGGTTCTTGAATATGGAGGCAAGCAGCTGACGGATGGGGATAAAGCGAATGGCTATTTTGTCGCCCCAACTGTTTTTAGCAAAGTGACAAAGGATTTTACGATTGCAAAAGAAGAGATTTTCGGACCGGTTGTGGCGGTGATGGAAGTGGATACTTACGAAGAGGCTATTGAGATTGCGAATGATACGGAATTTGGTTTGTCATCTGCCATTTTTACCAATGACCTGCAAAAAGCATTTGATTTTGTCCGGAAAATTGAAACAGGTGTCACGCATGTGAATATCCCTTCCAATCATTATGAAAACCAGCTTCCTTTTGGCGGCAAAAAGACATCCAGCATCGGACCGCGTGAACAGGGAAGCACGGCACTGGATTTTTGGCTGGATACGAAAACGGTCTATATTAAACCTTAAGGAGCGAGAGGATGAAAAACATAGGTGTAATAGGCTGCGGGGCTATGGGAAAGGGGATTGTAAAGAATTTAATCAAGAATGGCTATATGGTGTTTGTATATGATCCCAGTGCAGATGCCATGGAATACTGCAAGGAGTTGGGAGCCTTTGCCCTAGCCTCTCCTTATGAAGTTGGAGAGGAATCAGAATTAATTATTTCCTCATTGCCTGGACCAAATATTGTGAAGGATGTTATGATTGGAAGAAGCGAAGTCTTTTCTGCTTTAAAGCCTCACAGTTTTGTTCTGGATATGAGCACCATTGACCCAAAAACAGCCCAGGAATTGTATCAGGCTGCAAAGGAGAAAGGCATCCATTTTTATGACTGTCCGTTAAGCGGAGGCCCTAAGGGTGCTGATGCCGGTACGTTAACCATAATGGTTGGGGGAGACGATAAATATTTGCCAGACATTCGCCCTGTCCTGGAGAGCGTTGGAAAGGATATTTTTCTGCTGGGCCCTTCAGGATCAGGGCAGGTGGCGAAGCTTTGCCACAATATGCTGGTAGCTTTAATTACTGCAGGCCTTGGGGAGGCCTTTGCAGTGGGGGAAAAAGCAGGCATCAGCCGGTCTCAGCTTGCGGAAGTCATTCAAAGCGGGTCTGCACATAATCGTGTGCTGTCCGTGTTCGGAGAGAACATACTTAACCATTCTTATGAACATGTACTGTTTAGCCTTGAGCATATGAATAAGGATATTCACTTATACAAGGAGACAGCAGAATACTATAGCGAAGATTCTCCATTGGGGCAGCTGGTGTGCGATATCTATGGAAAGGCGATGGAGCAAGGGAAGGGCAAGCTTGATTCTTCTGCTGTTTGCGGATCTATCTCGTAATCTTTTAATCTTGGGGGGGAAATGATGAAGAATGAAAAGACAGAAATTTTAAAAGATTGGCGCTTGCATGCTATTGCATTTATTCTGGTAGGAGTTACTGAAGCGATCGGCCAGTTCAGCTTTAAAGTGGGCAGCGGAGTCATATTATTGCTGCCAATGCTTTATGCCTTTTTCTTGGGGCTGGGTTTATATTTTACTCCGCTTGTTAAAGAAAAGCAGGCAAAAAATGCTGAGCCTCTCATCATCCTGGGTGTTACCCTCTTAATTGCCAAAATTGGCGTGACCATCGGGCCGCAGATCGAGGCGCTGATTGCAGCAGGTCCTGCTTTATTGCTTCAGGAGCTTGGGAACCTTGGAACGATTTTCTTTGCACTTCCAATTGCCATTCTTTTAGGATTCAAAAGAGAAAGCATTGGAATGACTCATTCAGTAGCCCGGGAGCCGAATGTCGGGTTAATTATGAATAAGTTCGGTTTTGATTCGCCTGAGGGAAGAGGCGTTATGGCGATTTATATATTCGGTACCGTGTTTGGGGCGGTTTTCCTTGGGTTGATTTCCGGATTTTTAGCGACTATAACTCCTATTCATCCTCTTTCTTTTGCAATGGCTTCAGGGGTTGGAAGCGGAAGTATGATGGCTGCTGCAAGCGGATCGCTCATCGGGGCGTTTCCTGAACTGGAAAGCCAGATTGTTGCCTTTGCAGGGGCAAGTAACTTGATTTCTCTCTCAACCGGCCTGTATGTAAGTATCTTTATCGGCCTGCCATTAACGGAAAAGCTATATTCCATAATGATAAGGCGCAAAGAGAAAAAGGCAGCAGGTGCCGGCAAAGGGGGCGACATGAATGTTTAAAAATGTCATCGAGTGGTTTCTGATTTTAGCCGTATTCGGCCTATCAGCCATTGTCGGCAACTGGGTAGGATATGATGTGGTGCCATCTGCGGCCATTCCGGGCATGCTCGTATTGATCTTGATCAGTGTTTTGGGGCTGGTGCTTGAAAAAATTGTTCCTGGAAATATACCTGGCGTCGGATATATCGGCATTATTGGTATCCTTATCTCCATTCCGTGGTTTCCGGGTTCAGAATATGTCGTCAGATGGACAAGCGAGATTAATATTTTGGCTCTGGCAACTCCCATTCTTGCTTATGCAGGCATATCGATCGGAAAGAACTGGGCAGACTTTTCCAAGCTGGGCTGGAGAAGCATCATTGTCGCAATCTTTGTGTTCTTCGGAACCTTCATTGGCTCTGCGGTGATAGCCGAGATTATTTTGCGGATGCAGGGAATTATTTAGTTAATTGCGGCCTGGCAGGTATGGATCTGCTGGGCTTTTTACGTTTTTTATGGGGGAAGAAGCCCTTTATAAGTAATCCGGGGCATGATTAGGTGCTCCTTTAAGTTGTATCGGTGACTTTCCCATGTTTATCGGTCAGATTTTCATTTTATCGGTCACTTTTTCAATATATCGGTCAGATTTGGATCTTTATCGGTCACTTTTGATGCTAGACTAAAAAACGGACACGGTAAATTGACACTTTCGTTATAATGATTAACAAAGAACAATTAAAGGACGTGTCTAAATGGGGAAGCATTTTGATCTCGAATACAAAATACAGATTGCACAAATGGTCGTAGAAGATGGTAAAAAAGCAACTCAATTAGCGAGAGACCTAGATATTCCAGTCGGAACCATTAGGAACTGGGTTGATGCATACAAGAAAAAGAGTCAAAAGGGTTTCGTGGGGAGTGGCAATACGTCCCCTGAAATAAAGCCCTACAAGGACCTTCAAAAAGAAAATACAGACTTGA
>NZ_KI912518.1:33918-41690 GCF_000518885.1 Bacillus sp. J33 | reverse complement strand
TCCTCACTTTTCGAAAAGTCGCCAACTTATCCCGCCGCCGTGCTTCACACTTATTGCATTAGGGTCTACCTATTCGCCTGTGGGTCTCACGATTGTCCACATCTCCTTCAGACAACACCTCACGGTGTTGCCCTAGATTAAGCTTCCCGAGCTAGGTCAGTCTCCTCGGGTATGGATTTTCACCATCTGGGATTCAAATTCGATATCTTCANTCAGTCGTTTCATCGAAATGACGTCTCTGTCGGATAAAGAAAAGAAGAGCGTTAGCTCAGCCAACACTCTATGCGACTGCCCGTCGCACAAAAAGCCTCCCTCCATGGGAAGCCTTTTTTGTTATCGCTTATGTACTTGACTTAGCAGCTGGATCATAACTTGCTTGCCAGCACTGTTACCAATGCACTGATTGCACCAGTAAGAATGGGAAAGGAAATATACAATGCTCTTTTCTTAAGCTTTTTCCTTTTTGCGATTTCTTCCGGGGTAACCCAGGTACGGTTTGACATCAAATATACTCCTTTTCATTTTGATGGCAGCTGGCTGGCTTTATCCTTTGATAGAGGCCCCTCTAGCTTTGCGTCATTACTTTTCAGTAATTTTGCCCTTAGATCCTTTATGGTCTATCATAGACAGTCTTAGATGCTCTATACAGAAGCAGCAGTTTTGAAAAAAGTCATCCATAACCTGCTACAAAGTCCTTCTTACCCACTGTAGAAAAGAATAAACTTATAATACCCAAAAAAAAAAAAAAAAATACTAACAAAGTCTCAGGGAAGTTGTACTATTCAACCATTTCAACGATTGGAAGAATGCAAAAGAAGCTCCTTAAGCGGGATGGCTGGAGCAGATTATAAAAGGAATCCACGAGAGCACTTTTTTTATATACTTAACGAATATTAATTTGAAAGAATCCCAACTTATAACCAAAAAAGCAGAGAGCAACAGTAGCTCCCTGCTTTCTTTCGGTAGCGGCAAACATCACCTATGCACTAGCCTTTTCCCTCTTCCTGCTTATCATATAATCATCCATAACCCCCGTCCCCAGCACAACCCCAGCGACAATAAACAAAAACCCGATAATTTGCTCAATCAATATGGTTTCTTTCAAAAACAATACCGATCCAATCAGGGTGAAGAACGGCATGAGGTTGTTGAATATTGTTGTCTGGCCAGGGCCGATATTTTGAATAGCGATATTATACAAGAGCTGGCCAATTCCAGTCGCCACTACACCGGATAAAAGGAAGATGATCCATACTTTTACGTCTGTTACAGCCATACTTGAAATTCCCTCTGTATCGATAAAGAAACTAAACAGGAACATAACGATTGAGCCGGCTGTCAGCATGATGGCTGTCATAAATTTCGGATTAACAGATTGAGAGTTTCGTTTGATTAAGATAAAGCTAAAGGCCTGTGTGAGCATAGCCATAAAAATCAAAAAGTCTCCTAAGGATATGCCGCCCAGCCTTCCGCTTCCGTTCAGAACAACAAAGAGTACACCCCCAAATCCTATGCAGATTCCCAGTAATCTCATTTTGGTCAGCTGGTCATGCAAAAAGAGGATCCCGAGTATGGAGGTAGTTAATGGACTGAGTGCAAGGATGATGCCAGCATTGGAGGCCGTTGTCTCCAAGAGGCCGGTTGCCAAAAACAAGTGGTGCCCGGTAACACCTAAGACGCCGGCCGATATCGTGATAAACCACTCTTTCCTTGACATTTTTTGCAGGTTTTTCCGCCACCAGAAGAATAGAACCAGAAGAATGCCTCCAAGAAATATTCTGGTGCTTTGCATCAGGATAGGCGGGAAGTATTCAATTAATATTTTAATAGCCACTACATTTAATCCCCACATCATCATGACGAAGACAAGTAAAAGATATGTGCCAATCCGTGGCATAGGTTTCACTCCTTTTAGCCAGAAAAATGCCGAATACGAATTGTATCCGGCCATTCTGGTCTAATTATTACTTTACAATTGTGACAATGCGGTTTTTGCCAATTTGCTCTGTCTTGTATTTTTCAAATACAGCAATGTCGTGGCCCGGGATGACGCGGTCTATGTTGCCTCCGACCAGCTTATTGACTTTATCAATGGAAATGACTTGTTCAAGGTTATCCAGTCCAAGTCCCAGAGGTTTATAGTCCGTTGCATTCTCATATGTGTACACAACATCCTGGGCAAGAGCATACGTGCCTTGCTTTGTTTCAACCGTTACGGCCTGGGTGCCAAATGTGTGGCCCTTGGCGGTATGGACTTTTACTCCTTTAACGACCTCAAAATTGTCCTCCTCAATGAGTGTCAGCCTGTTTTCGGCAGCCACTTCCATCAGGTCATTTATATGGTCAATATCCGTTGCAAGCCATGCCCATTCACGTACCTTGTCAGGAAGGGATAAGGATGACACCCAGCCATCCAGTTCCTCTTTTTGCACATAAAATTGTGCTTCTGGAAATTGATCAATATTCCCGGCATGGTCAAAGTGCAGATGGCTTAAAATAACGGTATCAATATCGTTTGGAGTTAAATTTACTTTTTTCAAAACCTCTGCCGGGGCCTCAATATTTGATCCGCCAAATAATTTGGTCCAATCCTTTTGTCCATCTTCTGCATCATTTCGATAGCCAATGTCAAATAGGATATTGTGTTCTTTATTCTGGATCAAATTATAAAAGAATGGGAGATACGTAGTTCCTTGATTATGCGCACCATAAACCAATCCCGATTTAGGATAATCCTCAATTCCTCCATACTCCAGCAGTTTTACGCCATAGTCTCCTTTATTAGCTGCAAGAGCACTGCCCGAAAGGATAAAAGAAAAAATGAGAGTGAAAATGATCATGAGCTTTTTCATCCTAGCCTTCTCTCCTCCTTTTAATTTGCATTTAATTCATCCGTCCACATTTCAAAAAGCACAGCTTTTATGCCAGCATTCGCCTGGTTAGAACGATTGAGGAATTCTCCAAAAACTTTTTATCTTCGGTTTCGAAATACTGTTCAAAATAATGGATGGATTCTTCATACATGTTCACAGATTCCAAATAAGCGGCAAGGATATGTTTCATCGATTCCGGAGCTTTCAGCCTTTTTAATTCCGCCTCAATAAAAGTAATCTTTTCATCGGCTTCCTCCCTCACCTGAACAAGCTTTTCTTCCTCTGTTTCTCCGTTTAAAAACAGAATGCCGGTTCCTGTAATCCGCAGCATCATTGTTTTTAAATCAAAATGAAGCGGCCGGATTTTCTTGGCAAATTCAAGCTCTTCCTCTGTCAGGCTATCCACAAACTCAGCATCCTTAAGCGCTTCTTCTTTTACTGTTTCAAAATGGCTATAATCCTTTTTGGTGTTCTCATCGACTGTGTGGTCATGCTCAGCGTGGTTTTGCAGCCGAGCAGGCTCCTTCTTAATTTCAGAAGAGTCAGACGAAGATGGAGATACTGAATTACAGCCTGTTAGCGCCATTAACATTATGGTTATAGTTAAAATATATTTCAAAATGAACGCCACTCCTTGAAAATAGCACCATTTCTTTATTGAGAAATGGTCTTACTGTCAGGTACAGCCACTTCTGAACCATAAATATTTTCAATAAACTCTTTAGGCATCGGTTTCGTCAGCAAAGTCACCAAAACCATGACAGGGGCCGCGGCTAAAATCGAGTAACCAGCAGCCGCAAAAGGATTGGTAATGGCTTCAATAGCCGGAATCCATCCCATATACAGCAATGCATAGCTGATTACACCTACACAAAAGGAAGCAATAGCCCCTTGTTTGTTGGCGCGCTTCCAAAGAGCCCCTATCGCTAACGGACCTGCAAGTCCTGAGACCATTCCCCCAACACCAACCCATAAAAACATCGCCAGGGATTGCGGAGGATTGTACGCAAGGATGATCCCAAGGACAAGACACGCTACAACCGAAACCCTGCCAATGATTAAAGAGTTTCTTTCTACTTTTGTTTTGTCCGGGTTGTTTTTCGCAAACGTTTTACGGTAAAGGTCATTTGCGAAAATTTGGGAGAAAGAAACAACTAAGCCGTCACCTGTAGAAAGGATTGCCGACAGCACAACAACAGCCATCAAGGCAGCAACAAATGGCGGGAACACCTGCACAAATAATGCCGGGATAACAGAATCTGCATTTTCAAGTGTCCCTGGAATAACTGCAGCCCCCAATAATCCGCCAAGTGCCATCATTGGCAGCAGAGCACCGCCAATGATGCAAAAGCTTAAGAATATCTTCATCTGCTTTCCATTTTTAAGAGCAAAGAACTTGTTTCCGATATGAGGCAGCACACCAAATGGAATATGGGCAATTAAAAGGAGGAATACTAGCCATGCCCCGCCGTAAGTATCATGGCCTGGAATAAACAATGTGTCCCAGCCAGCCTGCGGATTCTTTGCTGTAATAGCATCATTAACAGCAGAGACTCCTCCATCCACACCATAGCCAATAAAGAACATGACAGTAATGATGATAGCAATAATTAACATAAGGAAGCCTTGAATTGCATCCGTTAATATATCTGAGTGGGACCCCCCGAGCACCAAATAAATGCCAAGTACAATGGCCGTTAGCCAAAGTCCCATTTCATACGTCAGGCCCATCATCGTCTGGAACATCAATGCGGCTGCAACCAGCTGAGAAACGATATAGAAAATAAGTAGTAAAGAGAGCAGCGCCAGCCCAACACGCAAGAATTCACTGTTAAAACGTTCCCCAACAATCTCCGGAATCGTTCGATTGCTAAATTTGTCACCCATTTGCTTGACCATTTTCGCAGTTAAAAGCATTCCGCCGTAAATACCGATCGGATAGATCATCGGATACCATAGACTTGCAAAGCCAAGACTGTAGGCAGTCCCCGGAATCCCCATGAAAGTGGATCCGGATGCTGTTGTCGCACATACTGCAAGGCCCAGCGCAATCGGACCATAGCTTGAACGTGCAGTCGCAAAATCATCCGCGTTTTTCGTTTTCTTCATTCCCGCATAACCAAGATAAAGCATCAGCGCAATAAAAAACGCCATTATGGTCCAGGACCAAGCGAATACTGACATAAACAGCCCCCCATTCATTAATCATTAGTCGACTTTAAACATATCGGTTTTAAAAATTAAAAATCCAAGAACGACCCAGGAACCTAATATATAAATCGCTCCATAATGCAATACAGTCATATTCTCACCTCCCCAGACAATGCTTAATGATGACAGCGCTTCCAAATCATCCATTACGGCTTGCCATACTCTCCAGCCATGAATGGAGCTCCTTCATTTTTCTGGCTTCGGCCGTTACTCCTGTTAAAGCTTCCGTGACCATTAATGTTTTTTGGCCTGGTGAACATTCATAAAAAACATGATAGGGCAGATAAATCCTCTCCCTCCGGTTTAATTGATAAATCGGCGGCTTTAAAGGCCTCATCAGCTTATAAACATAATTTTCAAGTGCAAGCTTGCATTCATCATCAGCTGACGCTTCGGTAATCCTTACCGGCAGGCAGTTCAGCGGCTCAGCCTGAACCATTTTGCAATCAGGCCAAATATCTGTTTGTGCCGCAACATTTGTCAAGCCATTTACACCGAAGCGAATTAAGGCTTTGCCGTCCCTAAAAACAAATCTAGGGACGGTCACCTTCCATTCATAGAAAAAATAAGGATAATAAAAAGTAAAAACCGGATCAGCCCTCTGACTGGCAGAAGAACCAAATCGTTTTCTTTTTCTCGGTTTATTTATGATCTCCTCAAGAGTCAGTTCAGCCTCCGCTGCCTGTATGGGAACTGAAGGCTTATTTTTAATTGCATGAGTCATCTTCCGGCCTCCATTGCAAACACAGATAGCTCTGTACATTTGCCTGTTCATTTACGCTTCAGGCTCAGCGTTCCGCAGGCGGATAGACACTCGACGGCGTACGCCTGCGGGAATCCCCCCTGCATCTACAGCAGGACATTAAAATCAGTATCCTCAGCTTTCTCGAGGAGCTCTCGCCTTCCGCTCTTTTCTACAGGGTGCCAATATCCGCTATGTCTACAAATTAATAATCACTGTCTTAAGGAAAGTCATCTCTTCAATCGCATAACGCGGACCTTCTTTTCCGATGCCGCTATCTTTAATACCTCCATATGGCATGGCATCCGCACGGAAGGTTGATGCATCGTTGATAATCACTCCGCCCGTCCTAAACTTTTTGACTGCCTTCATGGCCGTATTGATATTAGTTGTAAAAATACCGGACTGGAGGCCATAGTTCGAATTATTGGCCTGCTCGATGGCATCATCAATATCATCAAAAGGCATCACCGTTAAAACCGGTCCGAAAACCTCCTGGCAGACTACTTTCATTTCAGAGTTCACATCGCTTAAGATGGTAGGTGCCACAATAGACCCGTCCTGTTTTCCGCCAGTGATCACTTTCGCCCCTTGAGAGACAGCTTCATGAATCCATGCTATGACGCGATCCGCTTCCTTTTTACTGATCAGAGGACCGATATTCGTTTCTGCATCAAGCGGATTTCCTACCTTCAACTGCTCTGTTTCTGCTTTTAGCTTATCAAGGAATTGGCCATATACTTGTGTATGAACCAGTATACGCTGAACTGAAATACAGGCCTGGCCTGCAGTATTGAAGCCCTTTAACACGCACATTTTTGCAGCCAAATCAAGGTCGGCATCATGGTGAACAATATTTGGAGAATTATTTCCAAGCTCAAGCGAGACAGGGCGCAGCCCGCTGTTTTCCTTAATGTGGCGGCCTACCTCTGCACTTCCAGTAAACGTATATTTGGCAATTCTCTCATCTTCAAGCAGCCACTGGCCTACGTCCGATCCAGAACCGCATACGAGGTTGACGTATCCGGAAGGCAGCCCAGCTTCCTGTAAAATATCAATTAAATGATAAGCAGAAGTTGCCGTATTGGAAGCCGGCTTCCATACAACCGTATTGCCGGATGCAATCGCCGGTCCGATTTTATGGCAGGCAAGATTAAACGGGAAGTTAAATGGAGTAATCGCCCCGATAACTCCAAGTGGTGCCCTGACTGCATATCCCATGCGGTTTTCTGCCCCAGGACTTGCTGAAATGGGAATCACTTCCCCGTCAATCCGTTTGGCTTCCTCTGAAGATAAAGTGAGCGTTTGGATGGCGCGGTCCACTTCACCACGGGCATCGGTAATGGTTTTGCCAACTTCCCTTGATAAAGTAAGGGCCACGTCTTCTTTTCGATTCTTTAAAATTTCAGCTGCACGCTTTAAAATTTCATAACGCTGATATGGTGTAAGCTGGTCTTGATCGAAGGTCTTTTGAGCTATCGATACAGCTTGGCTGATATGCTCTTTGCTCGCCTTTGCCACATTGGCTATGACTTCCCCTGTATATTTATCAAGTACGGCAAACTCAGAATCTGTGAAAATTTCCTGCCCTCCAATGATCAGTCCTTTTCTTTCTGCTGTTGTTTGATCTGTTGGCATCCTTATTCCTCCTTAATAAATGAATAATTTAAATTCTGTGGACCTTGTTTTGTTTATTCCGCTCCACACACTCGGTTTCCGCAGGCTGTCAGGGAGCCTCCTTGGCGCCTTGCGCCTGCGGGGTCTCCCTTTGCTGCTTCATAAACGCTCATAACGACCTTTTTCCTCAGACTCACTTTATTTGCGGCTTTATGAACCCTTCATGACGAAGACTCACTTCATTTGCGGCTTCATGAACCCTTTATGACGACCTTTTTTCTCAGGCTCACTTCATTTGCGGCTTCATGAACCCTTCATGACGACCTTTT
>NZ_KI912518.1:0-33793 GCF_000518885.1 Bacillus sp. J33 | reverse complement strand
ATGACGACCTTTTTTCTCAGACTCACTTCATTTCCGGCTTCATAAACCATTTATGACGACCTTTTTCCTCAGGCTCACTTCATTTCCGGCTTTATGAACCCTTTATGACGACCTTTTTTTCTCAGGCTCACTTCATTTCCGCTTTGACCTGCACTCCCCAATGGACAATGAATCTGGATCCTTAAATAAACACCGCCGAAGAAAGCGGATTCATTTTTTCAATGATTACACGCCTTCCGCTTTGAATTTGACAGCGCAACTTAAGTGGATTCTATTACTCTCTTAATTTTCCGCAGCTACCCTAACCGGCAGTACAATTGACGCACGCGTTACTTCCCTTGAAGCAGACTTATCGAGTGCTTCCTGGATATTATCAAATTCAAATTCGCCATCCATCATATTGGCAAACGGGTATTTGTCGATATTCCTGGAAAGGAATTGCAGAGCCTTATCCAAATACCATGGGTCATAGCGTACGATTGCTTTAATCTCAATCGACTTTCGTGTCAGCAAGCCAGGATCAAAGTCTGTATACTTTCCTGGAGATACATTTCCAATCGTGATATACTTTCCGCCGCTTCTTACCAAATGGATTCCTTCATGGAAGGCAGCTGGAACACCGCTTAATTCGATTCCTGTGTCTGCCCCAAGTCCATTTGTCAGTTCGCGGACGGCTGCCGCTCTTTTTTCCGCTGTATCGTACTCGGCAATGCTAATCGTATGGTCAGCACCGAACTTTTTAGCCATTTCTAACCTGGACTCCACAGCATCAATGATAATGACAGAGGCCCCTTTTTCCTTTGCCACCGCCGTAGCGTTTAACCCGAGCCCGCCTGCACCTTGAATAACAAGGGTATCGCCATAAGAAATACCTGATTTATCTAGGCCAAAGTAAACCTGTGACAAAGCACAGTTTGCACTGGCGGCTGCAATATCAGGAACATTGTCAGGAACTTTATAAAAGAACATATCAGGGTGGATATAATAGTGGGAAGCGAATGTGCCATGGAAATGAGGCGCTTCCTCAGGATCTTTATTCCAGAAATTATAAGCGCTTTCACAAAGGTGGAAATGGCCTTTTAAACACATATTGCACTTACGGCAGGTAAGGTAATAGACCGTTGCTACCCGGTCGCCTTCTTTAATTGGCCGGCCGGCAAAGTCCGTTGTGACACCTTCACCAAGCTTCTCTACAACCCCAACCATTTCATGGCCCAATACACCTTTTCTCTTGGTTGGATGCTCTCCCCGCCAAATATGTAATTCAGACCCGCATACATTCGTACGAGTTACCCGCAGCAAAACCGCTCCTTTTTCCGGTTCAGGCAAATCATACTCGCGAAACTCCATCTTCATCGGTTCAACCATTACAGCAACTTTCCCTTTCATTAAAAAATCCCCTTTCTTCATATGAATGTTTAAACTATCTTTAATTAATGCAAGTACCATGCCAACAGGAAATATTAGGAATAATGGGATTTTGGATACGATCAGCGTTGCAAAAATACAATATATTTAAAATATTCAGAAATAAATATTTGGCAAAATGTTATGGTACAGGCGTTTAACAAGGCTGTTGCACAAATGCAACACCTGTTGCGAAAGTACAACCACCTGGTAACCATAGAAGACGTATTTATAAAAAAACTTTGTTTATAGTTATATCAGTCCGTTCTAACCTTTAAGTAAAAGTTTCATATAAAGAGGATTAGCTTTTTTAGTGAAATTCTTTTTCTATGTAAATGTTTTTACTCAGATTTAATGTGTTTTTCAATCCGATTAAGGTTTAGTAAAAGTCTAGTAATTCGACACATTCTTTCAAGAGCTTGTTTATATAATACTTGTGAAATCAAAGAAAGGAGGGCAGGCTTTTTTAAAACTATAATTCTTGGAGGGAATAACTTATGTTAAACAAATCTTTATTCAAAAAAATAATCCCCTTATTGCTTGCTGCACCCTTAGCCGCATGCGGATTCTTGCCAGGTCAGGAAACCGAAATGGAAACCGAAATGGAAGAACCTGTGAATAATGATATTAACACTGAGGAAGAACCCGTAAATGGAGAAGTTGACAATCCTGAAGATGAAGAGACCAATACGGAAAACCCCCAAGACGATTCTGAAAATATGGACGAAAGCACAAATACCGATCCTGCAGCTGAAGAAGATGGAACTCAGCAATCAGAGGAAACAACTGAATTAGAGGAATCAGCAGAATCAGAAGATACTTCCGGTTCCACTGATGGTAATTAATCATAAAACTAGGAACGAGTAAACCAGTTGGCATACTTAAATTGATGAAAAACATAATATTCTTCGGTTGATTTCATAATAGAGGAACTGGGATACAGTTGGCTGCAGCTGTATCCCTTTTCTTTAAGCTCTGTTAAACTAGCCTGTTGTTTCCGCTCCAGGAGCTCAAGCTGTCCGCGGGCGGTCTGACGCTCTCCAGCACATTCGTGCCTGCGGGATCTCCCTTTAACACGCTCTTCCCTCAGCGGAAACAGCGGGAAAAATGTAAATGTAAAAACAGCCATTTATAAGCGAGCCTAAATTTAACAATACTAAGCACCTTGAGTAAACTATTGCCAACAAAAAAAAGAACCTGTGCCGGGTTTAACTGGTACAGGTTCCTTTGGAATTTTAATCGTTTACTATTTGCCCTTAGCAAGCATAATAGAAGCTTATTAATTTCTTGGGTCTACATAATCCGGATAATCTGTAATAATAGCATCGACATCCATACTTAATAGAAAATCAGCTGCTTCCTGGCTGCGCACTGTCCATGAAGAAATTTTCATCCCTAGTGAATGTACTTGATCAACTAAATCTTTCGTAACAATTCCGTAGTGAGGGTTAAAATAATCAGCGTAAGCGGAAAATTCTTTTAATGCCTGCTCTGATGTATCAGTAATAGAAGAAGTAAGAACCCCAATTGGCACCTTTGGAAGGAGCTCATTCATTTTTTTCATGGATTCAAAGTTAAATGATTGGATAATAATTTTTTCATTTTGCGGGTGATCAAGATTACGCTCTTTTAATTCCTGTGCAACACTTTCTTCCATGCCAGGATAGAGTTCCGGAGCCTTTAACTCTATTAAAATGCCAACTTTTCCGTGATAACGGTCAAGGATTTCTTCAAATGTCGGGATTTTTTCACCTTTAAATTGCTCCCCCATAAAACTGCCTGCATCCAGAGCCCTCAATTGTTCCAGCGTTAATTCCTTCACTTTGCCTGTGCCATCAGTTGTCCGATCCACGGTGGTATCATGAATGATGACCAATTCTCCATCCTTGCTTCTTTGAACATCAATTTCAATATAGTCCGCTTTCATTTCCACTGCTTTGTCAAAAGCAGCGATTGTGTTTTCCGGAGCGTACCCGGCTGCACCGCGATGGGCTACATTATCCACTTTTCTCAGTTCTCCGGTTGATTCTGCAGCAAAAGCCTGGTGAAACGGGCTGAATAATAAAGTTAGCGCAAAGCCCATTCCCAGAAATGCTTTCTTCTTCATTTTTTCATCTCCAATACTAAATTATTTTTACAATATTAATTGTATCGATGGATTATTTATCTTCTGTTTCATGTATGTAAAAGTAGTTTGAGTTTTTATTTATTTTGATAAATCAGATTAAGAGGGAGTCAGGCATAACCAATATTGGAAGCCAAATAAAAAAGGTCACCCGTCATGGACAGGTGACCTTTTGGTTTTATAAAGTTTTACCAGCGTGCAGTCAGCATCTTTCTCCTCGTATAGAATTCCACTCCATCTGTTCCGTTGGCATGGAGGTCGCCATAGAAGGAGTTTTTCCAGCCGGAGAATGGGAAGAATGCCATTGGCGCAGGGACACCGATGTTGACGCCGAGCATGCCGACTTCGATGTTTTCTCTAAAGTAACGGACATTGGCGCCGCTTTGCGTGAATAGGCATGCGCCGTTTCCGAAATCGGATTTGTTTGTCAGCTCGATCGCTTCTTCCAGGCTCTTCACACGAACGATGGAAAGAACAGGTGCAAAGATTTCTTCCTTCCAGATTTTCATGGATGGGTCAACATTGTCAAAAATCGTTGGCCCGATGAAGTATCCGTTTTCGCGGTAAGCTTCGTCTTTTCGGCCATCGCGGACAAGGGAAGCTCCTTCTTTTTCGCCAATTTCAATATAGCTGCTTGTGCGTTCCTTATTCTCCTGGCGGATAACTGGTCCCAGGAAGACATCTTCATCTAATCCGTTTCCAATTGTCAGCTGGTTTGCCTGCTCATTCAGTTTCGCCACAAGCTCATCAGCAATGGAGTCAACAGCTACAACAACAGAGCATGCCATGCATCTTTCACCTGCTGAGCCATAAGCGGCAGCAATAATTTCTTTGACTGCGCCATCAAGGTCTGCATCTGGCATAACGATGGAGTGATTCTTTGCTCCAGCCAGCGCCTGAACGCGTTTTCCGTTTGCTGTTGCGGATTTGTAGATATACTCGGCAACAGGCTGGGAGCCAACGAATGAAATAGCCGGTACATCTTTATGATCGATCAGGCTGTTTACTACATCATGGGCACCATGGACGATATTGAATACACCAGCCGGCAGGCCTGCTTCTGTGAAGAGCTCAGCCAGGCGGTTGGCAAGGATTGGCGTTCTTTCAGATGGCTTTAATACGAATGTATTTCCGCACGCAATCGCAAGCGGGAACATCCAGCAAGGAACCATCATTGGGAAGTTGAAAGGAGTGATCCCGCCAATTACACCAACAGGATAGCGGTACATGCCTGATTCAATATTGGTCGCAATGTCCGGAAGCTGCTTGCCCATCATAAGGGATGGAGCGCCTGCAGCAAATTCCACACATTCAATTCCGCGCTGAACCTCGCCATATGCTTCTTTATAGTTTTTGCCGTTCTCCTGCGTAATTAACTTTGCAAGCTCATCCCAGTTATCTACTAATAGCTGCTGATATTTAAATAGAATTCTGGCTCTCTTTGGAACTGGCGTTTTGCTCCAGATTTTAAAAGCTTCTTTGGCTGCCTGTACAGCTTTATCGACATCTTCGCGAGTGGAAATTGGTGTCCGTGCAAGCTCCTCGCCCGTTGCCGGATTCGGCACCACTTCGAATTTATCAGTATTGGCATCCACCCATTCACCGTTTATAAAGTTTTTCAAAACCTTTGTTGTTGTCGTTGTCATCAGTAAAAACTCCTTTCAAAATTAGAAATCCAGCTTTTTAAAAAATCGAATATAAGATTACTGCCAGGAATAATATAACCGTTGGCATTGCTACACTCAAAATAAAAATAGGCCAGTAGGCGCGTTTGTGGGTTTCCCCGCATATCGCCCGGATCGTAGTGACGACATATCCATTATGAGGAAGTGAATCCAATCCGCCTGA
Organism: Bacillus sp. J33; assembly: GCF_000518885.1. Classification (GTDB taxonomy): domain Bacteria; phylum Bacillota; class Bacilli; order Bacillales; family Cytobacillaceae; genus Cytobacillus. The sequence goes on along the minus strand of NZ_KI912518.1, from coordinate 28,413 downwards.
AGCAAGTGCTGAAATCCGGTGCATTGCACCAGGGTCCAGACCTTGGGCCATATACATTGGCGACAGAATGGGAAGGGCAATCCCCAGTCCGCCTGATGCTGATCCGGTAATCCCGCAAATAAGCGTTACGGCTATTGCCAGTCCCATGAGCGGGGGCCCCGGGATATTAACCAAAGCATCCACGAATGCATCAAATGCTGCAACCTGGGCAGCGACACTTCCAAACCCTACTACTGCACACGTATTGGCCGCGGCTACTAAAGCATCCTGGGCCCCCTTTGCAAGTGCTTCCCAGAATCCAACCAAATATTTAATCATTAATACACATGCCAGAACGATTCCGCTGGTCAGGGAAATCAATGCAGCAGCCGTTGAAGAAGTGAAGTTGGCAGCCGTATTCAGAATCGCAATCACAGCAGCCAGCGGCAATATTGCCAAAATCACATGCGGATATTCTTTCCCGGCTGGAGCAGCGTCCGGCTTCTGCATAGCTACTTCTCCCTCAAGCGCTGCGGCTGTTTCATTTGCAGCACTTGACGGCTGATTTGGCAAGGAAAATACCTCCCCATTTTGCACTGCTTTTTTTACCATTCTGCTGAGTAATATACCGCCTGTCACCATGATCAGCAGTGCCATTAACACCCCAATAACTCCGCCGGCAGTCGGCTTCGTTCCGAAAAACTCGGTCGGAATCAAGTTTTGAATTTCCGGTGAACCTGGCGCTGTCATCGTAAAGGAGATCGATCCAAACACTAGTGCTGCCGGGATAAAACGATGCGGCAGGTTGGCCACTTTAAATAAGGAAACCGCTATGGGGTAAACGGCAAAGCCTACAACAAATAAACTGACACCGCCATATGTCATAACCGCCGCTGCAGCTACGACGGCAAATACTGCTCTTGAAGGCCCCAGCGTATCCTTGACCCAATTCGCAATACTGTCAGCCGCCTTGGTTACCTGCATGATTTTCCCGAAAGTCGCTCCCAGCAAAAAGATTAGGAACCACGAGTAAAAGTAATTCGTAAAGCCTGTCATATAGTGTTCTGTCAGGGCAGTTTCAAGATTTAATCCCCCTGCAAGAGCCACTACTACGGCACTAATAATAGCGGCAATAATGATATTAATGCCCTTCATTGTCAGGTACATTAAAAGAAGCAATGAGGCAATTAACCCAAGCATTCCAATCATTTATATGTCCTCCGTTATACTTTCTCTGCTTCAGAGGAAAACTGATACCCATAGCAAACGTGGTAAAGCTCTTCCAGTTCGCTTTGGGTTGGCACTCTTGGGTTGTTGCCGGGGCTGCCGCTGTCGATTGCGTCCGCTGCCATTTTTCCAACAGCATTCTTAAACGCTTCCTCGTCAATTCCCCATCCTCTTAAGTTAGGAATATTTAATTTCAGGCACAGATCCTTAACAGACTGTACGGCAATCCCAGCCGCTTCTTCGTTGGAAAGGTTTTCATTATCAGGCTGGAAAATCCTCCCGATATCAGCCAGCCGATCTACACATGCCTCCTGGCTGAATTCCAATACTGCCGGCAAAAGCATGGCATTTGAGATACCGTGCGGCACGTGGAATAAAGCCCCGATCGGGCGGCTCATTCCATGCACAAGGCAAACAGAAGCATTTGAAAATGCCATTCCAGCCTGCAGCGATCCCAGGCTCATCGCCTCGCGGGCATCAACATTTTCACCATCATTGTAAGCGGTTAAAATATTTGCCACAATCAATTTCATAGCTGATATAGCCATCGTGTCTGTCATTGGATGCGCCTTTTTGGATAAATACGCTTCAACTGCATGGCTTAGCGCGTCCACTCCTGTTGCAGATGTAACATTTTTCGGTGAAGAAATGGTTAGAAGCGGGTCCACAATGGCCACACTCGGCATGAATGCCGGCTGCTTGATCATCATTTTGACATCATTGGCTGAGTTCGTGATGACCGTTACATCTGTCGCCTCAGAGCCTGTTCCCGCTGTCGTCGGAATCGCGATATGAGGTACCGGTGCATTCTGGGCCAGTTTCTTTCCTCCCATATAATCGCCGATATAGCCGCCATTAGTTGCGAGAACCGCGATGGCCTTTGCCGTATCAATACAGCTGCCGCCGCCTACTGAGATGACCAGGTCACATTGTTCTTTTTGGAAAAGCGCCAATGCTTCTGCTGCATACTCATCAGTCGGCTCGGAAGCTACTCCAAGATAAATCTCGCTCTGCACGCCAGCTTCTTGAAGATACGTTCTGCATTCACTTACATATCCAAGCTGATCCATTATTTTATCACTGATTATTAATGCCTTTTTCCCTCTCAGTGCCGCTTCAGCCCCAACTCTTTCGGAAGAGCCTCGCCCATAAAAAATCGCTTCCGGCACCCGGAAAACTGCTGGTTTCTCCATTGAACATTCCACCCCTTTTGTTCTGTCACTGCTTATACTTGCAAGGAGCGTGCCAACTTTGAAATCCTGTCATATCAGTGTTTTATGTTTTCGGAAGTGTAGCCGCTACACTACAGTTGTAGATTTTTTGTAGCAAAACCACTACACTTTATTCACGTTATTCCATGTTTTTTCAGCTTTTGGTAGAGGGTAGTACGATGGATCCCCAGTAAATCGGCAGCCTTCGATTTATTCCCGCCTGCCTTTCTTAGTGCATCCATAATTAATTCCGACTCTCTTTGGTTCCCAAGAAGCCTGGCTTCTTCAATCGATCCGGCTGCTGATGGGGTTTCCTTCACTTTTTGAATAGACGGTTCTGGCCTTTTCAGCGTATCCGGCAAATGATGATAGTCAATGACCTTCCCATCCACAAGTGTCACAAGCTGCTCAATTGTATTCACCATCTCGCGAATATTCCCTCTCCATGGATGCTGAACAAAAGCGTTCACAGCCTCGGATGTAAATAATTTTCCTGGCACCTGGTACCGTTCACAAATTTCCCTCAGATAATGGACCAGCAGGATGGGGATATCCTTTTTCCGTTCATGCAATGGCGGAATATGGAGCTGGATGATGTTCAGCCGATAGTATAAATCCTCCCGAAATTCGCCTTCTTCAATCATTTGCTTAAGGTCACGGTTTGTCGCTGCAATGACTCTTACATTAATTTGATATTTATTCACGCTGCCGACACGTTCAGCTTCTTTTTCCTGAAGAACCCGCAGCAGCTTTGTTTGCATGACAAGCGGCATTTCCCCAATTTCATCGAGAAAAATCGTGCCGTTGTCTGCCAGTTCGAATTTCCCCGGTTTGCCGCCTTTTTTCGCTCCGGTAAATGCGCCTTCTTCATAGCCAAACAGCTCGGATTCAAATAAATGCTCAGGAATGGCTCCGCAGTTTACACTAATGAACGGCCCGGTCGAAAATGGGCTGAGGTGGTGGATGCTTTTCGCAAACATCTCTTTTCCTGTTCCGCTTTCCCCTGTTATCAGAACTGTAGCCGCGGTTCTTGCCGCCTTCCGTGCGAGCCGCTTAACCTTCGTGATTCCCTCACTTGTCCCAATGATTTGATCAAGGGTAACCCGGCTGTCGCTTTCCTTTTTCTTCGTTAAAAAATCCGGCTTTCCTGTTTGATTTTCCTGCAGCTTTTCGTAGATTTTATAAACCTCGGTTACCCCTTCAAAAATCAGCATTCCAATAGCGCCCGCTATCCGGCCTCCCTTCCAGATCGGAATCCGATGGACCACCATGTCATGCCCCTGAATGTTTTGCAGAACCCCGCGTTCAGCAATCCCGGTTTTCACGGTCTCATGGAGATGCGTGTTATCAATTACCTCTGTCACATGCCTTCCAATGGCATCCTCCCGTTTTATTCCGGTAAAACGGCTATACGCCTCATTGAATTCCTGCAGGATGCCATTCTCATCAACAACAGCTATCCCCTCATAGGCACTTTCCAAAATGGCGCCTAGAGCACCGGCAGAATTATGCTGCTGCTTCAGCTTATAAATATACTTGGACAGGCCATCAAGAATATCCCTCGCTGTCAGGATGCCAAGCAGCTTTCCATCTTGATCCATAACAGGAAGCTGATCATACGGAAGCGAAAACACATCAAGAATGGAATCATCAGGGCGGACAGCAGCCAGATTTGCTTTCGGTATGCTGCCAATCAATGTATCTCCCCCATTGCCCTGCGCAAAATAGTTAAGCAGCTTTCTCGATGTAATCATCCCGACTAAACGGTTTGTATCATCTACAACAGGCAAGCTGTCCAGGCGAAGCTGCACCATCATTTTTGAAGCATCCCTTAATGTCTGCCCCGGCTGAATGCAATATGGGCTTGGAGTCATCCAGTTTTTCACATGAAATAGCTCGTCACTGTGTAAATCCTGCTTCTTTTCAGATATGGATTGGGGCATATGGATCCCTCCATCAGTCTTAATTTTCTAAATTATAACATTATTTGAAAGCGGCAAAAACTGGCGGCAATTGACAAGGGGTATATCTAAAAATAGGGGCAGCTCCACCTAAATTTTCAAATAAATACTCTGCAAAATTTGGCCTGTGCTGATTTCCTATCCAGGCACTCGCCTTCCGCTGCCGCTCCGGGAGCCTCACCTTCCGCTCGCAAGCAAAGCAACAAAGACCTTTAGCACACAGTAACAAAGAAAGACAGAGAGCATTCCCCCCTCTGTCTTTCTGCCAAAGCATTTTAGAAAATCGAGAACAGCACAACGGCCAGAATAACACCAAGTATCGGCACAACAACCGTCAATGCACCAAATGCCGGGTATGCATCCTTATGGGATTCACCCGCAATCGCACGAATCGTCGTAACAACGTATCCGCCATGCGGCAGAGAATCAATCGATCCGGAAGAAATCGCCACAACACGGTGAAGTTCATCTGCATTGACACCCATATCCAGGTAATGCGGGGCCAGCAAAGGCAGGGCAATCGATTGGCCGCCGGATGCCGAACCCGTCAGCCCGGCAATAACGGAAACAGCGAGCGCTCCCCCGATTAGCGGGCTTCCTGGAATGCTTGTCATGACATCAACTGCATTCGCAAACGCAGGAGTTGCTTTTGCCACACCGCCAAAGCCTACAACCGCGGATGTATTGGCAATCGCGATCAATGCGCCGATTGTTCCTTCAGATACCGCTCCCCAGGCATTCGCAAAATATTTGCGGTTAAGAAAATAAGTGGCAATACAGCCGCTCAGCAAGGCAATAATAAGAGCTGACTGAGCCAATGAATCATGGAAAATAAATGAGATGACAAGGACGACCAGGAGCGGAATCATGCTTAGCAAAGGGCTTGGCAGATTTTCTCGGATCAGAGTAGAATCTGTTTCCCTTGCCTCAAACTTTTCTCCGCTGCGGACGGCCTTATTGATCATCTTCTTCAGCCACCAGTAACCAAATACCATCATAAAGACCGCAACAATCAAACTCACTTCCCAGCCGGCATATGGAGAAGTCCCCAGGAACTCAATCGGAATCCAGTTCTGGATTTCCGGAGAACCGGCTGATGTCATGGTAAACGTAGTCGAACCGAAGGCAAGAGCTGCCGGTATGAACCTTCTTGGCAGGTTGGCTTCCTTAAATAGGCTCAGCGCCATCGGATAAACGGAGAACGCCACGACAAACAAACTCACGCCGCCATAAGTTAAGACCGCACAGGCAATGACAACAGCTAATGCTGCCCGTTTCATGCCGATTTTTTCGATTATCCATTTGGAAACGCTGTCTGCTGCCCCGCTGTCTTCCATTAATTTTCCGAAAATGGCACCAAACAGGAACATCAAATACCAGGATGTGATAAATCCTGCAAACCCGTCCATATAGTTCGTCAGAAAATTGGCTTCATCCTCCCCTGCCAGCTGCGGAAAAATTGGCAATCCGCTGAATATTGCCACAATAAATGCCGCAAGAGGGGCTGCCAGCAGCAGATTCATTCCCCTCATCGTCAGATAGATGAGAAGCCCGATCCCCCCAAGTAATCCAATCATACTTAGCATAAAATCCTCTCCTATCCCGAAAACCCCTGCCTTCTCTCCATCACCTTCTGTCCCCTACGGATCCCCTCTCTACCAAATAACCTTCTATCCTTTGGATTTCAGGGGTGTCTATCTCCCCGTTAATATGCTCCAACAGAAGGTTAATAGAATAATCAACCATTTCATCAACCGGCTGGTGCCAGGTTGTTAATTCATAGGATGACCAACCAGACATAGCCACATTGTCAAAGCCTATGACAGAAATATCTTCGGGAATTCTGGCCCCCTGTTTTTTCAGATAATCCATTGCACCGAAAGCAGATATATCATTGGCACAGAAGATGGCATCTATCTTTTTATCACGTTCCAGCAATCTTTGGACTGCTGCAAACCCTCCTTCATACGAATAATGCCCATTTTCGGTTAAAAAGGAAGAAATGCCGTGTTCAGCCAAAGCCTCCTGAAACCCATTTTTTCGATCAACTGTTGTTGATGTATTCATCGGTCCGGAGATAAAGGCGAGATTTTCATGTCCTTTTTCTATTAGGTAATGCCCAATCTTTTTCCCGGCAGCAAAGTTATCGCATACAACAGCACTGCTTAAGGAATCGTACACATAACGGTTAAACAGGACGACCGAGATGCCATTGCGGGTAAATTTCTGTACAGCAGATGAGGTCAAAAGCGCATCCGTGATGATGGCCCCTTCAACGCTGTACTCAATTAAATGACTCACTTCATCCTCTTGGATCTCGTTATTCTGGGAGTTGATAAACATCACCTTGAACCCCTTTTCAGCCAGCCTGCTGTAAAATTTATCGAGAACTTCCGGATAAAAAGGGTTTTGGATGTTTCGCATCACAATCCCTATAATACGGGACTGATTGGTAATCAAGCCGCGTGCAATGGCATTCGGCTGATATCCCAGCTGTTCTGCAGCTTCCAGAATCAGCTTTTTCTTTTTTGCTGATATACTTGAATTTTCACTAAAAGCCCTGGACACACTCGATTGGGAAACACCCGCCAATCGAGCGACATCCGTGGCTGTAACTTTTTTATTTTTCAAAGCATGTTCCTCCTGCCTGAGTCTAGACAGAGAAATTATAACAGATTTTTATTACTTCACGAGGCTGCCATAGCGCTTCACACGAAGGTCAGCCTGAGCCTGATGGCCTTTAAAGCCTTCCAGGTCGCATAGACGGGAAGCATATTCACCAATTTTCGCACTCGCTTCTGGAGTTGTTCTCTGGTATGTGCACGTTTTAAGGAACTTGCCAACCCAAAGTCCGCCAGTGTAGCGCGCAGCTTTTTTCGTCGGCAGCGTATGGTTTGTGCCAATGACTTTATCTCCGTATGCCACATTCGTTTCAGGCCCAAGGAAAAGCGCACCATAGTTTGTCATATTTTCAAGGAAGTAGTTTGGATCTTCTGTTAAAACCTCTACATGCTCATATGCTAATTTATCCGCTTCGACTACTGCTTCTTCCAGGCTGTCTACAAGAATGATAGAACCGTAGTCTTTCCATGCCGCACCTGCAACATCAGCTGTTGGAAGAGTCTCCAGCTGGCGTTCAATTTCTTTTACCGTTTCATCCGCCAATTTCTCTGACGTTGTAATAAGCGCTGCCGGAGAGTTTGGTCCATGCTCCGCCTGTCCTAAAAGATCGGTTGCCACCATTTCAGCGTCTGCTGTTTCGTCAGCGATGACCAGAACCTCAGTGGGACCTGCAAACAGGTCGATTCCCACTCTTCCGTATAATTGGCGCTTCGCTTCCGCAACAAATGCATTTCCTGGTCCAACCAGCATATCAACCGGCTCGATGGTTTCTGTTCCAAGCGCCATCGCACCCATCGCCTGGATTCCGCCGAGGATATAAATTTCGTCTGCACCGGCAAGATGCATAGCCGCTACTGTTGCAGAAGGAATTTCTCCTTTAATTGGAGGTGTGCAGGCAATTACGCGCTTAACGCCAGCTACCTTAGCAGTCAACACACTCATGTGAGAGGATGCCACCATTGGGTAGCGTCCGCCAGGAATATAGCAGCCTACACTGTTTACCGGAATATTTTTATGGCCAAGGAATACGCCAGGCAAGGTCTCTACTTCAATGTCTTTTAATGCTGCTTTCTGGTGCTCGGCGAAATTGCGGATTTGCTCCTGTGCAAATTTGATATCATTGATCGTTTGTTCAGGTACAGAAGCGACAATTTCCTGGATTTGTTCATCCGTTAATCTGAATTGCTCCGGTGACCACTTATCAAACTGCTCGGAAAGCTTCCGGACCTCTGCATCTCCGTTTTTTTCGATATTTTTAAGAACCGCACTTACAGCTTCCCTTACCTTTACATCCGCTTCCTGTACCTCTTGATCGTTCTTGCCTTGTTTTAAGAAAGTTGCCATTTTAATATCACTCCTGATTCGTTTTTTTGAATACGTATGCAAAAATCTGTAAAAATTAAATGGCTGTCCAGCCGCCATCTACTTTAATCGTATCGCCTGTTATGAACTTTGAAAGATTGGAAGAAAGGAATAGGGCTGCTGCAGAGACATCTTCGGCATCAGCGAGCTTTCCCAGCGGAATTCTCCCGTATACTTCCCTTTCGAATTCCTTATCCTTAAACATCTTGGCTGTCAGTTCTGTTTCGATGAAGGTCGGAGCCACTGCGTTAACATTAATTCCATGGGATGCCCATTCAACCGCAAGCGCTTTCGTCAGCTGCACCATCCCGCCCTTGCTTGCACAATATGCTGCCCGATTATAATAGCCGACAAAGGCCATTTGGGAAGCAATATTGACAATCTTGCCGGATTGATTGGGTATCATATATTCAGCTGCTTTCTGGCTGCAGAAAAAAGCGGCTTTCAAGTTGGTATCGAGCGTCAGGTCCCAATCCTCTTCTGTTACATCCATCGCCGGCTTGGCCCGGTTAATCCCTGCGTTATTGATCAGCACATCGACAGAGCCCATATAATCCACTGCTGCTTCTGTCATTCTTTTAATCTCTGAAACATGATTTAAATCAGCGGAAACATAAAAACTATTGCTGTTTATTTTTTTCAGCTCACCGGCTGTTTGCTGGAGAGCCTCTTCGTTTCTCCCCACTATCACAACCTTCGCTCCGTTTTGGGCAAAGGAAAGGGCGATATCCCTTCCGATTCCCTTGCTTCCGCCTGTCACGATTACCGATTTATTCTCCAGATCGGGAAAGTTCTTCATACCATTCCTCCATCAGTTCGATTGGATTCCTAAATCCTTCTTTAAAAAGCGGATCAGCTCTGCTTCCCTTTTCCGGTTGTACTCCCTGGAAAAAGCCTCATCCCACCTGTAATAGCCCTCACCTGTTTTATCGCCGAGCTTCTGTTCAGCCACAAGCTTCTTTAAAACCGGCAAGGATTCCTCTGCTCTGGATAGATGCTGGAATAGATAATCAGATATAGCCGAGAATACGTCCAGTCCGCCCATATCGGCAGTCATAAGGGGACCTGATACTGGAAGTCTGCGCCCAATTCCGTAGGTAACGGCATCATCAATATCCTCTTTGCTTGCGATGCCTTCCTCCAGAAGGTACTGGGCTTCGCGGAAAAGTGCGTATTGAAGGCGATTGCCTACGAAACCAGGAATCTCTTTTTTCACTTCAATCGGCTTTTTCTTCATTTGCTTTAAAAGCTGAAACGACCTTTCCACTGCCTCATCACCCGTCTTCTCACCCCTTACGACCTCTACAAGCGGTATAAGATGGGCAGGATTCCAAAAGTGCGTAACCACTGTTCGCTCCGGGTGTGCTGTTTCAGAAGCAATCTCCGTTGGACGGAGGCCCGAAGTATTGCTGGCGAGGATGACATCCGGCTTACAAAGAGCGTCAAGATGCTTAAAGAGTTCGATTTTTAATTTGATATCCTCTGGCACAGCTTCAATGACGAAAGTTGCATCTTGAACTGCTTCTTCAACCGAAGTGGTCATTTTAATATTATCTTGGATCAGGCTTGCCTCCGAATCGGATAAAATACCGTTATCAAGCATAACTTCCAGCTTCTTCAGCATATTGGTCCAGCCCTGTTCCAGGTCAGCGTCACTGATGCCCTGCATCTTTACACTTAACCCGGCCCAAGCCGCATTAAGTGCGATCGAATGTCCCATCGTGCCGCACCCAAGCACAGCTATTCTCTCCAATCGCCCACCAACTTTCTGAAATTTCTAGTTTTTGAATACGTATTCAATATACAATGTAAGCGTTATTATTTCAAGCTTTAATATTAAATTGCCAAAATGATCTTTAATTTCTGTATATAGGAGATTGAGTTCTTTTTCCTATAAATCAATCAAACATTTGATTAAAAAGCCCCTTCCTCATTTATTTACAGCGAAAAAAGTCACAAGATTCTACAATTTTTGCCGATATAATGAATGGGAATAAAACCGATGGAAATGAGGGGTTTATTTTTCTGGAAGGAAAATAGAAGCTTTGGAGAATGAGAATATGAAACTAAGGGAGGAGATTGAACTTTTGAGGCAGCAGAATGCAGATTAAGGAAGGTATCACGCTAAGCAGCCAGACCACTTCAAAAATTGATCATATTGCCGGCCTGGTAAAAAGTGTTAAGCGAAGCGTCATGGAGGCAAACGAAACAATCCTTGATCAGGAAAAACATTCTCATGCGGCGGCAGGAAAGATCGAGAATACCAAAGCCATTTTTAACGAGGTGAATGGCTTAATCATCCAGCATATAGAGGATGCCAGCATTGTGGAAGAAAAGCTGGAAAGCGTCATGAACCATATAACCATTCACACCTAAACTTTTACAAGGAGAAAGACAAATTTATGGAAAAACAAAAAAAGACAAGAAAAAAGCGAGTTTTATCAATGACGATTAAGAAGAGGCTTATCCTCTCATTTGTCTTTATTTTATTGATCCCATCTGTATCGATTGGACTTATTTCTTATTTCAATGCCAAACAGGAGATTAAAGGGCAAATTGAAATTAGTTTAGAGGAAAACGTGAAAGTCATTGATAAGCTTCTAACTAATTTTATAGATTCCAAGATTAATGATGCCATATTCTATGCAGGAAATCTGGATGGCGGATTCAGCTCTGAGACAAATACACCAGGCACTGTGAACTCCTTCAAGCAGTATAAAGAGCTGCATCCGGAGGTTATTTCAATCTATGCAGGCTCAAATGAAGGTGACTTGGTCATCTATCCGCCAGCTGACCTGCCTGCTGACTTCGATGCCAGAACACGCCCGTGGTATAAAGGGGCAGAAGAGCATAACGGAGAAGCCTTCATCACTGAACCGTATTTGGATGCTGCCAGCGGAGATATTCTGATTACAGTAGCGAAGCGTTTAAAGGACAATTCGGGTGTAGTTGGGATTGACCTGAGCCTTGCCGCTCTGAAGGAAATCACTTCAGGAATAAAAATCGGAAAGGAAGGCTATCCGTTTATCGTAAGTGCAGAGGGACATTATCTCGTCCATCCGACAGAAGAGCCTGGAGCGGAAGCGAAAGGCAGCTGGGTTAAGGATGTACTGGAAAAAGAAAAGGCTCAAGTGTCCTATGAACTGAACGGCATGATGAAAGAAATGAAGACAACAACCAACAGCCTGACCGGCATGAAGATTATTGGAACCATGAATCTGGAGGAAACGACTGAGGCAGCAAATCCGATTCTAGTTTCCACACTGATCATTGTAGCAATCTTTATTTTAGCCGGAGCGGCCATTTCCTATTTTGTTGTCCGTTCGATCACCCGTCCATTAAACACACTTATGCTGGCAACCGATAAAGTCAGCGAGGGTGATTTGACTCAAAAATTTGAGATAAGAAGCAAGGATGAAATCGGCAAACTGGGCGAAAGCTTCAATAAAATGGTCTCTTCCCTTCAGCTCCTGATCTCCCAGGTCGGAGAGAAAGCAGTTCATTTGGCGTCTGCATCCGAAGAGCTGACAGCAAGCTCCGAGCAAAACAATATGGCAACCGAGCAAGTGGCCAACTCCATCCAGGAAGTGGCTTCAGCCACAGAACAGCAAACCAGCAAAGTAAAGGAAAGCAATGTCGTTGTAAAAGAGATGTCTGAACGCATCAAGCGAATCATGGAGAACTCAAATGTCGTTGCTGAAACGGCTTCCAAAACAAATGAAATCGTATTAAGAGGAAATCAGGCGATTGAATTATCCTCTTCCCAGATGAACAACATCAGCCATACCGTTAGGGATTTGGGCAAGACGATTCATACTCTCGGAAGCAGATCCAATGAGATTGGCCAAATTATCAATGTTATTTCTGAAATAGCAGATCAGACCAATCTATTGGCCTTGAATGCTGCCATCGAAGCGGCTCGTGCCGGCGAGCATGGCCGGGGTTTTGCAGTGGTTGCAGAGGAAGTCCGGAAACTTGCGGAGCAGTCCTCAAAATCTACGGAAAGCATTCGCGAACTGATTTCATCGATCCAGGCTGATACAAGCAAAGCAATTCAGTCCATGGACACCGGAACAGAGGAAGTGGAAAAAGGAATTGAACTGGTCGGAAACGCCGGGGAAGCTTTCACCCATATCCAGCAGTTCGCTGATACGGTAGCAAGCCAGATTCAAGAAGTGACCTCTTCCATTAAAGAGCTTACAGACGGCGCCGAACAGGTTGTCAGTATCGTCAACGCCATCGAAGAAGTCGCAGCCATCACTACAGCAGAAAGCCAGGATGTTTCTGCAGCCACAGAAGAGCAGCTTGCTTCCATGGAGGAAATAGCCGCTTCCGCAGTGTCCCTGTCACATATGGCTGAAGAGCTTTTGGAATCCGTGAAGAAATTTAAAGTCAACTAAATGGAAAGCCTGCCGACTTGCAATTCGGCAGGCTTTGCTTTAGCATTCTATTTTGTTTGTTCGGCTGTTAAGTCTGCATTTAAGCAAAGAAACCTTCTCTTTATGATAAGAAATCCTGGACAGGTACTTCTGCCTCAATTCGTTACAAAGACAGCCATCTACCAGCAGCTCATGATGTATTTGCTGAAAAACATGCCAATACAATCTAATTTTATGGATTGGATATATTACACCATTCTCCCCATCTACATATATCGCAGGAGTCCGTATTCGGAAACTGGCTGGCATGGCCATAAGACTTTAGCCCCTCTAGTTTTGCGTCATCACCTTTCAGCGACTTTGCCTTTATCATACGATCTATGTGCATTTGTCTCCATTTTATACCATGAATTGCCTGAATAAAAGATATTTTTGTGACTTTTTACCTAAATCAACAAAACCTGAGTAGGGCTTGGTGCCCTTAATACCTAAAGCGTGTAAGCCCCTCATTTAACTCTCTTGTCTGCTGATAGACCCGTTTATAAAGACCGTACAATTCCTTATATTGGTCAGCATTCTCTTTAATAGGTTCATAGGTTTTCTCGACTTGTGTAAATACATCTGAGCATTCTTTTAATGACGCATACCACCTGCAGCCATGGGCAGCAAGCATGGCTGCGCCAACACCAGGACCTTGTTCGGTGGCAAGCTTCAAGATTTTTGCATTAAAAATGTCTGCCTGAATTTGCAGCCACACATCATTCTTAGCCCCGCCGCCGATCGATATGATAGAATCGATTTTTTTGCCGCAGTCCCTGAAGATTTCTACAGATTCATTTAATGAAAAAGTAATCCCTTCAATCACCGCCCTCACAAAGTCGATTCTCTCATGAGAAGCATCTATTCCAATAAAGCTTCCACGAATGACTGAATCGGCATAAGGAGTTCTTTCACCTGATATGTAAGGGGTAAATAACAGTCCATTAGCCCCGATCGGCACATCGGCGAGACCTTTCAGCAAGCTATCAAACTCTTCATCCGCCGCAAAAACATCCTTAAACCAGCTCAGGCTATGCCCTGCTGCCAATGTAACACCCATTGTATAATAGGCATCTTTTTGACAATGATTAAAATAATGAACCTTTCCGTTAAAGTCCCGCTCATTCCTTTCTTCATAGGAAAGAACCACTCCGGATGTTCCAATGCTGCATAGTGTTTTCCCCTCTTCTAAAATCCCAGAGCCTATTGCTCCACAGGCGTTATCAGCACCGCCGGCAAATACTTTCACTTTTTCAGACAGCCCTGTTTCCTGAGCGATCACCGGTGTTACATAACCGGCAAAACCGCTTGATTCTATTAGTGGCGGACAAAGACTCATATCGATCCCAACCGCTTCACAGATCTCCCGGCTCCACTTTTTCTCACTGATATTCAGCAGCAATGTCCCGGCTGCATCTGAATACTCACTATGGATTTCTCCCGTCAAACGATAGCGCAGATAATCCTTTGGCAATAAAAAAATGGCCGCTTTCCTGTAAATGTCCGGTTCATTTTCTTTTACCCATAAAAGCTTTGGAAGGGTAAATCCTTCACGTGCAGGGTTTTTTGCAAGTTCCAGTAATCGCGTTTCACCTGCAAGCTCATAGATTTCCCGGCATTGTCTGGTTGTTCGTGTATCGTTCCATAGAATGGCATTGCGGAGCACCCGGTGATTGCGATCGAGGAGAACCAGTCCATGCATTTGTCCTGAAAAGCTGATCCCTTCAACACTTGCCGCATCCAATCCTGAAACTATCTCTTTTATGGCAAGGATCGTCTTCGCCACCCACTCCTCCGGGTTTTGCTCGCTATAGCCGGACTTCTCCTGAATGGAGGGATATGACTTCGAAGCTTCCCTGCACACCTCTCCTTGCTGATTCATCAGTAACGCTTTTACAGCACTTGTTCCTAAATCAACTCCAATAACATATTTCATCTTCCTCACCGTCCCCCTATTAGTAAAAATGTGCTGGTATTAGCCTCCAGCACATTTTTATTCAGTATGAACAGGTTTTTCCAAACTTTTAGTAGAATTCCTTACAATCAGATTTGGCTCAAATACATAGGATTTTACAGCAGCCCCCTGCTTGGAGCTTCTCCCTTTAGAAATCATCTTCAAGATCATTCGGGCAGCCAGCTGTCCAAGCTCGCTCTTGGGGTGATCAACCGAAGTTAGCTTTACTTCGGAAACGTCTGCAAAAAACGAATTATCGAATCCTACGATTGAAATATCATCAGGAACAGTCATCTCTTTCTGCCTGAAGACATCCAGCAGCTTCATGGCCAATTCGTCATTATAGCTGACAATGCCAGTTGGCTTTTCTGATGAATCCAACATGCTTTTTAAGTTTTCCACCGGTTTGGATGTCTTCTCAGCCGTATTATAGGTAACAATATTTTTAGGATTCACTGGAATTCCATTCTCACGAAGAGCTTTAATATACCCCTTCATTCGTTTGGCCCCTTGTAAGTCATCTGTTTTGAAAAATCCTGCAATGTTTCGGTGTCCCAATTTGATTAGATGTTCGGTTTGCAAAAAGCCGCCTTTTTCATCGTCCATGATGACGCTGACAGGTTCCAGCTCATCATAATAAGCGTTTATCATAATATAAGGAATACCAAGCAAGTCCAGGTTTAAATAGTAATTGATATTGGGATTGGAAGTGGCACTTTGCGTCGCCTCAATGATGACGCCATCAAATCTCTGAGCGGTCACAGTTTCCAGTATCCGTTTCTCATTTTCGTGGTCATTATTTGTGCTGAACAAACTGACCTGGTACCCTTCCTTACTGATTTCAGCTTCAGCTCCGCGGATAATGGAAGGAAAGATATAATCAGAAATATAGGTTGTGATAATGGCGATTTTCTTTTGCCTAAACTTCGGCGCTTCCTCACGTGAAGACCGATCGGCACAAAATGTCCCTGCACCTTGTTCAGTATACAGCCAGCCTTCACTGACCAGTTCCCCAATGGCGATTCGAACTGTGTGGCGGCTTACTCCGAATTGTTTCATTAATTCGCTTTCCGAATTGATTTTTGACTTAGGAGCATAGGTGCCATCCAATATCCTTCCTCTTATCCACTCTTTTACTCTATTGTATTTGGTTTCAGCCACAATCTGCACCTCGTTAATCTTCTAAATAACGATCTGACGATCAGAGATTATTATTAGTTATTTCCATATAACTTCGTTCATTTTAAGCTCCTGCCTTAGCTTATAAATATCTGTATGCTGATCAATAGTCACACACTCGATATTGAATATTTCGGCAATATCATAAAGCTGCTCCGCAGTTGCAGATAAGGAAAAGACAGTATGATGGGATCCGCCTGCATAAATCCATGCTTCAGCAGCCTTACTTAAAGATGGAAGCGGTTTCCACAAAACTTTGGCCACTGGAAGATTAGGCGTTTCAGCGATTGGCTCAACAGCCTTAACTTTGTTGAGAACAAGCCGAAAACGACTCCCCACCTCCACCAAAGAGGCGACAATCCCATTTCCTGCTTTCCCATCGAATACCAGCCTTGCCGGATCTTCCTTGCCTCCTATGCCAAGAGGATGTACCTGAACCTTTGGTTTTGCGGCTGAAATGGATGGGCATACCTCCAGCATATGCGAACCGAAAACCATTTCATTTTCCGGATCAAAATGATACGTGTAATCTTCCATAAAAGAAGTATCCCGATTATCAGATAAAATCTTTACCAAACGGGTCATCGCAGCTGTTTTCCAGTCTCCTTCACCTGCAAATCCGTAGCCTTGTGCCATTAAACGCTGTGAAGCAAGACCAGGCAGCTGTTTCATCCCATGCAAATCCTCAAAGTTTGTTGTAAATGCCGTATAGTTTCCTTCCTGTAAAAAGGCTTTTAAACCCAGCTCTATCCGGGCCTGTTCCTTGATTGAATCTTGAACCGGCCCCGGCTCAATGCCTTCAGACTCCATTTCGTACAAGTCCCTATATTCTTCAAAAAGCAGGGATACCTGCTCCTCTGGTACTTCATTCATCTTTTCAACTAAATCACCGATGCCGAAATAGTCTACAGTCCAGCCAAATTTGATTTGGGCTTCAATCTTATCTCCTTCAGTGACTGCTACGCTTCTCATGTTGTCGCCAAAGCGGGCAACCTTGAGCTGGCGGCTTTCCAATACAGTAACCGCCGTTTTCATCCATTCACCGATTCTTTTCTGCACATCGGCGTGCTTCCAATACCCGGAAATGACTTTTCTGGAAACTTTCAGCCGTGCAGCTGTAAATCCAAATTCGCGATCCCCATGTGCCGATTGATTAAGATTCATAAAATCCATATCAATGGATTCCCATGGGATATCCCGATTATATTGTGTGTGTAAGTGAAGCAATGGTTTTTGGAGGGCAGACAAGCCCGCAATCCACATTTTCCCCGGAGAGAATGTGTGCATCCAGGTAATTAAACCAGCGCACCTTTTATTGGAATTTGCTTCCAGAATGAGGCTGTGTATATCAGCTGCATTTGTTAGCACAGCCTTAAACTCAACCTTAAAGGGAAGGTTCCCGCTTTTATTCAACTCTTTAGCCATTTCCGCTGAATGGCGCTCTACCTCCTTCAATGCACTTTCTCCGTATAAATGCTGGCTTCCAGCTGCAAACCAAAATTGATATGGCCCCACTTGTAACATGCAAATCCTCCTATACGATCGGCAAATTCTGCAATGCTCTAGCTGATAACGTCCGATATGATTTAAGACGCTTCATGACATCGTTTCCGCCACGTCCGAAATAATCATGTAAGCGTTTATACTCTTCATATATTTTATCATAAATGACAGTATTTTCAGGTATAGGCAAAATCACTTCTTCCTTTATTCGCGCCATTTTTTCAGCTGCTTCCAAAATCGTATCATAGCCGCCCTGTTTTTTTCCTGCCGCTACTGCAGCAAACATTGCCGCTCCCAGTGCAGGGGTTTGTTTAGACGCTGCAATTTTTATAGGAAGATTAGTAACATCTGCATATATTTGCATCAAGAGCTTGTTTTTTTGGGGCAGCCCTCCACAAGCATATAATTCGTTTACTGCGATTCCATTTGATTGAAAAGCGTCGACAATGGCCCTGGTCCCAAAAGCAGTCGCTTCCAATAAAGCACGATAAATTTCTTCAGGCTTCGTTCGCAGGGTAATTCCAAGCAATACACCGCTTAACTCTGTATCAACTAAAACCGACCTGTTTCCATTCCACCAATCCAATGCCAGTAAACCGGATTCTCCTGGTTTATAAGCAGCAGCTTTCCACTCCAAGTATTGATGAACATTCACTCCCTTCTCTTCAGCCTCTTTTTGCACATAAGCAGGAACTCCTTCTTCCACATACCATTCAAAAATATCGCCAACGGCTGATTGGCCTGCTTCATAGCCAAACAACCCAGGGATAATGCCATCCTCGACCACTCCGCACATGCCTTCGACTTCACTTTCCTTATCTCCCAGCAGCATATGGCAAATGGAAGTGCCCATGGCCATTACCATTTTTCCAGGCTCTACTACACCCATTGCCGGCACTGCTGCATGAGCATCCACATTTCCGGCAGCAACAGCAATTCCTTCAGGCAGGCCAGTGATCTCTGCCATTTTCTTTGTAAGAGTGCCAGCTTTAGTCCCAAGCGGCACCACCTTTCCCCGAAGCTTGGTATCTATTAATTGCTCCAGACGGGGATCCAGCGCTTTAAAAAAATCTTTGTCCGGGTATCCGTCCTGCTTATGCCAGAGAGCTTTATACCCCGCCGTGCAGCTATTGCGAATAAGATTTCCGCATAATTGCGATACCACCCAGTCTGTTGCTTCAATGAATTGATCTGTTTCATCATAAATTTCAGGTGCTTCATCAAGGATTTGCCAAACCTTTGCAATCATCCATTCGGAAGAAATTTTCCCGCCGTACCTAGGTAAAAATTTCTCGTCTCTTTCTTCGGCAATTCTGTTAATTTTGTTTGCTTCATCCTGTGCAGCATGATGCTTCCAAAGCTTAATCCAGCTATGCGGATTCGCCTTTAAATCTTCCCTGAAACAAAGCGGCAGGGAATGGGAGTCCACCGGCAGCATGGTACAGGCAGTGAAGTCGATGCCGATTCCGATAACAAGTTCAGGGTCAATCCCGGAATCCTTCAGTACTGCCGGAACAGAGTTTTTAATCACATCTATATAATCATTGGGATGCTGAAGCGCCCACTCATGCCCCAATTCAATTCCGGAATCCGGAAGCACCTTATCAATGACACCATGCCGATATGGTGTTACATGGTCAGCCACTTCCCTCCCATCAGCTAGCGAAACTAAAACCGCTCGTCCGGACTGTGTTCCATAATCGATGCCGATTGTATAGAATGACATTTGAATCCCCCTTATTTATACTGCCCATAATAGGCGTTCACACCATGCTTTCTATAAAAATGCTTTTCAAGCAAAACTTGATCCATAGAATTCAAGTTCGGGTTTAATTGCTTGGCATGGTAGGCCATTTTTGCACATTCCTCCAAAACTACTGCATTATGAACGGCTTCCAGAGGATCTTTTCCCCAATTAAAAGGTGCATGATTGTGGACAAGAACACTGGGAACTTCATTTGGATTGATATCTTTAAAGGTTTCCACAATCACATTCCCGGTTTCCAGCTCGTATTCTCCTAAAATCTCTGCCTTCGTCATTGGCCTTGTACAAGGAATGGTCCCATTAAAATAATCTGCATGCGTCGTTCCTAAGGCAGGAATTCCTTTTCCAGATTGAGCCCAAGCTGTGGCCCATGGAGAATGGGTGTGGACAATCCCTCCTATATCCGGGAAGTTTTTATACAGGGTGAGATGTGTCGCCGTATCAGAAGACGGCTTCAAATGTCCTTCCACAATATTTCCGTCCAGATCAAGCACAACCAAGTCCTCCACTTTCATTCCATCATAGGAAACACCGCTCGGTTTAATGACGACAAGTCCTGCATCCCGGCTGATACCGCTTACATTCCCCCACGTAAAAGTCACAAGGCCATATTTAGGCAAAGAAAGATTTGCTTTTAACACTTGTTCTTTCAGATTCTCCAACACCGTAATCAACACCTTTCACATGTAAGTTTCTTTCTGCTTTCACTTAAGTTATACGTATAAGTTAGATCATGCATATCTTTCTCAGGAACCTGCGTGAAAATAAATATTAATTTTATTCAAATATTTCTTCTATTTGCTTAAGGAGCATAAAAAAGGGAGGAGTCCTCCCCCATCTGCCTCTATTAAATTGGTTACCCTTGCCTGATTTATGGCACCGTATACTTATACGTACAACTACTCGCAGAAAGTTAGACGATTTCTGGTATTCTTTTAATTCTTGGATCCGTAAAAATATCGCTCTCATCTGTGCTGCGTGTTGAAAACTCAGAGACTATCGCACCTTCTTCTCCCGCTTTGAACCAATGAAGTGTATTTGGGTGAATCGTATATTGCTCTCCCGGATTCAAGACGATTTCATTAAAAACCGTGTAATACTCCTCATCCCCTTGAGGAGGCTGTGCGGAAAGAGATTCTGGCGATTTACCCTCAACATATAGATACACTTTTCCAAATCGGCAGCGGAACGTTTCTTCTTTGCCCTCATCGAAGTCCCGCTTAGGATGTTTATGCTCCGGGCAAGTTTGATTCGGGAGCAATGCCAATTCCTTTGCACATACTTGTTCTGTATTTACGTACGTGATTAGCTGCAAGCCTGTATCCTCTACTTTCCCAAGGCCAAAATCCGCAACTTCCAGATTCGCTTTCTCTTCTTCCGTCAAGATGATGTTTGCCTGGTCAAACAGCTCTAAAGCTTTGGATTTAATTGATTCGTATTCTTCTCTTTTCAAGCTATAATCCTCCTTTAAAAATAATTTACCTTACCGCCTCACCTTTATTTAAAAAGATCTTCATCGCCCTTTTAACATCTTTCTTAATTGCTTCTTTAGCTACAACTGTAAAATCATGATAGAAAAGATTTGTATTTTCACTAATGTAATCTTTTACTGCATGTGCTCCCGCTTTTGCTGCATAGCTGTAATAATTGATTTTTCTGACGCCCGAGTTTATAGCCGTTACGTATTCATCTGTACTAAGCCCAGACCCCCCGTGCATAACAACAGGCCTGTGAATATTTTTATAGATGGATGTCAGACGATTGAAGTCCAGATTAGGCTCTGTCACATAAATTCCGTGAACGGTCCCAAATGAAGCTGCCAGTGCATCAATTTCTGTTCGAAATACAAAGTCCTTGGCAATCACCGGATCTGTATAATAGTCTGCCGGTTCATTTTGCTCCGATGCCTCTCCGCCTTCCGCCTCTTCACCTCCGATTCCTGAAGATGTCATCATGCCCAGCTCAGCTTCAACTGAAACATTATGTCCGTGAGCATACTCTACTACTTCTTTTACCGTTTGGACATTCTCCTCATATCCCATATGGGAAGCATCAATCATGACAGAGCTGAAGCCAATGCCGATCGCCTTTTTGACCATTTCCAAATTGGAGCCATGATCCAGGTGTACGGTTACCGGAACACTAGCTCTTTTAGCAAAGCCAACCAGAATAGGGCCCATAATTTCAATCGGGATGATTTCATTATGCACTTCCGCATGCGATAATATCACCGGAACCTGCAGCTCTTCCGCTGCTTCTATTACCGCCCTGGCCGACTCCAGAGTAGGGCAGTTAAATGCTCCAACTGCATAATTCCCCGCTTCAGCTTTAGCCAGATTTTCACTTAATGTAACTAACATGAAGACCCTCCTTAAATTTTCAAAACATCTCTTTTCGGAAACTCTTTATACATCACTATTAATTCTTCATAATTTCTTACCCCGGAAGTGCTGTCCTCTCCAAACAGAGAAGAGGCTGCTGCAGCGGTTCCCAGCTTCATCGAATCTGACAGTCCCAATCCTTTTAACGCCCCGTATAACACACCAGATAGATAAGCATCACCTGCACCCACCGTACCTTTGATCCGGTCACGTTCAATAAGAAGAGAAGGAACACTATAGACAGACTCACCATCAAATCCAAATCCGCCTTCCGGTGTGTGAATGACGACCCAATCCTTTACTCCGAAACTCTTTAATCTCATTAGAACCTTTTTAAGATTGCCTGAAATCAATTCTCCCGACCCATCTCTTAATTCGATGCCAACGCTTTTTCCTGCTTCGATTTCATTGACAATGCAATAATTGGTATATTTTAAGCTTGGAGGAACAATTTTCTCATACCTGTTGCTATTTTCACTGACAATATCAACGGATGTTTTTATCCCATGTTCCTGAGCACGCTTTAAAACCTTAGCCATTTTTGTGCCAAACTCTTCGTCTTCTTTATCTAAAGACTCAAGCAGCAGAATATAAGCAATATGAAGGATTTTCGAATTTAACTTGCCAAAATCAATGGCTTCCTCATCAAATAGAGCTGAATTTCCCCTATAGGTAAAAAATGTTCTGCTTCTGTCGCAACTATCCTGAATCACATCTGTAAACGGCGTATCTCCAGCTATCCTAACCTGATCCAGATTAATATTTTGATAGTGTTCCAAACGCTCCCTTAAAAAATGACCCTTTTCATCATCACCAATAAAAGCAATTGCTTCAATCGGCAATTTTCTATCCATTCTTGCCAGGGTGATTGCACAATTGGAAACAGCACCGCCAACAGACCTTGAAATGCTTTGAATCGTTGTTAATTGGGACTTATCCGGATAAGATGCCACTCTTTTAATCTCATCTACAGCGATTGTACCTCCGATTGCAATTCCATCTTTCAAATCATCACCTGCTTATTGCATTTAGTCCTTTAAACCAGTTTTGCTATGCCTTTTTTCTTCTCTTAATGACATCAGCATACACTGCAACCATAATGACAATTCCCTTTACAATGTACTGCCAGAAAGAGCTTACCCCCATTAAGTTCAATCCATTGCTGAGCACTCCGATAATCAGGGCTCCGATGACGGTTCCGCCTATCCGGCCATATCCTCCAGTCATACTGGTTCCGCCAAGAACTACTGCCGCAATCGCATCAAGCTCGGCACCTTCCCCTGCAGTCGGCTGTCCGGAAAACATGCGTGAAGCAAGGACGATTCCTGCAACCGCAGCCATAAGTCCGCTAAAAGTATAAGCAAAGAACTGAATTTTCTTTATGTTAATTCCAGAGAATCTGGCGGCTTCTGCATTGCCGCCAACCGCATACATATAGCGGCCAAGTTTCGTCTTATTCATGATGAAGTAACACAATATGAGGAGGATCATTAAGTACAGGACGGGCATCGGCAATACACCGAAAAGATAGCCAGAACCAATGAAGTTAAAAGAGTCAGACATAACCCGTACCGGTTTACCATCTGTGATGACATACGCTGCCCCCCTGGCTATATTCATCGTGGCCAGCGTAATGATAAACGGCGGAATAATGGTTGTGGCCGCTACATAACCATTAATGGCTCCAAATAGCATCCCAACCAGCAGCCCGGCGATTACTGCAACAAAAACGGAGGTGTCAAACAAAGCAATTAACCCCGTAGTCACAACACCTGTTACAGCCATGATGGAGCCTACTGAAAGGTCAATGCCTCCTAAAATAATGATCATTGTCATAGCCAAAGCCAAATATAGATTGGTAGAAGTTTGCCTTAAAACATTTAATAGATTATTAGAGGTTAAGAAATTAGGATTGATGATTGTAATAACAATACATAGAATGAGCAGGCCGATCAGAATCCCCATATTGTCTCGGATGAAGTTTTTCGTGCTGTATCCAACATTTAGAGGGAAATTGTCTTTTTTCGGTGTTAAAGCAGACAATTGTGACATGTCAATTACCTCCAGTAGCATAATGCATAATGGTTTCTTGGCTAAAGCGATCTCTGTTTAAGATGGTTTGGATCTTTCCTTTGCACATTACCGCAACCCGATCGCTCATGTTAATCACTTCAGGCAGCTCAGAGGAAATCATAATAATGGATACACCTTCTTTTACCAGCCTGTTCATGATCGTATAGATTTCGGCTTTCGCACCGACGTCCACCCCTCTGGTTGGCTCGTCAAGAATCAGCACTTTCGGTTTTGTCGCCAGCCATCTGGATATTAAAACCTTCTGCTGGTTGCCGCCGCTCAAATTACCCACTTCCTGTTCCGGATTAGGTGTTTTAATGGATAATTCATTTATATAATGATTCGTTTCCTTATTTTCATATTTAGCATTGACTCTAAAGAATTTCATAAACTCATCCAATATCTTAATGGTCATATTATATTGAACCGATTTTATTAAAAATAAGCCTTCTTCTTTGCGGTTTTCCGTTACATAGGCAATTTTATGCTTAATTGCATCATTGGGATTTTTGATTGCTACTTTTGAACCGTTTACAAAAATTTCTCCTTGTTCAAATGAATCAAGGCCGAAAATACATTTCATCAGTTCTGACCTGCCTGCTCCGACCAGGCCGGAGAAACCAAGTATTTCACCCTTTTTTAATTCGAAGCTCGCCCTATCCAGAACTCCCTT
The DNA here is from genome assembly GCF_000518885.1 of Bacillus sp. J33. Taxonomy (GTDB): domain Bacteria; phylum Bacillota; class Bacilli; order Bacillales; family Cytobacillaceae; genus Cytobacillus. The sequence goes on along the minus strand of NZ_KI912518.1, from coordinate 4,105 downwards.
TTTCGTCAAATTGTTCACTTTTAGCACGGTCTCCCCTGGAGCTGAAAAATCTCTTACATAGTAATTATTTAACTCCCGACCGACCATCATGGAAATTAATTTTTCATTGGATGTTTCCTTCGTCTTTACAGTCCCGACATAGGTGCCATCCCTCATGACTGTAATTCTGTCCGTGATTTCAAATAACTCATTCATTCTGTGTGAGATATATACCATCCCGACACCCTGCTGCTTTAAATTTCTGATCGTCTTAAACAGGAAATCGACCTCTTTTTCACTCAGTGAAGAGGTAGGTTCGTCCATGACGATAATCTTCGAGTTAAAGGATACAGCTTTAATGATTTCAATCATTTGCTGCTGCGCCACTGTGAGTTCCTTGATCAGAGTCCGGGCAGATAAGCCCAAATCGAAATCATTTAAGAACTGCTGTGCATTTTCAAACATCTTGTTTTCATCAATAAACCCAGCTTTTGTCATAGGCTCACGGCCCAAATAAATATTTTCCGCGATTGATAGGTATGGGACTAAGACAATTTCCTGATGAATGATGCTGATTCCATACTTTTGGGCATCTTTTACGTCATTAATTTTGACCTCTTCACCATTAATGAACACCTTGCCTTCGTCTATGCTGTAAATGCCGCCAAGGATCTTCATAAGAGTGGACTTACCAGCACCATTCTCGCCAAGCAGCGCATGAACTTCTCCGCTTTCCAGTTCAAAATTAACACCTTTTAAAGCATAAACCCCAGGAAATCTCTTGCTTACTTCCCTCATTTCCAACAGTTTGCTGCCCATCATTTCCACCCCGTTTAAAAGTAAAGGGACGGCTCAAAAGCGCTTCTCTTAAAATTCCCAGAAAGTACGCTACATTCCTAAAGAAGGGAGCCGCCCGTTCATTCAACAAGTACTTTTTACTTCTTACTGCCAGCCATCTGTGCCATATTCTTCAACATTTTCTTCATTAATTAAGAAAGTCTCTACAGGAGTTCTCTTTTCGAAATCTTCACCATTTAACACCTTGTATGCCACTTCAACAGACTGTTTTCCAATCGAAATTGGGGACTGTGCTCCTGTTCCAACCAGCGGACCGCCTTCAGCAATTGCAGCCTTCGCATCTGGTGAACCATCTACACCGTAAATAGCCAAGTCTGTTTTATTGGCAGCTTTTGCAGCTGCTAATGCACCTAATGCAGTTGGGTCATTTCCGCCCATAATTGCAATAATATCAGGGTGAGCCTGCAAAATATCCTCTGTAATGCCAAGAGCGGTTTCTAAATCGCCTTTTGCATCTTGCTGTGCCACAATCTCAAAATTCTTTCCTTCTATTGCTTCCATGAATCCTGCAATACGGTCATTGATTGAATTCATTGTCGGGCTATCAAGAACAGCAATCTTCCCCCCATCCGGGAATCTTTTTACTAGATCTTCACCAGCAACTCTTCCGGCATTTTTATTGTCGGATCCAACATATGCAGTAACGTAATCAAAGTCCTTAACTTCTGTATCATAGTTAATGATTGGAATGCCAGCTTCCTCAAGCATAGCCAAGGCAGGTCTGATTCCCTCCCAATCCACAGGATTTAAGAAAATGGCATCAATGCCCTGGGCAATCATATCTTCAATCTGGTTGATTTGAAGCGCTACATCCATCGCCGGATTTGTCGTAATAAGCTTGTCGCCATTTGCCTCGACCTCTTCACGAATCGCTTCTTAAAGCACCTGGAAAAACGGATTATTCTGTGTCATGGAAGTATAGCCGAATACAAGCTGATCTTCCTTCTCTCCTCCATCGCCAGAGCCGCTTGCACCTTCATTGCTGTTGCAGGCTGCTAACCCAATTGTCAGCATGGCAACTAAAAATAAAGAAATAAACTTTTTCAACTGAAATGCCCCCCTAGAAAAATTTATTAATTTTATATTGAAATCACGAATGTGATTTAATATCCTATCTATTTTTAATCTAAGGAACTATCAAACTGCCGGAGTAAGAAAAGAGTCCAATGAGGTAAAGCGTTTATATAAAGCGCTTTCAAATCTGAGGTGAAAGAATTGCTGGTTAAAAGATGATGTAAATAAAAGTTGTCAGAATCTTAATAATTTTTATAATCGTATTATATACATGTACGTATAAGTTTATCAAGAGGGTATTTAGGAAAAATTTATGAAAGATGTCTATTTTAGGGCTTGGGCATAACTCATATGTACTAACAATGGGATTTCCTTTTAATAATTTATTAAATCACCACTCTTTTATTCCAATAACTTAAATAATATCAAGGCGGTTATTGAAAATATGTATCTCCTTTTTAAATATGGTGTACGTACATGATAACGCAAAAGACCTACTCCTAGCCATCTAGGAATAGGTCTTTTTATTTCTAATGTCCCGTCATTAACCCCTCAACAAAATCCTTCAAAACATGAACACCATATACACAATCATTCAATGAAGTCCACTCCCTCGGGTTATGGCTGATGCCATCCTTGCTGCGGACGAAGATCATAGCGGCCGGAATTCCACTTCCGATGATCATGGCGTCATGTCCGGCACCGCTTGGGATGCGTACTGGTTTTATATCAAACTTGGATAGCGAGTCTTCCATTTTCGCCTGCAGCTTTTCGCTAATCGGCAAAGGCTTTATTTTCGCGTTTAGGTTCATGTGCACTTCCATATTTCTTTCAGCGGCTATTTTTCGGGCTTCGTCCGTGATGAGCTGAAGCAGCCGGTCACGGGTTTCTTCAAAGATATCACGAATGTCCACAATCAATTTGGCTTCCTGCGCAATCACATTGATGCCATTTGGATGAACGTTCAGCTTCCCGACAGTGGCGACAGCCGTATCACTGACTTGCTTCGGGAATCTTTCGATTGCTGCTATAAACAATGAGGCCGCCACCAATGGATCTCTTCGTCCGGCCATCGGGGTGTTTCCTGCATGCCCAGCTTCCCCCGTAAAAGTAACTTCTAGCCAGGCCGGACCTGCTATTCCGCTTACAACACCCACTGGCTGATCTTCCTGCTCAAGCACCTTCCCTTGTTCAATATGGACTTCCACAAAAGCTTCAATGTCTCTCCTGCTGTTTCCGGCATTTAGGCATGCTTCAGCACTGCTTCCGTAATCGGACAGCACTTCTCTGAACGATTTGCCATGCTCGTCCCGCAGGCTGTCCATTTCCTCTAGCTTTAGTTGTCCCATAAAAGCCCGGCTTCCTGTTAAGCTGCTTTTAAACCTGGAACCCTCTTCATCTGAAAAAATAGCAACTTCATACGGCTTTTCCGGTATGTACCCTGTTTCCCTCCATGCTTCTGCTACTTCTAATGCTGATAGGACGCCAAGGGGACCATCAAAATGCCCTCCGTTTGGCACGCTGTCCACATGGGACCCGGAAACAATGGAAGAACCTTGAGATTTCCCTTTCAACCTGCCAAATACGTTGCCTGCACCATCTGTTGTCACATCTAAGCCGGCATCCTTCATCCAGCCCATCACCAATTCTTTTGCCCGCTTCTCTTCAGCAGAGTAGCCAGGACGAGTAACCCCGCCGCTCTCCAGGAGGCCAATTTTTGAAAGCTCATCTAGTCTTGCGGCTAATCTTTCGCCGCTGACTCCCGAATGGGTTAATTCATGATTATAATCTTTTACAAGCTGTTCATACAGATTTCTTTCCATTGCTGCTTCACTCTCTCTTTTTGATTTTTATACTAGCTTGAATTCTATTAACACTGTGAAATTGATAGAATGTTGATGCGACGCGAAGTGACCGATACATCGGAAAAGTGATACTACGTCAAGAAAACGGACAAATTAAATTGGGCACTTTCTTACTTTCTTCCTACCGCGCTATCGCTTGGTAACCTGGACAAATGATGATCTAACTTGCGTTACATCATNATTTGTCCAGGAAAAGGTTAAATTAGGCGACTTTCATTTTTGAGTAGTAAGCTTTTTCAAACTCCATCGGTGATTGGTATCCAATGGTTGAATGAATCCTCTCTGGATTGTAAAAACAAGTGATATACTCAAAAACTTCCTTTGTTGCCTCTGCTCTTGTCCTATATTTTTTCTGGTAGATCAATTCTTTTTTAATAATACTGTGAAAC
>NZ_JAEL01000049.1 GCF_000518885.1 Bacillus sp. J33 | reverse complement strand
GGATACTCTTCTAGCCAGGCAAGTATCCAGTCTTTATAGTGATCTAGTTTTTTCTTCTTTCCCAAAGGCTGTTCAGTATAGGCTCTTGCTTCATCGAATGTCATTTCTAAATACTTATAGACAGTCGGTCTTGAGATCTTAAGCTCCTTAGCGATTTGTGCTACTTTAAACTTTCTCTTATGTAATTCCTGAATCTTTATATATAACACTAACTTCTCCTCCAAAATCCTAACCTCCAGTAAAATAACGTCACGATCTATTTTACTAAAGTAGTAGGTTGATTGAGCAAAAGTGTAAAATCTTATCGAGCAAAAAGTGTCAACTTTATTCTAGCGTTTACACCATTTTTTCGTAAATATGAAGAAATAGTAATTGAGGCTGAAAAAGGGCATCTTAGGACGATTGAAATTGATCCCGATTTAAGGATGATTTCTCCCGACGAGGAATATTTAAATAAATTTAGAGCAAAAAGAGATGAAAAATGGGGGGTAATAAAGGATATAGTCATTCACGAGCCTGATGCCTACATACCAGAAAAACGTGGACCTCTAGTTTCCAGGATTGAAGATAGTACAGGAAAGAGCAGAAAGGTTATTTATGATTACCTTAAAAAATATTGGTTTTATGGAAAATCAATTAATGGTCTTTTAAATGATTATTTTGACTGTGGTGCACCGGGAAAAACAAGAAATATAACAAAAAAAACTGGCCCACGTTCAGCAGATGGAAATGACTTCATAGTAACGGAACAAGATAAAAAAATATTTGAAAAAGCAATTGAATTATTTCATGAAAAAGGAGGTATGGATATTACTGAAACACATCAACGCATGTGTGAAAAGTGGTATAGTGTCGGGAAAGTTCGTGAGCAAGGAGTGTTGGTATCAATTGTAAAGCCTGAAAAATCACCTTCTCTTAAACAATTCAGGACTTGGTATACAAAAAATTATTCAAAGTACGAAAGGCATTCAAAAAGAAGAGGAAAAAGAAAAGCTGAAATGGAAGTACGGGCTTTAATTGGGAATGCTGAGGCACAGGCACCTAGTGTAGGAGCATTATTTGAAATTGATTCAACTCCAGCTGATATTATTCTAGTCGCTGAGGATAGGGAAACTATATTAGGTTCACCAACTTTATATATGGTAAAAGATGTATTTAGTCGTTTGATAGTATGATTTCATATTACATGGTCTCATGCTTCATCAGTAGAGCAAATGGTTGCTATAGAAAATACTGCAACCAATAAAGTAGAATTTTGCAGAAGATATGGGATTGAAATTGAAGAAAGTGATTGGCCATGTGCACATCTACCTAGTATGATTTCTGGTGACCGAGGGGAACTAAAGGCGAGAATGTCGGAAAATCTGGTGAATATTAAAGTGAATGTTGCTAATGCCCCATCATATAGAGGTGACTTGAAACCATTTATAGAACAACATTTTAGATTAACAAATAAAAAAATTAGAGCACTTTTTACTAAGTTTGGAGCAAAACCGCCAAAGTTAATAGAACGCGGGGATAAAGACCCGGAACGAGATGCAGTTATGACTATTTTTGAGTTTACACAATTCATGATTATGCTAATTCTTACTTACAATAAAAGCGCATTACCTAAGGGTTATTTTTTAACACAGGAAATGTTTGAAGATAAAGTAGAGCTTACTCCATTGGGGGTATGGAATTGGAATAGAGGAAAAAAACTTTTACATCAAGAACCTCGTGACCTATTGCGTTATAACTTACTTCCTAAGGAAGGTGCAACAGTAACAAGGTGGGGGATAAAATGGCAAGGTATGTTTTACGCAAGTCCTCGTGGGATTAAAGAAGGTTGGTTTGTTGAAGGGTGTATAGATGGTGAAAAGAAAATAACACTTTCTTATGATCCAAGGAATGTAAGTAGCATTTTTATAAGGTTAAAAGACGGAAGCCTAGAACAATGTGTTCTTACAGATAAATATAAAGAATATGAGGGGTTACATTTAGAGGATGTAAAGGCCCTTATGAAATATAAAAAGGAACAGTTAGACAAAAAGAAAAAAGAAGAAAAACAACATAATGCTGTATTAAACGCATACTCCAAACAATTAGCTGAAAATGCAAAAAAGGAAACAAAGGATGCCACTAAGGGTATGAGTTATTATGAGAAGCAAAAGAACAAGAGAGAGACAAGAAAAGCAGAAGCTAGGACAAGAGCTAGCGAACATGCATGGACAACAACTTCGAATTCCAATATGGAAGATGCCTTTGGGCAAAAAGGCCAAGTTGTTGAATTTCCTTCGAAAAGTGAAACCAATAATTTAGTGGAACAACAAAGTGAAATTCAAAAGCGATTTAGTTCGAAAATTAATAATAGGAGGAGAAACCGTGAATCTTTGGAATGAGGGGATGGAAAGACTAGATGGCACTCATTGCATGGCAGAATATAAAGAGCAAGTTGTACCAGAAAACAGGGGCAATCCATTCATTGAGGCTATTCCCAACCGACTAGGTATAGACCAATTTATAGATACCCTTCATTCTTTACCTGAGTTTGATTCCAGTTTCTTAAAATTAGAAGCAGAAGACAGGTTATCTCTTGTGCAACAAATAAAACCCAGTTTTTGGTTGCCATTTCCTAGTCATTTCGATAAATATAGAGGTTTGTATAACATGATTAAGATTGGTTATCAATCGAGAAATCCACTTAATGCCATGTATAATCGTCAGTTTGCTATTGGCTGGGATGAAATCTATAAAAATGGAATAGATAGTGAAGGTAAAAATATCGCAGGAAACATTCAGACAGCTCAAAGTTTGGCTGAAATAGGGGTAAGTGGAGTTGGTAAAAGCAAGGTTTATGAAAGAATATTAAAACGGCTTTTTCCTCAAGTAATCCATCATAGTGAATATAAAGGCCGAAAGCTGTTAATGACGCAAGTAGTTTGGCTGCATATTGAGTGCCCTAGTGGAAAATCAGTTGGGGCATTGTGTAAAAACTTCTATGATAAAGTAGATGAATTACTAGGAAGTAATTTTTATCAAAAATATGGCGAGAAAGCTGGCAACACTGATGTATTGGCTAAGCGAATGGTTAAAGTAGCAGCCCAGATAAACCTTGGTGTTCTAATAATTGACGAAATACAAAATGTTCATAAGGCTCATTCCGGTGGAGATGAACGTATGATCAACTTTATTACTGAATTGGTAAATACAATTGGAGTACCTGTAATTATCATTGGAACCTTTAAGGCGTTGTATCTTTTTAATGATTCTTTTGCAAATTCAAGACGGGGAACTCCAGATAGTTATAGTGAAAATATTATGGACCTATTACCAGGAGATAGCTGGGAGTGGAATGAGCTTATTGAAAGTCTTTGGGACTTACAATATACATCCAGCTTCACTCCACTAACTGATGAACTTAAGCATTTAATGTATTATCATACTTTGGGAATACCTGACATAGCCGTGAAATTATTTATTCACGTCCAATCTAAGGCTATTTTAAATGGTGGTGATGAAAGAATAACACCCGCTTTAATTAATGAGGTTGCTTCCAAAAGTTTAAAGCTACTTCAAGAAAAATTTGAAAAAATTAGAAATGGTAATACATCAGCGTTAAAAGAGTTAGATGACATTAAGCCGAATTGGGGCTCTTTTAATGACTACATTAGGGAAATGTCCTTTCGTATGAAGGTACATGGAAAGATTGCTAATGACCACATACGCTCTTTACAGCAAAGGGACAAAGAGTCAATCCTTGAGGAACTGGTTAAGTTTGCATTGAATTTAGCAGAGAACCCTGAAATGGCAGAATATTTAGCGAATCAAGTGTATGAAGCAAGTGGTGGTATGGGAGATAAACAGAACATGTTTTCTCAGTTAGCTCAATTAGCACTGGAAGCTAATGGACAAATAGTAGCAAACAAGAAAGAAAATAATTCTTTACCTAAACAAAAAAAGACAAAGAAAACAAAACCTATGCTTGAGAAGAATGATATCCGGTTTATTGTCCAACAAGGACATAAAAAGGGGTTGTCTACTGAAGAGGCTTTAGAAGAAGCTCAGTTAATTAATGAATGTGAGGATTTACTTAGATTTTGTAATTAGTTGTTTATATGGGGGAAACGTATGAATAAAATTTTAAATTTTCCAGAGGGATATCCGGATGAGGATTTTAGAAGTGTTGTTTATCGTTACCATATAAGAGCAGGAAATGTAAGTATGGACGAAACAAACAACGAACTATTTGATGTAAAATCGGCAAAATTATTACAGTTCCCTAGAAAATTATCAACCCTATTGGAACAGTTACCTTTTGGGCATAACTTGACAGAAGACCATTTTCTATCAAACACATGGTTTCCTTTAATTAGCCCTTTTTTGCCTAAAGAAAGATTATCTTTAGTCTACAACGATATTTTAAATGGTGATGGACCAAAGTATGTAGGACGCATTGTAAGTCAAAGGCAGTTGCCTATATTATCTAAGGAAATAAAATACTGTCCTTTATGTGTGGAACAAGATTATGAAGTATATGGTGAAAGCTATTTACACTTAAGTCACCAATTGTCATTTATTAAAATATGTCCAAAACATAAAGTAACCCTTTATGAATCGTGCCCTGATTGTGGGAGCAGTTATTCAAATAAAGAACAAGGTAGTCTTACTGTAATACCATGCTGTAAAGGCATTGAAATACAGCACGAAAGTGTGGACGAAGTTGAGGAGTTGAAAATAAAGCTAAAGAATGAAATGGTCTATTTTAGAAACAATTCATTTAACCTAAGCCATGGTATGCTCCATAGTAAAATAATGATTTTGCTTGGAGCCAAGGGCTACATCGATATTAAAGGAAATATTGAAAAACAACGTCTTATAAAGGATTTGGAGGGATATTATAAAAGAGATTTCTTAAATGAAATTGTAGGGTCTAAAGATACATATCTTTTGACTAAGACAAGCCTTTATAACTTTCTGAACCCCGACCAGATGACTAGGTTTATATTATTGTATTTTCTTGTAATTTTGTTTTTATCGGGATCAGTAAAAAATTTTTTAGATGTGCTTGAAACATTTTCTTGCCCTATTCCGTTTGGAACTGGACCATGGGAGTGTTATAACTCAATCTGCTCTTCTTACGAGATTGGGCTGCCAATAATAAAGTGTAAAAGAACTTACATCTATAAAGGAAACTTTAAAGGGTATTTCTTATGCCCAGTTTGTGGTTATGAGTATGCACGTAAGTGGTCTCTTACAGACAAGGAAAATGATAAAATTAGTGTCACGGAGATGGGACATTTATGGCAGATGAAAGTTAAAAGGTTATTTGATGACGGGTATAAAATACCTTACATTGCTAAGATACTTAAAAGCAAGGAAAGTCGAGTGAGGAGTTTCATAAAGAAAATAGATATGAATGTAGTAGAAACTAAAATTGATGCTACAATCGAAAATTTAAAGGTAAGAGAATTATATAGAGCGAAGGTTAAAACTCTATTAGAAACTAATGATAATTTTAAACGCATTGATATAAAAAGGCGGGCATATAAGGAGTACCGGTGGTTAATTAAAAATGATAATGAATGGTTTAATCTTGTTTTACCACCTTCGCGCGGGAAAAGGCAACCATTAGATTATGAAGCGGTAGATATTGAGTTAATTTCAAAAGTGAGAAAGGCAGCTGAAAAGGTTTATGCTATAAATCCACCCACTCGAATTAAAGCGACTTCCATAATAAATAAACTTAACCCTACAGATAGAAGTAGAATAAATAATTACCATAATAAATTACCTGGAACTATAAAAGAGTTAGGATTGCTTGTAGAATCCATTGATGAATATCAAATACGCCATACTCCTGTACTTTTCTCTAAAATAATGAATTCAGGTGAATATAGAAGGGTAACTTTTAAAAGCCTTTGTTCCCATCGAAAGTCATATAATAAATGTACGGCTGAAACACGAAAAAAAATTGAGGAGATATTGAATGAATTACAGAAAAATAATCCGTAGGTAATTATTATGATATTGGGCAATTAAAGTTGTTATTTACGGCAGGATGTTCTTTGGATGTAAAAAAATGTATTCGCAAGGAGTTACTAGTGGTATATGATTTTAGAAGCAGTTATGCTACTTAATTTAATTCCAAAGGTGAGCCCATCATATTGTAAGGTACAGAATGGGTTGCATTAAAAAAGAGGCTGGTTTCTAATGGAGTATTTAAATTTATTGGATAGTAATGATGCTAACGGTTTAGATGAATATTTAAGAAAATACAATATAAACGAGGAGTATAAAGGTCAAAGTCTTTTATATTGGGCAGTTCACAGAAATAATTATAAATGTACTAAATATTTGATCCATCATGGTGCGGATGTGAATCATTGTGACCGTTTAGGCAGAACTCCATTGATGATTGCATGTTATTTTGGTTTTACTGAAATTGCATCCTTTCTGATAGAAAACGGTGCAGATATGGATGGTTGTATAGAGAGAGCAAAACACGGTTGGGATGGTCATAAACAAACGGAAATTATTGAGTTGCTAAAGCATTGGAAGAAGGATGTTGAGTAATTTCAAAATAAATAAATAACAGGGCAATAGTACAACTAAGAGGCGGTTTTTTCAGTCCTTTTTTATTCGTTAACGGAGCAGCGCTCCTGAAGTGTCTAAGCATACAAAGAAGATAGGTGGGGAAATCAACTGCCCGTAAAGTTACGATTGATGAGATAAGAGTTTTCTTGGGCTTGCAGACCTTAGAAAACTCAACTAGGCTCGCGTAGTTAACCATCAGTGGGTGATGAAGGAACCTCCCACTGATGGAAGTTTTCACTTTATGTCCTTCGTTAGACTTTCCATCATAGCTTCGTCCATGGGCCCCATAATTTTCTTTGTTATGACCCCATTTGAATCAATAATATAGCTCGTCGGGATCGAGAAGGCTTGGTATTGCATGCCGATTGATCCTTCTTCATCAAGAGGTATCTCAAACGTAAGACCGTATTCTTTCACAAAGTTCTCTATTTGAGATTTGCCTTTATCGATATCCGTAAGGTTCACAGCTAGGATTTCAATTCCCTTTTCTTTATTGTTCTCGTAAAAGTTTTGCATATGTGGCATTTCAGCCTTACAAGGCGGACACCACGTCGCCCAAAAATTTAAGATAACCGTTTTTCCTCGATAGTCAGATAGTTTGACTGAATCCCCAGACAGAGTGGTTAATTCAAAGTCGGGTGCTATTTTCCCTTCCTGTACTTCTGAAAGATCAACGCCTGGAATATTCTCACTTTCGGGAACCACATTTTCCTTAGCTAAACCGGTTGTTGTGGTGTTTTCTTCGCTTGAGAATGGTTTCCAAATGTTTACAAATGCAATAACAACAGCAAGTACAAGGATAGCGATAGATAAAAAGTTTTTATTCAATAGAACGAGCCTCCTTGGATATTTTTTTAGAAAGTATAAATATGGTAAGGCCTATCCAGATGAACGTTAATACCTCAATAGAAACAATCGTCTGAAAAACACTTATCATCAAAAGATCGATTAGGAAAAATAAAATGAACACTCTACCCGATACCAGGTTCTCATTCTTTTTGCTGTACAGCAGGTAAAAGAGAAAGCTTACGAGTATTACGAGATGACCAAGGGCTTCGATATAATTTTTTTCTAAGGCATTCATTATTACTTCATAGCACATGAAATAAAGCAAAAATAGCCTATAAGATTCCTTATATATGGAAGGGGATTTCTTAAATGCAAACATGACTAAATATACAGATAGAACAACCAATCCCATGATGTGTCCATTCAGCCCGCCATTAAAATAAACAATCGAGAGAGGCATGTCTAAGAACATCTTTAAATGAAATACAATATAGCTAAGTTTCCATATAAGAAAATAAAGAAAAAAACCATTCCAAAACCAATCACTCGTTTTTTTTCCTGTAAACACCCTATTTAATATCGAAGCAATCAAAAGTGCACTAACTGCGGCAATCCATACTGTTGGAGCCGATAAGTTGCCAATTTGAAAATAGTTCATTGGCTATTCTCATTTATAGGGATCGCTGTAATCGTAAACTTGATATCAATGGTTTGAATGACAGACTGAATCATCCCACAGTTTTTAATAACTAGATCTGCAATCTTTTCAGCTTGTTCCCGTGTAAAGGCATTTTCTGTTTGAACATAAGCTATAAAGGCAAGTTGTTCAAATCGATTTGCTTTTTCGGGATTTCTTACAGAGGAGACCTCTATTTCGAGTTTTTGATAAGAAATTCTTTTTTTAAAAAGAATATTCCGGAGTAAGGTTCCGCTGCAACCGATTAATGATGAGACAAACAGTTCAAATGGACGGTACCCATTTGCCTCACTGGGTGAAACAGATATCTCACCAAACCCTAAATTCCCTCTAATATGGTCACGTTCAATGGTGAATTTCATATGTATTTGGACACTCCTTTCAGCCTCATTATGACTTCCATTTATTAAGGAATGATGAAGAAGGCAAATACCAATTTGTTTTAGATTAGGAAATAGCAGCGGACTTCAGGGGAAGTTCAATCCAAAAGGTGTGATGGGTGCCATCTGTATGAATTCCCATGGAACCAACGTGGGCGGTAATAATGCTTTTTGAGATTGCGAGACCAAGACCCGCACCATCCGATTTCACACTTCTTGATTCGTCTTGACGATAGAAGCGTTCAAAAATTAACTGTTTTTTTTCGGGATCAATGAATTGACCAGTATGAGTAAAGGTAATGGAATAGGTTTCATTTTTTCTTGTCCCATTTATGGAAAGAGTATCTCCCGTGTTATAATTGACTACATTTTGAAGAATGTTGGTGAAAACTTGTGTGAGTCCGTCTTTATTTCCATATAATTGGGCCTGTTCAATCACTATATTGATTTCTGTCATTTGATCCTCCAGCTTCAATTGAAAAGGGGTAATGGCTTCACTTAACACTTTGTCAATCGCGATAGGATGAAATTGTTTTTCTGAAAAATAATTTCCATGATTCCAAGAATTTAATTCTGTAATTAATTCAACTATTCTAGTAATTCGTCGTGATTCTTCAAGCAGGGAACCGAATAATTCCGGATCTCCATCCATCACTCCATTTTGGAGAGCTTCCAGATATCCATTTATATTCGTTAAGGGGGTACGTAGCTCATGGGCAATATCCCGCAGCATTTCCTCCCGTTGTTCTTGCACCGAGTAAAGGGTTTGTGTCATAGAATTGAAGTTTTCGATTAACTCCTTTAATTCGCCTGAAGTATGTATGTTGATTTGGGAGGGAGTTTTCCCTTCCTTGATTTCACTTGCTGCTTTTGAAAGATGTTTGATAGGACCTACGGTTTTTTTTACCGTAATATAGTGGAACAGTCCTGCGACAATAAAAGCGAGTATTCCCACTTTCCAAAGAAAACCATTCAACGTATCAACAAGCTCTTTTCCAACGATTTGTTGTGAATTCACTAAATAACAGGCATAGTCCTTAACAGATAAACCGGCTAGAAGAATGACCAATAAAATGACAATGCTATTTACAGCTACAAGTCTTGAAAATACATTGGACATTTTTTTATAAAGCCACAAATTTATACCCCATTCCTCTTACGGTTTGAATATAGTCTTTTGGTGTTTTTTCCTTTATTTTTTCACGTAAATGTTTAATGTGGACATCAATGGTCCTGTCGGATACGCTCTTTTCATTGTTTTCATAGATAAATGAAAGAATTTGTTCTCTTGATAACACTTGGCTAGGATGCTGCATGAGTGTATGAAGCAGTTTAAATTCAAAATGAGTTAATTCTAGCTTCTCCCCGTTTATCCATGCTTCTCCTTTTGCAGGTTTAATCGTAAAACCTGTAAAGGTCAGCTTCCCACATCTACTAGCTGTTCTTCTTAAGACAGCTTCTACTCTTACCATTAATTCCGCAGGGCTAAAAGGTTTGACAACATAATCGTCGGCTCCTAATTTGAAGCCTTTGATTCGTTCCTTTTCAGACACTTTTGCTGTAAGCATGATTATAGGCATCATACTTTTTAAGTCCTCTCGAGCCCATCTGCATATTTCTTCCCCACTGATCTCAGGGAGCATGAGATCTAGAATTAACATACAAGGGTCTAGTTCTTCAATTTTTTGCTTTGCTTCCAATCCATTTACTGCTTCAATGACTTCATATCCATCCTTCAATAAATAAATTTTGACGAGTTGACGAATTTTAGGGTCATCTTCCACAACCAAAACTGATTTACCAATCAGACTTTTTTGATTCATGCTTGCTCAACCTTTCTATAGTTCAAATAAACTATATGCTGACAGCCATGCACTGATTTTCTGCATTTGACCGCTTAATACAAGAAAACCAAGCATAACCATGATCATTCCATTTGCAAACGCAAGTTTTGATAAGTATTTATTTATTTTTTTCATTGTTTGTAATGAATAAGAAATAACGATGGAAATAATAAAAAATGGTATCGCCATTCCTAGAGAAAATGCACCCAATAGGATGACACCTTGTGATAAAGTATCCGATGAACTTGCTAATAAAAGAATAGAGGAGAGGGCCAGTCCAACGCAAGGGGACCAGCCACTTGCAAAAGCCATACCTAATAAAACCGAGCTGAATATACTTTTTGATTGAGATTCCTGTTGTATTCTTTTTTCCTTCATCAAAAATTTGAATTTTAGCAGCCCTGCCATCTGCAATCCAAAAATAATGATGAGTAAACCAGCAATCTGCATAATGATCATTCGATAATTCATTAGTATTTTTCCAATAAAGCTTGCTGAAGCTCCAAGTGCAATAAAAATAATGCTAAACCCAATAATAAATCCAATCGATCTAAAATAGAGCTTTTTCTGATTCACCTGCACTTTTGAATCTTCGATTTTCCCCCCTGTTAAATGGGTAATATAGGCTGGTAATAAGGGAAATACACAAGGGGAGAAAAAGGATAGGACTCCTCCTACTAAGGCAAAAAATATTCCAATATCATTCATTATGACTCACTCCTTTTAGGTTCAATATGATTGGAGTTTGTTAAGGTTTGATTAATAAACGGAAAGTTATTAAGAGTCGGTAAGAACAAACCGATACTAATTATTTATTTCCTAGCCTCTAAGAATGGAGTTTTTTATGCTTCCAGCAAAGAAAAGAGCATCCTTTTTCGGGTACAAGGCTTCTTGCCTTTATTTGGTTGTATGGTAGGGGTATATTTGAAAGTTTTAATACAAAATCTAAAATGTAATGTAGTCTCTTAACCAAAGGAGGTTTAATGGATATATTACCCAACAATGTTTCGCGAAAGGGTGTTTTAAGAACAATAAATAATGGGAATAGCCATTAAAGGGCATTCAAATTAGACTTTTAAGCTGAAAAAAATATCCCGCGGGATATTTTGAACTCTTAACTAAACTTGAAAGGAGAGATAAACATGGAAGTTACGGTAAATAGAGTTTTGGATGCCAAGGGGCTGGCTTGCCCTATGCCCATCGTAAAAACAAAAAAAGAGATGAATTCACTTGATCCTGGTCAAATTATGGAGATACAAGCAACGGACAAAGGCTCAACTGCCGATCTTAAAGCTTGGGCATCCAGCACCGGTCATCAATATCTAGGCACTGTTGAAGAAGGGGATACGTTAAAACATTATATACGGAAAGCACGTTCTGAAGAAGAACAGCCAGAAGCAAAACATCCAGATGTGGTAGGCCTGGATGAATTATCAAAAGCCCTGGACGGAAATGAGAAAATTACGGTATTGGATGTAAGAGAGCCGGCTGAATATGCCTTTGGTCATATACCTGGTTCTGTGAATATACCGCTTGGAGAGTTAGAAGAGCGCTTTGAGGAACTAAACAATGCAGAGAACCTGCATGTTATATGCAGAACTGGAAGCCGCAGCGACTTCGCAGCACAAAAATTAAGTGAAAAGGGTTTTACAAATGTGAAAAATGTGGTCCCCGGTATGAAGGACTGGACAGGATCTGTGGAAAAACACCAGTAATGAGGAGGAAAAGGAATGAAAGTTGCGATTATTGCTTCAAACGGCGGGAAGTTCGATGCCTATAAAGTGTTCAATATTGCTACGGCTGCTGCAGCAACAGATGCTGAAGTCGGGATCTTTTTTACATTCGAAGGGTTAAATCTGATTCACAAGGAAGCACATAAAAGTTTGCCTATGCCTAGTGGAACTGAACACTTTGAAGAAGGTTTTAAAAAGGCAAATGTCCCCCCAGTGGAAGAGCTCGTTTCTATGGCAAGTGAAATGGGTGTAAAGATGATTGCATGCCAAATGACTATGGACGTAATGAGCCTAGAGAAAGAGCAATTTGTGGAGGGGATCGACGTTGGCGGTGCAGTCACTTTCTTGTCTTTTGCAAGAGATGCTGATGTCACACTAACTTTCTAAAGGAGAAATGGTATGAGCAACCAGGTAACGGTTTATACAACAGATACTTGTCCTTATTGTGCTATGGTTAAAAATTTCTTAATGGAAAAAGGAGTTTCATTTAACGAAGTGAACGTCCAACAAGACCCCGAAGCTGGACAGAAGCTGGTTGAAACAACTGGGCAGAAGGGAGTTCCCCAAATCGAAATAAACGGAGAATGGGTTCTTGGTTATGACCCTGAAACCATCACAAATTTATTGGGAAAATAAAGGAGGGGAAACATATGGGTAACGAACAAGGTGTAAAAACCATAACAGTGAAAGAATTGGCACGAAAGGTTATCAACCATGAAGAACTTTTTATTATTGATGCCCGCAATACAGATGATTTTGATGACTGGAAGATTGAAGGACGAAATATTGAAATCATCAACACGCCTTACTTTGAACTATTGGAAGGGGCAGACCCTATCGTAGAGAAACTCCCAAAGGAGAAGGAAATCTACGTAATCTGTGCGAAAGGCGGCTCATCTCAATTTGTTGCTGAACAAATTATCGAAGCCGGATTTAGTGATGTATATTCTGTTGAAGGCGGAATGAAAGCCTGGAGTGAACATCTTGAACCCGTTAAGATCGGTGGCTTGAAAGGTGGGGGAGCGATTTACCAATTTGTCCGAATTGGCAAGGGCTGTCTGTCCTACCTTATCCAATCCAATGGGAATGCAGCCATAATCGATACAAATCGAATGCTCGGTCCATATGAGGATATGATTAAGGAGCAGAACCTGAAACTGACTCATGTGCTGGACACGCATTTACATGCTGACCATATATCCGGGGGGCCAAAAATAGCCGAAAATCATGGAGCAACCTATTATCTTCCACCAAAAGATGCTGGGGAAGTAATGTTCCAATACACCGAGGTCAACGACGGAGATGTGTATCAGGTAGGAACTACAAACATTAGGGCTTTATATTCGCCGGGGCACACAATTGGCAGCACATCCTATGTCATTGACGATCAATATCTGTTGACCGGTGATATCTTATTTATTGATTCGATTGGCCGTCCGGACCTTGCAGGGAAGGCAGAGGATTGGGTCGGAGATTTAAGGCAGACCTTATATAAGCGCTATAAAGAGTTAACAGATGAACTATTGGTATTGCCAGCCCATTATATGAGCATCTCGGAAATGAATGATGACGGAAGCATTTCCGAAAAATTAGGTATTCTCTATCAACAAAACCATGGGCTAAACATTACGGATGAAAATGAATTCAGAAAAACAGTGACCGAAAACTTGCCACCCCAGCCAAATTCCTATCAGGAAATCCGTGAGACCAATATGGGGAAAATTTCACCTGAGGAAGAAAGGCAAAGAGAAATGGAAATCGGTCCAAACCGATGTGCCGTTAGGTAAAGGAGGATATTTCCATGGACGTAACAAAAGTATTGGATGCAAAAGGATTGGCATGTCCTATGCCGATAGTTAAGACTAAAAAGGAAATGGATACCTTGAGTCCAGGGGATATCCTGGAGGTTCATGCAACCGACAAAGGAGCAAAAAATGATCTAACTGCATGGGCTCAAGCGGGAGGACATGAATTAATAAAAGATGAGGAAGATAACGGTGTCTTTAAATTTTGGTTGAAGAAAGGGTAAGCTGAGGTAACCCTAAGGTTACCCTTCCCCTTTTGAACGGAGGATCAGGTAAGTGGAAGTTACCTTTATAATCGTTATATTTTTAATAGGGTTCATTGGTTCGTTTATTTCCGGGATGGTAGGGATTGGTGGATCTATCATAAAGTATCCAATGCTATTATACATTCCGCCAATATTTGGATTGGCAGCCTTTAGCGCTCATGAAGTTTCAGGAATAAGCGCGGTACAAGTTTTCTTTGCAACCATTGGCGGAGTATGGGCTTACCGAAAAGGTGGATACTTGAACAAAACATTAATCGTTTATATGGGTTTCGCAATCCTTATTGGGAGTTTTATAGGGGGATACGGATCCAAGCTGATGACCGAGAATGGGATTAACTTTGTATATGGCATCCTTGCTTTGATTGCTGTAGTGATGATGTTTCTCCCAAAAAAAGGATTGGATGATATTCCTCCCGATCAAGTCAAATTTAATAAGTGGTTTGCAGCAGGTTTGGCTTTGGCAGTGGGAATCGGAGCAGGGATTGTGGGAGCCGCAGGTGCGTTTATTCTGGTCCCAATCATGCTCGTGGTCTTGAAAATTCCGACAAGGATGACCATTGCCACCTCTTTGGCCATTACATTTATTTCTTCAATTGGTGCCATGGTAGGAAAAATAACAACGGGTCAAGTTGAATATTATTCAGCCGCAATCATGATTGTAGCAAGTTTAATTGCTTCACCTCTTGGGGCAAATGCCGGGAAAAAAATAAACACCAAAATCCTTCAATGGATTTTGGCGCTGTTAATTCTGGCTACTTCCATTAAAATTTGGTCCGATATTTTACTCTAACAATGCATTTTTGATTCAATATACATTTCCAGTGCAGGATGGTATTCCTTTTTAAAATGATTATTTGGACACGTTTTAACTACTACCGAGAATAAAGTATTTGATTGATCGGTACGTAAAACTTTATGACAGGCAGGACATTTTTCATTAAATAATGATTTTAAAAAATTCATGAGTAATCCTCCTAAATATAAATTCCTAAATTCCTATTCGTATACTGGGTATTATAAGGGGATTGATTAGAAAACTCAATGGATTAAATCACCATATTGTGTAAGGAGAGGAGACCTTTTTATGAAAAACATACTTCCAGCAACTACGAACAAGGTAAATTTAAATACCAGTCATGAAATAAATTATGAGATTAATAAAGAAACGCTACAGAATATTAGGAAATACTTCGGGAAAAGCGAAGAAGAAATCAACCGGCGCATAGAGGAACTAAATCATGAGTGGGATACCGAACGAGTATTGGAGCTTAATATGGCTACGATTGCAGCAGCCTCCTCTGTTCTAGGATTGTTTCATAATAAAAAATGGATGGCTTTGTCGGGAATAGTAAGTGTGTTCATGATCCAACATTCTTTACAAGGCTGGTGCCCTCCATTGTCCATTATTCGACGTTTAGGGGTAAGAACCGCATCAGAAATCATGAGGGAAAAAGAAGCTTTGGCAAAATTGAAACAAAAGGTATAACTAATAACATCACATAGCTTAGTGGTTTGTATTTTGCCCATGAAGGTATTGTGGGCTTTTTTATATTCACAAGGCAAGCGTTATATCCGGTCGGGTATGTTTTGCAATTTTTCACTTGGCTGCGTTAGTTTAGGGGAGTTTCAGATATTTTAATAGAAATGAAAGACCGCATAACAATGCGGTCTTTCCTAGCGTTATATTTAGGTTTATTCAAGATTGGCATGTTTACCATACATTTTATTGGAATCTAAATCTTTTTTCTCCATAAAACGCAGGATCACGGAATCATAAAATAACAACATCGTTTGTTCGAATAGGGATCCCATTGGCTGAATGGTTTTGTAATCACCTTCAGACTGGTCTTTCGTTACCCCAGGTAATTTGACAATCATATCAGCCAATTTTCCAATGGTGGATTCGGGAGAAATGGTGATAGCTGCTACTTTACCTCCTAAGCTTTTGGCTTTTTCGGCAATGGCAACCAACGTTTTGGTTTCTCCTGATCCTGAACCAATAATTAATAGATCGCCCTTTTCTAGGTTGGCTGTTACGGTTTCTCCAACCACATAGGCATCAATCCCCATGTGCATCATTCGCATCACAAAAGCTTTACCCATAAGTCCAGATCTGCCCGCGCCAGCCACAAATATTTTCTTGGATTCTAAAATTTGGTTTACTAACTCTTCAGCTTGTTCATCAGAGATTAAGTGTCCCGTTTGACTTAATTCTTGTACCACTTCGGCTAAATATTCAGTAGTCTTCATAAATTCAATTACCCTTGTTTAATTAATTCTTGCATTTCGCGTGCTGCAGCTTTTTTATCATCCTTGCTTGTGATGCCGCCGCCTACGATAACTAAATCTGGCTGTTGTTTAATAACTTCAGGAAGTGTTTCTAGTTTGATTCCGCCTGCGATGGCCGTTTTAGCATTTGATACAACGCTTTTAATGGTTGCTAGGTCTTCGAAAGAATTCTTTCCAACAGCTTGCAGGTCGTAACCAGTGTGAACGCAGATATAATCAACGCCAAGTTCATCCAGTTCTTTTGCACGGGAAGCAATATCTTTTACCGCAATCATATCAGCGAGGATTTGTTTCCCTTGTTTTTTAGCTTCTTCTACTGCGCCTTTAATGGACTCGTCTTCTGCCGCTCCCAGAATCGTAATGATGTCAGCACCGGAAGCAGATGCCTGGCTCACTTCATATCCAGCTGCATCCATGATTTTCAAATCAGCTAATACAGTTAAGTTTGGAAAAGCAGCTTTTACTTCCTTCACTGCTTTAAGGCCTTCATTAATAACCACAGGTGTGCCAATTTCTACAACATCAATATGCGCTTCTACCTCTTTTACTACTTCAAGGGCTCCAGGAATATCGACTAGATCTAATGCTAATTGTAATTTCATTAAGTTCTCTCCTTCTAGATGATTTATCTGTTTTACTTTGTGCCTAATAGTTCATAAAAACATGTGTAAATATTTCCTTTTGAAATTCTATTTACTCACCAGCACATTCCTCAGTATACTGAGTATGCATTAAAATGAAAAGTACGCATTTTTTTCGCATATAGTGTTAAAAAGTATACTATAGGTTAAAATAAGGGTGGAGGTTTGATATATGCCAAATTTAGGAGAGAAAAGCTTCAATTGTGAAAAAGAACTTACGCTTGCGATAATTGGCGGTAAGTGGAAAATGTTAATTTTATGGCATTTAGGCAAGGAAGGAACAAAACGCTTTGGTGAATTAAAGGCCCTTATGCCAGGGATTACCCAAAGGATGCTTGTAAACCAATTACGCGAACTTGAAGAGCATTTAATCATACATCGTGAAGTGTACCCTGTCGTTCCGCCAAAAGTGGAATACTCATTAACGGAGCATGGAAAAAGCCTTTTGCCGATTTTAGATGGCATGTATAAGTGGGGCAAAGGTTATATTGAGAATGTATTGGAAAAGGAAACAACTAAGGGAACTGACGATCAATAAGCCAGTATCTTTTCATCCTGTAAATCAATCATAACTTGCCACGTGCTAGCCATTTTAACCGTGATGACTGTGAATTTAAAGAATAAAGAAATGACACTATATGAAATAAAATAGTATTAAAAGCCTTGAACAGCGATCTTTCCATGAATGCTGCTCAAGGCTTTTTACGTTCACCTCATAGTATTTTCTTTACACTATGTTCTCCATTTGTAACTATATGCAAAAAAAGTACGTACTTCACAAGAGTGGAATATGCGTAATATACTATTTTAGCAAAGCGATGCGAACCCTCGTTAGCAAGCTGTTTGCACGAAAGGAGAGGTTCTAATGAAAAATCACAAAGGGAAAAAACATTGGGTTTGTGAAAGATGTTTAACCTTTACTTCTAATAATAAACAATGTCCAACATGTGGATATACCCATTTAAGTGAAATGACAATCTGCTCCTATACGGGGAAAAGCAAACAAAATACAAGCGGCAAAACAGGGTAAAGGATAAATGCTGCAGGGATTAATGTTTGTTCAAGAAAGGAAGGTATTCCAATGGACTCTATGACATTTGTATTATTTGGGGCATCGGGGGATTTGGCGAAAAGAAAAATCTTCCCTGCCCTGTTTAATTTGTATCGGAGCCAAAAGCTGCCACAGTCTTTTTCAGTAATTGGCGTAGGAAGAGATGAGTTTTCTGATGGCGAATTTCAATCAAGGGTCATCGATTCCTTGTATACATTTTCCAGACATTTGGTGAATGATAAATCTAAAAAAGAAGAGTTCGTGAAGGCGTTTCGCTATTGTCAGTTAGATTTCACACATACTGAAAGCTATCAGAAATTACTAGAACTCGTTCAGCAAAACGAAAAAGAACGAAATATTGATGGGAATCGGATGTTCTATTTATCGGTGGCTCCTGAGTTTTTTGATGTTATTGCCATGAACATCAAGAAAAGTGGATTGGGCATAACAAATGGATGGAAACGATTGATTATCGAGAAACCCTTTGGCCATGACCTGAAATCTGCCCAGGAATTAAACGAAAAACTAAGCAAAGCTTTTGAAGAAGAAGAAATTTACCGGATCGATCATTATTTAGGAAAACCGATGGTCCAGAACCTTGAAGCCCTAGCCTACGCTAACCCTGTATTGCAATCCTTGTGGAACAATCGATTCATTGCGAACGTGCAAATTACGGCAAGTGAAACCGTAGGGGTTGAAGAAAGAGCTGGTTATTATGACAAGGCTGGGGCCATTCGCGATATGGTTCAAAACCACATGCTGCAATTGTTAATGATGACGGCCATGCATTTGCCTAAACGGATTTCCGCAAACGATATTCGCAACGAGAAAAGAAAAGTCCTGGAAGCTTTACGTCCATTACAAAGGGATACAGTAGGGGTGCATGTTATCAGGGGTCAATATGGGGTCGGAGAAATAAACGGCCATCCTGCAGCTGCCTATAAAGAGGAACCTGGCGTGGATGCTTCCTCGCAAAATGATACCTTTATTGCGGCTCGTCTATGGGTTGATAATTCCTTCTGGGACGGGGTTCCCTTTTATATTCGCACTGGAAAGAGGATGGCAGAAAAAGCAACAAAGATTGTCATTGAGTTTAAAAATCCGTTAAAGGATTCATATACTTCTGAAATGGAACAAATCGAACCAAATCTATTAACCATCAATATCTTTCCAAATGAGGGCATATCGCTCCAGCTCAATAGCAAAAATCCAATCAGCGGAAAAACGGAACCGATCACAGTCGACTTTTCGTCAAGTCTTCAAGATGTACCTGAAGCGTATGAACTATTGCTATTTGATGCACTTGCTGGAGATTCAACATTTTTTGCTCATTGGAACGAGGTAGAACGTTCCTGGAAGTGGGTAGACCCAATTTTAGAGGCGTTTCAAGAGAATAGAGTTCCCCTTCATATCTATCCATCTGGATCCATGGGGCCGGAGGCTGCTCATCAATTGCTGGAAGCAGATGGATATAAATGGTGGTAAAAGAATCTATAAAAAGAGAAACAGTTTTAACAAAGATTTAGGAGGAATAAAGCATGAAAGTGGGATTAATTGGATTAGGAAAAATGGGACTAAACATAGGGAAAAATTTAATCGATCATAAACACGATGTCGTCGCGTTCGACCTTCATACAAGTGCGGTGGAAGAAATGAAAAATTACGGAGCCGATGGAGTATCTAATTTACAAGACCTTGTTCAGAGATTGGAAAAACCACGTGTTCTCTGGCTGATGATCCCTCACTCTGTGGTCGATTCCGTTCTTGGTGAGCTAACACCCCTTTTAAGGGAAGGAGATATCGTGATTGAAGCAGGTAATTCTCATTATAAGGAATCCATCCGCCGGTATAACCTCTTAAAAGAAAAGGGGATCCAGTTTATGGATGTCGGAACATCTGGCGGGATGGAAGGCGCACGGAACGGTGCTTGCTATATGATTGGCGGAGATCGTGAAACATGGAATATCGTTGAATCTATTTTTAGGGATACAGCCGCAGAAAACGGATATTTATATGCCGGACAAGCTGGCAGCGGCCATTTCCTGAAGATGGTTCACAATGGAATTGAGTATGGAATGATGGCCGCGATTGGAGAAGGTTTTGAGGTATTGGAAAAAAGCAGCTTTGAGTTCGATTACGAAGAGGTAGCAAGGGTTTGGAATCATGGTTCCGTGATTCGATCCTGGTTGATGGAGTTAACTGAGAATGCATTTTCCAAAGACGCTAAACTGGATGGAATTAAAGGGGTTATGCACTCATCCGGGGAAGGAAAATGGACAGTTGAAACAGCTTTAGACCTGCAAGCTGCCACTCCCGTCATCGCCATGTCGTTATTAATGCGCTATCGCTCCCTAGACAATGATACGTTTACAGGCAAAGTCGTATCTGCTTTGCGAAATGAATTTGGCGGACATGCTGTGGAGAATAATTGACCCGCTAAAAATAGATAAGAGTAACCCTATGCAGGAGGAAATATAAAATATGACGATTTCGTTTGATTATACCAATGCGTTGCCATTTATGAAAAACAGTGAAATAGAAGGATTCAGTGAATTTGTAAAAGTGGCACATGGAATGCTTCATGAAAAGAAAGGTCTCGGTTCCGATTTTCTTGGGTGGGTTGATTTGCCACTCACCTATGATAAAGAAGAATTTTCACGTATTAAACAGGCTGCCAAGCGAATACAGAATCAATCAGATGCCTTAATTGTTATTGGGATTGGTGGTTCTTATTTAGGCGCAAGATCGGCTATTGAGGCTTTGTCTCATACATTTCATAATAAAATGAAAGGTAAGACACAAGTTTATTATGCGGGGAATAATATTAGTTCCACCTATATCACTCATTTATTGGAGCATATAGAAGGAAAAGATATATCGGTCAATGTGATTTCTAAATCAGGAACAACTACCGAGCCTGCCCTGGCCTTCCGCATCTTCCGTAACTATCTGGAACAAAAGTATGGCAAGGAAGAAGCAAGAACACGTATTTTTGCCACTACTGACCAGGAAAAAGGGGTATTAAAAAAGCTGGCTGACGAAGAAGGCTATGAAACATTTGTCATTCCGGACGATGTTGGCGGAAGATATTCTGTGCTAACTGCAGTAGGCCTCTTACCCATTGCTGTCGCTGGACTGGATATCGATCAAATGATGGCAGGGGCGACATCTGCTGCTCGTAAGTATAATAATCCAGAGTTAATGACAAATGAATGCTACCAATATGCTGCAGTACGAAATGCGCTCTACAATAAAGGGAAAGCAATCGAATTACTGGTGAATTATGAGCCATCTCTTCATTATATATCCGAATGGTGGAAACAACTATTTGGGGAAAGTGAAGGAAAAGATCAAAAAGGTCTGTTTCCTGCTTCCGTCGATTTTTCAACCGATTTACATTCAATGGGCCAATATGTACAGGAAGGCAGACGAAACCTTATTGAAACGGTTTTACAAATTAAGAAACCCAACATAGAAATGACGATTGGAGAAGATCTAAACAATCTTGATGGCTTAAACTTCCTAGCAGGAAAAACAATGGATAAAGTCAACAAAAGTGCGTTTCAAGGGACGCTTTTGGCCCATGTTGATGGAGGAGTACCCAATTTAGTAATTGAGCTCGATGAAATGAATGAGTACACATATGGTGAATTGGTTTATTTTTTCGAGAAGGCTTGTGGGATAAGTGGCCATCTATTAGGAGTAAATCCATTTGATCAGCCGGGAGTTGAAGCATATAAAAAGAATATGTTTGCTTTACTTGGCAAACCAGGTTATGAAATGGAGAAAATGGCATTGCTGGAACGCCTATCCTTATAAAAATATAAATTTATAGTAAAAGGTTATATAAAAATTAGGGTGCTCTATGAAAATTTTTAATACTATTTTAAACGTTGGTATTATTTATTAGAATAGTTATTATTATCCCGAGAATTACTCCCTTTTAATGTTAGTTTGTTAACGGAAGCTCCTAAGCTTCCGTTTTTTTTGCCTTTCAAGAGCAATTTAGAACAAGGTTCTCTAAAACTTAAAAATAAATGAAAGGATAATTAACATAGGCATAGTAACGATTTCATTATGTGTTACACACCCTTTAGTTCTTTGGATAAACTACCCGTTTGTAAATAAGCCGTACTTAATAAGTGTGTATAAAAATTAGTCTACATACAATATCTCTCAGATTAATAATATATAACAAGCTATAAATATACTGTCGAATTATAAATGAATTAATTGCCAGAAACATTTAGGATGCTGAAAAAGTTAGAGGACCACAAAACAGAAGCTTTTATTAAAGGTGCGGTAAATTTATTAGTATAAAAAGCAAAAGGGTTGACACCTCTTTTTATTTTTATTAAGGTTAATACCCATACGGGTAATCCTAATAAAGAATAGTATTCCTGCCTGGGATTTGGTGTGGTCAGGTTTAGCATTGGCTAGACACATTCAAATTGCAATATTATGAGTTATTAGTTATCAAAAAAACTTGGAAAAATATCCATGTGAGAAGGAGTGATTGAGGTGAAAACAGTAGATGATACGATTCGGGACTACTTAGAATCTCCCGATGAACTGCAAAAGTTATATAGACGCGTATTAATTGTAGTGAGTTTATCACAAATTTTTGGTGGCGCAGGTTTAGCTGCAGGCATTGCTGTTGGTGCGTTGCTGGCTGAGCAAATGCTTGGAACCGATGCGTTCGCAGGAATACCAATAGCTTTATTTACTTTGGGGTCTGCGGGAGCAGCTTTGATAGTAGGAAGGCTTTCTCAACGCTATGGACGCAGAACAGGGCTTACAGCAGGATTTATAATCGGGGGGCTTGGTTCGATTGGAGTTGTGGTTGCAGCACTGATCAATAGTGTTCTTTTATTATTTGCCTCTCTTCTAATCTATGGTGCAGGCACAGCAACTAATTTACAAGCCCGTTATGCTGGAACCGATTTGGCAAATAAAAAACAAAGGGCAACTGCCGTCAGCATGACATTGGTTATGACAACATTTGGGGCCGTTGCTGGTCCTATTTTAGTTGAACCATTGGGTATATTTGCCCTTTCTATTGGAGTCCCGGCCCTTGCCGGCCCATTTATTTTGGCAGCGGCAGCTTTTATCTCAGCAGGTCTTTTACTTTTTATTATGCTTCGTCCAGATCCATTGGATATTGCAAAAAAGATAGAAGAGTACAAACTTGAACATAGGTTTAATGACTCAGAACCTGTTGATATAAAAATAAATAAAAGAGGCGTTATAGTTGGTGCCACCGTTATGGTGCTTACCCAAATTGTGATGGTTGCCATCATGACCATGACTCCTGTGCATATGCAACATCATGGGCATGGCTTAAGGGAAATCGGTCTCGTTATTGGTTTTCACATTGGTGCCATGTAACTTCCATCACTCTTCACGGGAATTCTTGTTGATAAAATAGGACGAACAGCAATGAGTTATGCTTCTGGGATTACATTATTACTGGCTGGTTTATTAGCAGCAATTGCACCAAGTGATTCTATGACTCTCTTAGTTATTGCGCTGTCGTTACTTGGATTGGGATGGAATTTTGGCTTAATTAGCGGGACAGCACAAATTATAGATTCAACAGAACCTTTTACACGTGCAAAGACGCAGGGAACTGTCGATGTCTTGATCGCTTTGGCCGGGGCATCCGGAGGAGCGATTTCCGGGATGGTCGTTGCAAATTCAAGTTATACAACATTGTCATTAGCCGGAGGGTTATTATCCTTATTACTTATCCCAGTTGTATTATGGTCCCGTGGGGGTAAATTATAATTAGAGTTTAAAATTTATCAGCACCTCCAACCTACGGGTACCTTAAAACAATTAATGACCAATAGGGTGCCGGGACAAAGGGTACTGTGGCTGATAGTTAGTTAAAACTTTTAACAATCAGAAGTCCCGATTACAAAAAATATACCCCTGCCAGTTTATTTATATAGATGATGGGAAAAAGAAAAAAGTATGTAAGTAAAGACGAAGTGTTGTATTAAAAGGCAATCGTACTAGCCAAAAGATTAATGGGTGAAGAATGGAGACTTCATTATGTTCCACCATACAATTGATGTTTCTTTATCGTTAGAAAAAGTCATTCCCAAACTGGAAGAATCTTTGAAAAGTGAACAATTCGGTGTTCTATGGCAATTTGATATTAGGGAAAAGCTACAGGAAAAGGGGGTAGATTTTAATCAAAAGTTCGTAGTATTGGAAGTGTGCAACCCGAAAGAAGCTAAGCGAGTGTTAGAGGAAGAAACCCTTGCCGGGTATTTCCTTCCATGTAAGATTGTTGTATATGAGGAAAATGGCCAAACAAAGATAGGGTTGCCAAAGCCGACTGCTTTGATTAGCATGGTTAATAATGAACAATTGAAGGAAATTGCGGCAGATATTGAAAAGCGTTTAATAAAATGTATTGATTCTGTTCTTTAATGCTGATAATAGAGGCAACAGTGAATAGATTAACCAGTAATTTTAAAGCATTTTATATTATGGAGGCAAAAAAATGGCTGGACATCGTTTTAATCCGGAAAAAGCAGATCGATTGATTGATCCACAAAGGGAGAAATTAATCTCACCGTCTCAAATGGCTAAGATTTTAGACATTCAACCACAGGATACCATTGCCGATTTAGGAGCGGGAAATGGCTTTTTCGCCTTGCCTTTTGCGAAGTTAACGAAGGAAAAGCTCATTGCTGTAGACATTGAGCCGAAGATGCTTCAGAAATTGAAGGCGCGTGCGCAAGAAGCAAAAGTTCACAATATCGAGTATGTGGAAAGCGACCTTGAAACCTTGCAATTAGGAAATGAAACGGTAGATAAAGTAATCACGGCATTTGTCCTGCATGAAGTAAGGGACTTGAACCAGGTACTTTCCCATATCCACACTATGTTAAAGCCCGCTGGCATGGCTCTTCTACTGGAATGGGAAAAGGTAGAATCAGAATCTGGACCGCCTATTCAGGAGCGCATTTTATCGAAGGATATGCTTGAAATAGTGAAGGAGCACCCGTTCAGTGCCGCCATTCATCAAATTAATGAAGCCCAGTACGGGGTATTGCTAACAAAATTGGTTGAAAAACAATAGAAATTGATTATGGAAAATGGCTATTCCGGGAGAATCGTGATTCAACGACCTTCTGGGACGGCCATTTCTCCTTTTAAAAAAGAAAATTCTAGGGTTCAATGCATTTTTTATGAAGAGTAATCCCCCCTTTAACGGTTAAAGAATGGTAGACATCATTATTCCCCGTTCCAATTTAATAAAAAGGGCTTGACTGTAATACCTAACGGGGTATATAATAAACCTTGTCAACGATATTCCTTAATCATCATTAAGGAGGGTAACCCATGTTGGTTATGATTACTGCATTACTTGTGGTTATTTTTGTCCCCATCTATACAAGGTATTTTCCTGTACATGGAGTTAAGTGTCTAAATTTACAAGATATAGATAAGCGGGCTAAAAACCTTGTCGATGTACGGGATTTTAACCAGTCATACAAGGACTCCATTCAAGGATCCATTAATATCCCGGTAGCCTATTTCAAGAGGAGTTATCGGGAAATACCCAGTGGGGATATTCATATTGTCGCTTCAAGCCGCCTTGATAAAAATATAAGTGTCCGTTTCCTAAGGGGAAAAGGACTGAATGTTATAGGCTATACTATAACTGAATGTAACTGCAAAAAGGATGAATGTAAGAAACATCATATCAGAAAGGAGAATGTAATGTGGAATACAATGATCAAATGAAAAATAGAGTAAAGCGAATGGAAGGTCAGCTTAGAGGAATCTTGAAGATGATGGAAGAGAATAAAGATTGTAAAGATGTTATCACTCAATTGTCAGCCGTTCGCTCGGCCGTGGATAGAACAATTGGTGTAGTTGTAAGTTCAAATTTGGTTGAATGTGTCCTGGAAGCTGATAAAAGCGAAGAGAAAACGGATGAATTAATCAAACAAGCTGTCAATCTACTAGTAAAAAGCAGATAAAAAAATCTCTTGGGTTGACATTCTTTCTTTTGTCTATTAATATACCCCTATAGGTAACTTTGACAAAGCAACACGAAGAAGAAAATGCTGTACTCATAATGTGTATTAAAAAGTAATTTTTTTGGCAGAAATAATACCCATACATGTATGGGTGAAATTCTAGGAGGAAGCGATGACAGAAAGAAAAACAACCAACATCATCCTATTTAGCGGGGATTATGACAAGGCAATGGCAGCTTATATTATTGCGAACGGGGCAGCGGCTTACGACCACGAAGTCACCATTTTCCACACGTTTTGGGGATTGAATGCCTTGCGTAAGGATGAACATATCCCAGTGAAAAAAGGGTTTATGGAAAAAATGTTCGGCAAAATGATGCCGAGGGGCTCCGATAAAATGGGGCTTTCAAACATGAACTTTGCCGGTTTCGGTCCCAAGATGATCAAGGATGTAATGAAGAAACATAACGTCATGCCTCTGCCTCAGCTGATTGAAATGGCTCAGGAACAGGATATAAAGCTGGTGGCATGCACCATGACAATGGATCTGCTGGGCCTTCAAAAGGAAGAGCTGCTGGATAACATTGAATACGCCGGCGTGGCAGCCTATTTAGCGGACGCTGAGGATGGCAAGGTCAATTTATTTATCTAAGTATTCTTTAAGGGGGGTTCCCCTTTTATAAAATCAAGGAGGGAAGGGAATGGACTATCTAAACTATCTTCTTCTTGCACTTGTTGCTTTCTTTTTCATCCAGCGTCTTGTTCCAACAAAGGGAGTAAGGCAAATCTCGACTGCAGAGCTGAAAAAAGAATTGCAAGATAAAAACAAGCAGTATATTGATGTAAGGACACAGGGAGAGTTTAAAGCAAAGAACATAAAAGGCTTCAAAAACATCCCGCTTCATCAATTGGCGGATAAGGCTGACCAGCTTTCAAAGGAAAAAGAGGTCATTGTCATCTGCCAAAGCGGAATGAGAAGCAATAAAGCCAGCAAATTACTGAGGAAAAAAGGGTTTAAGCAAGTGACAAATGTAAAAGGCGGAATGAGCGCCTGGGTTTGATCCAAATAAAAGGAGATGAACATAATGAGGGAAATGACGGCTGAAGAAGTGGAAGCGTTGCTTAACAAAGGAGAGCAGCTAAACATCATCGATGTTCGTGAGACAGATGAGGTGGCTGCCGGAAAAATTCCGGGAGCGGTCAACATCCCTTTGGGATTAGTTGAGTTTCGCCTGCATGAGCTGGATAAAGCCAAAGAATATATCATGGTTTGCCGTTCAGGGGCAAGAAGCGGCCGCGCGTCTCAAACACTTGAAAGCCATGGATATAAAGTCATTAATATGGCAGGCGGCATGCTTTCATGGGAAGGAAAAGTTGAATAGAATCTTTTAGGTTCACAAATACCCTATACTGTATTAAACGGGAGGACTCACTATGGAAAACATCAAAGTGAACGTAACATTGGACGCAAAAGGATTGGCTTGTCCGATGCCGATTGTCAAAACAAAAAAGGCTATGAATACATTGGAAGCTGGCCAGGTCTTGGAAGTTCAAGCGACAGATAAGGGATCGAAAGCAGACCTCCAAGCGTGGGCAAACAGTGCCGGCCACCAATATCTTGGAACCATTGAAGAAGGAGATGTACTAAGGCATTACCTTAGAAAATCATCAAATGACGGTTCAGTTGAAAGAAAGCATCCCCATGTAACTAGCAATGAGGAACTTGAACAGAAGCTGGATGCCCTTGATAATATTGTGGTTCTTGATGTAAGAGAGGCAGCTGAATATGCATTTAACCATATTCCTAATGCTGTTTCAATTCCGTTGGGAGAATTGGAAGAGCGCCTAAGTGAATTAAACAAGGACGATCAAATCTATGTGGTATGCCGTACAGGAAGCCGTAGTGATTTGGCTGCCCAGAAGCTTACGGAAAACGGATTTTCGAATGTGATCAATGTTGTTCCAGGTATGAGTGCCTGGACGGGAAAGACCAATACTTTAAATAAATAAGGAGAATGCAGGATATGAACACAGTTACAGTGTATACAACAACACGCTGCCCCTATTGTGTCATGCTAAAAAACTTTTTAGAGTCGCAGAATATCCCATTTAAAGAGGTAAATGTTGAAACCAACCCACAGCTGATGAACCATCTTGTGAACAAAACAGGTCAAATGGGAATCCCTCAAACAGAGATTAATGGTAAATGGGTTGTTGGGTATGATCCAAATAATATAATGCTAGCATTAAAAAACTAGGAGGAATTTGATATGAATAAAAAAGTAGCTATTATCGCAAGCAACGGTGGCATGTTCGATGCCTATAAAGTCTTCAATATCGCGACTGCAGCAGCAGCAACGGATCAGGAAGTAGCGATTTTCTTCACATTTGAAGGACTAAACCTAATTCATAAAGAGGCCAACCAGCAGCTTCCAATGCCGGCAGGAAAAGAACACTTTGCGGAAGGTTTTCAAAAAGCCAACGTTCCGGCCATTCCAGAATTGGCGGAAATGGCACAGGAAATGGGAGTCAAATTTATTGGCTGCCAAATGACAATGGATGTTATGGGCCTTGAAAAAGATTCATTTGTTGATGGGATTGAAGTTGGCGGAGCGGTGACATTCCTTGAGTTCGCCAAAGATGCTGATGTGACATTAACATTCTAAAATTTTTTATTCAAAAATATACCTAGGGAGGTAAAGGAGAATGGCTTTTAAAGCAATGACTTCAAAAGAAGTAACAAAGAAAGTCTTCAATAAAGAAAACCTGTTTGTATTGGATGTCCGGAATGAAAGTGATTTTCAGGATTGGAAAATTGAAGGGGAAAACTTTCAATATCTAAATGTTCCTTATTTTGAACTTCTTGATGGGGTGGAAGAAATTATGGACAAAATCCCAGCCGATCAAGAAATTCTCGTTGTCTGTGCGAAAGAAGGTTCATCCGTCATGGTTGCGGAAATGCTGTCGGATGCCGGACTTGACGTTTCCTACCTGGAGGGTGGAATGAAAGCGTGGAGTGAACATTTGGAGCCTGTTAAGGTCGGGGATCTTAAGGATGGCGGAGAGCTTTTCCAGTTTGTCCGTATTGGAAAAGGGTGTTTATCCTATATGGTGGTCTCTAATGGAGAGGCGGCTATTATTGATGCGACAAGGATGACGGACATCTATCTTGAATTTGCTAAAAGCATTGGGGCTACGATTACCCATGTATTTGATACCCATCTTCATGCGGACCACATCTCAGGAGGCCGGGTGATCGCCGAAAAGACAAATGCGACATACTGGCTGCCTCCAAAGGATGCCACAGAAGTGACCTTTGAGTATGAGCCGCTTGAAGGCGGAAACGATGTAGCCATTGGGGAAACCAAGATCAATATTCATTCTTTATACTCTCCAGGGCATACAATAGGCTCCACTTCCTTTGTGGTCGATGAGAAGTTCCTGCTTTCAGGGGATATCCTGTTCATCGATTCCATCGGAAGGCCTGACCTTGCCGGGTTGGCAGAGGACTGGGTTGGGGATCTGCGCGAGAGCCTGTATAAGCGTTACAGAGAGCTATCCGAAGAATTGATCGTGCTTCCTGCCCACTTTATGATCATCGACGAACTGAATGAAGATGGAAGTGTCGCGGAGAAGCTTGGCACATTGTTTGCCAAGAACCACGGATTGAATATTGAAGATGAGAACGAGTTCAGGAAGCTAGTGACGGAAAACCTTCCGCCGCAGCCAAATGCGTACCAGGAAATTCGTGAAACCAATATGGGCAAAATCAGCCCGGACACAGAAAAGCAGCGTGAAATGGAGATCGGTCCAAACCGCTGTGCGGTTCGCTAAAAAATAAACAATTAGGAGGAAATTAAAAATGGAATCAAACAAAGTATTGGATGCAAAAGGATTGGCGTGCCCGATGCCAATCGTTAAAACAAAGAAAGCGATGAATGAATTGGAATCAGGCCAAGTGTTGGAAGTTCATGCCACCGACAAGGGGGCAAAGAATGATTTAACTGCCTGGGCCAAGTCGGGCGGCCATGAATTGATCAAACATGAAGAAGAGAATGATGTGTTCAAATTCTGGATTAAAAAAGCCTAATATTAAGGGAACCGATACCGGGTTCCCTTTTCTTTTAAAGGAGGAAACAGGATGGATTTTGCCTTTATTGTCACGATTTTCTTAATTGGTTTTATTGGATCTTTTATTTCGGGCATGGTGGGCATTGGAGGCTCCATTATAAAATACCCGATGCTTTTATATATCCCCCCTTTGCTGGGCGTGGCGGCATTCAGCGCCCATGAAGTGTCCGGAATCAGTGCAGTACAGGTGTTCTTCGCAACAATCGGAGGTGTCTGGGCCTACCGTAAAGGCGGGTACTTAAACAAGACGCTGATTGCGTATATGGGGGTCAGTATTTTAATTGGGAGTTTCATTGGCGGATACGGTTCAAATGTAATGCCGGAGAGCGGGATTAATCTAGTCTACGGAATTCTCGCCTTGATTGCGGCAATCATGATGTTTATCCCGAAAAAAGGAATTGATGACATTCCGCTGGACCAGGTGAAATTTAATAAATGGCTTGCCGCTTCATTATCCTTTATCGTCGGGATTGGGGCCGGAATCGTTGGCGCGGCGGGTGCCTTCCTGCTCGTGCCCATCATGCTGGTTGTGCTAAAAATCCCAACCAGAATGACCATTGCCTCTTCACTGGCGATTACGTTTATTTCCTCCATTGGTTCAACCATTGGGAAAATCTCAACAGGGCAAGTGGAATATGGCCCGGCGATTATCATGATTGTGGCCAGTCTTATCGCTTCGCCGTTAGGGGCCGCAGCTGGGAAAAAAGTCAACACAAAAGCGTTACAGGTAATTTTGGCTTTAATAATTGCAGCGACTGCCATAAAGACTTGGTTGGAGATCTTATAAAAAACAGGGAAAACTACCGTGTATCATACATGTAGCTGAAAGAAGGGGTGGACATGCGGAAGAAGAGAGTAGTATTCTTTGTCTCGTTAAGCTCAAATGTTCCCTATGTATTAAAGACATCCATTGAAATGGTTGAAAATGATAATGAAGTCTCTATATTTTTTGATTTAGATGGTGCCCGTGTTTTGGATAAACGTTATTTTAATAAAATGACCAGGACTCATGGAGTGGATCTCTCATTACTATTTAACATCGCTTTGAATACTGGAATTAGAATTTATGGATGTCAGATGAATGTATTAATTGCGGATGGTTTGGAGTTAATTGATGGAGCAGAACTTGCAGGCGTTGTTACCTTTTTAGAGCAAGCATACCAAGCAGATGCTGTTTTAAGTTATTAAAAGAGGTGAACAAATATGAAGACGAAAAAGGTAGTCGTTTTAGCACTTCATGATGAATTGGAGTCTGCTTATCCCCCATTGAACATTGCAGTTGGGGCATCTTCTTCCGGGGCGGAGGTAATTTTAGCGTTTTCCCGAAAAGGAGTAAACATATTAGATGAAAAATACATTCCCATTCCATCAGATGGAATTGAATACCTATCTAATGCACTATCAGACTTCAACGCGCCTTCCCTTCACGATTTACTAAAGATAGCTGTTGAATCAGGCGTTAAACTTTATGTAGTTGATTTGGATATAAAGGACGACACACAATTCATTTATCCGGCTGAACAAGTCCCGATCAAATGGGTCCTAAACGAGGCAGTATCAGCGGATTTGTTTTTTCATTTTTAAACAATTGGAGGAATTGCATTGATTAAAATAACTGACGCAGCCATAACTAAAATTAAAAAAGAATTAAAAGATGTTTTAAATGAAGGCAAAACACCATTTATACGTCTTACAATGGGCATTGGTTGAGGGGGACCCCAGCTTCGTCTGGCTCTGGAAGAGTCAGCTTTAGAAAATGATGAAATTACAGAAGAAAATGGAATACAATTCTTAGTGAACGAAAGAGATAAAGTTTATTTTAATAATGTCAAAATTGATTATGTTAAGTCCCTATTTGGAGTTGGACAATTCAAGGTAATTAGACTATAAATTCCTGAAAGGAAATGCCAAATGGGAAAGAATCTTTCAAAGAACTATAGCACTTGAGGAAAAAAGAAAAGTAATCCTCGGAGAAATTTACCTCCTATATGACCCGGGGTATTTATTTGGCTTGTGGCAGGAGTCATCATTTTAATTCAAAAATTTTTTTAGGGGCTACTTAGCCCTTTTTGTGACTTTTAAATCGCTCATTATTTGATGGCCTTTTTAAAGTATGGAAGAAAAATTACTAGATTTGAGTTATTTTCAATATTTTTAGGGAGGCTTTAAAATGTCAAAAGTAACTAAGAAAACTGCTGATTGCACTACAACTGGTTCTTGAGGAATTAGTCGGCCTAACGTTTCTGGCAATGGAAAACAGGTTAAGCAACCCCTTCCTATATGACCGGGTACGTTAGTATGGCTCCTGGTAGGAGCTATTTACCTTATTTATAAAGCTTTTAGCTTATTTTTTAGTTAAAACCTTATAATTAACAATTAACGAATACGACAAAGTTATTAGTGTCAGAGTTTTGTAGCTTGAATGTTGAAAGCATCTCTTAGGTAGCTGGTCATGATAGTATCTCGCACCAGGAGGTAGAGAGCAATATGTTCGGAAGAAAATTGTTGGTCATGCCGGTATCTCATAGTAGGTAATATCTTATGTAATTATTGGGGAAAATGTTGATACTTAACTTTTAGAGGTGAGAGTATTGATATTTTTCCCTTGTTTGTATGAAGATGAACTTTTTTATAGTGTATTAGCAAGGTATCATCAGTATTCGGGCAATGAGAATTCAAAAATCACTATGGAAGAGGTGTTTGGGTCCAGTACTCTCTGTGCAGCTACAACCTTACCTTCGAATTTTAGAAAATTAGTTAGAAGACTACCCATCCCAGAAAGTTACTCTGATCAGCAATTAATAAATAACCATACTTTTTTGCCCTACTTTGCTCCTTTTATCCCCAACGAGAGGTACCAAGAATTAAAGCTAATGATGAGTGAAAGTGATGGGAAATTCATTTATATGAAAATTGGTATACCCGCAAGCAAAATAAAAAGCCCAGATTATTTAAGGTATTGTTTAGAATGTGTAGAAACAGAAAAAGCACTCCATGGTGAATGTTTCTGGCATAGAGTTCATCAAGCAGAAGGGGTGGTGGTATGCCCAAAACATGGTTGTTATTTAACAGACTCAGACGTTCCGTATTCAGAAAGAAAAAATAAGCATGATTTGGCTTCTCTTGGAAAAAGTGTTCATTTAGATAAAGTTTCTAGTAGTCAGGATGATTCCGTTCAATTTAAACACCGGTTTTTTATTTCTGAGCAAACTTTTTATTTGCTTAATAACCTCATTAAACCATTCGGATTAGAGAACTTGAGAAGGTTTTACATTGCAAGGTTAAAACAACAAGGATTCGCGACTATATCAGGGAGAATTAAATGGGTTGATTTAATACCTAAGTTTAATCAATTTTATGGTGTATCCCTATTAAAAGAATTGAAATGCTATATTTCAGAAACAGATGAAGATACCTGGCTACATAAGGTTTTAAGAAAGCCAAAAGTAAGTTGTCACCCACTAAGACATATATTGCTGTTAGGATTTCTAGGGGAAACAATTTTATCTTTACAGCAACAAATCAATTCTGATTTTGAACCATTCGGGAGTGGGCCATGGCCATGTTTGAATAGAGCAGCGGAGCACTTTAAAAAGCCTGTAGTCATTTCATGTAAAATTACTAATGATTTCAAAATGAAAGTTCCTGTTGGAACATTTACTTGTACATGTGGTTTTGTTTATTCAAGAAGGGGTCCTGATAAAAAAGAAGATGACCTTTATAAAATTGGGCGAATAAAGACTTTTGGTCCTGTTTGGGAACAGAAACTAGCTGAACTCTCTACGCAAGATCTTTCTTTAAGAAAAAAGGCGGAAATACTTGGGGTAGATCCAATGACTGTAAAAAACAAGTTGAACATTAAAGAACAACTTACTGAAAATAATTCAGTAAACCCTTTATTAGAGGGTTACAGGAAAGAATGGTCTTTATTAATTAAAAATAATGGAGATAAAACAGTTACAGAACTCCGTTCATTAAACCCTTCTGTATACCTGTGGCTTTATCGAAACGATGAGAGGTGGCTAAAAGAACATAGTCCCAAGGCTAGGGTAAGCAAAGTCAAAAACTTAAACCAAAGAGTAGATTGGGAAAGTCGAGACAAAGATGTAGCAGAGCAAGTGGAGTTAATAGCTAAAGAAATCATTAATGGTGCTGGAGAAGTAACAAGGGTTAGTAAAAATGAAATTGGTCGCAGGATAAGTACTCTATCTTTAACCTCTTTTATCAACTATATAGACAGGTTACCAAAGACAAGGGAAGCACTTGAAAAGCATGTAGAATCGATAGAACAATTTCAAATAAGGAGGATTAAATATTTTATAGGTGAACTGAAAAAATCAAAAGCTTCATTAAGTGAGTGGGAAGTAATCCGTGCAGCAGGGTTAAAAAGTGAATTTGCTGATAAATTAAAGCATATAATCATCAAAGAAATATATAGAGTTTAAATAATTTTAGGTTTCTTATTAAAATGGATTTTTTTCTCGAGGAGTTAAATGTAGATTTGTTATACGGACAGATTTTGTTTTCTTAGCAATTGATCAAGCCGCATCTAAAAAGGTCCATAATAGATTACCTTATAGCTTTAGATATTCCAATTTGTCGATTTGGGTATGGGAATAAATCTAGTCCAAGGTTCTTTAAGGGGGAGTAGTAAAAAAACACTTATGCTCCTGACAATACATCTTTTATTAAAGATTGCAATAGGATAAGCGGTTGATGATGTCTATACTACAAAAATTCAAATATCATAGTTAAATGCATTGAATGTCATTATGGGCTTACTTGTTTGGAGAAAAATGAATGATATTTATTTAAGTGAAGATACATTTATGCATTCTACTTTTATAATTCATAAAGAGGAAATTAATAATGAAACATAAATTTGTAGAGTATATAACTTCGGAAATTGAAGAGGATGTCTGGGAATTTATTCCGTTATTAAATTTACACTTTCGTTTTAAAAACAAACGAGGTGTTTTTATTTTGGCAGGAATACAAGGTAATTTGTTGAATGATGTAAATATTAAAATTAGTATTATAAAAATTTCAGGGTGAACAATTATGAGTTTAATTAAATGGGAACACCGTTCAATAATATCTTCTAAATTAAGAACTTATCAGGTTAAAGCGATTGAAACTTCTTTAAGCTATATAAAGAGTTCTTCGGCTAAACAAGCATTAATTAAGATGCCAACGGGTACAGGCAAGACATTCGTAATAGGTGTTTTAGCATTGTTTATTAAAGGATGCAATAATGTTTTAATTGTTTCCCCTTCTTCTGCTATTAGAGAACAACTTTATAAGGAAATTAAAAAAAATTTGTGGGAAAAAATGAATATTGACTTGGAAATAAAAAAGTCAATTGAACGTTTATTTCCCAAAAATGCTTCTGAATTAGTGGATAAGGAAGGTAATAAGGTATTTATCACAACTATACAGGCTTTAACTCAAGTGAAAAATGAAAACGAGGAAGTGTTTAATACTTTAAAAGACAATGTTGATTTAATTTTATTTGACGAAGGGCATAAAGAGCCAGCAAATACTTGGAGTGAGACAATTAGAAGTCTTGGTAAGAAAACAATTCTGTTTACTGCTACACCGATTAGAAACGATTATCATATCTTTAATATTGATGAGAAATATTTTTATAATTACTCATTAAAAGAAGCAATTGATGAAAAAATTATAAGAACACCTGAATTTAAATATCTTGATCAAGATATACCAGCTTCAAAAGTAAAAATAAGTGTTTTTATCGATAAGATCATGGAATTAAAAGGAAGGTTTGAAGAGGAAAATAATTTTGAACCAAAAATTATTATTAGATTTGCAAACTTTAGTGATTTGGAGACAGCAATTGATTATTTAGATGGAAAAGAAGAAAAAGCAATCGCTATCCATGAAAGATTTAAGAATACTAAAGATAATGATTCTAAATTCCAAGACGTACCTACTGAAAATGATGCAATTTATTGGTTAGCTCAAAATAAATTAGTTGAAGGAATAGATGATAGTAAGTTTGCCTTTTTGGCTATTTATGGTGGATTTGACAATGCAAGGTCATTTATACAACAGATAGGAAGGACGTTACGGAAAGAAAGGCCTGATAGTAGTCTTGAAAAAAGTTGGATAATAATAAATCCTGCAGATAATTATCTTGAAGATATCTGGAATACTTATGTTGATTATGAATCAGATACAGCTCAAAGAGATAAACTTCCTACGAATAACTTTAAAAATTTTTTCAAAAGCTTTTTATTAAACCAGCCGGACTATATTTACGGTTCCCGAAAATTCCTAAAAAAGTTTGATGACCAAACACCAATGGAATTTCGAGATACGCTTTTCCGTTATAGATTACCTTTAAAAGCAAATATTTTTTCATTAAAAGACGAGATATTAGGGGAGTTTAGATTTGATAAGTTCATAAATGAAATTATAAATCAGAAAGAGCTTTCAAACGAGTATGTTATTAATAAACATAAACATGAAAGTGAAGATATGTATATAGTTACTTATACTAAGTTTGGAAATTCTTCAATATTGAGTAATGAATCATTTGTAGAGGTTAAACTTGGGCTGTTTTTTTTATGGTTAAATAATAATTATTTATTTTTTTATGATACTAACAATTATATACCCAGTATAATCTTGGATTTATCAGAACCAGTAAACCCCAGTAAACTACAATTTCTTTTCAATGAGGATGCAGAATTTACACAGGTAACGTTAAAAAACGGAATTATAAGTCAAAATAACATTCATAGACAAGTAATAAATAGTAGAAATATGAAAAATATCGCACCGAATATTACTGACAAATATAATTTTTGCACAACTATTACGGGTTCGGTAAATGAAATGGGTAGCCGGGGAAGAAGATATATCGGTTTTTCAAACAGTCGGGTATCCGATAACTCGGGTTATATGCACCTAGCAGATTATTTAAACTGGATCAAAAAAATAGCTGATAAAATTCTTAATGAGACAGGTGCAGCAAATAGCTTCTTTCAAAGATATTCGCCTATTGTGGGAATTCCTGCAGATACCAGCCCTATTTTAATTACTTTTGACTTTAATGATTTTGAAGACATTTTAGTTGATGAGAATGGGAATAAAGTTGAAATTGAAGAGTTAAATTACAAAATAGAAAATAATAAGACTCAGTTGAAAATAAATGGAGAAATGGTTTGCCTCAATGTTAATTTTGAAAACAAAAGATATAATTTATCATTTGAAGAGTTCTCTTTAAACAATAGTTACCGTTTTAGTGAAGATAAAATAACTGAGGAATATAGTGTTCGTAAGAATGAGTCATTGATTAGCTATTTAAATAGATATCAAGATTTTCATATTGTTACGAGTGATGCGACACATATATATTACAAAAAAGAATTTATAAAAAGTGGAATCGCCTTTGATGATCGAAGAATGGATGGGGTTTTTGGAGAATACAAACTTAAAGATGATAAAAGGATTAATAGTGAAAAAGGAGAACTAGATGTCCGGCGAGAGGAGTGGGCCGAAGACTCATTGTTCTATTTAGTCTCTTCTTTAGGTAAGGACTTGGAGGAACAAAATGAAATTAAAATGTCATTGAAAGAGATGGATTATTTAATTTGTACTGACCTAAAAAAAGAAATATCGGATTTTATTGGCCTGGATACCAAAAATAAAAGGATATATTTTATCCATTGTAAATCAAAAAAAGCTTCTTATTCTGCTTCCGCATTTCAAGATATTGTTTCTCAGGTGATGAAAAATCTTGATTATGCACATCCATTAAGTAGTCGTGTTCCTAATGATGTAGAAAAATGGAATGAGGATTGGAAGTTAAAAGAAGTGACAAGGAAGAGAGTAATTAAAGGGGATCTAGAAGCACAAAAAATTTGGGATTTAATTAAACATTATCAAAGAGATCCAGAATCTGTTACCTACATATGGGCACTGACCGCAAATATGTTTTCTTTAAAGACGTATACCAATCAAAAGCAAGAAAATTTAAAACAATACCCAGAAATCATACAAATAGATTATCTGCTAATGAATACTTGGGCAGCTGTTCAATCGGTTGGTGCGAGATTTAAATTCTTTTTTGATAAAAAAAGTTGATTCTACCCCTTTCAATATATCCACGTCCGGCCAACACGTGAAAATGACATAATTCGATAAGGGGGTATTCCTAGAAAGCCATAGAAAGCCATATAAAGCCACATAGCCTCGTAACCTAGATTTAGAAGGATTTACAGGTTATGTGGCTTTTCTTGTTGTGTAAAATGACCTATTAAAACCCTAATTTCAGACCTTCGATAATACCACATCCATGAAATGTTGGAAAAAGTAACCAAATTAGAAATCTTAAATTCTAATAAAGTATAAATTAATGGGTCCTTTTTATATTATCTATAAAACTGAATTAATATCTTAAAGAATTCACTAAATTTCCTTAGGTAAATATAGGGGAATTGTGATATTTGTCGAATTATACTTTATATAAAATTTACTTAAGGAGAAACGGCGTGGAAAAAATTGAAGAATTGATAAGGTTTGGATATGAATGTGAATATCTAGACTTTAAAGAAAAACAATATTCGAAAGACAAGCACATGGATCTAATTGCTGACATTATGGCAATGGCCAACTCCCGTCATGAAGGAGAAAAATTCATCATTATTGGGATTAAGGATAGACCAGAAGGAAAAGAAATTAAGGGAATTACTCAAGAGGAATTTGTTGATTCATCAATTTATACCCAGGTTATTTTGAGTAACATTGAACCCGACATTCA
Source organism: Bacillus sp. J33 (assembly GCF_000518885.1). Classification (GTDB taxonomy): domain Bacteria; phylum Bacillota; class Bacilli; order Bacillales; family Cytobacillaceae; genus Cytobacillus. Next base: position 2,816 of record NZ_JAEL01000049.1, on the reverse strand, counting down.
GTTTGATTATTTTAAGTATGAATATGAAGGGAACTTTCTTGGTGTTTTCAGAGTATTTAATACAAATAGCAAACCTTATATGCTTAAACGAAAATACAATAAATTAAATGAAGGCTTGTGCCTAATTCGTAAGGGGAGTTCAAACTCTATAGCAAAGCGGAGTGATTTTGATTTTATGTATCAAAACAAAGGGGTATTTGAAGTCAAATTGCTTGAACAAACCCTTTATGGTGTACATGACCTGGATGGTTGTGCGTCAATAGACGTACTATTGGCAAATACCACGGAGAACCCAGTTACAATCACTTCAGGTTATATGAACATACATAATAAAGATGGTAAGAAATTATCTCACCATCCCATATTTGGTATAGATAAGGTAATTGGAGCTGATTTTAATATAGGAATACAGCCCAAATCAGAAATAGTTGGTCAGTTATTTGTTGGTTTCAGTTCATCTGATCCTTTAAGATTGGATATTGACGAATACGGTGTTGGAAACAAGGACTACCGATTTGAACTTTTATTATTTGATGCACGTGGGAACCAATACAACGCAACCTTAGAACAAGGAAATGTGCTTGTAAATGGTGATTTTCTTTGGAAGGTGAAAAAACAAAAGGAGATTCCTCATAAGTTTAGGGCGCTAAAATAAAATAAAATTTTAATATATGATTACAAGGTTTGAAAAATTGTTAATTATAAGGAAAAGAGTATTAAATACAAATTCTTTAGTAGTAAGAAGGGATAAGAGATGTATCTACATAGTTTGAAATTATGGAACTGGAGAAAATTTTCTGTGGGTGAAGATGGAAGTTCTGGGTTTGAGGTTGAGTTTAAAGAAGGATTAAATATTTTAGTTGGTGAAAATGATTCAGGAAAAACAGCAATCATCGACTCCATTAAAACAATTCTTGGAACAAACAGTCACGATATAAATTGGGTGACAGAACAAGACTTTAATAAAGATAATACCTCATTAAAAATTGAATGTATATTTAAGAAGTTAAGTTCACTAGAAGAATCATATTTTTATGAATGGTTATCGCTTCAATCACAAACTACTGAACTTCGCATTGTATTGGAGGCAGAGATTTATGAAGATGCTAATAAACAGAAGAAAATTAAAAGAAGTGTAAAAGCAGGTCCAGAAAATTTAGAAGTGGGTATGGAAGATACTGTTCGACAATTATTAGCAGTAACATATCTTAAGCCATTACGAGATGCTACAACTGAATTAAGCCCAGGTACACGTTCTCGTGTAGCTCAAGTAGTAAAAAGCTTAAGGGATTTTTCAGATGATAGCACAGAAAAGCAGCAGATTGTTGATAGTTTTACTCACGCTTTTGATGAATTAAAAAGAGTACTGAATGAACCGGTTTTGAGTAAAATTGGACTAACTGTTAATGAATTCTTTGAGGAAAATAATAAGAAAGAACCTGAAATAAAAAATCGGGAAATGAGTTTCTCCGAGATTTTAAGAAAACTAGAATTGAACTTAGGAGAGATTGGAACAGGCTTAGGAAGCTCCAATTTATTATTTATGGCTGTTGAATTATTATTGCTAAGTGAAACAGAAGTGGGACCCAAAATTGCTTTGATAGAAGAGATAGAGGCACATATTCATCCACAGGCACAACTGCGAGTTATTAAACACTTTGAAAAAAATGCTGAAGAAACAGGTATGCAATATATTTTCACATCTCATAGCCCGGTGTTAGCAGCTTCAATATCCTTAGAAAATATTATTTTTATTTTCAATCAACAAGCTTTTTCAATGAATAAAGGCCAAACAAAACTGGAAGCGGATGACTATGAATTTTTAGAAAGGTTTTTAGATGCAACTAAAGCTAATTTATTTTTTGCTAGAGGAGTTATCTTTGTAGAAGGTGATGCAGAGAATTTGTTATTACCATCCATTGCGGAGATCATTGAACGCCCCTTACATAAATATGGAGTTTCAATTATAAATGTTGGCAATTTGGCATTTAAACGATATTCATCCATCTTTATTAGAGATGATGTTAATAAGCCAATGAATTTTCCAGTTTCTATAATAACCGATTTAGATTTAAAACCAGCAGAGTATTATGAAGAACCTTGTTATATAAAAGTGAATAGCGAACTAAATAGAAGAATATCTGACTTTTTTGAAAGTGAACACTTAAAAAGTGAATTAGAAGAAAACATATATGTTCAGATGAAGGATTTAATAAGTAAATCTAAAACAATCTATGGTGAAAAAGTCAGAGAGAGACTTTCAGGGGCTGAACAGAAACAAAAATTTGAAGAAATAGCTGTAAGGATAGAATCATTGTTGCAATCTGTAGAGCCGAATTTTTATGAATGTAAAAGAGTAAAAGAGAATGAAATTAAAGATAGATACTTCGACAATGTGGAACAAACAAAAGTTTATATCTCTCAACCATGGACTTTAGAGCACTCTATTGCACATAGTAGTTTAAAAGAAGAATTTGAAGATATTTTGCTAAATGTTTATGGCATCATAAAAATGTAGGTTATGGCATTTAATTTGTGCTGGCCCCTAGGGGCCTGCACAAATTAAAAATGGCCACTTGTCAACATTCCAAAATACACATACACTTCCTGTTGGGTACAAAACGTGCAGGAGGTATTTAAGGAGATGTTGGCAGTGGCCGAGATTAATTATATCAGACATGAGGTTAACAATAAAGACTGCGGATATTCAAGTGTAGCTAAAAGGACAGGGAGAGATCCGCGAACCATTAAGAAGTATGCAGAAATGGAGGATTTCAACCAAAAGCCAAAGAAAAGACAGAATAGGGCCGCTCCGG
>NZ_JAEL01000048.1 GCF_000518885.1 Bacillus sp. J33 | reverse complement strand
CGTTTTGGCGGCTTCTTTTTATGGTTTTAAAGAAGAACCATCTATTTATATTTTTGGCTGTGTTAAAGCTTATTGTTGATTATTACACCTTGTTGATTGGAGCGGAAGGTACGAGATCCTCGAAAATGCTATCGCATTTTCTTCGTGCGGTGTTCATTCGAGGAAGCTTATTCAATGTCCTGCGGGAGAAGCGTGTCAGCGGGAGACCCCGCAGGTGCGAATGCACCGAGGAGCGTCGGACCGCCCGCGGAAAGCGAGTGCCTCGTGCTGAAATCAACAGGCAAATTTAACAGAGCTATATTTTTTGTAAATGCCATACTAAATTTCAGCGCTGCTTTAGATTGCCGGTGGGCTATTCAGAATGGAATATCCATTTCCCCTTAAGCCGTGAACAAACTCTTTTTGGCTGGTTAATCTCCGTTTATACTTTAAAACAGTATCGTAAAATGGGCTGGCGCATCAGCTTGTCAGTGAAGTTTGTGATTGGCTAAAAGAAAAAGGTGCACATCGGGCTAGGTTATGGTCAAGTTCCAGCGGTAAACACATAAATGAGAACCTGGGATTTAGAAATATGATAGATATGGAGAAATCATTATTATTAGCTGTTATATTAAGTTATTTGAATAGATCAAGGGAATCTATCAATAGGACACCCTTGTTTTAATTATTATACAGCAGTAAATATAGTGATTATGATTATTTTTTAATCCTCCTAGCAATCGCAAATGCAAACGCATTGATTTTTCTTGTTTACCCTGCTCGCGGCAGTTAATTTTCTGACCATCCTGGATATAAAGGAATCTTGCCCTACATATGAGTATTTCCAAGCTTCTTTTGACAGCCTTTCAATTTCCTGCTGCTTCGTTTTGATGATCATCTCATAATTGTAATAATCCATTCTCATTTCCTCCTTATTAATCAAAAAAAATTGATTTAAATAACCGAAACAGCTAAACGATATTTTAGAAGCTTTAAGATAAACACCATTCTTAAATAATCGGCCAAAATCATAATGTTTTTCTAAATCAAATTATCTTGATGAAACCATCATATATCCAAATTTTTCATATGTCAATCGTTAAAATCAAAAAAAGTTGATTGATTTTATCAATTTTTTTTGATAAATAAGTTGCATTTAGAAATTATTGCTAATATACTTGCACTATAAATCAAAAAAAATTGATTTATAAATACTTATTAATAAGGGAGCTGTTATGAATGAACTTTTTTTAAGGTTTTCTTGCAAACAAGGAAAGCTTTCTGACTGCTGCGGAATTGAGATTAAATGTTTCAGCACACGATGATTCCTGCTGCATAACTTCACAAGCTAAGGCATCCTGCTGCTAATTATTTGCTCGTAAAAAAGATTAAGAAGGAGAGATTTCAATGAAAGTACATGTAGGAATTAATGTAACAGATTTAAAGCAATCTATAGAATTTTATTCGAAGGTATTTAATACAGAACCCGTAAAAATAAAAGAAGATTATGCAAAATTTTTAATAGAAGACCCTGGCCTTAACTTTACGCTGAATGTGAAAGATCACGTATCCGGTAATCAGGTTGGCCATTTTGGTTTTCAAGTAGAGAATAAGGAGGAAGTTCTCCAGCATAAAGAGAGATTAGAAAAACTCGGCTTTTTTGCAAGGGAAGAGATGGATGTCACCTGCTGTTATGCAACCCAGGATAAGTTTTGGGTAACAGACCCGGACGGAAATGAATGGGAGTTCTTCTATACTAAGGCTGATGTGGAGTCTATGGCAGTCCAGTCCTCATGCTGCACAACACAGCCAATCAAAGTCGAAATAAAAAATTCATCTTGCTGCTCTTAGCTGATAGACCGCTGAGTCAATTCAGCGGTTTTTTTCATATTTATCCTCTATTGATGCAGAAAGCAAAAAGGAGATAATAAGCTAGTCGGAAAGTGGCCAAGTGGGGAAGCGGCTTACATATTTGTGGTAGAGATAAATAATCAATCATTCCATAGCAGAATACTGCGGAATGATTGATAGGCGTTTTTATCGGAATTATTTTATTGGGCGTTCCAGAGTTAAAATTTCATCTTCCATGGACGCATATTGCTGCTCAACGACATGTTTTACGTCTGAAATAGCAGCATTATAGAAATGCGGTGCAAGTGACTCCTTCACAAAATCCAATACTCTCTCAGCGCTAAATTCTGATATTTCTTCGTCTCTTTCTTGAGAAAAAAAGGTTTGAATGTCCGAAATCATCATTTGGTGCTGTTCCTTTGTCAGTCTGATAAACATATGTATCAATCCTCCCTGTATTAACACATGTTACTATACAACGGATGCTTCATAAAATAATAGGCTGTTATTTTTAGAAATAATATGTACAAGCAGGAGTTTGCAAGAACTCCTGCTGAACGGTCTGAATTGAACAAATTATTTGTTATTGGTGTTTTCTCCATATACATCAAATAATAGACTGTAGTAATCTTTTGTATGTGCTTTATTGTTTTCAAGGCTCTTTTTGGGATACAAGGAAATGGGAATGGATGATAAGATCAGTATAGAACTGCATAGAATAAGCAAGTTAAGAATCCCCCATAGTATAACCATTTTAGATACCTCCTCTTTGTGTTAATGAAAGTTTAATGTATGAAACGCATTTCAGAGCAAGTGAAAAGTTAAAAATTAGGTGAGGCTAATGGCAAATATTAAGGATATCGCAAAAAAGGCCGGTGTTTCGGTAACAACCGTATCCAGGGTTTTGAATAATCACCCGTATGTGAGTGAAGAAAAAAAGGAAGCGGTTTATCGGGCGATAGAGGAATGCAATTATCAGCGAAATATTAATGCTGTTCATTTAAGTAAAGGGGAAACCCTGCTGATTGGTGTAGCGGTTCCATATACAAACCATCCTTATTTTGGCTTGTTAGTGGAGGGGATCGCAAATGAAGCGGTTAAGAAGAACTATAAGCTGGTCCTGTTCCAGACAAATTATGAGGAAGGCAGAGAAATTGAAGCGTTAAAAATGCTTCAGCATAAGCAAATTGATGCGTTAATCATTTGTTCAAGAATCTGTGATTGGGAGATCATAAATGAGTATTTGGAATATGGCCCTATTGTTCTTTGTGAGGATGCGAGGGGCCGAAATGTTTCTTCAGCCTTTATCGATCATTATAAAAGTTTCTCCCGCGCCCTGGAGTTTCTTCATAAAAAGGGACATCACAAAATTGGCTATTGCCTAGGAAGAAAATCTGGATCTAATAGCCGGCAAAGGAGAAGGGCTTACAAGGATTTTATCAGTAAAATAAATGTATCTTTCGAGCCTGATTACATTTTTTATGACTGTTTAAATTTTGAAGATGGAGTTCAGGTAGTTCAGCGTTTAATAAATATGCCTGATCCGCCGACTGCCCTGTTGGTAACGAGTGATATTGTGGCAGCGGGAATTTTTACTTTTTGCAGGGAAAAAGGGATCAAAATTCCAGATGACCTTGCTTTAATGGGATTCGATAACCAGCCGATTGCAAAAATTATGCACATTACTACACTTGAAATCCCTCTTGTTGAAATGGGGAGGAAACTGCTTCTTCAAGCATTAGAGAGAGAAAGAACTTCCCATGAGGAATTTTCAGTTACATTGATTAAAAGGCAAACTGTATAGTCCAGTAGTATATTTTTTCCACCCCCGGCAGTTATCTGCCGTTTTTTATTCTCTCAATTGTACTTCATCCCCAAAAATTGAGAATAAATGTCATGAAGAGGATAAATAATAACAAAAAAATATGGGGATGATGTTTTGGGTTTCGTTCTGTTGGTCTCTCTTGCATGGTTTATTATCATATTTTATACAGTAATGAATAAAAAACTAACGTTTATGGAAAATACCTTCGTTTATTTGTTATCCATGCTCATTAATATTAATTATACATGGATTGTTTACGAAGAACTGAAGTTGGCTGTGATTTCCGATAAGACACTGGATTATACAGGTTTCTTAATCCAGAGAAGCATTACACTTCCTTTAGTTGTGGTGATCACGATGAATCTTTATCAGAAAACAGATAGCATCGGATCAAAACTGTTAAAAACCGTTTTGTCCATCCTTTTTTTAGTCATTGCTATTTCTATCGCCCTCTATTTTGGAATTTTAGAATTTAAAAAATGGAATATTATGTATCATGTCATTTACTTATTTTTGCTGCATTTTGTAGCCTGCTACTCCCTGAAATACTTTAGAAGCCTCAAAACAAAAGAGGTGAGGGAATCATGAAATTATGGGAGAGTTTCGATAAAAATGAAATTATCCTTTTAATTTTGGTTGCAGCTGCTTATCTGGTTTATTTTCTTTTACTTAAAAAGCCTGATCGGCTGGCTCCTCAAATAAGAATACTGAGTTTGCTCTGGGGAGTATCTATTGGGACATTATTTGACTTCACAATAGGCGGAGGACAGAGTGATTTTTATAGGGTAAATGATTTAAATAATTACGAAGTAACTGATGTTGTTTACTACTTATTATTTGCGCCTTTTGGCTATTTCTTTTTCTATTATTATGAAAGGCTGAAAATCAGCAAGAGAACATTTATTATCTACATGCTGGTTTGGGCTTTAGCCGCAGTGGCAATGCACTGGATATTAATGAGGGCAGGAATTATCACTCTGCAAAAAGGTTACCGGCTGGCTTATTCATTTCCGATCTTTTTGGTCACCCAAACCTTAACAGGAATTTATTTGCAGCTATTAAAAGCCAAAGAGAAACTGCAAACAGCAGAATAATACAGAAGGCGGCCAATCCATTCTTGGCCGCTATTTTTTTGATTGGCAAGAACATAAAAAAAGCCATCCACTTGGATGACGGAAGCATTTTTTTAAAATTTTATTTGGATTTTTGGTTATCTAATTTTAATTTTTGAAGTTCAGCTGCTTTCTGGCGTTCAGCATCTTCTTAAATGCTTCCATCGCTTTGTAGCAGAGATAATTCACTTCATCCACCTCCCAAAGATTCTGTTTAGTTATTCTAGCTTATTCCCTGTGATGGTAATATAAAACTAGAAATTGAAAAAATATCCTATAGTTACGCGGGGATTCTTTGCTGAGAAGATAAAGCTATTCTATGAATCATTCGAGGGTAATGTTTACAGTAAGTCATATACCTAATAATAGAGTTAACATGGAGTTAGTGAAGTTTGAATTTTTTACCATATTAGAGGATTTTTTGCCAACTATTTGATATAGTGGTTAAAAAGTATTTATAAAGCTAATGAATTCGCAGAGGAGTGAACTCTATGCCATCTGAATTTCCGGAAATGGAAACGGAAAGGCTTATTTTACGAGAAGCAACAAAAGATGATGTTAAAGATATGTTTGTCTATTTATCCGACCCAGAAGTGGTTAAACATATGGGGATGGGCCCTTTCCAGTCAGCAGAAGATGTATTGGAAGAACTGGAGTGGTATAAATCCATACGTGAACAAGGCACAGGAATTAGATGGGGAATCGCGCTCAAAGATTCCGGAAAAATCATAGGAAGCTGCGGATTCCTCAATAGAATTCCTAAGCATTACCGAAGTGAAATTGGATATGAGTTAAGCAAAGAGCATTGGGGAAAAGGAATTGCCAGCGAAGCCCTGGAGAAAGTTATCAAATATGGTTTTGAGCATCTAAAGCTTGAAAGAATAGAGGCCCTGATTGAACCTGAAAATGTACCTTCCCAAAAGCTGGTTGAAAGACAGGGCTTTAAAAGGGAAGGATTGCTGCGGCATTATGAATATACGTGCGGAAAATTTGATGACTTGTATATGTATTCCATTTTAAAAGGAGATCTGTTAAATGCTAGAGTTCAAGAAAAATAGGAGCAAGGATAAAAGGGGGCACTGAAAGGAGTTATCCAAGCTTTATCCGCTTCATACTTATGATTGGCAATAAAAAGCTATGAAAACTTGCAGCAGAAAACGTATAAGGAGATGGCAAAAATGGTGAATTATAACGGCCGCATATTCGTTTCAGTGGAAAATACAGAGAACGGGGAAGTGTCATCCAAGACTATTTTTAAATACAAACAAGAGGAAAATATCATTTCAGCCACTTATAGCGGGGGAGAAATCAAACAAGGTTTTCTCATCGGGATTGTACATGAGGACAGCAGCTTAGAGTTTAGATATAACCATGTGAATAATAATAATGAAATTAGAGGCGGAAAATGCCATTCTGTTCCTGAAGTGTTGTCAGATGGCAGAATCAGGCTTTATGAAAATTGGCAATGGCTTGATAATGACACTGCCACGGGAGCCTCCATAATAGAGGAAATTCAGAAATAACACAGAAAATCACGGAGGGGATTCACCCCTCCGCATGCAAATTCAAGGTGGACCGGCTTTTTTTGGCCTTTTCCTTTGTCAGTGTAAAAAAGGCAATGAAGCCGATGAAGGAAGTGACAAAAAGAATAGTCCCCATTGGAACGGCAGTCGTTTCATCAATGCTGACAAGAGGGGAGACAGCAGATCCAAGCACTAAAGGCAGCATTCCAATTACGGCGCTTGCGCTTCCCGCACGATGACCCTGATTTTTCATAGCAAGTGTAAAGGAGCTTGTAATGATCATTCCCATTGAGGTCATGTATATAAAAATGGGGATGACAAGCATAAACAGCGGCCCTTTAATAATGGTCATGATCAGCAGTAAAGAAGTGGCACTCACAGCAATGCAGACGGCTGTTTGAAGCAGCTTTCTTTCCGGGATCATTCCCGCTAACCGGCCAATTAAGAAACTTCCAGTAATAATAGCCAATCCATTTATGCCAAACAGAATACTGAATACCTGCGGTGAAACCCCATAGATCCCCTGATAAACGAATGGAGTTCCGGATACATAAGCAAAGCTTCCGCCATGGATGAACCCGACAATCAAAGCGTAGCCAATGAACGAACGGTCCTTGAATAAGCCTCCCATACTCGTAATTGAATTCCCAATTGAACTTGGGATACGCTTTTCCGGAGGAAGCGTTTCTTTTAAGCGGAAGTAAATCACGATTGTAATAAATACCCCGAGCAAAGATAGAAAATAGAATATGGTTTCCCAGCTGGCGAATGGAAGCAGCAGAAGCGCTCCGCCAGTCATGGGGGCGATCATCGGAGCTGTGGCATTAATGACCATCAACAGTGCAAAAAATTTCGTCAGCTCTTTCCCGCTGAATACATCCCGTACAACTGCCCGGGAGAGAACGATACCGGCTGAAGCCGTTAAGCCCTGCAGAAAGCGGGCCGCGATAAAGGTCGTGATATTTGGTGCAAGTGCACATAACAAAGAGGATATGGCAAAAAGGGAGATCCCAATCAAAAGCGGCTTTCTTCTTCCATGGGCATCACTAAGCGGCCCGACGATTACCTGCCCAGCGGCTAGCCCGATTAAACAGGCGGTTAAACTGAGCTGAACAAGTGATGCACGCGCACTCAAGTCCTTGGAAATATCCGGAAAGCTCGGCAAATACATATCAATATTAAACGGTCCCAGAATTCCAAGCATACTGAGGAGAAAAGCCAGGGCAAGGCGCTCTTTTCCTGTTGGATTATGAAGCATGTTAAACACCTTTCTTTCTATAAAACTGTTAAACTTTTACATAAATACGACTAGTATACGCCAGGGGAGTAAGGATGTCCAGCGCAGAATACTGGATAGGATAAATTAAAGGGCTTTTGATTGAATAAAGACCAAACCCCGTATGTGAATAACATTTTATAAGAGAAAAGCTATAGTTAATAAATCTTTAACCATAGGCATAATTCTTTTTTCAATTAAGCTTTTTTCTTAAAGTTTGTTACTTTTCGGACGGCTAACTAAGGTTAACCAACTGAGTTGATTGTACCGGGCACTTGATCGTCGAAAATGCTACCGCATTTCCTGCGTGCGGTGCCAGGTCAGGGAAGATTATTCAATGTCCTGCCCAGAAGAGAGGGAGTGGGAGACCCCACAGGCGAAGGGCGAAGGAGGCTCTCATTCCTCCCCGCTGACAGCTTGAGTGCCCCGTGCTGAAATCAACGGGCAGAATTTATAAGTAAAGACAACAGTTTATGAGAAAAGAGCCATCAATTAAGATCATAATAAATTTGAACCAGCTTTAAATTAAACCCTTCTGCCCACGTTTAATTTAATTTCGTCGACAATCCTTTTCCTTCTATCTGAAATCCTCTTTTTGATTAAGCTTATGGATTTCCCGAGCCATAGCTTCCAAAATATAAACAACAGGAACTTGGGTCGTAATATTGGATCCCTCAAAAAACTCCTCTGTTACGTAATAAGCAATGTTTAAATCAGAGATTTTAGCAACGGTTGAAAGTTTACGATTTGTAATGCTGATGATTTTACTGCCTTCTTGTTTAAGCTGGTTAAGATGGGTAACTGTAAAATGATTTTCTCCTGAGACAGATAGAGCAATCGTTATGCTATTATTGCGCAGATTGGAATGAATCGGAAAGTGGGGATCTTTAATATACAGTGAAAACGCACCTAAACTGGAGAAATATCTTGCTCCGTATTCTGCAAGGATCCCAGAGCTTCCAATCCCAATAAAAATAACGTTATCTGCTTCCTTAACGAGACTTGCCGCCTCCCTGATTTTTTCTTCTAAATCCCCTTTCAGGGTTCGCTCAAAAAATTCTTCGATGGATTGGTGTGAACTTTTTATAGCCGTCTTCTTATTCTCCTGTAAACTCATTTTGAGCTTTACTTTAAATTCAGAAAAGCCCTCACAGTTAAGTTTCCTGCAAAAGCGCAATATGGTTGCGGTAGAGACATGAGTTTCATCTGCAAGCTCTCGAATCCTCATATAAGGCACTTTCTCACTGTTTTGGCAAATGTAATTGTATAGGGATGTTTCTAATTCATTAAAAGAAGCGATTACTTCATTTGTAAACATAGATCCAGGTACTCCTTTAGTAAAAGCTGTGATAATTCAAATTTAGTAATAGCCGTCTGTTATCTGACAGCCTGCAAATGCCAAGGGGGATCCCGGACGCCGGCGAAAAGCAAGTGTCTGTATCGGTAATTAACACGCAGGCCAACATACCATATAAATTGACTATCCAAAGTTTAACACAAGCTCCCGCAGTAACATAGCGTTACATATATGTAACAAATTCCTTTTTGCGTTATTAAAAACCAGATACGCCGCACTCATTTACTATTCGGATTCATAAAGTTATTATAATTTGTATACTTTTTCCTTTTGTTTTGAAGAGCAATAGATAAATTTTTATAAATGAAGAAATAGTAAAGAGAGTAATAATGTTTGGAGGTATAAAAATGAAGAAATACAATTTCCCCCAAGGTTTTTTATGGGGAGGGGCGACGGCAGCCAATCAAATAGAAGGCGGCTTTAATGAAGGGAATAAAGGACTGAACATTGCCGATGTTCTTCCCGGCGGAAAAGAGCGATATCACATTTTAATGAATCCAGGTTTTGATTTTGAAATCCACGATGATCAGTACTATTATCCAAACCATGAAGCGATTGATTTTTATCATCGATATAAAGAAGATATTGCATTGTTTGCGGAAATGGGTTTCAAGGCATTCCGCATGTCGATTGCCTGGACCCGTATTTTTCCAAAAGGAGATGAGTTAGAGGCAAATGAAGAAGGGCTTGCCTTTTACGATCGCGTGTTCGACGAATTGCTCAAGCATGGCATTGAACCAGTCGTAACCATTTCACATTATGAAATGCCTCTTCATTTGGTAAGGGAATATGGCGGATGGAGAAGCCGTCAAGTAGTCACCTTCTTTGAGAGATATGTAAAGGCGATTTTCAATCGCTATAAAGATAAAGTAAAGTACTGGATGACTTTTAATGAAATCAATAGCGGCTTAGTAATGCCGATTCAAGGGCTTGGTTTTTCCTATCAAAGTGAAGAGGACAAATATAAGCCAACTTTCCAGGCCTACCATCATCAATTTGTCGCGAGTGCCATGGCAGTGAAAGCATGTCATGAGATCATTCCTGATTCGAAAATTGGCTGTATGATCCTCTTTGCACCTGTATATTCTTTTGATAGCAATCCTGAAAATGTGATGTATGCCCTTCAGGAAGAACAGCTTTTCAATTATTTTTGTGGAGATGTTCAAGTTCGCGGGGAGTATCCAGCTTTCATTCAGAGATACTTCAAAGAACATGATATTGAATTGGACATTGAAGAAGGCGATTTGGAATTGCTGAAAGAAGGAACTGCAGATTATATCGGATTCAGTTATTACATGTCCCGTACTGAGAGAAAACTGAAGACAGATGCGGATTCGGCAGAAGGGAATATTATTGGCGGGATTAGAAATCCGTTCCTGGAAACCAGCGACTGGGGTTGGGAAATCGACCCTGAAGGGCTGCGCATAAGCCTAAACAAACTATATGACCGCTATCAGAAACCGCTATTTGTTGTAGAAAATGGGCTAGGGGCCTATGACAAAGTTGAAGAAGACGGCACAATCCATGATGATTATCGTATTGACTATCTTCGTGAGCATATTAAAGCAATGGGCGAAGCCATAGAAGATGGTGTCGAATTAATGGGTTATACAAGCTGGGGCTGTATTGATATGGTCAGCATGTCGACAGGCGAGTTCTCCAAACGCTATGGCTATATCTATGTTGATAAACATGACGATGGCAGCGGAACATTGGAACGAAAAAAGAAGAAGTCTTTCTTCTGGTATAAAGACGTGATAGCAGCAAACGGGGAAAAGTTATAGAAATGAGACTTGTTGAGAGCTGCTATGGCAGCTCTTTTTCAGTGTGGCTTTGTTAAGCTTGTGTATTGATTTTACCTGTGCACAGGCTTTCAGGGAGCCCAGGGGCTTGGCTTCAATTAGCATTTAATTACAGTACATTTTTTACAAAGGTTCTTTTCTAATAGTACAAAGGCTTTTTTTTCATAGATTGTTGTTTTGCCTATAAATTTTGCCCGTTGTTTCCGCTGCGCACTTGCTTTCCGCGGGGAGCGATACGAGCCTCTTTTCCCGCTGGATATTGGGAAAGCATCCTCGAATATACACCTCGTCGTAAGGAAATGAGGGGCATTTTCGAGGAGTCAAGTGCCCTCCGCTGCAATCAACTCATTTAGATAAACTAAGTTCGACTTCAAATAGCAACAAACTTTACGAAAAAAGCCTTTACAAAAAACGCTCAATCTCCTTGAACACTTGGTCACGAATAGGAGGTTTTTCATTAAACAATTGGTGTCTGCCGTTTTTAATTAGTTTAATATGTAAATGATTGAATTTTTCCTTAATAAAATTCAGATTATACTTCCACTCAACAGTCCGGTCGTTTGTTCCTTGTATCAACAGAGTCTCTGTATCACATGCGTTATAGGTTTGAATTTCCTCGTTCCAGCTGATAAGTGAATTTAACCATTCAATTGGAATGGCTTTTGGCTGCAGCGGATCATTTTTAATAAAGCTGAGAAATTGTTTATCTGAGGAGTTTACGCGGAATTTCCTGTGAACCTCCTTCATGAAGGGAATTGGCTCAATTAGATAATAGCCGATTTTTGACAAAAGCCAATGTTTCGATCTAACCAAGGGAGCAATAAGAATAATTTTATTAAACTGTGCTTCTGGCTGCTTTAAAATATAATTGATCAAAATGGCCCCGCCTGTACTATGTCCAATCCCATAAATGGGACCGGAAATTTCCTTCTTCGTTTGGTTCATCAACTCTTCAAGCGTCAATACATAATCGGAAAAACTTTTAACAGAAGCTTTTTCCCCTCCCGAGAGTCCATGTCCTTGTAAATCATAACTGATGACCCTGTATTTCTGGCGGTTTAGATGCTGAATAATATTTTTTAAAATTCCTACATGATCCAAATACCCATGCAATAATACAACGGTACCGATGCATGTTTTTGGTGAAAACATTTGGACCATGATTGGTGTCCCATTAATATCAATTTTTCCGAAATGATAATCGATATTTTTCAACTGAAACCCGTAATAGTTCAGGTATTCTTGTAAGTCAGGGGATAAATGAACAGGGTTTTTGAAATTGATTTTTTGGTCTGAATCAGCTAGTCTATTGAGAATCTTTTGTATGTCTTTTTTTTCAGTCATATTTTCGGTCATAGCTGTTATCCTTCCGTGAAATATCTAGGCTTAGTGTATCTATATTCCATTAAATTATGATTAAAGAAAGAGGGTTTACCCATTTTTGAATTTTGGTTAGAACTGCTTAGAAAATGATTGCAGCACAAAGTTAATAAGTGGCCTCTTGTGGACGGGAAGGTGGCATTTTTCTTCAAAATCGTTTCTCTTAATTCACTCGTTTCTTTCCGAATATGTAAATGTGTATACTGAATCCGTTTGCTTACTTTTTATTATTTCCAATAATTGTTCCGCCATATAATCTGAACTGTATTTAAATCCTTCATTGATCCACTCGGTAATCATGCCGAAAAGGGCATGCACATAAAAGCTGACTTGCAGTTCCCGATTGATCTTCGGATTGGGTAAATCACCCTTTAGGTCTTCTAAAGTTAACCCCTTTAAAACATTGCAAAGCTTCTGCTGTAAGCCGGATAATGTATTTGATTTTAGGATTAAGGTATAAAATTCCCTATTGTTGCTTATATGTTCAAAGATTTTAATGGCAGAAGAGGTTAGGGACTTTACCTCAAAAACTTCCGTGTTTTGATAAGGTTCACGGTAGGAGGCGATTAAATCTGATATAACATCATCAATTATTTCATCCAGTATGTCCTCTTTGTATTCATAATGCTTATAAAAAGTGCCTCTATTTAAGTTTGCGGCCTGTACTATGTCTGTAATTGTAATTTTTTTAAATTCCTTCGACTGCATTAATGATAGAAGTGCTGCCCTTAAGGCTTGCTTTGATTTTGTAATTCTTCTGTCAATATCAGAATTGTTTTTAAACATAAAATGCCTCCTATGTTGAATAAACAGAATTAATAAACAAACAGAAGCGGAATTGTTTGTTAGCCGACAAATTCCTCCTTATTTGCTGATTGAATGGTTCGTTTTATTAAAATATTATAAAGATGTTAAAGATAATCAACAAGTGTTGAAAAATCTCATAACTGGAGGAATTATAATAATGAAGCTTCAAGATCAGGTAGCAGTTGTAACAGGTGCAGCATCAGGAATGGGAAAAGCGATCGCAGAATTGTATGCCAGAGAAGGTGCAAAAGTCATTGTAGCTGATCTAAACCTTGAAGGGGCAGAGACGGTTGCAAAAATGATTATTGAGAATGGCGGATCTGCCAAAGCTGTTAAGGCTAATGTTGCCAAACAAGAAGACATTGAAAATATGATCGATGCAGCTGTAAATGAATTTGGCACTTTAGATATTTTAGTCAATAACGCTGGGATTATGGATGGGTTTGAACCGGTCGGTGACATTCAGGATGATCGATGGGATTTAATATTTGATATCAATACAAAAGGTGTTATGCGTGCCATGCGCAAAGCCATACCGATCTTTTTAGAAAAAGGAAAAGGTGTAATCATTAATACGGCTTCTACTGGAGGATTAAATGGCGCTCATGCTGGGGCAGCTTATGGGGCATCAAAACATGCAGTAGTTGGGCTTACCAAAAATACTGGCTATATGTACGCAAAAAGCGGAATCCGCTGTAACGCCATTGCTCCCGGCGGCGTAGAAACCAATATTGGATCGTCCATGAAAAACATAAATGAATTCGGCTTCGGACGCACGAAGGCAGTTCAAGGTGTCATGCCAAGAATAGGACAGCCGGAAGAAATTGCCCAGGTTGCATTATTTTTAGCATCTGATGAATCAAGCTTTGTAAACGGAACAGTCATCGTCGCAGATGGCGGATGGACTGCGGCATTCTAAAATTTTTATCCAGGGATATAAATATTGAGGTATGAAATGTCTTTCGTGAATGGGATGAAGGACAAAAGGGAATAAAAGAGAGAAACAAATGTCCTTCATAATGGGAATGAAGGACAAAAGGGAATAAAATGAATCAAAGAAATGTCGTTTATGGGTCTGTACATTTTAAAGCAGACCCATTTTTCTGTTCCAGTTAAATCCCTCCGCCAGCATCATAGTAACTTCTTTTCTCATTTCTCTCAATTCTGGATAAAACAATGCTCCCGACCGCTACAATCAGTGCGCTTGTAACTATTAAGACGTTGTAGATATCGAATTTGCTAAATAAATTGATTAATAGATATGAGACAATGAGTGAAGCCAAAGGTGAGATCACCCAAACTAAAGCAATCCGTTTGATCACGTTTTTCTTTAATATAGAGAATCCGTCTTTTGCAGCTCCCACCCCCAGTATTCCGCAGGTTGTTACCTGGGTAAGAGGGATGGGAAGCCCAAAGATGGAAGCGATAATAACCAATGTTCCTCCTGTAAATGAAACAGCGCTTCCTTGCAATAATGAAAGGCTGGTTATTTTTTTGCCGTTTGTTTCTAATACTCTGCTTCCCAGGAATAAAGCACCTAAAGAGACAAATAGGGCACCCAGTAAAAGTCCACTATTTGATGAAATCATGCCTGCTCCCACGAGAGGACCAATGGCATTGGCTACGTTATTCATTCCTGCAGAAAAAGCCTCAAGGCAGCCCCCTATTACAAGCAGCAGCGAGAGCCATTTTGTCCATGTGCCGTTCCCGGTGAGTCCCGGCCATCTGTTTTCTGAGTAATGAATCAAGTAGCCTAATCCAAAGGTAATCAGGAAGGACGTGACTGGGACGATCATCCAAAAAGCAATGATGATAAATAATGTATCTGTGTAGATTGCCTGGAAGGCAGCTCCAACTCCTATAATCGATCCTACTGTTACCTCACTTGTTGATAAAGGAATTCCGATCAAATTTGCTATAAAAAGTGTCAAGGTAGCTCCCAATAATATGATGACAACAATTTGGGCATCCAAAATACCAGTAGGAATAATGCCTTTCCCAATGGTTTTAACTACTTCGCCCCCGCCTAAAAAAGCACCTAAAAAAGCAGAGACTGCAACTAACAGAAGTGCCAGCCGCTTATTTTTTATGGCCCCGGCTCCATATGGTGCACCCATGGAAGCAGCTGTTCCGCTTGCTCCTATGTTCATAGCAAAGAAAAGGGCAACAGCGATTGCGATGTAGGTTAACAAAGTAAAAACCTCATTTCAATAGTTTGAGTTAGAAAATTCACGCATTTAATTCCAAGTAATCCAATGTGATTTTATTATTTTAGATTATAAGGTTTTCATTTGAAATACACAAGTGTTTTAGGAAGATGATTAAGAAAAATTTTGGGGATGCAGATTGTGATATAAGAGTGATTTTAGAGTAAAAATCAAATCAAACAGAACGTATTTCAATAGGGTGAAAATGTGATGTGGGGATAATAACTGTATATGGCAGCCAGGACAATTTTGATTACAATTTTTCATTCTAGACGGTTTTCAGTCATAAACTTCAGCAGTCGGTTTTGGACAGGAAAAGCATCAAGTGATGGAGTACTTGATTATGTTTATTTAATAGGAATTCAGATACAAAACCTGCAGTAGATAAAATAGGGCGATTATTAAAGAGTTCCACCACAGCAAATTCAGGATAAAATGTTGGGTTTGGAAGGAAATCGTATTGCCTGCTGATCAAATTTATGGAAATAAGTAAATTTGTTTGTGGTTTTAGCTATTTGTTGCAGCATTTTACTCTTTTTAAACGGCGGAAACCTTATTTATGCAAAATTTGGGGTCAGTTTATATACTTTTGGGGGGCGGAATGATCGAGAGGGGCTCTATATCGTCAACTTGCATGATTTTATCATCAACTTCTTTAATATATCGTCAACTATCAAAATATATCATCAACTTCTTCAATATATCGTCAACTTGCCTGCCTTCTTTTAACATCCCGGACGATAATATATAATGAAAGCATTCTAGCTTACAGTGAAAAAGGTGAAAGGTGCATGAATACAACCATTAAAGATATTGCCGAGCTGGCAGGTGTTGCAAAAAGTACGGTTTCCAGATATTTAAATGGCGGAAATGTTAGTGAAAAGACTAAAGAAAAGATCCGAAAGGTGATAGAGGAAACAAAGTACGAGCCAAATTCCTTTGCCCAGAGCCTGAAAGCGAAAAGGACGAATTTCATTGGGGTTATCGCCCCGACGCTTGATTCCTATGTGACATCTACGGTATTAATGGCAATTGATGAGGAGCTTCGCAAGCGTGATTATACGACGCTTATTATTAGCACGAGCAAGTATGTTGAACGTGAAATCGAAAGCCTGATTAGCCTTTCGCGACAGAAGGTTGATGGCATTATTCTGATTGCGACGGGCGTGACGGAAAAACATATTGAGACAATTAACTCGATTCAGATTCCCGTTTTGATTGTTGCCCAGGAAGTGGATCAGTGCAGCTGTATTATTAATGATGATTATCACGCTGGCTATAAAATGGGACAATATATTGCCAAAAATGGGCACCAGTCGGTTGCGTATATTGGAGTAACGGAAAGTGATATTGCTGTCGGACTGCGGCGGAAGCAGGGGATCCTGGATGGACTGAGGGAAGCGGGCGTGACAAATATTAAAACCTATACATCTGAATTTGATTTGCATGATGCAGCCAGAATTACGAAGGTTATGCTCGAGAGCTTTACGCCAACAGCCATTATTTGCGCGACAGATACGATTGCATTCGGGGCGATGAAGACCATCTCGAAACTGGGCAAAAAAGTCCCAGACGATTTTTCACTGGCAGGCTTTGGCGGATACAATATTTCCGAAGTCATCCATCCTGCTCTGACAACCATTCGATTCAAAAATGAAACATCAGGGAAGATGGCAGCCCAGACAATTATTAAAATGACGAATGGCGAAGAAGTCCCAGAACTGCAAATCACTGGATTTGAATTTGTTAAAGGCGAAAGCGTGAAATGTGTGAAAAGCTGATACCGTTTTCAAAAAAAGGGTTGTGTAAATGAAAACGGTATTATAAAATAAGCTTGGGAACCGGTTCCCGTCATCCATACTCAAAATTGACGGGACGATCGGTTATTTTTTCCAAATGAAATGGAACCGGTTCCAAAAAAGAAGAATTCTATATTACTAGGAAAGGGCAAGGGTTTGCTATTGTTTTAAACCCTTAAACGGAACCGGTTCCGAAGTAGATCAAAAAGGGAGGAATTAGAGAAATGGCTAATTCAAATATAAAGTCCAAATACCTGCCTGCTGTTAAAGAGTTAATGAGATTAATAGGCGGCAAAGAAAATCTTCAAGGCGCGGCCCATTGTGCGACAAGGCTCCGTTTAGTTCTTAAAGATCATTCACTGGCCGACACAAAGGCGATTGGCCAGCTTGATCATGTAAAAGGCTCGTTCGCAGCGGGGGACCAGCTGCAAATTATTTTCGGAGCGGGAACGGTTAATGATGTCTATGCCGTTTTCACAGATGAAGCCGGCATTACTGAAATGTCACTGGGAGATGTGAAACAGCAATCTGCGCAAAAGCAAAATCCCTTCCAAAAAGGAATTAAAGCTTTATCTGACGTGTTTGTTGAAATTATTCCAGGTTTGCTGGCTGCAGCGCTGTTAATGGGTGTGACTGGTCTTCTTAGCCAGCAGGGAATTTTCGGTGAGCAATCTGTTGTTGAAATGTATCCTGCCATTGCAGGATTTAACCGATTTATATCCATAATGTCCACGGGCATCTTTACCATTTTGCCATTGCTGGTTGTGTTTTCAGCAACAAAGCGATTCGGCGGTAATCCGGTTCTTGGTTTAGTATTAGGTGCGATTATGCTTCATCCCGATCTTGCAAATGCCTATCTAGTTGGAAATGGAACAGTTGAGCCGGAAGTCATCAGCTTGTTTGGGCTGAAGGTTTCACTTGTTGCTTTCCAGGGCGGCATTATTATTGCGCTCTTGATGGGTCTTGTGGTAGCAAAGCTTGACCAGTTTTTCAGCAGAAAAGTTCCAGATATCATCAAGCTTTTCCTTGCACCTTTTTTAACGATAGTCGTTTCAGGTTTCCTATTATTCTCTGCTATTGGCCCATTTGGGCGGCTGTTATCAGATGGCATTACAGCAGGCTTGATGTGGTCAGTTGATAACCTGGGGATTGTTGGTTTCATGCTGTTTGCAGCCATTCAGCAGGTAATCGTTATTACAGGCCTTCACCATGTCATTGGGGCTGTGGAAGCCCAGCTGATTGCCGACACAGGCTTTAACTTTATTATGCCGCTAATGTCAGCTGCATTAATGGGACAGGGTGGGGCTGTATTGGGCTACACACTTGCCCTTTGGAAAAATGATAAAGCAAAACAAATTGGTATTTCAGCATTTGGTTCTACTTTATTCGGAATCTCAGAACCGGCACTTTTCGGTGTTAATGTTAAATATCGATTCCCGCTGATTATGGGCTGCATTGGCGGTGGAATTGGCGGAGCTTATGTTTATCTGACAGGAATTAAAGCGCTTGGCTTTGGAGCAACAGCCATCCCTGGCTTTGCCATTGTTGCGGCACAAGGCAGCGGTCATCTTCATTATATTCTTGCCAATGTGCTGGCATTGGCTGTTGGAGCTATTTTAACAGTTTCTTATTTCAAGATAAAAAAACCAAACTTAGATTAATAGAAGGGGAGGGGAACTTCCTTTCTTTTCTATTTTTACTGGAGAGGATTCAAAATGGAGAGATACAGAGAACCTAAATATAGAACAATTTATGAAGCGGAAGAAAATGAATTAGAAATGCTTAGGGAAAAATCTGAGAAATCTTATTGGAAGCCTGCTTTTCATATACACCCGCAGTTTGGTCTGCTCAACGATCCGAACGGACTTGCGTACTTTAATGGCGAATTCCATATATTTTACCAATGGTATCCGTTCAGTGCGATGCACGGGATGAAACACTGGGCGCATGTGAAATCGGTGGATCTTGTCAATTGGAAGCGTCTCCCGGTTGCTTTGGTTCCTGTAGAGGATTATGAATCTCATGGAGCGTATTCCGGTGCCTCTCTTGAAGTCGCTGGAAAGCTATACTTGTATTACACAGGAAATATTAAATATAGTGCAATGGATAGGTCTGCAAACCAATGCCTTGCTATAATGGATAAGGATGGGAAAATTCAAAAGTATGAAAATAACCCGATTATCAACGGTGTTCCAAATGGGTATACAGGACATGTCCGTGACCCGAAGGTTTTTGAAAAAAATGGTCGCTATTATATGCTTTTGGGGGCGCAAAGAGCTGATCTATCGGGAGCCATTATTATCTATGAATCTGAGAATGCTTTAGATTGGACTTTCAAAGGCGAGCTGAATCTCCAAATAGATTTTCCGGAGTCCGTGTACATGCTCGAATGCCCTGATTACTTTGAATTGAACGGAAAAGATGTTATGGTCTTCTCCCCGCAAGGTTTAAAGGCACAAGGACATGATTACCATAATCTGTATAATGTTATCTATGTAACCGGAAAGCTGGATATTGACACATTGCATTATGAGGTTGAGCATTATCAGGAGCTAGAAAAGGGCTTTGATTTCTATGCACCGCAAACCTTTGCAGGAAAAAACAATGAGCGCCTTTTATTTGCGTGGGCTGGAATGGGGGAAATCAATTATCCGAGTGATCAAGAAGAATGGGCCCATTGCCTATCTATTCCGCGCGAACTTAAGATTATAGATGGCAAGCTTGTTCAAAGACCTTCTGGTGCCTTAAAGCAGCTGCGGAGAGATTCGCATTCAAAAACAATCACAATTGAAAGTGGAACCAAGTGTATGGATCAAGGAATCGGGCAGCATGAGCTCGAGTTTGAATTTGACGCAGTTGAAGCCACCAGGTTTGGCATTGAATTGTTTGCATCCGACACAGAAGGACTTGTACTGGAGTTTGACCGTGAAAAGCAAACAGTGAGATTGGATCGGGAAAAATTTGAGTCAGCTTTTGGCGGGGAATATGGATTTATGAGAAGTTCCGATCTGAGAATTGAAAGCTGTGTTAAAGTTCAAGTATTTGTGGATCATAGTATTGCTGAATTGTTTATCAATGATGGAGAAGTTGTATTTACGGCAAGAGTATTCCCTAAAAAGGATTCAAAAGGTGTGAAAGTTTTTAGTAATGGGAAAGCAAACTGCATTTATACAAAGCATGCTTTAAAGCAAGGAATTATACGTTAAGGGTGAGAAGATGACAAAACTATACTCGATTGGTGAAGTTTTAATAGACTTTATCCCTCAGCAGAAGGGAGAGGCATTAAAGGATGTTGTAACATTTGAGCGCGCTCCAGGAGGCGCCCCGGCGAATGTTGCAGCGGCCGTTGCAAAGTTTGGGCACGATGCATCCATGATTACAAAACTGGGAATTGATGCATTTGGCGATTTCCTTATTGAGCAGCTTCAGCAAGCAGGTGTGAAGACAGACAAAATTCTCCGCACAAAGGAAGCTAATACAGGATTAGCCTTTGTTTCGCTAAAAGAAGATGGCGAGAGGGATTTTTCTTTTTATCGAAAGCCGTCTGCCGATTTGCTTTTTAGGGAAGAGGAAATAAATTCAGATTGGTTCAGTGAAGGGGACATTCTGCATTTCTGCTCTGTCGATCTAGTGGAGAGCCCGATGAAACTGGCACATAAAAGGGCGATTGAACTAATGAAGGAAAAGGGCGGTCTCATTAGTTTTGACCCGAATGTAAGGCTTCCGCTATGGGATCAGCCTGAAGATTGCAGAAATGCCATTTTGGAGTTTCTTCCTTATGCCCATCTTGTGAAGGTATCGGATGAAGAATTGGAGTTTATTACTGGGATTAGTGACATAGAAGAGGCAATTGCTTCTTTATTTGCTGGAGATGTCCAGGCTGTCGTGTTTACCAAAGGTGCCGCTGGAGCTGACCTTTATCTAAAGGATAATAAATGGAAATCCTCTGGATACACTGTCGATGTTCAAGATACCACTGGTGCTGGAGATGCTTTTATCGGAGGATTTTTGTTTAAACTGCTGGAAGCAAAGGCAGCACCGGACAGTTTACAGAAGGTCTTAAAAGAGCAGAACGGTGAAATCCTGAAATTTGCCAATGCGAGCGGAGCCTTAACAGCTACAGGAAAGGGTGCCATTTCTGCATTGCCTGAGAAGGAACAAGTAATCGGCCTGATCCAGGAACAGCATATTTGAAGGTATAATATCATTTGGTACCTTTTTTAGAAAAGCTGTTTTCGTAAAATTTGTTGTTTTTTGGTGGTAAACTAAGTTTAAAATACTGATTTGATTGTTAGCGGAGGGCACTTGAATACTCGAAAATGCATTCACATTTTCTTACGACGAGGTGTTTATCTAAAGATGCTTTTCCAATCTCCTGTTCCGAAGAGAGGGAAGCGGGAGACCCCACAGGCGAAGCCGAATAGGCTCTCATTCCTCCCGACGGGAAAGCTTAAGTGCCCAGTGCTGAAATCAACGGGCAAAATTTATAAGTGAAAAACACCAATCTATGAGAAAAGACCTTTTGGAAAATTGCCGGTGTGGTAATATAATAAGAAAAGATAGGAACGGAAGGTAACTAAATGGTCGATGTTTTTACAGAAATAATAATCGCAGCCCCGTGCCATAAGGTAGCGGAGTATGCAGCAAATCCTGACAATGCTCCTGATTGGTATGTAAATATTAAGTCAGAAATGGTTAACGCCAAAGCCATTAGCTCTTGGATCCCAAATTGCCTTTAAAGCACATTTCCTCGGTCGGGAGCTTGCTTATGTCTACGAAATCATGGATTATACTCCTGGTGAAAAGCTTGTAATGAAAACAGCAAATGGACCTTTCCCAATGGAAACCATATATACCTGGGAAGCAATTAGTGAGAACCAAACGAGAATGACCTTAAGGAACAAGGGAATTCCTTCAGGATTTTCAAAAGTCTTTACCCCTGTTATGTCCAAAATGATGGAAAAAGCAAACAATAAAGATTTGAAAAAAATAAAAGAGATTCTTGAGAAATAATAAATATTTAAAACAATGACGCTCATTTTTAGGAATGAGCGTCATTGTTTTAACTATTCTTTTTTTATTCTGACATTAAATAGTTTAAAGATCATATACGCAGACAATGCAATAAACAAAATTACAATACCTGATGTCCAACTGCTTTTCGAAGCTTCTCTATGAAAATTTCCACCGCAGAACCTTTGGAAATGAAATAACAGCCCCTATAACAGCCCCTGCTAATAATTCAATATACACATTCCAGGCATTAAGCACATAAGCCATGGGGGTGCTATCGACATTTTGTGATTATTTTCACAATACAATTTGTCGCAAAAATATTTAAAAACGTTCTTTATTGATTTTGAGGGTTTCCAGTTGCACAGCCGGAGTAGATCTTAATATAGAAGTGAAGTGGGAGTTAATAGTCTTGTTATCTACCAAAAAGGAGAGAGGCGAGAGGAATAGTCGTTAATCCGTTCGATTATCTACCAAAATAGGAGAAAGACGAGTGAATTGGTTGTTAATCGATACAATAAACTACCAAAGCAGGAGTGAGGAGAATGATATCTGGGTTAATCGTTCAAATAGCATCAATCTGAATCCTTTTCTAAAATTCAAAAATGTGCCTCTTTAATTAAAAATACAATCATATAGGACGCTCATCCCGACGTATGTTAGTTATAAGGAATATCCAGGGACTTCCACCAGGAAGGAGAATGAGCATGTCCTATTATCGAAATCCCCAGTTAACGACCGAGCAAATGCTTTCGA
Organism: Bacillus sp. J33; assembly: GCF_000518885.1. Lineage (GTDB taxonomy): Bacteria > Bacillota > Bacilli > Bacillales > Cytobacillaceae > Cytobacillus. The sequence goes on along the minus strand of NZ_JAEL01000048.1, from coordinate 20,173 downwards.
CCATCAGAAATGGTCTTGGGATTTCTACAGTTCAAAAAAAGATTATTGTCGTTGGCGCTGGTATGTCTGGGCTGGTGGCTGCATCCCTGCTAAAGGAAGCGGGGCATGATGTGACTGTTTTGGAAGCAACGCAAAGGGTTGGAGGCAGGATCTTTACACTTAGGGAGCCTTTTATGGATGGGTTGTACCTCGATGTTGGGGCGATGCGCATTCCGCATATTCATAAATTAGTGATGGAATATATTAAAAAATTTCATTTAAAGGTGAATCCGTTTGTGAATACCGCTCCCACTGATGTGATATATGCTAACGGTGTAAAAACAAGCTGGCAGGCGTATGAGCGAAATCCGGATATGTTAAACTATCCTGTTGCCCCGCATGAAAAAGGGAAAACGGCAGAGGAACTGCTAACAATGGCCATTAAACCGGTAACTGATTTCATAAATCAGAACCCACAGGAAAACTGGAAGATTGTCATCAGAGAGTTTGACCGGTTTCCGATGAGCTTTTTTCTCCGGTACAATCCTGTAGGGCCCAGCCTGTCCTCCGGTGCGATTGAAAGTATACAGGTTCTTCTTGGCCTGGAGGGGTTTCCGGAGCTTTCGTTTCCCGCGATACTTAGGGAGCTTTTGCCGCTATTCAACCCGGATATTCAATTTTACGAAATTGAAGGCGGCAACGATAAGCTGCCAAATGCTTTTCTGCCCCAGTTAAAGGAAAACCTTCATTTTGGATATCAAATGACCAAGATCGTCCAAAACGCTAATCAAGTGACGATTCATTCGAGGCATACGTTAAGCCAAATGACATTAACGATTACAGGTGATCTTGCGATTATTACCATTCCATTTTCCATGCTTCACTTTGTAGAAATTGACCCGCGCCATTCCTTTTCCCATTATAAATGGAAAGCGATCCGGGAAATTCATTATGTGCCATCAAGCAAAATTGGCCTTCAATTTAAGCAAAGATTTTGGGAGCACGAGGGAATCCGAGGCGGTAAATTAATGACCGATTTGCCCATCCGGTTTGCTGCTTACCCGAGCCATCTGATCGGCTCAACAGGTTCGGGGATCATCTTGGCCAGTTATACATGGGAGGATGATACTCTATCCTGGGATAACTTGAAGGAAGGGGACCGGATTCGGAATGCTCTTGATAATTTGGCTGCCATTCATGGCAAGCAGGTTTATGAGCATTTCTTAACTGGAGCTTCCCATAGCTGGTCACAATACCCGTTTTCTGGCGGAGCTTTCTCTATGTTTAAGCCTAATCAAGAAACAGAGCTTTTTCCTTATATCAGTGCACCAGAAGGAAGGGTTCATTTCGCAGGGGAACACACTTCTACAGCGCCAGCGTGGATCGAAGGCGCCATTCAATCCGGTATTAGGGTGGCCCATGAGGTAACAGACCTGCCAAGAACTTACTTTGGCTGGTAAAACAGCCAGTTAAGATGCGCTCTAAAGTGATGCTCTTGGAAATTCCACGATTTTATGAATATGAAATAAAGTTATAGTATTTTTTCGGAGGGAATTTAAATAGTAGTCTGGCTTTCATATGAATATTTACACCTGCATATATGCCAGAGCTATTCTGATTAAAATTTGCCTTCAGCGTGCTAAATCAGAACCTAGCCATTTTGCCCTCCACGATCAACTGTCAAGTTATTTAAATTCCTTATAGCGCCTTCGACCTGATCCTGTAATCATATATAAAAGACAAAGGTTATTAAAATAATCTGTATGAGCCTGATCAATTCTAAAATGATCTGATATTTTTATCATCCCCCATATAACTATTTTTTGTTTAAACTCCACTTTATCGAGCATACTAAAAGCTATTATGAAGGGAGTGATTTTGATGGCAAGGATAGGTGATCGTATTTCTTTCATAAGAAGAAATGAACAGTTTGAAGGAATCGTGGAGGCAGTAAGGGATCATAGCGTAATCGTGGAAATCTCGGTAGAAACCGCGAGGATATTAAAATATGAAACGCTTAGAACAGTTGTGAAGCACTCCAACTATGCAGTCTTGCAATAGGATTAAGGTTTATGCCCCCTCAGGATCCTTACTGCTACGCCACCTGTTGGGGAGAGTCATATTGGATTTCAAAGTATTTATTTGCCAATTTATCAGTGTGAAAATGCTGGGCAAAACATTGCTTAACTAAATTACTCCCTTTTTCTTTTGGGCATTAACTACTGGCGGGGAATGTAAATCATGGTCTATATTAAGCTCTAATCCATAATTTATCCCCTTCAGTCAATTGCCTTTTGGCAGGATAAATGGGGATTCAGAATTGTTAAATGAATGACCAAAAGAGTTTACATACAAAAAAGCCTTCAAAAGATGGAGTCTAAGTTTATTACCAGCTTGCTTTTTTTTACACGCCGGAATATGTCTTTGCAGAAAAGTTGTCTGAAGCAAATTCGGCAAAGTTTTAATTGGCGACAGACTGAATGTAGACGTCTGCATTTTTCGCAGCTGGTATATTCTTGCACTTTAAATTTAGAAGTGCGCTGCTTTGCAATCATGGAATTTTTAGCCATTTCTTAAACCTCCTTTTTCGACAATGCCAGGAGAACACGCTAATATATACTAATTATTATTAATATGTAGATAGTAGACTATTGGAAATGGAAGCACAAATCGATTTCCAATAATAAACAAGAGATTTTTGAAACCGCTTACATTATAATAGAATTAAGAGTTAGGAAAGGGGATGCGGACAATGGAACTTTTAGTGCAACAATGTGAACATAGCCAAACAGAAGAACCTTGTGAAGAGTGTGCCCCAAAAAGAGAAGGGGAAGAAAATTTCGATACCTCAGAATATGATTATCATAAAAGATTATGGTTTTAAAAACATATAAAAACACTTGGGCACAAGCCCAAGTGTTTTTTTCTATATTCTTTTTCTTCTCATCCACTGTGTGGCTGCCCATTTGTCCCCAATGATGACAGGGGCTCCCCCGTGCAGTGTTAAGTCGTTAAGGTTTTGGTCATTATAAAAATATTCAAAATAAACAGCCATCCCTTTTTGAGGAGATACAGAGAAATTAAGTTTTGGAAAATATGTTTCTCCGCCTTGCTCCACATCATTCAGATACATGACAAGGGTGCTGATTCTTGGATTGCTGGCAGCCCTGCTTGAAGGTGAAAAGAAATCAAAATGTGCTTTATATTCCTGGCCAATTTTGTAATTTAAAATTTGCAGGCCTTCACCATGTTCTGCAGGTATATTCATAATGCGCGAGATTCTTTTTTCGATTTTTGCCACAACTTCATTTTCGCCTTCATTAAAAAACGTACTGCTGCTGGTTCTGAGTTCGTCCACTTCACGCGAGTTTCCAATTTTGGAACGGTGAAGCCGGTCTTTGGATAACCTAATCAGCTCATCACATTCTTCATCGCTTAAAACATTACCTAATATGACAATCAATGGTTCTTCTAACTTAGCAATTATTTTAATCTCTCGATCTTCTGTAACGATTTTATTTCCAGTATGATCAAAAATCGTTTGTTCTTTAATCTTTAATTCTGCAGCATCCATTGCCAATTTCATCGACCTCTTTTATTTAGTTTTCTGAAAATTTAAGATATTCAACAGCTGAAAGCAGTATTTATTAGGTAAGTTTTTTGTTTCCTCCTGTAATTCAAAATCGATGTTTAGGTTAGATACTCTAACTGAATATATTTTACACTGAGGAATGAAGTATTTCTATCTTTTTTTAAAGGCATTAGGGTCTTTACAGGTTTTTAATTTGAATTCTGACAATATACCCGGACATTTTATCATTTCACCGGAATATATTTCTTTACATAGGAGGTATGTCTAAACAGAAGGGGATGTCATGTGTATAGGGAAAGGGTTCATTACTATATAAATCAAGGAAGTTTTCGAAAAACCTCATTATATATCCGAGGCTTATTTATTTTTTGCGGAGCTTGGCTTGTGGCCATTTCATTGCAATTATTTTTGGTGAAAAATCATGTCATAGACGGCGGTATCGTTGGCGTGAGCATTATGCTTTCCCATTTTGCTCATATTGACGTTGGACTGCTCCTATTATGTTTGAATATCCCGTTTTTATTAGTTGGATCGATTTACATGGGTGTCCGTTTTCTGTTATTCAGTTTTTATGCCAGTTCAGTCTTGGCGGCTGGAACATACATTTTGGCACCGCTGGAAGAGTTGACGAATAATCCTATTCTTGTCATTGTCTTAGGCGGTCTTCTTTTAGGAACAGGGGTTGGGCTGATTATACGCTTTGGAGCCTGTTTGGATGGAACAGAAGTGCTGGCCATTTTGTTCAGTGAACGATCGCCTTTAACAATCGGGCAATGCATTATGCTTTTTAATTTTATTATTTTTACAACCTCCGTTTTCTTATTTGGCGTTAGGGAAGGAGCCTATTCGCTGGCAACGTTTTTTGTCGCCTATAAAACAATTGATTTTATATTAATGAAGGAATGATTCAAATATTCACAGCTATTAGGTTAATTCTATAGAAAAGATTTAAGAGATTTACCATGAATGAATACAATCAGTTTCCTATCAAGGATTATCTTAAAACGATAAAAGAGGCAATTCCTTTTTTATCGTTTTTTAGTGTATTAAAAATATTACTTATTAGATTAGGCTGTTTTCGTAAAGTTTGTTGCTTTTCGGGTGGCAAACTATGTTAAATCAACGGGCGGGATTCAAAAGCAGAAAAAAACCCCTTTAAATATAACTAAGAAATAAACAGTCAAAGTGGATGGGCAAATTCATACCAAATTGGATGGTCATTAATCATTTAAGGTACGTTATTATTTAGTTATAAAAAAACTATTAGTAAGTTTTAAAGAGGTGCTGCATGAAAATTCTACTGGGCTTAGTTGTATTAATCTTAATTTTTGCCGTAATTTCAACTTTACTTCTGACAGGAAAATCAGATGAAAATTATGGAAGTTCGACCAAAAAAATACAACAAATTTAACCTTAATATATGTAGTCATAATATTCATAGCTATAGCTTCCCTTGGAATCTATATTTGGCGGACTTAAAAAGCCCGGATCCTGAAGCTGCAGGGACAAAGAGAAAGGAGATGCCGAGAGATGACATGGGCAGTTTTGATTCCGATTATACTTGTCAGCATACTAAAAATAGTCGTAACTTGTCTGCCAACTGGAACTGTTAATTGGCTGCTTAGAAAATTTGAAACTCATACAAAGCTCAATGAGAATGAAGTAACTGTTACATTAGGGGGGAAACGACTAGAAGGCAATGAAAAAATCAATGTTGTAAATTATTTTAACGAAGGAATATTTATCAAGAAACATTATATTCATCCCGGGAGCGAACAAAACTATTTACAACCCGAGAATAGTGGCACACCCATTATAATCAATGTTAATGAGGGGAAAAGAAATGTAAGGCTGCTTCTATACAGTTACAGCGACCGCATTGATGTAGTCAAACAGTACAGGAAAAAAGTAGTTGCATATAGTCTGATTTCCGAGAAGCTCCAGGAAAGCCCTTTTGCATTGCAGGCACAATAGTACGGGAAGACATTTGGAGCAGACATAAAACATAATAATGCCGGAATTGAACAACGCATGGATTTTTTATAAATCCATGCGTTTTTTATACATAAGAATGGGCATCAGCAAATCGTTTCATTCCTTCGTGAATGTTTTCTTCATTTTCCCTGGCATAAGTAAACCGGACAAATCCCGTTTCAGAACCCAAAGTGGTGCCTGGAACGTAAATGACTCCTCTTTTTATGGATTCTTCGAGTAATTGAATTTCATTATGCTCTTTTTTGATTTTGCACCAGAGGTGTATGCCGCCTTGAGGAACATGATATTCCAATTGATCTTTTAGAAAGGTTTGAAGACTGGCTATGATTTGATTTCTTCGGCTTTCCAATTGCTTAACCAGATGCTTGATATGTGATTCAAAATTCCTGGATTCTAAAAAATCATTGGCAACCCATTGTGAATAACTGCCATGGCCAAAATCGATCTGCTGCTTAGCGTCTGATAATCTTTCAATAACTGATCTTGGACCGATGATCCAGCCGATCCTCAGGCCTGATGCAACAATTTTTGTAAGCGAGCTAATATATAGAACATTTCCGTTCCGATCAAGCGACTTAAGGGTTCTCATACTTTCACCCGAGAAGGCTGTTAAGCTGTATGGATCGTCTTCCACGACCGGGATGCCATACTCAGAAGACAATTCAAGTATTTTATGGCGCTGGTCCTCTGGCAATAGTGTACCTGTTGGATTTTGAAATATTGGATTTAAAAAGACCATTTTAATTCGATGTTTTTTATATAGTGCCGTAATTTCGTTTGGGTCCAGTCCATCCTTGCCTGTTTTTAGAAAATAGGTTTTGATGCCAGCTGATTTAAATATCGGCAGGCTGTAGTGGTAGGAAGGATCTTCAATGGCAACGGCATCTCCAGGTTTTAGCAGACATTGAACCACAAGGTGCAATGCTTGCTGTGCACCGGATGTAATTAAGATAGATGAAGAGTCAGTCTCAATGGCTCTGAATTTTTTTACATGGTCAGCAAGGGTTTTTCTAAGGATTTCATTTCCTTGGGGATGATCATATCCCAAAGGGCCAATAAAGGATCTGTTTGATGTTATTTCTCTAAGGGAATCCATTGGAAATAGATCCTGTGACAATTCCCCGCTGGCTAAATTGATTAGGTTCGCCTCAGCCAGTTCTTTATGTATTCTTTGTGTAACAGGCAAATTGGGCAAAAAGGAACCCGCTTCAATATAACGGTTCCAGCTGGGGATCCGTTTTTTAGCCATCCCCCAAATATCTTTGCTAATCGTTGTCCCGCTTCCCCGATTGCGATTGATGATTCCATTGGACTCCAGTTCATCATACGCTGCAACAGCCGTACTTCGGTTTATTTCATATTGCTTTGCCAATCCTCTCTCGGATGGAAGCGGTTTGTCAGGGGGAAAAGTGCCATCCGCAATCCCATTTTCAATATACATGGCAAGCTGCTTATAAATCGGTATTTTCGATTTTCTGTCAGGTCTCCAATTCAATTGAAACATCCTCTATGATAAAATTTGGCCTTCTTAATTATTATAGCATTTTCATGAAATAATCTATTTTAGTGATTTTTCTGTTGGCATATGTTCATTGGATTTTTTAATTTTTTTATAAAAATAGGGGGAAATAGGGCCAAACCGCTTGTTAATGATAAACTAAGCTCTATTTTTTATCCTATTTACAGGCTCCTTTCTCATAGATTGTTGTGTTATCTTTTAAATTTTGCCTAGTGATTTAACTTAGTTTTCCACCCGAAAAGCTCAAACCCTACGAAAACAGCCTATTTATAAGAAAACAGATAGTTAATAAAAATTTTTGTTGACTTCTTCAACTGTAATGATTAATATTACAGTACGGTTAGTAATAAACAAAAAGGAACATTAAGTATAAACAATAACTCAACTGTAATTTTTATTTTCACAGTTACGAATTATGGATAAAACAAAGGAGTGTTAAAAATGGTAACTTTGTATTTAACTTCAAGCTGCGGCTCCTGCCGAAAAGCAAGGGCTTGGCTGGAAGAACATCAAATTGATTATATTGAAAGAAACATCGTAACAGACCCGCTTACAGTCGAGGAAATTAAATCTATTCTCCGCCTGACGGAAACGGGTACAGAGGAGATTATTTCAACAAAGTCAAAAGCCTTTAAAGCGTTAAATATAGATATTGAAACATTGCCGCTTAAGGAATTGTATAAAATAATAATGGAAAACCCGCAAATGCTTCGGAGGCCAATTGTCCAGGATGAAAAGAGATTGCAGGTTGGCTATAATGAGGATGAAATTCGCAGTTTCCTTCCACGAAAGCTTCGTACATTCTCTTATAATGAAGGGCAAAAAGCGGCCAATTAGGATTTACTGTTTGTTCAAAGTTCTATATTCTTGACATCCCAATCTGTAACATTTAGTATTACAGTACGTTGAAAAAGGTTTATTAAAGCGAAAAGTACTTCTAGGAGGCTGGCCATGAACAGTGACTTTACTCTTGCCATTCACAGTTTAACTTATCTCGCGCTCCAGCTGGACCGCATGTCTACAAGCGATGCTATATCAGAAAGTGCAGGGGTACATCCAGTCCGCATTCGTAAAGTCCTGAGTTTGTTAAAAAGAAATGGATTTATCAAATCAAAAGAAGGCATGGGCGGCGGATTTATTTTTGCCCGGGATCTAAGTGATGTAAATCTTTGGGATATCTATAAGATCACCTCTGAAGGTGCATTGCAGCCGAAGTGCCCTGATTCAAATGAAGCTTGCCTTGTAGGGGCGAATATGCAAAGAGTCCTTTTTGACATTTTCCTGGGTGCTGAAGAACATCTGGGTGAATATTTAAAGCACTATACCATTAAAGATATTGTCGATCATATCAATAAAGATAAATGCAGGAAGGCGTAGCTTTCCATTAAAATAAAAATGCAATAAAACATGTTACAGTTATGCTATACCAGTAATAAAATAAAATTAATTAGGAAGGGTGAAAAATATGAGCTCTAACAATGATTACATTCTGCAAATAGGTGATTGGATCAAGGGGAAATCCCGGAATGGCGAACTCATAATCGGCTATATTGAAACCCTTGATAATTCAAAAGGCATAGTAAAAGCAAAAGTAATTTCAAGTGATAATAAATCCATTGAAGGCAAATCCATGGTTGTGCTAAGCAAACAGATTAAAAAAATGCCTGCTGCCAAAGTGGCAAATAAGGAGCAGATTCATTTTCTAATTGATCTGGCACTATCTACAGGGGATGAGGAATGGTTTTTGGAGCTGACTTCTAAATTAAACTCAATGAGGGAACTCGTAAATGATGCATACTAATTAAAGTTCTTATGCTGATATGAAATAAGTGGCTGAAATTTACTAATCAATGCGACTTACCGGAAGCACACTGAAAATTGCAAGCAATGAATTTATCCCATTTTACACCAGAATTGACAAAAGTATTTATAATCATATATACAACCGACCTTTTCCACATTGAAAGGCCGGTTTTTTTGTTAATAAGACTTTATTCTTAGCACTTCTAATAAGAGGTGCAGGCAATCTTTCAAATTTATTGATCCCCGCTGCTTGGCTTTTTTAAAAACCCATAAAAAAAGAGTTTAGATAAATCTTCTCCTAATTTTGAATTTTTGCTTCTTTCATTATAAAAATGGAAATCCTTTGCTGCATTTTGAATTAAATTAAGATAAACAATAATCGATTCTGTTGAGATATCGGAATCAATATATCCTTTCTGTTTTCCTTCTTCGAAAAAAGAAATAATGTATTTCATTCGCTCTTTATAGAAATCCTGGATAAGCTCCTCCAGCTCAGGATTTCCCTCAAGCAATTTATTAAGGAAATCAGAATTTATGCCGCTAACATTTGCCGTATCCAGGATGAGCTTCTCAACCTTTTCAGGAAATGATAAATCATCACGCTGGACTGTTTCTAATCTGCTATCCCATTCCCTAAGAAGAAAAGTATGAATGACGTTCTTTACTAATTCATCTTTCGTCCCAAAATGATTATATATGGTAACAGGAGATACTTTGGCTTTTCTGGCAATTTCAGCAAGGCTTACTTTTTCAATGCCAAGGTCTTTAAATAGCTCCATTGCTGCATTTTGAATTTGTTCTTTTTTCTTCTCTGTACGTCGCTGATACCCGTCCAATAAACTCACCTCTATTTTAAATCATAAAATATGTTTTGAATAAATTCAAATGCATTTATTCAAAACATATTGACGGAAAGATGGCATAGGTTTATATTATGAATAAAATATATAAAAATCATTCATTAAATTCATTTTTAGGAGGGGAAAGGCGTGTCAGTGATACAGGTAAAGAATTTAACGAAAAAGTTTGGGAAAGCTCAAATTTTGAAAGGGATTAATCTGGAAGTATCGAAAGGGGAAGTCTTAGGGTTTATTGGCCCAAACGGCGCCGGTAAATCAACTACTATAAAAGTATTGCTGGGGATTTTGAAGGCGACAGGCGGAGAGGTCAAGATTTTTGAAAAAAATGCCTGGAGTGATGCTGTGGAGATCCACAAGAATGTGGCCTATGTTCCCGGTGATGTTAATTTATGGCCCAACTTAACTGGCGGTGAGGTAATCGATTTATTTTTAAAGCTTAATGGAACAAAAAACAAAGCCAAACGGGAGGAGCTCATTCATAAATTTGATTTGGATCCAACCAAGAAATGCAGAACCTATTCCAAAGGAAACCGGCAAAAGGTTGCCTTAGCTGCTGCTTTTTCATCTGATGCGGACCTATATATATTGGATGAACCTACATCCGGCCTTGATCCGTTAATGGAAAAAGTATTTTAGGAATGTGTGATGGAGGTCAAGAAACAAGGGAAAAGTGTATTGCTTTCCAGTCATATTTTGTCTGAGGTAGAAAAGCTGTGTGACCGGGTCAGCATTATCCGCCAAGGAATCATTATGGAAACTGGAACATTAAACGAGCTGCGCCATTTAACACGGACGCAAATGCTCGTTGATACGAAACAGCCAGTTGCAGGGCTAAATGAATTAAAAGGCATTTATGATCTCCACAAAAATGAACAGGGACTTTCATTCCAAGTGGATTCAGAGCAAATAGATGATGTAATTAAACATATCAGCCAATTTGGAATCTTAAAGTTTGAAAGTTCGCCGCCAACATTAGAAGATTTATTTATGCGCCATTATGAAGGATCAGAGGATACAGGAGCGGGAGGTAAGAAATGATGGCTGGCAAATTAATGGCCAATGCGGCCAACCTTTCTTTATTTATTCTAAGGCTTGATCGAATTCGAATTCCTCTATGGGTATTGGGCCTGACTTTTTTTACACTTGCTGTTCCTATAGCATTTAGTGAAATGTATGGTTCTCAGCAGGAACGTGATGTGATGGCTCAAACTATGGCCAATCCGGCAATGACAGCCATGGTTGGACCTGGTGATTTAGATCATTATACCCTCGGAGCAATGACTGCCCATCAAATGCTGCTAATGACTGCAGCTGTTGTGGGGCTAATGAGTATTTTGCTCGTCAGCCGGCACACAAGAGGAGATGAGGAAGAAGGACGTCTGGAATTGATTAGGTCCTTGCCAACCGGGCGGCTTTCCTATTTAAATTCAACCTTAATTGTGATTATTGGTACATGTGCTGCTTTAGCATTAATAAATGGCTTTGGACTCTATGCTCTTGGGTTAGAGAGCATGAATCTGGAGGGATCGCTTCTTTATGGTGCAGCATTAGGTGCAGCGGGTCTATTTTTTGCGGGTGTCACAGCAGTCTTTGCACAGCTAACGGAAACTTCCCGTGGAACAGTTGGCTATTCCATTGCTGTATTGCTGATCTCTTACCTCTTTCGGGCCATTACAGATACTACAGATGAATCTCTTTCTTGGCTTTCTCCTTTTGGGTGGGTGACAAAGGCAGAGGCTTATTCTGCGAATAATTGGCTGCCGATTGTACTTATGATTGCAGTTTCTGTTCTCCTTTATGCTTTAGCCAATTATCTAAATGCGATTCGTGACTTAGAAAGCGGGTTCCTTCCATCAAAGCCTGGGAGAAGATATGCATCTAGTTTTCTCCAAAGTCCTTTAGGTCTTGCAATGAGGCTGCAAAAGACTGGAACCATTGCATGGGCGATTGGTATGTATGTGTTGGGAGCATCTTATGGTTCCATTTTAGGAGATTTGGAGTCCTTTTTTTCTAATAACGAAATGATAAAACAGCTTCTTCGTCCCGAAGAGGGACTGACATTGACGGAGCAATTTATTCCGATGCTGATGATTGTCATCTCATTATTGGCAACGGTTCCTCCTGTTATGTCCATGAACAAGCTGCGCGGAGAGGAGAAAAAAGAGCGAATCACTCACCTCCTGGGAAGGGCCGTCTCACGAACTCAATTATTAGGCAGTTACTTAGTTATTGCAGTGATCAACGGGTTTTTCATGATTTCTTTTGCTGCAGTTGGTCTATGGTCTGCCGGAACGGCCGCAATTGAGGAAGGATTGTCATTTGGCATGATTTATGGAGCAGCACTTTCGTATTACCCTGCGATGCTCGTCATGATTGGTTCAGCTGTCTTTCTTATTGGGTATTTGCCAAAGCTGTCAGCCTTAGTCTGGCTTTACATTTTTTATTCGTTTGTTGTCTTGTATTTCGGCGGTTTATTTCAATTCTCTGAATGGATCGGCAACCTTTCGCCTTATGGTCATGTTCCACAGGCCCCTGTAGAGGAATTTTCGATTATGCCGTTAATCGTATTGGGAATTACCGCTACAGCACTGATTCTATTAGGGGTTTTAGGCTTTAAAAAAAGAGATATAGAAAATTAATAAAGCTTATTGAGGCAAAAGGCTTGATATCGGTGGCTTAAATGATATCAGAAATGGCGTGTATTTTATAACACGCTATTTTCTTTTTATATCAAGGGTATTAAAAATATTGTGAGACACATATAAAGTAGTACGGGGATTGACTAACATTGATATACATTCTAAGTAGTGTGTTGACAAATCTAATAAAGTATATTATCTTTAATTCAAGATAATTAAATTCGAGATATAATCTTGCGAATTATTTACTGGAAAGGAGTAAGTCTAATGCATGAAATTTTAAAAAGAATAAATGAACTTGCACTTAAAAGAAGGACCGAGGGATTAACTCAAAATGAAAATGCTGAAATAGCCAATTTGCGCACAAAATACATTCAAGAATTTCGCGGATCTATGGAAGAGTTGCTATTAAACACAACCATCGTTGATCCTAAAGGAGATGATGTAACTCCAAATAAATTAAAGAAAGCCCAAGCAAAGAATAGAATGAAACAAATATGGTGAATAATGTTAATCTAAGCAATCAGGAAGCAGGTACAAAACCAAACTCAAAAGAGAGAAAAAAAGCTATTGACAAAGAAGTAATCATGTTTTATTATTTATCTTGAATTTAAGATATTTTAATTAAAGGTAAATTCGGAGGAGGTGAAGGAAATGAACAGAAAATGTACAAATGCTCCTTTTTTAATGTTAATGCAAACCTCCAAGGCTATACACGAGAGAATAAAGCTGGAGATGATAAAATATAACCTTAGTATTACAGAGTTTTCTGTTCTGGAAGTTCTTTATTATAAAGGGAAACAAAACATTCATCAAATAAGCCAGAAAGTCCTGATTTCCAGTGGATCGATGACATATGTTATAGATAAATTAGAACAGAAAGGTTTTTTAGAAAGAAGTGCATGTCCGGATGACCGCAGAGTTATACACGTCAGTTTAACAGATGCAGGTAATGAATTGATGGGGAAAATAATGCCAGAACATCAGGAGATAGTTGATGACATGTTTAGTTCTTTAAACACTGAGGAAACAGAGTTATTGGTTACACTTTTGGATAAGGTAAGAAGCTAAAAATTTTTTTGTATAATATCTCGAATTCGAGATAAATAAATGTAGGAGGATTAAAAAATGTTGGATTTAGGTTTATTAATTATAAGACTGGTAATTGGGGTATTATTCATTGGCCACGGTGCTCAAAAATTGTTTGGCTGGTTCGGAGGTCATGGATTAAAAGGAACCGGAGGCTGGTTTGAATCTATTGGGATGAAGCCGGGCGTGACTATGGCCCTTTTCGCAGGATTAGCGGAACTAATCGGGGGAATATTGTTTGCTGTAGGACTTTTAACACCACTCGCAGCATTAATGATTGCAGGAACAATGGTAATGGCAATCGTAAAGGTGCATGGTCCAAATGGTTTATGGGCAACATCTAATGGGTATGAATATAACTTAACTTTAATCGCTGCAGCACTTGGTATTGCTTTAACCGGTCCAGGTCGATATGCAATAGATTTCTTTTTATTCTAATTTATCTCGAATTAAAACTTCTTTAAATTAATCTATTTCGTAAAGTTTGTTGCCTTCCTGGTGGCTAACTAAGTTTAAATCAACAGGCAAATTTAACAGAGCCTATAAAAAAGAACCAAAAGCTGAGGGCCCGAATTCTCGTGATTGGTCTAACCTCTAAAGAACTAATGGCTTTAAAATTTTCACTATAAGTATTAAGTGTAATGAAGATGTCCAGGGGAAAAGTAAAAATGGCAAACAGAAATGACATGGCTTTCATTAGTACGTCAATGGGGTTACAGAAAATAATCAATCAAATTATAAAAGGAGTGTGGAAAAAATGGGTAAAAAAACAATGGGGATTCATCATATAACTGCAATTGTAGGTCATCCTCAAGAAAATGTAGATTTTTATGCAGGAGTTTTAGGATTACGCTTAGTCAAACAAACAGTCAACTTTGATGACCCAGGCACTTATCACCTTTACTTTGGTAATGAGGGCGGCAAGCCAGGAACAATCATTACTTTCTTTCCTTGGGCAGGTGCCCGTCAAGGGGTTATTGGCGATGGCCAGGTAGGAGTTACTTCGTATGTCGTTCCGACAGGTGCCATGAAGTTTTGGGAAGAAAGGCTTGAAAAATTTAAAGTTCCTTATACGAAAATGGAACGTTTCGGAGAGCAATATTTGGAATTTGATGATCCTCATGGACTTCATTTGGAGATTGTTGAAAGAGAAGAAGGGGAAGTAAATACCTGGACTTTCGGAGAGGTTACTCCTGAAACAGCTATAAAAGGATTCGGTGGAGCAACTCTCTTATCAACTCAGCCAGCAAAGACTGCTGATCTGCTGGAAAATATTATGGGACTTGAAGTTGCAGGTCAGGAAGGAGATTTTATCCGTTACCGTTCTTCTGCCGATATTGGAAATATCATCGATCTTAAATTAACCCCAATTGGACGGGGGCGAATGGGTGTTGGAACCGTCCATCATATTGCCTGGAGGGCTATTGATGATCAAGATCAATTGGATTGGCAAAAATATGTTGCAGATAATGGATATGGGGTTACACCAGTTCAAGACCGAAACTACTTTAATGCTATCTATTTTAGGGAACATGGAGAAATTTTATTTGAAATTGCTACAGATCCTCCAGGGTTTGCCCATGATGAATCCCAGGAAACGATGGGCGGGAGATTAATGCTGCCTGAACAATATGAGCCACAAAGGGATAAGATAGAAAATGTTCTGCTTCCGATTACAGTCAGAGAAATGGATTGAATTTAAAAGAGGTGATGCCCGCTATGCTTTCAATTGACCCAATCGACAATAGTGAAAGAGAAAATTACAAATTTTTAATAGGAAGCATTATACCAAGGCCCATTGCTTTTGTAACAACTATCTCAAAAGACGGTGTTTTGAATGGGGCTCCATTCAGTTATTTCAATATCGTGACATCAAATCCCCCGATGATATCCTTGGCAATTCAAAGAAATGAAGGAACACAGAAGGATACCGCCAGAAATATTATCAGTACAGAGGAATTTGTTGTTCATATTGTCGATGAGGAGAATGTAGAAAAAATAAATATGACAGCAGCAGCTCTGCCTCCTGATCAAAGTGAAATAGAATTAGCAAAATTAACTTTGGCTAAAAGTACGAAAATTTCCGTGCCCGGAGTGATGGAGGCGAAAATCCGACTGGAGTGTACCTTGGAACATGCGCTATCGTTAGGGGGCACGGATACTCCTGGCTGTGATCTTATCATTGGAAAAGTTGTTCAATTTCATATTGATGAAAACATCTATGAAAAGGGAAGAATTGATCCAAGGGGGCTCGCTGCAGTGAGCCGTTTGGCGGGCATCCATTATGCAAAGATTGGCGAAATGTTTTCTATTGAAAGACCCAAGTAGAATCTAAGTCACTCTTAAAGAAGTGGAGGGGATGAATTTGCAAATCACTTCAGGTATCCATCACATTACGGCCATGGTAAACGACGCCCAGCGAAATATCGACTTTTATGCAGGGGTACTGGGACTTAGGCTAGTAAAAAAAACAATTAATTTTGACCGGCCGGAAGTCTATCATCTTTATTTCGGAAATGAAAATGGTGATCCCGGGACTGTTATGACCTTCTTCCCATGGGAGAATCAGTTAAAAGGGCGGATTGGAACGGGTCAGGTCGGGGTGACCAGTTATGTGATCCCTGATCAATCAATTGATTTTTGGAAAAATCGTTTGAGTAAATTTGGAGTTAAGTTTATACAAACAGTCCGCTACGGTGAAACCTACTTGCAATTCCAGGATCCAGACGGTCTTGAAATCGAACTGGTAGAGCGGTCTAAGGGGCCTTTGAATACATGGACTTTGAAAGACATTCATCCAGAGGTTGCCATTAAAGGATTTGGAGGAGCAACCCTGATTTCTTCAAAGCCAAATAAAACGGCTGAAGTACTTGAGAATGTATTAGGGCTGGAATGCCTCGGCCAAGAAGAAGGATTCTTAAGATTTAAATCAGAAGCCGAACTTGGAAATACAATCGATATAAAACTTACCCCCTCTGTTCGAGGATTGATGGGGGCTGGTACAGTTCATCATATTGCCTGGAGAGCGAAAGATGAAGAGGACCATATAAGGTGGAGAAACCTTCTTCAGGAGAAGGGCTATTATCCAACTGAAATTCTGGATCGAAATTACTTCAAAGCACTTTACTTTCATGAAGAAGGCGGCATTTTATTCGAAATCGCGACAGACCCTCCAGGATTTACGGTTGACGAGCCACTAAAGGAACTTGGCAGCAGGCTTATGTTACCTTCTTGGCTGGAATCAAAGAGGGAAGAATTGGAAGAGACCTTACCTGCTGTAGAGGTCCCTAAATAAAAGGAGGTAAATGATGAAGCACATATTTCAAAAAGGGAAAAACCCATCAAAACCAACATTGTTACTGCTGCACGGAACTGGAGGCAATGAATTAGATTTGCTGCCCCTTGCAGGAAGAATCGACGATGAAGCCTTCCATTTTAAGTGTCAGGGGAAATGTTCTTGAAAATGGCATGCCCCGTTTCTTTCGCAGATTAGCTGAAGGTGTGTTTGATGAGGAAGATCTACTATTCCGTACAAAAGAATTGAATGAATTCCTTGATGAATCCGCTGAAAAGTATGGATTTGACAGAGATCATATTATTGCCATCGGGTACTCAAATGGTGCGAATATAGCAGCCAGTTTATTGTTCCATTATCAAGATGCATTGAAGGCGGCCATTCTTCATCATCCAATGGTGCCAAGAAAAGGAATTGAACTTCCAAATTTGACTGGAAAATCTGTTTTCATTGCAGCAGGAAAAAATGATCCAATCTGTTCGCCTATGGAATCGATGGAATTACAGTCTATGCTGGAAAAGGCTAATGCAAACGTTGAACTCCATTGGGAAAATAGGGGGCATCAACTTACCGCTACAGAGGTCGAAGCTGCTGCCAATTGGTATGGAAAATTATAGTTTAATCAAATTAAAGAATATTTTTGGGGGATTAAGTTTATTATGTTTAAAGCAGAGTTAGGAGCACTTGTTTTACGTTTAACCTTAGGTATTATATTTTTTATTCACGGTTTAGTAAAATTCCAAGGTGGAATAGAGAATATTGTTGGATGGTTTGAAAGTATTGGCTTGCCAGGATTTATGGCCTTTGCCGTAGCTGGAATTGAATTAGTTGGCGGCATTGCTTTGATTATTGGATTGGGAACAAGAATTGTGTCCGCATTAATTGGCATTATCATGATTGGAGCGACATTAAAGGTAAAAATGGCAGCTGGCTTGTTAGGAAATGGCCAAATGGCAGGTTACGAGCTGGATCTGGCCTTTTTAGCAATGGCCATTTATCTTGCAATCAATGGAAGTAAATTTTTATCTGTTGACCCATTGATTTTTAAAAATGATTCACAAGTTTCAAAAGCTGCATAATTAAAAAAAGCTGTTTTCGTAAAGTTTGTTGATTTTAACGGTTAACTAAGTTTAACCCCCTGAGTTGATTGCAGCGGAGGGCTATTGACTCCTGCTCAGAAGAGAGGGAAGTGGGAGTCCCACAGGCTTAACCGAGGGTGCTCTCATTCTCTCCGCGAAAATCAACGGGCTGAATTTATAAGTAAGCAGCAATTTATTAGAATAAAGCCAAAAGAAAAGAGGTATATGAAAATGGGTTTTCTATCCAAATTATTTGGAAATTCATCTATAAAGGAGACAAAAAGAATGGAAAATGTTAATTTGGCAGTCATTTTTTACAGCATGGGTGGAACAAACTATCAGCTGGCAAAATGGGCAGAAGAAGGAGCAAAAGAAGCGGGTGCTGAAGTAAAAGTATTAAAGGTAGAAGAATTAGCACCAGAATCCATCATCGAGAGAAATGAAGTGTGGAAATCAACTGTAGAAGCAACAAAAGACGTACCAGTAGCAACAGGAGATGATATTGAATGGGCAGACGCAATTATCTTTAGCGTTCCTACCCGATTTGGGAACATGCCTTCACAAATGAAGCAATTCCTAGATATCCAAGGCGGATTATGGGCGACT
Organism: Bacillus sp. J33; assembly: GCF_000518885.1. Taxonomy (GTDB): domain Bacteria; phylum Bacillota; class Bacilli; order Bacillales; family Cytobacillaceae; genus Cytobacillus. The sequence continues at coordinate 1,717 of NZ_JAEL01000048.1, read as the reverse complement.
GGTAAAACCGTCAACAAAGTCGTAAGTGCCATGACATCTGCACAGAACCCGCATGGCGGACAGGAAGCCACACTCTTATCCCTATATACTTCCATGATGCATTGGGGCGCGATTATCGCCACTCCAGGCTATACAGATCCGGTTATTTTTGGAGCCGGAGGTAACCCATATGGAACAAGTGTTACGGTTGGACAAGATGGAAAAATGATTGAAGATGTTCAAGCAGCTGTAAAACATCAAGCGAAACGTACAGTAACAGTTGCTGAGTGGGTAAAGAAAGCAAATCAATAAAAAATTTGTGAGCGAATCAAAAATTTTGATTCGCTCTTTAATAATTAGTTAACAAAAGAGAATATTCCTGACCTTTCGGATCATGATGGATTCGGAAAAAAATCATCCAATCAATCAAACGAACTGATTGTTTTATAAGTTAAAGTTAACTAATTGACATTAAATCTTTTTTGCAGATAATTAATCTTAATTCGAGATATTTTAACTAGAGATAAAATGAACCTCTAGGAGGAACAGGTAGTTAGTAGTATGGGCCGGTTTAGAGGCTGAAGGATTAGGTGCCTCATTGCAGCACTATAAACTAATTGATGAAGAAGTGAAAAGGGAATGGGATATCCCAGCCAACTGGAAATTGATCGCGCAAATGTCATTCGGAAATCCAACTGCTCAACCGGGCGAAAAAGAATTCCAACCACTTGAAGATCGTGTGAAGTCTTATAAATAATTTAAGTGGGGGTGAAGAGCTACCCTGCGCTTTCTAATAACAATAATTGAATTACTCTTACTGATTTAAAGACAAGTCCTTTTATTGCATAAAAACATCCGTTCGTTTCGAACGGATGTTTTTTAGTGATTTACATAGGAATAACGATCCTGCCAATGTCGTCTAACTTTCTTACAATACCTGTGCTTTTCATAAATACTAATTCAAAAAATGTGTTCTTTAAAAGTATAAAAGAACACTAGATCAACTGGCTTTATTTATAATTGCCCAAGAACTTCTAGCTAAATTTAAATCGAGATAGATCTTGTTGACTTAAATCAAGCGAATACTGTATTTCAATTTTAAAAAGGTCCCCAATTCATCAACACACCGATTACAAGGAAAATTGCACCCAGGATAACCCAAATCAACAGTAATGGGAAAATAAACCGGGCCCATTTTATCCAGGAAACACCGGATTGGGAGTAGGAATTGGCTTAGGGGTAGTTTTTCGAGCTGGTGGGAATACTGGTGGCTTCACCTTAATTGCTCAGATTTTACAAAAGATAAAATCAGTAAAATACAGTACATCGATTATGTTTATGGATGCAACTGTTATGATTGCAGGAGCACTCATTTTTTCACCTGAAAAAGCATTGTACGCTTTAGTAGGGGCATTTGTTGTAGACGTCAAGTTGAATTTTACACTTTTTGCTCGTTTCCTTTTTACACTTCTGCTGAAAAAATGCTTTTCCGGTTTTTCATGCGATGACTTTCCTCGTTTTCACCTCCATGGATGACTTCCACACGATGAAGTAAGCGATCTAAAATAGCTGTTGTAATCCCTTGGTCCCCAATTAAATTACCCCACTCATCTGGACTTTTATTTGAAGTCAGGATGATCGAACTTCGTTCGTACAAATGATTAATCAAGTGAAAGAATAAGTTTGCTTCTCTCTGGTCCATGGCCATATACATTAAATCATCGATAATCACAAGGTC
>NZ_JAEL01000047.1 GCF_000518885.1 Bacillus sp. J33 | reverse complement strand
TAACATATGAATGTGGTCTGGCATAGCATGTGCTTCAATGATTTCCACATCTTTCATTTCACACAGCCTTCTCAATATCGCTCCTATATCTCGTCTCAACTTTCCATAAATTACTTTTCTTCTGTATTTTGGGATGAAAACGATGTGGTACTTACAATTCCACCTGGTATGTGATAAACTATTGTCACTCATGAGTACTGCTCCTTTCGTTATATAGAAGTTGGTTTGACGGCCAGTTTCTATTATAACGATAGGAGTTTTTTTATGTCACATTACCACTCTAGAAGCTTTGTTTTCACACGTGCAGAGCACGTGGTTTTAAAACCTATAATAAAAAGAGATCCGGTACTTTCCGGATCTCTTGCCTGCCTATTATTTTTGCGGTTCTTCTTTCATAATGGTTTTTGCCATTTGAAGGAAAGCTTCTTCATGGTCAGCGTCTTCTTTGTTGAAAAGAGTTAGCTTAAGTGAAAGGTCATCTTTTTTAATCAGATAAGATGATACTTTTTCACCATTTTGTTCTGCTTTCCATACAGTTGCATCTTTGTAAAATTCATCGGCAGGGGCTTCGCCGCTTTGTACGTCCTCGCTGACAGCACTTAATTGTGCCTTTGTATTTTCTTCGGCCATCTTCCAGTCAGCATCATCCGGCAGAAGCTCTATGCGCATGAAAACCTGGTCATTTTCGGTGAAATAGAGGACATCTTTATTTGGCTCTTCTGCTGTCAGCTCATACCCAGGAAGAACATACATAGAGTAGCTTTGATTATCACTATGTTTTAGAAAGGCTGTATCTTCTTTCGTTTCTCCATTAACTGAATAGCTCAAATTCTGCTCCAGAATCCTGATTACGCTATTTCCTTCTTCAGAGGTTCCTTCTTCTTCTGCCTTATTTTCTTCAGCTTGTTCCTGGCCATTCTGTTCTTCTGTCGCCTCTTCCTCGTTTTGAACAGGATCTGTCCCTTTATCTCCAGCACTCTGATCAGTTCCGCAGCCAGCAAGAATGCCAGCAATCAATCCCGCGAGCAATAAAAGTTTCAACATCTTTTTCATTTTGTGTTCCTCCCACAGTTCACTAAGAAGCTTCTCTACATAATTAGACGAAAAGGGAATAAAAGGGTTACATAAAAATTCCTATTTAATAAGTACATTACCATTTATGCTAAGTTTCGACAAGACTTAAAAAGGGGTTATAAAATTAAAAAACAACCCGAAAAGTGGGTTGTCTGGAGCGGGATATGATTATTATTTAAATGGAAAGATGACAAACATAAACAAGTCAAAAATTAAATGGGAAACAATCACAAGAGGAATGCTTCTTTTCCAGGCATAAAGCCATCCCCAAAATAGACCTGCAATTAACGCAGCAAATGGCAGCATCCAATATCCTGAATAGAAGTGAACAGAAGCATAGAGGATAGAGGAAAGAATGATTGAAAAAGTGACATTTGAATGCTTCAATATTCTTTTTTGGACAAAGCCTCTCCAAAAAATTTCCTCACCAGGAATGATGATTAATATTAGCACGATATAATGCCAGAGAAGGGAGGGTGAAAAACGCCCATAAAGCTTTTCAACTTGATTGATAACTGGCAGATTCAGCAAATCAAATAAATGGTAGCCGGTCCAAAACAGAAAAAACAGGACAGCACCTGAAATAGATCCATAAATGAGATATGTCCCAAATGAAACCTTATCCTCCACTTCTTCCATAATAATCGAATAGCTGATTAAGAATAATAAAGATGCAGAAAAAATATACCAAAAAATCGATTTATCCTGAAATGTAAAATACATAAGCAGATGAGCTATAAACACTCCGCCAATGAAACGGACATCTGCAGAAATATTTTTCAATGTTATTTCTCCTTTCAAGAAAAAAATAGCCAAACATTATTCTAACAAAAAATACAAATAAAAAGTAAGGAAAAGATTTCTTTGGAAATGGAAATATAAAATGGCTTTGAAATGTTAAACCTACCCATATGAGAAAGGAGGTTTTATAGTTGACGAAGTCTAAAAGAGAGAAAGAGCGTGCATGGACTGTAAGAAAGCAGGATCAGCACCCGCATGGAAAAGTGAAATCATTAAAAGAACTCTCAGGTGAAAAGGAATAGTCGTTCAAGGCCTCCTGTATGAGGGGGCCTTTCCTATTCATTTCATTTATATTTTTCGTCACTCACTATTGATAGGTGAGTGTAATGAATTTAGATTTGGTGAAAAAATGGCAGAATGGGTTTTAAATCGTTGAATCCATTGCTAAGGGGGAAAAAATGTTGAAGTATAAACCAATTAAAGAGACATGTTGCAAAGGCTAATGGCTAGTTCCGCACAATATGGTACGAGGGGAATACACATTCTGGAATCTGATGAAATGCAAAAATAAAAAGCAGCATCGCCCGCTGCTTTTTTAAACGCACTCAGAAAGAATGCGCTTTCATTTATTCTTTTATATTGCTGATTCCTTTACTACTTTATAGTTTTTGTGATTGACAACGGTTCTTTGGTCTAACTCCAGATCACGATAATTATCCATATAAGTTAAATCAACAATGACAGAATTTTCATTAACTTTTTCTACAATTCCCTGTAATCCGTCACGAAATTCAATTATATTGCCAACCTCTGCTTTCTTCAAACAGCATCTCTCCTTTTTTGTAAATTACTTTAGCTGCGTAATAACAGTTTGCACTATATTATGTATAGCGTAAAGAAATTTGAACTTCTTTTGTGTTTGAATAATAAAAATATAGTTTCTAGTTTGGTAATATTATACCAGATTAATAATTAAATTACATTAAAATTATTTAATATTCAGAAAAAATACAGACTAACAGCTCTCACTCAACCTCTTTAAAAATGAAACCCATTTATATATGATAGATAAATAGGAAAAGAATAAAGGAGCTAATATATAATGAAAGAAGAACAAATACATGAAGTGCTGGATCAATTAAAAGGTGGAACCATTTCAGAATACTATGTTTCTAAAGATGATTTTCTTCCGTTTCGCAGTGTGCTTGTTAAAAGGGATGACTTTAAGCATTTCCGCGGAATAGCCCAAAGAGGTGGAGATGTAATTTATCATTACTTGGAATCACCCAGGAGTTAAGGTTTATGTTTACCTTATATGTCTTAAGGACAATATATATAATTATTTGCCCAGAAGATTGAAGCTTCTGCAAACTGGACCATTAATTACCTGATGATAAGGGCTCTGTTAACTGGTAGCCTGATAGTATAGAAAACTATCAGGAGGAATACATATGAAAATAAAGATCAAAAAAGCGGCTGCGGGTTTGTTGGCAGCTGCAGCCCTATTTTCATACCATGGGGAAGCTCTTGCCAGTGTACATAACGTAAATAAAGGGGATACACTATGGAAAATAAGCAGCCACTATGGCGTGCCAATTTCTAAAGTTATGACCCTCAATAAGCTTAACTCCCATTTAATTTATCCGGGGCAATCTATTAAGCTTCCATCAACAATAACACAGGCTGAGAAAAATCTGCTTGCCCAGCTTGTACATGCAGAAGCAAAAGGAGAGCCATATGCAGGTAAGGTGGCTGTGGCAACAGTTGTTTTAAATAGAGTCGATTCCCCTGATTTTCCCAATACGATCAAAGAAGTAATCTATCAGATTTCAAATGGGCATTATGCTTTTACACCGGTAGCTAACGGGGAAATCAACCGCCCTGCAGACGGCGAGGCAATGAAAGCTGTGAACGAAGCACTTGCTTTTAGAGGAAAAGGAAAAGGATCTTTATTCTTTTATAACCCGCAAACAAGCACAAGTAAATGGATTTTATCGCGCGAAGTTACAACTGTTATTGGAAAACATAGATTTGCTAAATAATGCATTGATAGAAAGGTACTTGAGCATCTCAGGTGCCTTTCTTTATGCCTTCATTAATAATGGAATAGAGAATGAATGGTTTGGAGATAAATGCAATATCAAATGTTAATAAAGGAGGCTGAGAACATTGAGCAAATTTAAAGGGAAAACAGTCATTGTAACAGGAGGTGCTAATGGGATAGGCAAGGGGATCTCTGAATTGTTTGCGGCTAAAGGTGCAAATGTTGTCATCGCAGATATCAATGAAAAGAAGGGAAGAGAGCTTGAAGATAGTTTAAAGGAGAAGGGCTATTCCAGCCTATTTGTAAAGACAGATGTGAAGGAGGAAATGGAGGTTTCCAGACTCATGGCAAAAGCATATGAGACATATGGCTCAATTGATACCCTGATCAACAATGCAGGAATTTCAAAATTTTATTCTTTTTTTGATATGACTATAGAGATGTGGGATGAGATTATCAATACAAACCTAAGAAGCGTATTTCTCTGCAGCAGGGAAGCAGCAAAGACAATGCAGACAGGCTCCTCTATTATAAATATATCCTCTACAAGGGCACAGATGTCTGAAAGCAATACAGAGGCATATTCGGCTTCAAAAGGAGGGATATTGGCAATTACACATGCATTGGCAAGAACCCTTTCAGCTAAAGGAATCCGGGTAAATTGCATCAGTCCCGGGTGGATTGAAACAGAGGATTATGAAGGGCTCAGAGAGATTGATCATAAGCAGCATCTTTCCAATAGAGTAGGCAAGCCCGGAGACATTGCCCGGACTTGTTTATTCCTGGCTGATCCTGAAAATGACTTTATTACGGGGGAAAATATCACAATAGATGGTGGAATGACAAAGAAAATGATTTACAAAACTTAATTTTGCTACTTTCTGAGCAGCACTATATTTAGCAGAAAAACAGCTGCAATAAAAATAATGCATAAAATAATTTGAAACAGCATCCTCTCCCCACCTGCCTTTATATTAAAGATAAAGAAGCTTTATTAAGTGCGAATAAAGGCAAAGTAAAGTTATTATAAATGATATAATTTTATACTTATTTTCTTTAATCCTTTGAGCTCCTTCTTCTTTTTGTCCACTTCCCGCTTATAAGAAAGAGCCTTGAAATTAAGAGCCCTTTTTCCATTTTCGGAAAGAGCTTTGCTTTTTCTAATGCTTTATGGTGAGATTAAGCGGATTTTATACAGGGTAAAGGGGAAGAGGGAAAGGAGATGCCTATGGATAAAAAAACACTTTATGAGATAAAGAATCTTCGTCATCAAGAAATCCTGAAAGTGCCTCATCTTAACATCTATGCTGGAAAGGTTACTTGTATAATGGGAGAGAGTGGGGCAGGAAAATCCACACTGCTGAAAATGCTGAATAAACTGCTTACTCCTGATACAGGTGAGATTTTTTACAAGGGCACTTCATTAAGTGAACTGGACCCTATACAGCTGCGCAGAAAAGTAATAATGCTTTCACAAACTCCATTAATTTTTCCCGGAACCATCAAAGAAAATCTCCAAATCGGCTTTAGGCTTACAGAAAAAGAGCCGGTACCCGATAATCTTCTTAGGAATGCTATACATAAAATGCATTTGGACAAAGAACTGGATGAGGACTCCGGCAATTTATCAGGTGGAGAGAAGCAGCGTTTAGCGCTAGCCAGGGTCCTATTGCTTGAATCTGAAGTTTACCTTCTGGATGAACCGACTTCTGCATTAGATGAAGAAACTGAATTAAAAGTACTGGAGCACTTTATAGATGAAGCTAAAAGAAAAAAGGCTGATATTATTATGATTACTCATTCGAAGAAAGCGATCGATCAATATGGTGAGGAAAGAATAGACTTGCTTAAACTGCAGGACAAAGACAGATAAATAAGGGGGCTGGCATGGAAAACGGCGGTATTATTAATATTGAACTTTGGAGGCTAGTATCTGCTTACGTTTTTGTTCTTTTGCTCGTCTTAATTTTTAAGATAAGAGGAATTGCACGTGAAAAAAGGCTTATGATTGCAACCTTCAGAATGACATTGCAGCTTGTCATTGCAGGTTATGTCTTAACATATCTATTTGAGTTTTCCAGTCCGGCATTAACCTTGGCTGTTATCGTTATTATGGAGGGTTTTGCAATATACACCATTTTTAAGCAGGCAGGAGTTCCTCTTTCCGGGAACCTGAAAAAAACGATTGCCATTTCCATGGCAGCAGGTACTGTGTTTTGTCTTCTTTTTTTTAATTTCGTAGTCATTGACTTTGAACCTTGGTATGACCCCCGATATTTTATTCCCATTGCCGGTATGATCATTGGTAATTCCATGACTGGAATTACACTGAGTGTAAAGGAGCTTTTGCAGTCATTTAATACACAAAGAGATATGATTGAAGGTGCATTAATGCTAGGTGCTGATCCAAAAGCGGCAGTAAAGCCATATGTGAACCATGCCTGTGATTCTGCTGTTTTGCCGACAATCAATAACATGCTGGGCATGGGCATTATATTCCTGCCGGGAATGATGACAGGTCAAATTCTTTCAGGTGTAAGCCCGCTGCTTGCTATTGAATATCAAATCGTTATCCTGTTGGGCATCCTGGGCAGTGTAGGGTTATCGGTGATAATTTTTATACTTCTGGCGTATAAAACCTTTTTCAATCGGGAAGCGCAGTTTATTCCTGAAGGAAAGCAATAAAAGGAATGGCGCTCTATTGCGGCATTACACTCTATTGTCCCGCATATATTTGAAGCATCAATGAAAAGGCGGGATGATTATGATGAACCTGGAAAAAGAAAAAGCCAATAGAGTTAAATGCCTATCTGAAGATATTCTGGAGCAGCTTATGGAAGATAAGATCTTATATAATCCTGAAGACTTAAAGAATGTCATTGAAATGCTTGCCCGGTCAGTATCCGATCTTGTGAAGGTCTATACTGGGGAGGAAGGAGACCATTCCACCGCTCTTAAAGGAACCATCTCAAAAATGAGAGTAGCCTACAACATTCTTTATTACAAAGAAAAAGCAAAATGTTTGAGAAAGCAAAATAAATATCGTCCCATATTAGTAAGAAGAAAATAAAATCAGTTTGCAAATTAAGGTTTTTCCAATGCTGGATGAAAACATTGGAAAATGTAAGCGTTTAACTGAAAAAAAGTGTGAACAAACGCGAAAAAATAAGGTTTTTTCATTGTCTAAATGTATATGAAATGCTATTCTTTTGTCTGAGATGTAAGGTGTCTGATGACTTAAATATTGCTGGGGAAATCTTCCCGATTACAAATAGGAGGGTTCAGAGGAGAGGTCAAACAGTACTGAATATTGCGTGCTATTTTTCTTGGACATTTTGAACAACCTATATACATGAATATATGGCCATTGGAAAAAATAAAACAGCATATAGGACAGAAATAACCCGTCATGATTATTCTATTCCTGAAGCTTAGCGGAATTTTTTCCAGGCCCGAGCTTTTAAGTTAGTGGGGCAACGCCTTGCACATCTTAACTTAATTTTAAAAATTATTTTTATAAGAAGGGGATTGATCCAATATGGTTCAAAAACAATTTAAAGTAACTGCAGAAACTGGAATTCACGCTCGTCCGGCTACAATGCTTGTGCAAGCTGCAAGCAAGTTCGATTCTGAAATCCACCTTGAATACAAAGAGAAGAAAGTTAACTTGAAATCAATCATGGGTGTTATGTCTTTAGGTGTTGGACAAGGTGCCGATATCACAATTATTGCTGAAGGCAACGATGAGCAGGACGCTCTTAACAGCCTTGAAGAAACTTTGAAAAAAGAAGGTTTGGCTGAATAATGAGTTTTTTAAATGGAATTGCGGCATCAAGCGGTATCGCCATTGCAAAAGCATACCGTTTGATCGAGCCGGATCTTTCTTTTGACAAAAAGTCAGTTGAAGATGGAGCAAAGGAAGTTGAACGCTTTCAGGCTGCCCTTACTGCGTCAAAAGGTGAACTGGAAGTTATTCGCGACAACGCCCATAAAGAACTAGGCGCCGATAAAGCGGCTATTTTCGATGCTCACCTGCTAGTCCTAAGCGATCCGGAGTTAATATCGCCAATTGAAGATAAAATCAAAACAGATAAAGTTAATGCAGAATCAGCTTTAAAAGAAACAGCCGATATGTTTGTCACCATGTTTGAACAGATGGACAATGAGTACATGAAGGAACGCGCTGCTGATATCCGAGATGTTACCAAACGTGTTCTCTCTCATTTGCTTGGCGTCCAAATTGTTAACCCAAGCATGATTGCTGAAGAAGTAATCATCATTGCCGAAGACTTGACTCCTTCTGATACAGCTCAATTAAACCGCCAATTTGTAAAAGGGTTTACAACTGATATTGGAGGCAGAACATCCCATTCCGCTATCATGGCCCGTTCCATGGAAATTCCGGCAGTTGTGGGAACTAAGGAATCAACAAAGCAAATTAAAAATGGCGACATTGTCATCGTGGATGGATTAAAGGGTCTTGTACATATTAATCCTACCCCAGAGGCTATAGCCGAGTATGAAGAAGAGCAGCGCAAGTTTGAGGAGCAAAAGGCTGAATGGGCCAAGCTAGTCAATGAAAAGTCAGTTTCTGCTGATGGCCATCACGTTGAATTGGCTGCCAACATCGGTACTCCTAAAGACCTTAAAGGTGTAATTGAAAATGGTGGGGAAGGCATCGGCCTTTACCGTACTGAATTTTTATATATGGGAAGAGACCAGCTGCCGACTGAAGAGGAACAGTTCGAATCCTATAAAGCTGTTCTTGAAGGTATGGAAGGAAAACCAGTTGTTGTTCGTACATTGGACATTGGCGGTGACAAAGAGCTTCCTTATTTAAATCTTCCAAAGGAAATGAACCCATTCCTAGGTTTCCGGGCTATCCGCTTGTGTCTTGAAGAACAGGATATCTTCCGGACTCAATTAAGAGCTTTGTTAAGAGCCAGCTCTTATGGAAATCTGAAAATCATGTTCCCGATGATTGCTACTCTTGATGAATTCCGTCAAGGCAAATCGATCCTTGAAGAAGAGAAACAAAAGCTTCTAAGTGAAGGAACAGAGGTTGCGGACAAAATTGAAATCGGCATCATGGTGGAAATTCCTTCAACGGCTGTTATGGCAGAGCAATTTGCTAAAGAAGTTGACTTCTTCAGTGTTGGAACAAATGACTTAATCCAATACACAATGGCTGCAGACCGTATGAATGAGCGTGTATCTTACCTTTACCAGCCATATAACCCAGCGATTTTGCGTCTGGTTAAAATGGTTATCGATGCAGCCCATAAAGAAGGCAAATGGGCAGGTATGTGCGGAGAAATGGCTGGAGACGAAACAGCGATTCCATTGCTGTTGGGATTAGGGCTTGATGAATTCTCAATGAGTGCAACTTCAATCCTGAAAGCACGTTCTCAAATCCGCCAACTTAACAAAAAGGATATGGAAGCACTTGCAGAAAAAGCGCTTCATATGAATACAGCAGAAGAAGTTGTACAGGCTGTAAAAGCGGCAACAAACCTGTAATCAAATTGAAATATATTAATGGTTTTAAATCATGGTTGCGGGGTAAATGAAAAGTAAGCACTTAGGCAAGGCTTAAGTAAGCTGATCATTCTCATTTTCCCCCCTTTTTAAGCCGGCCTGGCAAGGGCCGGTTTATTTTTATGTTCACTTCTTATAGATTGTTAGTTAATAATAATAATTCTCTTATAATGAGTTTATAACTTATAACAAGAAGTTGTGGAAATAAACGGGCAAAATTTATCAACAATTTATGAGAAAGAGCCAAAGAAAAACAAACAAATGAGTATGCAAAACAAAACCCATTTTTGAGCTGTGTTGTATGTTAAAAAAGCCTTGTAAAAGGCTTTTTTTTAATGCTTTCAGAAAAGGAGCGTAAACCTAGTTGTAAGTATTGGGGTTTATTGTAAGCCCCAAAAGGAAAAGGTAATGAAAAGGAGGAATTTAACATGAGAAAGAGGATTGTTATTTTACTGTTAACCGTCTTGGTAACAGCAAGCCTGGCAGGATGCATGCAGGGCAATCAGCAATCAATTGTCAATAGCCACGCTGAAGCATTGCTGACTAAAAACAATGAGCTTCAATTCCGCTTTAAGATTAATCATAAAATCCTTTCGGATGAAGAGTTATACAAAGTTAAAGTCCTGATACATAATGAAAAACTTGCAGCTGCATTGGGCAGGGATGAATGGGTCTATGGAGAAGAAACCATCATAGATGGAGAATACATAGAAGTTAACAATGAAAAAGGAAACTTCATATTTATGAACCCAATTCCACTTACAAAAGACTTGCATGTGTTTGAAATCGAAAAAATGATTGTTAATGAAGATGCAGTTTCAGTAGAAATCATTAACGATGATGAAGTAATCGCGCGCGCTTTCCTGAATAACTTTTCCTCACAGCTTTAAGCATTTTTAAAAGAAACATTATTTAAATAAGCGTTTTATTATAGCTGAATTCGGGTAATAGTAAATACGCGCATAAAATTGGGGATGGACCAGGCACTTGCCTGGTCTTTTGTCATTTAGAGGTCATATTTATTTTAAAAGTACAGAAGAAGTGCTAGAATAAATGTAAAAAATTCAGTCATTTCAATGAGGAGAGGATTCATTTTGATTTCACCAGAGAACACAGTTGTCGGATTTGTGGGAACAGGCGTAATGGGGAAAAGCATGGCGGGCCACCTTTTGAAAGCTGGCTATCCATTAATTGTTTATACAAGGACTAAAGAAAAAGCTTCAGAACTATTAGAGAACGGAGCAGAATGGGCTGAGACGCCATTGGAGGTTGCTCAGAAAGCAAATGTGATTATTACTATTGTTGGATACCCTGCTGACGTGGAAGAAGTGTACCTTGGTGAAAGTGGCATTATCACAAATGGAAATAAAAATACATATGTCATTGACATGACAACGTCAACTCCTACGTTAGCTAAAAAAATATATAAAGAAGCCGGCAAAAAGGGAATGCATGCTTTGGATGCTCCTGTTTCTGGAGGTGATGTTGGAGCTAGAGAAGCGAAGCTTTCGATAATGGTTGGCGGTGACAGGGAAGCCTTTCAGGCAGTCGAACCAATCTTCAATCTCCTCGGAACAAACATTGTTTACCAAGGAAAAGCCGGATCAGGGCAGCATACGAAAATGTGCAACCAAATTGCAATAGCTTCAAACATGATAGGTGTTTGTGAAGCAGTTGTGTATGCAGAGAAGGCCGGCCTGGATCCAAAGACGGTGCTTCAAAGCATATCTACCGGTGCTGCGGGCAGCTGGTCACTATCCAATCTGGCTCCAAGAATGATTGAAGGCAACTTTGAACCTGGCTTTTATATTAAACACTTCATTAAAGATATGACCATTGCTCTTGAAGAGGCAGAAGCAATGGGGATGATGACGCCAGGACTGGCACTTGCGAAAAAAATGTATGCCGAGCTGGCAGAGGAAGGCGAAGAGAACAGCGGTACACAAGCACTGTATAAATATTGGAATAAGTAATCCGACTTTATAAACGAATAAAGCCGCCCGATTCACTTCAAACTAACAAAGAAGATGAAAAGGGGGTTAGGCTTATGGCTAAAAGAACAAAGAAAAATGATCCTCAGCAAAAAAACAAAAAAGGCTTTGATTCTGCCGTCATTGATTCTGAATTCTCTCATGAATTAGGCAGTGCGGACACAAACAAAATTCATAAAGATAAAGCCAAAAAAGAAAAGGCTCCAAAGAATAATGGCCGCTATAAAGGTCAATAACGAAAAAAGGCAAGCAGGGTGCTTGCCTTTTGAATTTTGCAGAGGTTGGGTTAAGAAACGGTATCGCGTAGACCTGCGCAGAAAGCATGGGGCTTCATGCGTAAATGAAGAGAAGCAGCGTAATCGGGTCATCGCACACGAAAAAACCATGTCTCCGAACCTAAAAGGAAAGTTCATCATGCACAAAAACGTACAATCCACTAACGACGCAAAAAAAGTTCAATCCGACACGATTCTCCCATCAAATAAAAAAACGCCAGCCCGTCGCAAATTTGCGTTCAAGCTGGTGAAATAACGTTCATTTACAAAGGTTTGACCAAATAATCTCTACTCTCTAATCCCGGTCAAATATCTTTCTATTCGATCCAGGCCTTCTTTAAGTGTTTCCATGGAATAGGCAAAGGATATACGGAAATAGCCTTCTCCATATGTAGAAAATGCACTTCCCGGAACAACGGCAACACCAGCTTTTTCAACAAGTGATAAGGCGAAATCAAAAGAATTCATTGAAACAGGGGGCATTTTGATGAAAAAGTAGAATGCCCCATCCGGCTTAACAACATCCAGTCCCATATTAACTAAGCGCTCATAAACATAGTCCCGGCGCTTTGCATATTCCTGCCTCATTGGAATGGCATCGTTTTTGCCTGTTGTCAGTGCTTCCAAAGCAGCCATTTGCGAAATGGAGGACGCACATGTCACATTGTATTGATGAACCTTTAATATATGTTTTGCCAGATTTACCGGTGCAAATAAAAGTCCAATGCGCCAGCCTGTCATGGAGTGGGATTTGGATAATCCATTTATGACAATTGTTTGTTCGCGCAGCAGAGAAGCGATTGAATGATGTGACTGATCATAAATCAGTTCGCTGTATATTTCATCAGCAAGGATAAAAATATCACGACCCTTAATTAGAGCTGCAATATCTTTAAGTTCGCCGATGGTTAAACTGACACCGGTAGGATTCGAAGGGTATGGCAGGACGATGCACCTTGTTTTTTCGCTAATTTGTCTTTCAATTATATCAGCCGTAAATCGAAAATTGCTTTTGGTAATATCAGAATAGACGGGAGTTGCCCCGCAAAGCTTAATAATTGGTTCATATCCCGGATAAACCGGGCCTGGCAAAATGACTTCTGAGCCTTCTTCCAAGATTGTTCTAAATGTAATGTCAATTGCTTCACTAGCTCCGGAGGTCACGATTACCTCTGTATCGGGATTATATGTAAGATTATATTTTTCGTTTACAAAAGCAGATGCAGCTCTGCGCAAGCGAATGTCCCCTGCATTGTGCGTATACGAAGTAAAGTTATGATCAATTGCTTTCTTGCCGGCTTCTTTAACGTGAAGCGGAGTTGGGAAATCGGGCTGGCCAATAGTAAGGGAAATCATGTCTTTGGTGTCGGCAACCATGTTAAAAAATTTTCGGATTCCAGAAATTTCTATGTTCTTTACTTTGGGATTTATTAAATGTTCCAATGCATTCACCTCTCTAAATCATAATCTATATTCTATCACTTTGCAGCCTGCTGTTCTAATGGCAAAATATAAAAAAGCCCTGATAAATAATATCAGAGCTTTGTCATCCGTATATTTTTATTAGTATCCATAATCCCAGTCAACTTCATCTTCATGCCAGAATACAGGAGAAACTGCACCAAAGTCGATCACTTTATTTTCAAGATGGCATTGACAATGTTTGTCTCCGCACTGTTCCTTTAATTCTTCAAAAACGGAATGCTCCACATTTTCAATAATTGTCACCTTATTTTCATCATGGTAAAGGATCGCTGTACCTTTCATGCCTGATTGCACCTCTTTTTAGTATTATGTAATCCGATTTCTCTTTTACAAAATAATTGTATGCCGGTTAGAATAGTGTGTCTACAATATTGTTAAGATGTTCACAAAAAAGTCAAGATGAAAACGTTTTGTTTTTTGTAATCTAATTAGCAGAAATAAATTCGTGTAAATTTTTACAAATAGTTGAATATAATTCATTTAGAGATTAACATTAGTAGATAGTGGAAACTGAAATTCGGAATTTTAGTTTTCAAGATCTGCGTAAAAAAGGAGGTTATGAAATGGAGACAGCTTTGGAAAAGCAGCCTTTTGAAAGCACTAAGGAATATGGGGGATTCTGGATTCGTTTTGCGGCCTATTTAATTGATACTATTATTGTGGGAATCCCGCTATCTATTCTTACAATTGTTATTTTCATGATTTTCTTTGGGGCTTCAGACGCTTTTAATATGCTGTTAAGCGATCCTTCCTATATGGAAACTGAAATGACTGATGCAGAGGCGCTGGCGCTTTTGGGATCTTATTTTGGGGCAGCTGGTGTATCCGGAATAATCAGTCTTGTGGTTGCGCTTGCCTATTTTGCCGGCTTGCATGCATCAAAATGGCAAGGAACAGTAGGTAAAAAAATCTTGGGCTTAAAAGTGACTGACCTTAATGGAAATCGCATTTCTTTCTGGAGGGCGTTAGGCAGGTATTTGGCTATGTCCTTTTTGTCCGGGATTCTCTTAATTGGATATATTATTGCGGCCTTTACAGAGAAAAAGCAGGCATTGCATGATTTAATTGCCGGCACGGTTGTGGTGAAAAAATAGGACTTGTAAAGCTGTATGGCATCTGGCCGTGCAGCTTTTTTATTATTAAGCTATGTTTTAGAGGCAAGGTTTATTTAGTACTGTGTTATTGATTTAATGGAATGGGAAAGATCCTCCAAATGCATCCGCAACTCCTGCGAGGGGAATTTATTTGAGGGCTATTTCAATTCCAGCGCAAAGAGTGCAGGAATCCCGCAGAAAGCAAGTGACTTTAGCGGAAGTCAAAGGCAAAGATCAACAAAGCATATAATTAATAAGCAATAAAAGGATTTATTTTCTGCATGTGGAATATAAATTTAGGAAAGGGAGGATGTAAATGAAAAAGCAAGAAATGATGACTCACTATGAGTCATTTGCTTTGTGGCTGGAGTCTTTAAAAATGCTTGACCAGAAAACCTGGGAAAAGCCTGTTTCAGAAGGCAAATGGCCAGTAGCAGCAGTAGTTGCCCATTTATTATTTTGGGACAGATACTCGATTCAAGAGCGCTTTCCGTATTTTAAAGAGGGTGCAGAGCTGGACAGTTTTCCTGATTTTCAAAGTGTTAATGATGCGGCAAGAGAATACGCTGAAAAGCAGGAGCAGTGTGCAGTTATTGATGAACTATTGGCAATTAGGAAACAGTATCTTAAAATGCTAAGCAGCATGACAGAGCAGAACCTGGATACTGCTTTTAAAATAGGCAGCCATTCCTTGACAGTCCGTGATTATTTCGCAGATTTTATTGAGCATGATCTTCATCATAAAAAGCAGATTATGCAAGCAGCCGGTGTCAGCAATTAACACCGGCTATCAGGCAAGGGGGAGCGGGATTTTAAGACTGTAATATAGCATGTTATTACATCATGCAGCAAAGCTGGCAAAGTCTCGTATTCTGAATGATGCACCCAATAAAACAAGGTTCCAAAGAAGGAATTCACAATCAGTGTGGCTATACGTGAGGAATTTGCCTGTTCTGTAAATTCGCCTCTTTTTTGCCCTTCCTCAATCAAATTAATTAATATGGATCTGAATTCTGATGCTAGAAGGCTTTCGGAGGTTTGAAAATCTTTTACGGCAGTACTTATATGGAAGATAGATAATAGAAGAATTGGACCATATTCTTCGTTTTTAATAGCCATAAATTTAAAAAGCTTGTGCAAGCTTTCTTCAATTGATTCATTGCTATAGATAACTTCCTCGTAAAACGAATGAAGCAGCTTTAGCTGGGATTGTCCGACTAAATGCAGAACAGATTCTTTTGAATGAAAGTAATTAAAGAAAGTGCCTTTTGCAACTCCTGCATGGTCGGTAATTTGCTGGACAGTTGTATTTTGGAATCCCTGCTTCCTAAAAAGCTCTACTGCACTCTTAAAGATTAATTGTTTTGTATATTCTTTTTGTTCCTTCCGTTTCATTACTACCCACCTTAAATATAATACTTGCAATTATAGCATAATAAAAATTAATTATTTTAATATTCATTTAATTTTTACAAAAAATTTTAAATGATGTTTATAATTGAATTTTAAAAAATAAAAAGGGTTTTTCTGGATAGTCTTGAATAAGGAATAAGGTGTTTTTTACCATAAGGAGCTGATGAAATGGAAGTTGATAAAACGGAGCTGCAGAAGCAGGCAAAGCCGAGTTCCTGGCGGCTATATATGACATTGCCAATAGGATCATGGGCATTGTATGATTTTGCAAATACAATTTTTTCATCAAATATCAATACGATATTCTTTCCTTTTTATTTACAGGAAGTCATAGGTGAAAATGAGGTGTTAAATCAAATAGCCAGCACCTTTATTTCCTATTCGAATGCACTGGCAAGTTTTTTTCTAGTGCTTTTTTCTCCTTTATTTGGAGTCATGATAGACAGAACCGGAAAAAAGAAGAGGTATATCGTCGCCTTTACGTTAATCACTGTGCTGGCAACCATTTTGATGGGGGTCTTTGCGTCAAGCCAATTTGGCGGAAAAGTTATAGGGCTCCCCATTTATCTTGCATTAGTCATTATCTGTTTTGTAATTGCAAAGTTCTTTTACCATTCCAGCCTGGTTTTCTACGATGCAATGATTTCGGATTTAGGAACTAAAAAGGAAATCCCCTTGATTTCCGGATTTGGGGTTGCAGTAGGGTATGTAGGGACTCTTGTAGGCTTGACAGTATATTTATTTGTAGGGGATGACGGCTTTCATGAAGCGTTTATACCAACTGCTATATTATTTTTCCTTTTTTCATTGCCTCTCTTTTTCTTTGTTAAGGATAAACCGGTTGAGGTAAAAGAAAAACAAAGCTTTTTATCAGGCTATAGGGAAATCTGGCAGACTTTTAAAGAAATGAAGCATTATAAGGCCATTTTTACTTTTATGATCGCCTATTTTTTCTTAAATGATGCAATTGCGACCACAATTGCCATGATGGCAGTGTATGCCAAGACTATTGTAGGCTTTACGACCGGCAAATTTATTTTGCTTTACCTTGTATCAACTGTTTCTAGCATTATCGGCTCTTTCATTTTCGGATATATTACTAAAGCGAAAGGTCCAAATAAAGCCGTTAAGTATGTTGGGCTGCTTCTCCTTGTTGCTCTTGGAATCGCTGTTGGTTCCGTAAATGAATTGATGTTCTGGATTGCAGGCAGCATGTTCGGAATTGCACTCGGTTCAATGTGGGTAACGACCAGGACCTATATAGTGGAATTGACACCTGACCATAAGAGAGGGCAATTTTTTGGACTCTTTGCATTCTCGGGTAAAGTATCCTCAATCATTGGGCCGCTTATTTACGGCAGCATTACATTAATCTTTGCTGACTATGGAAACCTGGCAAGCAGAATGGCACTGGGATCATTAATGATTCTCACTTTAATTGGATTAATCATTCATTCCAGAATTAAAGAAGATGACAGTGCCGCATAAGTACCGCAAACAAATAGGTATTAAAATGATAATCACCTAAAGCAAGCCAACCGGCTTGCTTTTTAATATCCAAAGTAAAACATGAACACCTTCATACAATTATTGCAGTCTATTAAATTTCCATAAGAAAATTTACCCATTCATGGTATATTATATTAGTAGTGTAAATGCTTAATTAAAGATAGGAAGGGCGAAAATAATGGAGCATAGAAAGGGCATTTTGCTGGAGAGCGGAACGAATGAACTGGAAATTGTTGAATTCTCAATTGGGAAAAATAAATTTGGGATAAATGTTATTAAAGTGAAGGAAATCATCAATCCGGTACAGGTTGTTCCGGTACCGCATTCCCATAAACATATAGAAGGTGTTATAGAATTGCGGGGAGAGGTTTTGCCTGTTGTTGATGTGGCCGCTTCTTTAGGAATGCAGCCTTCTGAAACCCCGCTGCAGGATAAGTTTATCGTCACGGAATTTAATCAGCAGAAGATTGTCTTCCATGTACATAATGTTTCTCAAATCCATCGAATCTCCTGGAATCAGATTGAAAAACCATCAGAAATGTACCAGGGGACTGATAGCCAGATTATCGGAATCATCAAGCTACAAGGAGAAATGGTGCTTTTATTGGATTTTGAAAAAATAGTCACGGAAATAAATCCAAATACAGGGATTAGCATTCAGAAGGTCCAGAAGCTTGGAAAAAGGGAGAGGTCAGATAAGAGGCTAGTTGTTGCAGAGGATTCGCCTTTGCTGAGAAAACTGCTGCACGATACTTTGAATGAAGCGGGATATTTTAATGTTGAATTCTTTGAAAATGGCCAGGATGCTTTCAATTATTTGGAATCACTTGCACAATCTGGCCGCAATATCTCCAAGGAAGTACAGCTGTTGATAACAGATATAGAGATGCCGCAAATGGATGGACATCATCTTACGAAGAAAGTCAAAGACCATCCACAGCTTTCCGCAATTCCTGTTATTATTTTTTCATCTCTAATAACAGATGACCTGCGCCATAAAGGGCAGATTGTCGGAGCGGATGCACAAGTAGGCAAACCTGAAATTGCAGAACTTGTTCTTTTGATTGATCAATATGCATTATTATAAAAAGCTGGGTCTCCCCAGCTTTGCTTTCTAAAAATAACTTTCCCCCAGCTTTTTGAATACCGGTTTCTCATAACGCGGCTTTTTCTGAGAAGGCGGGCTTTGGTGCTCCTTTAATCCGGTATATGCCATTAGCAGCCTTTTCGCCGTGTTTAAAGATAGAGATGCTTTAGGATTTCTAACATGGGAATTAAGTTTTCCAAGATGGGGCAGCTGTGAAAAATCTTCCTTCGAAGGCGGCAGATGAAAAGAATAATTGCCGCATTGCACCAGCACATCTGATTGCTGCTGGCTATTTTTTGGGTTGCCTGAATAGTGAAGGCCTACCTTACTCGCTTTTCCTTCTTTTATAAGCTTATGGAGTGCATCATGCTTTAGCTTATATAAAAATTTTGGGTTTGGTGCTGTTTTTGCATGGCGGTTAACGGTAAAGATGGCTTGTGAGAGGTTTTCAACCGTTGGATGCAGATGGGGGTTATGTTTCTTGTCCGAATTCAATTGATTGTCTCCTTTCATATTTTAAAGGGGTATAGACCTATTATACCCCTTTTATTCAATAAAAACCAATATGGGCTTTCATTTGGCTTAAGCCTCCATTTGTTTTTCCTTAACCTCCTGGATGGGAGCTCTTCTTTTTATAATGGCTATAAGGGCAAGTAATCCCAATATGATGGTCGTTAAACCTGCACCAAGCATTACAGAAGGGGCTCCCATCCATTTAGCAAACATTGCACCAGCAGCAGGAGCAATTAGCATGGAAAAAGTCTGCAGCGACATAGCCGCAGAAGATACTCTCCCCATCATGCGTTTGGGTGTTTTTGATTGCAAAACATAGCCATACGGAACAGATTCCCCAGCTCCGAGAAGTCCCAGAAGGCATGCCCCGATAATCCAAATAAGTGGAGGAAAGTCAAGTATGCGGAATCCCCCCAGTCCAACTGATACAATCAAAATTCCACTTAAGACTGAGGAGGAAGCCATTAAATGAATCGGTTTTCGATTCCATTTTGTCCATTGTCCCAACAATAGGGACCCTGCAACACTTCCGAAACCCACCGAACTGATTAGCAATCCGAAACTGCCTTCATTAAATCCAAGGATTTGAGCGATAAAGACAAAAAGTCCATCATAAAGGAATATGATAAAGAATGCCGCAGAGGATAAAATGATAGATAGCTTTAGCAGCGGTGTATGTGCGATATGTTTTATGCCCTCAGAGAAATCAATCCAATACTTTCGTTTGAGGGAATTTCCGGAATTATCAGTATTCGGAATTTCCTTTAAGCTTGGCAAAAACAATAAAAAGATTGCAGCAATAAAGAAGCCTGCAGCTTCAAATAGAAAGGGGCTTTTGGGGCCAAATATGGCAATGATAGCACCGCCCAAAGCTGGTCCAGCTATTTTCATTGTATTAACCGAGAGCTGGCTAAGAGTAACTGCCTCTGCCAGCAGGTGATCGGGTACCAGCATTCTGATCGCACTTTGTCTAGCAGGATCATAGAGGGCAGAAACGGTCCCCTTTAAAAATACAAACAGCAGCAAAATATATAGATTAGGAGCAAAAAATAACCCTGCAACAAACACAATTCTTAACAGCAGGCAAACAATCATAACCGTTTTCTTTGGCAATCTATCTACGAATACACTCGCGAAAGGGCCGATGATAACCCATGGCAAACCCAGGACAATAAGGACAGATGCGATTGCAGTTTCGTCCAGTCCCCAATGATAGGCTACGATTACCTGTAAAGCGATAAAATCGAGCCAATTGCCCAAATCCGAAAAAAGCTGTGCGCCAAATAACGTACGGAAAGGCCTTAATTTTAGAGGTTTAAAAATCCCTGCTTTCATTGATCATATCTCCTTTTGTTCGCCTATTGCCTTTCTCCGCCGTTCAAGCAGTTTTTCTGTATTTCCATGGGGATCCTGGCCATCGGGAAGATCGTCGTTTTTTAAAGCCACTATTGATTCCTCAATCCATTTCAATTCAGTTTCAAGCTTCATTTCAGCATAGCGAATGGCCAGTGTCCCAAGCTTGCTGATATATGAGTACTCATTTTGGGGCCACTCTTTTACAAACCTAAGAATATCTTCAGTTTCTTCTTTTCTCTTTGATAAATGGCTAATTAAGATATTGTAATCCATATCTTCATGCCAAGTTGACATTTTCATTAGCAATTCGTCTTTAATGACTGGATAGGCAGGGGGTGCCTTCAGCCAATTTTCAAATTCTTCCCAGCCTTTCGGAGTTAGTTCATACATTTTTTTCTTCCGGCCGTTATCCTCGGAGTCGACCGTATATATAAGTCCATCTTCTTCGAGTTTTTTTAATTTGGGATAGATGCTCCCATAGCTCATTCCCCAATATAGGCCAGCAGCTTTATGTTCAAATTCAGATTTAATGTTATAGCCGGTACTGGGCCAAAAACTGAGTACAGCCAGCAGTGTATGTTCAACAGACAAGAGAAAGCTCCTTTCAAATTAAATCGTAATATATCATATTGATATATCGAAATGATATAACAATATGATATATCGAAAGTATGGAAATATCAACCATAAAATAAAAAACTTTCGCCCTTTTTGGCGAAAGCTTATATTTTAGAAAGGTTTATGGCTGAATTAATACCCTTGTGCCATTCGGAACTAGCCGGGCCAGTTCCAATACATCCTGGTTATACATTCGAATACAGCCTTTGGAAACCGATTGGCCTATAGACGCTGGATTGTTTGTTCCGTGAATCCCATAGCCGGATTTAGACAGGGAAAGCCACATCACACCGAAAGGACCACCAGGATTTGGCTCTCTGTTTACAATTACAAACTCTCCAATTGGTGTTTGGGTGAGCATTTTTCCAACGGCGATCGGGTATACCTTTTGGACAGCACCATTTTTTAAAAGCGTTAAATTTCTTTTTCCCCGCGAAACGATGATGGTGTACGGAATAGTATCAGGGTTGGGAAGGCCAGGAATCATAATTTGCTGGCCTGGATAGATTATATTTGGATTAATAATGGAAGGGTTGGCTGCAAGCAGCTGGCTGAGTGGTCTGCGGTAGTTTTTTGCGATAACGCCCAAAGTCTCACCCGGCTTTACAATATGGAAGATAAAAATCATTCCCTTCTTTAAAAGGTCTAATCCAAATATATGCATTTAAATGAAAGTTGGGACTATGAAAAAGAGGAGGAGAAAAAAGGAAAGCAGCAAAAAATAGCTGCTTTCCCTTTTCTAATCGCTACTGTTAGAGTGTAGAGTAAATACCGTCATTTCGGGCCTGGACAAAAATCGGAATGGGAGTCTGGTAGTGCCGAGTCCCCTGTTGACATATAGGGTGAGAGGTTCCTGGCTGCCAATCTCGTAAAATCCCTCATGATATCTTTCTGCATAGGGAGGCTTAACCAATGCACCGAAAAAAGGGATTTTGATTTGTCCGCCATGGCTGTGACCGCTTAACTGAAGGTGTATGCCAAAGGATGAGGCACCGTCAGCCAGATCAGGTGCATGGGACAATAAAATTTTATAGGAAGGGTCCTTAATGTTTTCAACAGCAAGCTTAATATCCGGCCTTCCCAGCATAGCATCATCAATTCCGATGATGTGGATACTGCTCCCGGAGACATCAATTTTATGGCTCTCATTCATCAGAAGGATAAATCCTGCTTTTTCCATAATAGATTTATAAATATCTGATCCATAGCCGCCATGATCATGGTTTCCATAAATGGCGAACTTCCCAAGAGGTGCTTTTATTTTTTCCAGAAGAGGCGCTACACGGCTGGCTTCTAGATACTTATTGGGCTCATCCATTAGGTCACCAGTGAAAAAGACTATATCCGGCTCTTGTTTGTTGAGTTTCATGATTAATTCTTCCAGCTGATCCAAATCATAATGAAATCCCAAATGAGTATCGCTGAATTGAACAATCTTCACATGATCGAAAGCTTTGGGAATAGTCTTATTAGAAATTTTATGGGTTGTAATATCCAAAAGCCGGGGCTCTATTTCTCGTGAATAGTAGTAGCCTCCCGCACTTAAACCGAAAGCGGCTGCGGCAAAGCTGAGCGCTCTTTTTAAAAAGGATCTTCTGGACACTTTTTTCGGCATTTATTTTACCAACCTATCTTTTCATATTTTATACTCCGGAAAATAGCCATATATTGCATTTCCCGGAATGGCCATTCTTTAGGCGTTCCTTCTAATACTATCAAACTATTTTATTAAAAAGAAGGAATAACTATTCGGTTTTTAATGCCTTCATTTCCCTTTTTTCTACTATCCTTTTTTATGCAAATCCTTTTTCTTTTAATTCATTAAATCGGAGAACAATAAACAAGTTTGACAGAGCTTTCTTTAAAATAGGCGGCTGTTGTTAAACCTGATTGTTGATTATTAGTTCCTGTTGATTGGAGCGGAAGGTGCTAATCCTGCGAAAATCCTCCGGCATTTTCTTGGGGCAGGGTGTTTATTCGAGGAAGCTGATTCAATGTCCTGCGGGAGGAGCGTGTCAAAAGGAGACCCCACAGTCACGAATGTCGGACCGCCCGCTGACAGCTTTGAGCTCCTGGAGCGGAAATCAACAGGCGATTTTAATTGTGCCTAAAAAATTTTCATATAAATAATTCGAAAATTCTATATTTAGTGGTAAAATAAAGAATGAATGATCATTCATTTTAGGAGGGAAGACTTTTGAAAAATAAAACAGTTATAGTGACAGGCGGATCCAGCGGTATGGGGAAATATATGGCGAAGCGTTTTGCAGAAGCTGGGGCAAATGTAGTTATAACCGGAAGAAATCCGGAGCGGCTGGAAGCAGCAAAAGCAGAAATTGAGACATCTCAAGGCCAAGTTTTGACTGTTCAGATGGATGTGCGAGAAATTGAACATGTTAAACATATGCTTAACGAAACAATTAATGCGTTTGGAAAAGTTGACTGTCTTGTTAATAATGCCGCTGGGAACTTTATTTGTCCGGCAGAGCAGCTAAGTGCAAATGGGTGGAATACTGTTATTAATATTGTATTAAATGGAACCTTTTATTGCTCAAGTGAAGTCGGAAAATACTGGATTGAAAAAGGGATAAAAGGAAGCATTATCAATATAGTGGCTACATATGCATGGGATGCAGGTGCAGGTGTTATCCACTCGGCAGCTGCCAAAGCAGGAGTATTATCCATGACTCGTACATTGGCAGTCGAGTGGGGAAGGAAATATGGAATCAGAGTGAACGCTATAGCTCCAGGGCCAATTGAGAGAACAGGCGGGGCAGACAGGCTTTGGGAATCTGAGGAAGCTGCTAATAGGACGATTCAAAGTGTGCCGCTTGGCAGGCTTGGGAAACCTGAAGAAATTGCAGAATTGGCTTTCTTCCTATTTTCAGAACATGCAGGTTATATTAATGGGGAATGCATTACAATGGACGGAGGCCAATGGCTAAATCAATTTCCGTTTTAATGCATCAAGTTTTTCTTAAAGTGTGTTGCTTTTCAGGGTGCTAAGGAACATTGACTTCCCGATTAAGCATCTGTATTTTTTTCGTACGGTATTTATTCAAGAATGCTTTTCCATATTGTCCCTCCGGGAAGAGAGGGAAGTGGGATACCCCACAGGCAGCCTGGGTGGCTCTAATTCCTCCCCAGCGGAAAGCTTGAAGTGCCCTAAGCAAAAATGAACAGGCAAAATTTATAAGTAAAAACAACCTTTATATATATAAAAGAAACCGGCTGAATTTAATTCAGCCGGTTAGCATAATTTATTGGTAGCTGACAGCTCTGGATTGCAAGGCTTTCCAGGATGAAATGAATCTTTCTTTTGAAACTTTCATCTGCTTTTTGCCGGAAAGCGGGTCGTTTAAATAAACATACTGATCATCGTAGCCAACCAATACTACAGCATGCAAATCTAATGGTGTTTTTATCGTTTGATTTCCATGCGTCCATGACTCCCAGCGGTCTGGAAGCCTATAGTCCCCTGTAGTCCAAACGACAACAGGATATCCTTTGGATACATGGCTTAAGACGGATTCAAAATTTTGTCCGGTTAAATTAATGGCTCTTCCTGGCAAATATTTATTAACCAAGTCCTCAATTGGTTTATCAAAAATAGCATATCCGGCACTTCTTCCTGTCATATCACCTACAAACCCTTCTGCCGGATTACCCCATTTTATAATATCACCTTTGGAGCGTATTAGCGGATCATTATCCTTCTTTACGCTATTATACAAATCCATTTTTCCAACTTTCAAACCTGCATGCTGCAGTACCATTGTAAGGCTTGTTACTTCGCACCCATACTTTAATTCTGGATTTTGGCTGATCAGTGGAACATCAATCATGACAGACCGCTTTTTACCCTCCACAGCCGAATTAGTGTTTTGGGCTGTAAGGTTTTTCGCTTTTGGCTGCTCTTCCCTTGCATATGTTTGGGTTTGGCCAGCCAATTCCATTGAGCCTGTTGGACTCACTGGTTCGGCATGGCTGCACCCCAGCAAGGGAATAAGAAGGAAAACCATTAGGAAATTCCTCAATGAAATACCCCTCTTTTCTATGATGTCCTGCTTTTATATTGTGAGAAATGGTTGTTCAATATGATATTAAGCTTTTGGGAAACCATGCTGATTTATCAATTAGTGGAACCTTTATTTTGAATAGTAACTGTTTTGTACGAATATGGTATAATAATTCATTAATATACATAGGGAGGCTAATGGACATGGATGCGTTGGATATTCTTACAGATTTGGATAATGTCTTTCCTTATTTCCAGCCAATATTCAGTGCGGATGAGCATCGTGTCATTGGTTATGAGGTACTGGGGCGGTATAGGGGAACAGATGGAATTGTCAGTCTTGGGCCTTTTTTTCAGGATGAAAACATTCCTGAAGAATTTCGGCTTGAGGTCGATCATGTAATTTTAAAGAAGGCTTTGGAAAAAGCGCTTGACCTGGATAAAGACATTATGATTTTTGTAAACAGGGATGCAGACCTTTTAATGCATAATGACGGAGAGCAATTTTTGAATATACTCCGCAGCTATGAAAATAAAGGCATAAAGCTTGACCGGATCGTTCTTGAAATAACCGAACGAAATTATAAAGGAGATATTGACCATATTGACCATCTTTTAAATTATTACCGCACTTATGGAATTAAATTAGCGATAGATAAACTTGGCAATGAAAGCAGTCATCTTGATCGTATAGGACAATTAGCTCCTGATATTTTAAAGGTAGACTTAATATCAATGAGGTCAACCGCAGCTGCCTATAATTTTAACGATATTCTTTATTCATTATCCATGCTTGCCAGAAAAATTGGAGCAAGCTTGCTTTTCGAAAATATTGAAATGGTCTATCAGCTGCAATACGCCTGGAAAAATGGGGGACGTTATTATCAGGGCTATTATTTGCAAAAACCTGCAGAACATTTTACGGAAAGGAATATGCTAAAAGAAAAGCTCAGAGAGGAATGCCATCAGTTTATTGTCCATGAAAAGAAAAAGCTTGAATCGCTTTATCAAGTTTCACTGGATTTCAATGAAAAGCTGAGTGAGTTCATTAATAAAAACCGAAAGAGTGCCGATTACGAAGATACCCTAAAATACCTCGCAAAGCTTTTGGATGGAGCTGCTTTCCGTCTCTATATCTGCGATGAAGATGGATTTCAAAAGTCGCCTAATTTATTTAAGGTGGATAGCATATGGACTTTTCAAAAAGAATATCTTCAGAAAAATTGGAGCTGGCGTCCTTATTTTTTGGAAAATATTATGAAAATGAGGATAAACAAAAAAGGCATTCTTTCTGATTTGTATACAGATATTGAAACAGGGGAGACAATCAGGACATTCTCCTTCCCGCTTAATGCTGAAGATTATTTATTTGTTGACTTATCATACAATTACCTTTATGAGCATGATGGATTATTATAGAGGTCCAAATAACAAGTATAAACAGTCGCTCAATGAGGAAATGTAAGTGTAGAACTTTCCTTAAGGAGAGATTAAAATGAGTACTTACACTTTGATCATTTTATTAATAGGAGCGGGGATACTTGTGTATTCCTTGGTATACACCTTATTTGTTGCAAAAGAGCGGAAAGCTGTCCGAGGAGATATTGATACTGAAATTCCGGATCAAGTACAAAAGCATGCCTACATCCGCAACCCTATTTTCATAACCTATGCCATTTTCTTTGGGATAGTCCTGATCATGATTGCTTACTTTGCATTTACTTGGAATTGGTAAAAAGGCCCAGCATTGGGTCTTTTTTTTTCGCTTTTTTTGTAAAGTTTGAGCTATTCAGAGCTAACTAAGTTGAACCAACTGAGTTAATTGTAGTGGAGGGCACTTGACTTCACGAAAATTCATTCGCATTTTCTTCCGACGAGATGTTTATTCAAGGATGCTCCTTTCAATGTCCTGCTCAGAAGAGAGGCTCTCATCCCTGCCCGCGGGAAAGCTTGAGTGCCCGGAACGGAAATCAGCGGGCAAAAGCATTATTCTAGAAAATAATTGGTAAAAATTCACATTGAAGTATAAGGCCCGATTTTGTGCTTAAAATGTTAATTTTTTGTCAATGCGGGTAGATTTATTACAAGAAAAGAATTTTTCTGTCAGAATATCAGGGAATTTCTTGTACGAAAAGAGATGGTAGATCATTCTTTTGCTGGTAAAATTGAGGGTAACATATAAGCTAAAAAGAAAGGGAGAGTGGAATGTACAAGCACTTATTTTTTGTATTCATTTTTGCAGCCATGTTCGCAGTTAGTCCTTCCCATCCTTATGCTAAGAGCAGCTTTTCAAGCAATGATGAAATCTACAAATTTTTACAGGAAGCATTTCAGGCGCAAGTTTCATTAAGCGAGGAAGAAAGAAGCAAAGAAGAAGTTAATGATATGCTGGATCCTTATTTTTCGGAAACGGCCAAAAAACAATTCCTGAGTGAAAATTTGGTTTCTGAAAATGGAAAATATATTATTTACGGTTCAGACTCAGCCCCGTTTTATATTCCGTTTTTTTCGTATTCTGATGATACCAAAGTAGTTGAGAGTAAAGATGAAATTTACGTTTTTGAATATTTTCCGGAAAACCATGAGGGCCCGGTAAGCTATGAAAGCCATTATGAAGGAATTTTGCTCGAAAAGGAGAATGGGCAACTGAAAGTTTCCCAGTTTTTAGGTGGGAATATACCAAAAAATATACTGAAGAACGCTGATCATTCTATGCAGGAAAGAACACAAACTTCATTTAAAATAACCGATGAATCAAGCTTTCTTAAAAAACCTTCATACCAGTTCAGTTTTCTGATTAATCCATTCGATGCATTCCTTCTGACAGGGAGTATTTTTGCAGCCGACAATAGCAATGGCGTTCTTGCCCAAATTGAAAAACAAGAATTAAACGGACAGCTGGCTTCCAATTAAAAAGAGAGCTTAAAAGCAGCGATTGCTTTTAAGCTCTCTTTTTATTCGCTAATGTTCAGGACTGACTTCAGTTTTTCAAGATCAAAACCGGTTATGACAGTGTCCCCGACGATAACTGTTGGAGTAGAGAAAGACTTATACCTTTGGGTTAACTCCTTGTGTGCGGCTGTATCTTTTTTTATATCTCTTATTGTAAAAGAAAAACCACAATCTTTTAAAAACATTTTGATTATTTCACAGGGCGGGCAGTCTGGCTGTGTATACAAAATTATTTCCTTCAAAATAAAATCCTCCAAATGAATGATACAGATTGTTTATTATAATAATTCAGTACTGAAAAGTAATCAATTACCCTGCTTGTGAAGATAATCAATTAATCCCATGGCACAAACCTCTATGTCAACAGAAAGAATTTCATAGACAGGATGGTCTTTTGATATGCCTTTATCAGTAAGATAAGTTTTAATTTGATTGGCGAGTTTGTCTTTTGCTGCCTGCGTTTGCGATTCAAAGGAACCCCCTTCCTCCACGCCTGATTTGCCAGCAGTGATAAATACGTCAAGCCACTCCCTAATTTGCCTGTACACTTCTTTTGGATTACTGCTCATGCCGTAATGTCCAAAGAAGATATAGTCCAAATTCAGCTTTTCATACATTTCGATAGAGTCCAGCATTTTCTTTGGGTTAAATTGATTTGGTGAAGTGGAAGGCAGATATAGCTCAATGCCCTCTTCCTTTAGCTGCGGGTAGGTGACTCCTGCAGTATCACCAGTAAACATACCATTTACAACTGGGTGGAAAATGCTGAAATGGTGGTTTGCATGTCCAGGCGAATTATAAAATTTAAGTGTGCATCGGGGTCCAATAGCAAGTTCGTCTTCATGGTCTTTAATCATAATTTTGTCTTGCGGCACTGGAAGAACCGGATCAAATAGTTCATTAAACTTATCACCGTAAACAGCTTTTGCACCGGCAATTAAACGGGAAGGATCAGAGATGTGCCTTGCTCCCTTGGGATGGACGATTAGCTTTGCATTTGGGCAATGGGTTAGAAGCAGACCTGCTCCTCCGGCGTGATCCAGGTGGATATGTGTCACAATAATGTAGTCTACTTCCTCTGGCCTCAAATTGAGCTCTTTTATTCCTTGCAGAATATAAGGGATGGAGGGGCTTGCGGATGTTTCGACCAGGGTTAGGTGTTCTTCCATTAAAACATATGTACCGGTACGTTTTTCCTTCGAGAGATCAAAATCATCAATTAAGTAAAGGTTTTCAGCCAGTTTTTCAGGTTTTTCCAAAAAAAATCACACCCTTTATAAAGGTTTTGCTTGTACAAACGCATGACATTATTTTATGCTGTTAATATTGGTATGTAAAGCATTAAGGTTGAATATTCTGAATTCAATTCATTAGGATAGAAACATGCCAAAAGAGAAACCTAAATGTATGATTATGGGTTTTGTTTTGAAAGGAGAGAGAGCATGTCACAGCTTCAAGGTATATTAACACGCTTAAAGAGCTTGCAGGAGCAATCAACTGGCGGAGAACCAATGCAAAGATTTTTTGAGGTAAATGGAGAAAGGAAATGCCAGGTTACCTACCATCCAAAAAATGAAACATTTGAATTGGAAGTTTATAATGATAAAGAAAAGCCAAAAAGATATCAATTTGATAATATTGATATGATTACGATTGAAATTTTTGACTTGATCCAATAATTAACCACATACATAAGGGGCCTTTAAGGCTCCTTTTTTAATTTGGATTCAACCTGACAGAAATTTATGGAATGATGATATAATGGCTTAAACAAATGACAGAGGTGTAAAATGGATTATTTAATCTTGATCCTGCTTTTTTTTACAGTGCTTCTTATGCTGGCAGATTTGATTAATACAAAAAAGGAAGTTATTTTAATTCGGAAAACGCTTGAAGAGCTGAAAAAAATTCTTGAAGAAAACAGGAATCAAAAAAGGTAAAGGATACATATCCGATTTAAATAAAGAAAAGGATATTAACAAGAGGTGATATTATGATGCCAACTGTTAAATGTCCAAGCTGCTTGGCTGAAAAAGAAATAGATGGAGTCTTGACTGCCCAATCCAATCAGAATGTGATTTTTCGCTGCCCCTATTGCAGCTATGAAGTCAGGGATATTCAAACAAGTAAAGGGTGAATATGTAAAAAAGGGGCAAATCGCTGGAAACTATGATAAAATAAAAGGGATTCATAACCTATTTTTGAGGAGTTTTCGGCGATGATTAGTCTTCATAGCGAGGAATTTTTAGAATTTAATATTAGTGATTTCATGATTCCTTCAGAACGGGTAGCACATGTCCAAGTGGGAAACAACCTGGAGCATGCACTTTTAGTATTAACGAAAAGTGGTTATACCGCCATTCCGGTCCTTGATCCGCACTATAAGCTGCAAGGTTTAATCAGTACCCCGATTATCATGGATTCTATTCTTGGCCTGGAACGGATTGAATTTGAAATGCTGGAGCAAAAAAGAGTGGAAGAGGTAATGAACCACAAAATTCCGCGCCTCGACATTGACGCTTCAATCCAGCAATCAATCGCTCTTTTAGTTGATCATCCTTTTTTATGTGTAGAGAACAAAGAAGGCTATTTTGAAGGGATATTGACAAGAAGGACTGTTCTTGATCAATTAAATAAGCACATCAGAAGATTAAATAAAAAATAAAATTATTTAGCTCCCCAACTGAGGGAGCTTGCTTTATTTTAGTAGGCAGATAACGCATTTGTTAAACATTTCCGGCTGCATTGACCAGGGACTGCTATGTATTCTGCTTATCAGGGTTGGAGGGGAAATTGTTGGGTCAGGAAATACATAAGAAAATGCCTGATGGAAAGAAAAAAGTTACGAAAAAGCCTTTTGTGCTCGCTTCGGTTATGCTTGCAATGTTCATGGGGGCAATTGAAGCAACGATCGTTTCCACGGCAATGCCTGCCATTGTTGGTGACTTGGGGGGCTTTGCATTATATAGCTGGGTATTTTCTGCGTACCTGCTAATGAATGCCGTCACAGTTTTAATTTACGGAAAATTGTCTGATTTATTTGGAAGGAAACCGGTTTTGACATTTGGAATCATTGTATTTTTAATCGGTTCTATTTTATGCGGTTTCGCTGAATCCATGACCATGCTGATTATTTTCCGGCTTATCCAGGGATTTGGTGCAGGTGCTGTAATGCCGATTGCCACAACAATTGTCGGAGATATTTACACAAAAGAGGAAAGAGCACAAGTGCAGGGCTATTTATCAAGTGTCTGGGGAATCTCAGCTATAATGGGGCCTGCAATTGGAGGGCTTCTAGTTGAATATGTGAGCTGGCGCTATGTATTCTGGGTTAATATTCCGCTGGGGATCATGGCTATTGCTGGCTTATGGCTATTCCTCCATGAAAATGTTGAAAGAAAAAAGCATCAGATCGATTATGCTGGAGCTGTACTGCTAACCGTTTCAATCTCTTCGCTGATGTTTGTACTCGTAGAAGGCGGCACAAATTGGGCGTGGAATTCCATTGAGGCAATCAGCCTGATATCTGTAAGTGTAATTGCATTTATATTATTTATCCTGCAGGAGCAAAAAGCGGCTGAACCTATGATGCCTTTTAACATATGGAGGGAAAAGCCCATTTTAATTGCCAACCTGGCCTCTTTGACTACTGGCGTTATGCTGATCGGAATATCCAGCTTTCTTCCTGCATTTGTGCAGGGTGTTATGGAAAGGTCGCCAATTGTTGCAGGTTTTACACTGACAACCATGTCAATAGGCTGGCCAATTGCAGCAGCTATAGCCGGAAAAATGCTGCTAAAGATTGGTTTTAGAAGTACATCAGTACTAGGGGGAATATTCCTTATTTTAGGCAGCGTTGTTTTTGTAACTCTTACTCCTGAAGCCGGTCCTGTATGGGCAGCTGCAGGAAGTTTCCTGGTTGGTGCCGGGATGGGCTTGACTAGTACAGCTTTCATTGTTTCCATTCAAAGCACGGTTGAATGGAAACAGCGTGGCATAGCAACTGCGGCCAATATGTTCATGAGGAACCTTGGGAATACCATTGGGGCGGCGTTGCTTGGCGGAATTTTAAACAGTCAAATAAAGTCCTTTATCCAGAAAAACGGTGAAGAAATTAATTCCGATTTATCTCTTGATTCGGCGAATGTCCTTTTAAATGAACAAGCGAGGAATAGCATGGA
Organism: Bacillus sp. J33; assembly: GCF_000518885.1. GTDB lineage: Bacteria > Bacillota > Bacilli > Bacillales > Cytobacillaceae > Cytobacillus. Next base: position 11,025 of record NZ_JAEL01000047.1, on the reverse strand, counting down.
TGCTGGAGTTAAAGAGGTGCTGCAAAACGGGCTGACATTTTCACTCCATTCTGTTTACTATGCGGTTTTATTATTTGCTGTCATAAGCTTTATACTTGTTATTGCCTTGCCAAAGAATGAAAGGGATGCCGCTTCCTAGATATTCATATTTAATCAAAAGCTCTGCATCGAAATGCAGGGCTTTATCTATCTTAGAACACTTTTATTAAATGCTGGATGATTAAAAGGATTGTAATACCATACAGAACCCCTTTAAGAAACCGGATGGAAATTTTATTTGCCAGCCTGACAGCTGTTTGTGCTCCAATGATTGAACCGGAAGCCAGAAAAATAGAAATGCTGATATTGTAATTGCCTGCAGCGACAAATGAAAAACTCTTGCACCTCCTGTTCCGGATTGCATTTTATTCGGAACTGCATGATAATGAAGTTTTAATAAATATAAGATATACTATAAGAAAAGGTTATAAAGGGGAGATAGCGGATGTCTTCACTTACAGAATTCCACCTTCTATCAGTATTGGCTCAGGAAATGAATATGAGAAAAGCGGCTGAAAGGTTATTTGTATCTCAGCCGGCATTGTCCCAGCGCCTCGTAAATATCGAAAAAGAATGGGGAAGCCGACTATTTATCCGTTCCCAGAAAGGCTTATCCCTTACTCCAGAAGGAGAACTTGTTCTCCAATTCGTTAATGAAGTATTATCGAAGGAAGAAAAAGTCAGGGAATCAATCACAGCCCTTAATTCAGAAGTGCATGGGACCCTTAAAATAGCGGTTGCCTCCATAGTAGGGCAGAATTGGCTTCCTCAAGTGCTAAAAAAATATGTCAGCCGCTATCCACAAGCGAAAATTTCCCTGATTACAGGCTGGAGCAGTGAAATCTTGAAATCTCTTTATGATGACCAGGTCCATATCGGAATTATTCGCGGGACCCCGGATTGGAAAGGGGTTAAGATTCCTCTTTTCAAGGATAGCTTATATCTTGTAGATACTGAGATTACAAGACCTGAACAAGTTCTGGAAACCGACCGTCCTTTCATCCAATTTAAAAGTGATTCGAATTATTATCAGGAAATCCAGGACTGGTGGTTAAGGCAGTTTAAAACTTCGCCTAAGCGGACAATCGTCGTAGATCAAATCGAGACATGCAAACAGATGACTTTTAATGGAATCGGATATGCGATATTACCGGCTATTACACTGAATGGGGCAGAAAAAAATATTTTTAAAATACCCCTGCTTGATGAAAACAACATGCCAATTAAGCGCGATACTTGGCTGCTTGGCTATGAGTCTGCTTTTCAGCTTAAACAGGTTCAGGCGTTTGTTGAATTAATAAAGGATTATATTGAGGAAGAAAGGCAATGAATTTTTTTGATTCCTTGCCAGATGTTTTTTATGTCAGGCTCTTTTCTAAAAGATTGTTGTTTTTAAATAGGTATTGTGAATAAAAACTAAATCAACCTCTCCTCACTACTTGTTAAAAAGCAACAAAGCTTGCGAAAACAGCCTTATGTTAAAACCCCCGGTTGAATCAAAAGGAAATTCCATGTTAATTTTCTTGTTTTCAATGCTTTTGTTTGTTAAAGTAATGCTAGTTGCAAAGTTATACATAGAGGAGGACTTTTAGTATGAAAATGATGGATGCAAACGAAATTATTTCTTTTATCCAAAACAGCACAAAATCAACCCCTGTAAAGGTTTATGTAAAAGGAGATTTGGAAGGGATCGACTTCGGTTCTTCTGCTAAAGCCTTTTTAACCGGCAGCACTGGTGTAGTGTTTGGCGAATGGGCTGAAATTAGCCAGGCAATCGAAGCCAATCAGTCTAAGATTGAAGATTATGTGATTGAAAATGACCGCAGAAACTCTGCGATTCCATTGCTTGATATGAAAAATATTAAAGCGCGCATTGAGCCGGGTGCCATTATCCGTGATCAGGTAGAGATTGGGGACAATGCGGTTATCATGATGGGTGCATCCATTAATATCGGCTCTGTTATCGGTGAAGGCACAATGATTGATATGAACGTTGTCCTTGGCGGAAGAGCCACTGTCGGGAAAAACTGCCATATCGGAGCAGGGACAGTATTGGCAGGGGTTATTGAGCCTCCTTCAGCAAAGCCTGTTGTCGTTGAAGACGACGTAGTTATTGGTGCTAATGCAGTTGTCCTTGAAGGAGTAACAGTTGGTAAGGGTGCTGTTGTTGCTGCAGGCGCAATCGTTATTGATGATGTACCTCCTTATACTGTTGTAGCAGGTACACCTGCACGCGTAATAAAAGAAATTGATGAGAAGACAAAGTCCAAAACAGAAATTAAGCAGGAACTTCGTCAATTATAATTACTCATAATACATGATTGTTATCATAAAGTTATTCGGGCGGCTAACTAAGCTAACCAGCTGACTGGATTGAGTGTAGGGCACTTGACACCTCGAAAATGCTCCGCATTTCCTTACGGCGAGGCGTATATTCAAGGAGGTTTTTCCAATGTCCTGCTCAGAAGAGGGGGAAATGGGAGACCCCGCAGTCAAAGCCGAGGAGGCTCCCGGACCGCCCGCGGAAAGCGATCTCCTGTAGCGGAAATCAACAGGCTAGTTTAACAGAGCCAATACAAAAAGCGTGGATCTTTATATCCGCGCTTTTTCTTAAATAGAAAGAAGGGGGAAACTGGAATGAGTGAGATTAGTCCGCTTATAGAAATCCGCCGTGAACTTCATAAAATACCTGAACTGGGGTTTCAGGAATATAAAACTCAGAAGTTTTTATTAAATTACTTAGAGTCGCTGCCACAGGAACACATGGAGATTAAAACGTGGAAAACAGGCATTTTTGTAAAAATAAAGGGGAAGAATCCTGCAAGAATGATTGGATATCGTGCTGATATCGATGGGCTTCCAATCGTAGAAGAAACAGGTTTGCCATTCAAATCAGAGCATAGCGAACAAATGCATGCCTGCGGCCATGATTTTCATATGACGATCGCATTGGGTCTGATCACCAGATTTGTTAAGGAACAAATCAATGATGATTTGCTGTTCATATTCCAGCCGGCTGAAGAGGGTCCAGGCGGTGCCGAACCAATGCTAAAGTCGGATATCATGCAAGAATGGAAGCCTGATATGATAATTGCACTCCATATCGCTCCGGAATATCCTGTAGGAACAATTGCTTTAAGAGAAGGATTACTGTTCGCCAACACCTCCGAACTGTTCATCGACTTAAAAGGAAAAGGCGGACATGCTGCATATCCGCATAATACAAACGATATGGTTGTGGCAGCCTGTTCATTGGTCAGTCAGCTTCAATCAGTTGTATCTAGAAATGTCGACCCGCTTGACAGCGCGGTGATTACCATTGGAAAAATCACCGGCGGCACCGTACAAAACATAATTGCTGAAAAAGCAAGGCTTGAAGGCACCATCCGAACGCTGTCACCCGAATCTATGAACAAGGTTAAGAGCAGGGTACAGGCTCTTGTAAGGGCAATTGAAGTTGGATATGAATGTGAAGCTTCAATCGATTTTGGCAGCATGTATCACCAGGTCTATAATGAAGAAATGTTAACAAGAGAATTTATGGAATTTGTCCGCACCAATACTGACATAAAGGTTGTAGAATGCCGTGAAGCCATGACGGGTGAAGATTTCGGATATATGCTTGAGGAGATTCCAGGATTTATGTTTTGGCTTGGAGTCGATTCGGAGTATGGGCTTCATCATGCAAAGTTAAATCCCAATGAAGAGGCAATCGAAAAAGCAATTGAAATGATCACATCGTATTTAATATATAAAAGTTAATGTTGGGTGCCTGTGTTAGGCATCCTAATTTTATTCGTCCAGGTATTGTAAACTAAGCAATTATATAGGATATACCAGCGAACAAATAGTTAATATAGCAAATGAAGGGGGGAGTTTTAGCAAGTAAACACGTTCATCTAGCAAAAAAAGCTGATTCCAAAGATCCCCATCAAAAGAAACTTCGGAATCAGCCGCATGAATGAAACGTTTACCCGTTTGCACGCTCAGTGCCAGCCTGTTTCTGAATAAGGACCTGATGAGGAAATGGAATTTCAATGCCATGTGCATCAAGTGCTTCTTTCAGAGCTTTTCTAAGTTCTCGTTCAACAGCCCATTGCTCCATATTTTCCGTTTTAGCAATAACACGCAGTACTACATTCGATGAACCTAATGTTTGTACACCGATTACATTCGGGCCTTCTACAATTGCCTTATTTTCCTCTGCTATTTTGTCACATGCTGCCTGAAGCACCGAAATGGCTTCGTCAATATTGTCATCATAGGATATTCCTATATCAACAAGTGCCCGCATGTTGCCGCGCGAATGATTGCTCAGACTGGTTATTTCGCGGTTAGGTATAAAGTGCAATGTACCATCAAAGCCTCGGACCTGTGTCGTTTTTAACCCGATTTGTTCGACAATTCCTGAAAAGCTCCCAGTGGTAACATAATCCCCGACATCAAGCTGCCTTTCAAGAAGGATGAAAAAGCCTGTTACAACATCGCTTACCAGGCCTTGTGCCCCAAAACCAATCGCCAGCCCAACCACTCCTGCACCGGCTAAAATGGCAGTTGCTTCAATGCCAAATATCTGAAGAACAGTTACAGCAAAAATGAAAATAAGGACATATGAAAATATGTTTTTGGCGAGACTTTCAAGTGTTTTGGACCTTCCTGGTGACACTTTTTCTTTCTTGCTTATTCCATCAAAGCTTTTATGTATGATCTTGTTTCCTGCAGCCTTTACTATTAAAAAAGCAATATATATGGCTGCGAGTTTCAGCAGAATAATGCCTGATTCAATCAGGATGGCTTCCCAATTGATATGAGAAAAATTAAAGTTCTCCACTTCTCCACTTCCTTTCAGTTTGATTAAAGTCATCATTTTAACGCAAAGTTATTTTTTATGCAACCGATCCACATCTGCTAAAAGCAAATCTATTAAGCATTTCATTTTATTATAGGTTAGGTATTTGTTAAACTAAAATGGAAAATATACCAATTGGACGAGCCAGATGGCTGTTTATTTCTAAATAAAAACGGGCAAAACATGTAATGAGTTTATTTTCAAGTTTTATAATAATTATTTTGTTAAACCCATTACAACATAATATTGACTGAAAATACTAAAAACGCTATAATGAAACATGTGATTGGAAAGATAAATGAGAATATACATAGGAAATTCTCATTTAATAAAACAATTGGAGGGATTATGCATGCCAGAACGTATGGTAGGTAAACAAGCACCGCGTTTCGAAATGGACGCAGTAATGGCTAACAAAGAATTTGGGAAAGTAAGCCTTGAAGAAAACATGAAAAACGACAAATGGACTGTCCTTTTCTTCTATCCAATGGATTTCACTTTTGTGTGCCCTACTGAAATCACTGCTATGTCTGACCGATACGAGGAGTTCCAGGATCTTGATGCTGAAGTAATTGGAGTATCTACTGATACTATTCATACTCATTTGGCATGGATTAATACAGACCGCCAAGAAAATGGTCTTGGCCAATTAAAATATCCTTTAGCTGCTGATACCAATCATGTTGTTTCCCGTGACTATGGTGTCTTAATTGAAGAAGAAGGTGTAGCTCTTCGCGGATTATACATCATCAACCCTGAAGGCGAATTAATGTACTCAGTAGTTAACCACAATAACATTGGCCGTGACGTTGATGAAACTCTGCGTGTGCTTCAAGCACTTCAAACTGGCGGACTTTGCCCAGCTAACTGGAAGCCTGGTCAAAAAACCTTATAATTTAGAATTTGATTATTTAAATAAAGACTGTGTTAAAGCTTATTGTTGATTTCAGCACCCTGTTGATTGGAGTCGAAGGGGCTAATCCCCCGAAAATGCAATCTCATTTTCTTACGACGAGATGTTTATTCATAGTTTTGCGGTAAGAGCGGAGTTAAAGGGAGACTCCACAGGTGCGGGGGCCAAGGCGCGTAGAACACCTGGAAAGCGACCCCTCGAAGCGGAAATCAACAAGGTCAGTTTAACAGTGCCAACTAAAAAAGGCCTAACGATTGTTAGGTCTTTTCTTTCAATTAAAGGGTTAATGAAAATAGGCAAATCGAAAAGGAGGAATTTCGATGAGACTTCGTGAACCAATGCCAGAACTCTCAGGCGCAACTGAATGGCTTAATGGTGAAGTTACAAAAGAACAGCTGATTGGCGAAAAGCCGACACTCATACATTTTTGGTCAGTGAGCTGCCACCTGTGCAAAGAGGCAATGCCTCAAGTTAATGAATTCCGCGACCAATATAAGGATCAATTAAATGTTGTAGCTGTTCATATGCCCCGTTCAGAGAATGATTTGGATATAGAGGAAATTAAGAAGGTGGCTTCTGAGCATGATATAACACAGCCAATCTTTGTAGACAGTGAGCATAAGCTGACCGATGCCTTTGAAAACCAGTATGTTCCTGCTTATTATGTTTTTGATAAGGATGGCAGCCTCCGCCACTTCCAGGCAGGGGGAAGCGGCATGAAAATGCTTGAAAAGCGTGTAAATCGTGTGCTGGATGAAATGAATAAGAACGAGCAATAAACAAGATCCGATCAGGCAAATGCCTGGTCGTTTTTTAGTTAGGCTTTTTTCGTAAAGGTTGTTGCTTTTTAAAGGCGAACTTAGTTCAAACCGACTGAGCTGATTCTTGACCCCAGCGGGAAAAGAGGGAAGTGGGAGAAGCCAAGGAAGCTCGCATCGCTCCCCGCGGACAGCTTGAGTGTCCCGTACTGAAATCAACAGGCAAATTTAACAAAGCTTTATTTAAAAAAATAAATTTTTTTGACACATTTCTGATTGGGTGGAGGTCAGGCGGCGTTAACTGGACTGGTATTGAAAGTTTAATAGGTTGTAAGTCTTTTTACCGATTTTTATAGATGTCTAAATATAAACAATGCAAATGAATAAACTCCATACATAGTAGGAACTAAAAAAGTGGAAAAATCACACAAAAGGGGGTGGAAAAATACTTCGAAACCCGATATATTTATTAATACGTTCTAATTTTTCTAAATTTTCCACAATTTAAAAGGGGGAATGCAGATGGAAACATTTAAAAAATTAAAGCAGTATTATTGGCCGTTTAAAAGGTATTTTTTGTGGTCGGTTCTTTTTCTATTTATCGTAACAGCTATTACAGTTGTGTATCCCATGATTCTGCAAGTGACAATTGACGAGGTTGTCATTGGAGGACAATATGGGTGGATACCGTATTTAGCATTGGGGTTTATTGCCATAATGGCTATAAAAGGAGCAGCGACCTATATCCATCAATACACAGGTGATTTGTTTGGAATCACATCAGTTTATAAGCTAAGGAATGCTCTGTATGAAAAGCTTCAGTTTTTGCCTTTCAGATATTACGACAACGCCAAAACAGGAGACTTGATGTCCCGTTTGACAGCGGATGTAGAAGGTTTTCGCTTTTTTCTTTCCTTTGGTTTCTCAGAACTGATCCGTTTCTTTTTATTAATTTTAATAAGCATTTCGGTCATGTTCTACTATTCTATACCGCTTACAATTGTAACTCTTATAACGCTGCCCTTTCTCGCGATCGTAACATTCAAGTTTGATAAGGCTGTACACCCGGCTTTTCGAAGCATAAGAAAGTCTTTCGGGCGCTTGAATACAAAAGTCCAGGAAAATATCAGCGGCATCAATACAGTTAAGTCATTATCGCGTGAAGACTATGAGATTTATAAATTTAACGATTCCAATAGTGATTACAAGGATAAATATCTTTTCACTTCGGATATTTGGGCTAAGTATTTCCCGCTAATGGAGTTTTTGGGCAATTTAAGTGTTGTCCTGTTGCTGTCGTATGGAGGCTACCTCGTCATGGCCGGAAATTTGAAGCCAGGAGAACTTGTCGCTTTCTATAGTCTTGTTTGGTATATTATGTGGCCGATTATGAACCTTGGTTTTATAGTAAACCTCTTTTCTCAATCTAAGGCATCAGGCGAAAGGCTGCTTGAGATATTGGAAGCTGATAATGAGATTGAGAGCAAAGAATCCCCTGTAGTGGCAAAACGCTTGGAGGGGGAGGTTGAATTTCGCGATGTTACATTAAAATATACAGAAGAGGATAAGGATGCTTTAAGCAATATAAGCTTCCATGCACCGCCAGGTAAGGTAATCGGCATAATAGGTTCTACAGGATCAGGGAAAACGAGTCTAACACAGCTTATAACGAGATTCTACGAGCCCGTTGATGGTGAAGTGCTGATTGATGGGGTGAACGTGAATGAGTATTCCCTTAATTCACTTAGAAGCAACATTAGCTTTGTCCTGCAGGAATCATTTTTATTTTCTTCCTCAATTAAAGCGAATATTGCTTTTGGGAATCCGGATGCATCGATGGAGGAAATTATAGAAGCAGCCAAACGGGCCCAGGCTCATGACTTTATCATGGAACTTCCGGAAATGTACAATACCATTCTTGGGGAAAGGGGAATGGGACTTTCAGGAGGCCAGAAACAGCGGATTGCAATCGCGCGGGCCATATGTTCTGACCCTAGCATATTAATCCTGGATGATGCAACAAGCGCAGTTGATATGGAAACGGAATTCAGAATACAAAAAGCGCTGAAAGAAGTTATGGCAAATCGCACAACTTTTATTATTGCCCACAGAATTTCTTCGTTAAAACATGCCGACGAAATTCTGGTGCTTGAAAACGGGACTGTAGCTGAAAGAGGGACGCATGAAATGCTTCTGAAAAATAACGGCCCATATCAGCGAATATACGATATTCAGTACCAGGACCGAGAAAAAGTTATTCAATCACATGCAGGTTAGGAGGTGCTCATTTGAAAAAAGAAAAAAATGAAAAGGTCCTGAACAGGTTTCAGTACTCAACAGAGGAAGTAATTGAGAAGCCATTTAATTGGAAGCAAATGATGCGTCTTTTCAGCTATATGAAACCGTACCGAAAAAAATTGCTGCCTCTCTCAATTATAATGGTATTAATTAATACAGGTGTCAGGCTGGTCATTCCTATTTTAATAGGTGTTTATACACTTGATAAAGCCTTAATTGAAAAGGATGGTCAGCTTCTGGCCATTTTGGTTTCGCTGATTGCAGGGCTATACGCGATTTCTTATTTAGCAAATTATTTCCGGATTAAATGGATGAATCAGCTCGGCCAAAGTGTGATTTATGACCTTCGGAAGCATCTATTTACGCATGTGCAGTCGCTTTCACACCGTTTCTTTGACCAGCGATCGGCAGGATCGATATTAGTCCGGATCATGAATGACATTAACTCTTTGCAGGAGCTCTTTACTAATGGTGTTATAAACCTCCTAATGGATCTAATTATGCTTGCGGGCATTTTTATTATCTTGTTTACATTAAGTCCCGAACTGACATTGGCCATAATGGTCATCTTGCCGATCATGTTTTTTATTTCTACTTCGTTGCGGAGAAATATAAGAAGATCCTGGCAAACAGTACGGCTAAAGCAATCAAAGCTTAACTCACATTTAAATGAGAGCATTCAGGGGATTAGGATTACTCAATCTTTTACACAGGAAAAAGAAAATATGGCATTTTTTGATGGAGTCAACACAGAAAATTTTGAAAGCTGGCGAACAGCGTCCCAGAAAAATGCTCTGTTCAGACCGCTTGTTGAATTGACAAATGCTTTAGGTACGGCCGTCTTAATATGGTACGGTGCACATTTAATCCAGAATGATGCCATTACAATCGGTGTATTTGTTTCCTTTGCTTTTTATCTGGGCATGTTTTGGGAACCGATTTCCCGGCTTGGAATGGTATATAACCAACTGCTCATGGGAATGGCATCTTCGGAAAGGATTTTTGAATTTCTTGATGAAAAACCAATTGTCTCGGAAAAAAGCGATGCAATCGATCTTCATGATATAAAAGGTCATATTGAATTTGAGAATGTGGTCTTTTCTTATGATGAAAAGAGAACTGCTTTAAACGGGGTCAGCCTTGAGTTGGAAGCGGGTCAGACTGTAGCGCTTGTCGGGCATACAGGCTCAGGAAAAACGACGATTGCCAATTTAATCAGCCGATTTTATGATCCAACTGGCGGAGCTGTAAAGATTGACGGCCACAACTTAAAGGATGTGTCTTTATCTAGCTTGCGCCATCAAATCAGTGTTGTGCTGCAGGATACCTTTATTTTTTCTGGAACGATTTTTGACAATATCCGTTTCGGCAGGCCTGATGCAACAGATGGAGAAGTAATGAAAGCTGCTAAGGCTGTAGGTGCACATGTATTTATTGAAAAGCTGCCTAATGGCTATGAGACTGAAGTAGAGGAACGTGGGAATATCCTTTCTGTGGGGGAGAGGCAGCTTCTATCCTTTGCCAGAGCTTTGCTTGCTGACCCGCGCATTCTTATTCTGGATGAAGCAACTGCCAGTATAGACACAGAAACGGAAGTGAAAATCCAGGCAGCTTTAAAGACGCTTTTGAAGGGCAGAACAGCCATCATTATCGCACATAGACTTTCAACTATACGGGAATCTGACAAAATTTTTGTATTGGATCATGGAAATATTCTTGAGCAAGGCAATCATGATCAGCTGATGGATTTGAAAGGAGAATATTATCATTTGGTAAAAGCGCAGTTTAATATGCTTGAAGCAATTTAAGAATAAAGTATAAAGAAAGCTTAATAAAAGTGGATTCTATGGATCCTTGAACTGAACCCCGAACAGTAGACACTTTAAAAAAAGTGGACCTATTCGGGGTTTTTCTATTTTTCTTAGCTTAAAACCCCGTTATACTAAAATCTATATATTAGGACGGGAGAAGTTACTATGAGTAAGATTATTTTCAATGAACATCAACGACAAGTCTTAGAAAAGAACCCAAATGTCGCATCTGTATCTGATCGTGCGATTCAATATACTGCCGAATTTAAAATTCGAGCGGTAAAAGAGAATTTAGCTGGTAAAGGGCCTGCTCAGATCTTTATCGAAGCTGGGTTTAATTTAGAGATGATTGGGCTC
>NZ_JAEL01000046.1 GCF_000518885.1 Bacillus sp. J33 | reverse complement strand
CAGAGTGTAGACAAACCCCTTTTTCAAACAGCTATTTAAAGAAAAAGGGGCTTTTTATCTTTTTTAACGGCATATTTAGGTGTGTGGATTAAGATAGAACCCCATATATTGATTGGGTAATAATGATAAAAAACGGCTGTCGACTTTGTCGACAGCCTGAAAGCCGATTAATAAAATCGGCTTTTTATTTTTGCCATCTTAAACAAAAAATTTATGCCTAGTTTATTCCTATTAATAAAAGCTCATGGTTTAACAAATCATTTTAGTAATATAAGTAATTTACTTTAATTTTTTTTTATAGTTTTCCACTATATTCATGTTTTTATCTTTGTACAACAAGATTTTCCGTGTTAGAATAGCTGTGGAAACGTTTTATCCTCTGAAAAATATTATTATTCATAAAAATAAACCGTTAATTCATTCTAGGATAGGGTAATGGATTCAGAGGGCTAAAATGTATTGAATTATTTATTTAAAAACAGTTATGGAGGTAATTTTCCATGAAAAAGCCATCAAATGGTGAGGGACCCTTTGAACAAGGATTTCATGGCCCTAACCTTGGCTATGTTATTGAATTATATGAAAGATATTTAGAGGATCCGAATTCAGTAGATCCTGAAATGAAAGAGTACTTTGAAAAAAATGGTTCACCAATCCTTGCCGGGCAGACTTCACAGACCGATGACCAGAAAGGCGGCTTATCTTTAAATGCAGGTCAGCTTGAAAAAACACTTGCAGCAATCCGCCTTGCTGATACGATCCGCACATATGGCCATTTGGCTGCAGATATCTACCCATTAGGAAATCATAAACCTGAAACGGATTTATTTGAACTTAAAAAATATGGATTAACAGAAAAAGACTTAACAGAAATTCCAGCAGGAGTCATCACAAAGGATGCCACATATCCATTGCGAAATGGCTTGGAAGCAATCGAGTTCCTGAAAAATGCTTACATGGGACCTATAGCGTTTGAATTTCAGCATATCTATGATGAAAACGAAAAAGATTGGCTGCGCCGGAAAATTGGTGCTAAAAGCCATAAGCTTTCCATGCAAAAAGAAGAGAGAATCAAAGTATTAAGAAGGCTGACTGAAGTCGAGGAGTTTGAAAAATTCCTTCATAAAACTTTCGTAGGCCAAAAGAGATTCTCAATTGAAGGCCTTGATACCATGGTGCCTTTATTGGATGAAATCGTATCTGAATCTGTATCAGACGGTGCAAAAACGATTAATATCGGTATGGCTCACCGCGGACGCCTTAATGTCCTTGCCCATGTACTTGGCAAACCATATGAAATGATTTTTGCTGAATTCCAGCATGCGCCCAATAAAGAGCTTGTTCCTTCCGAAGGCTCCATAGGGATTAACTATGGCTGGACAGGAGACGTAAAATATCATCTCGGATTAGACAAGCAAATCAAAGACGAGAATACTACAGTAGCAAGGGTTACATTAGCTAATAACCCTAGCCACCTGGAGTTTGTTGGTTCAGTTGTAGAAGGATTTACAAGGGCCTCACAGGATAACAGAACAAAGGCTGGGTATCCGGAAGTTGATCCTAAATCTGCCTTAGCCATTATTATCCACGGCGATGCAGCATTCCCAGGACAGGGAATCGTGGCAGAGACACTAAACCTTGGCCAGCTGACAGGATACAATACCGGTGGTTCCATCCATATCATCGCGAATAATACGATTGGTTTTACAACAGAGTCACATGATTCCCGTTCCACAAGATATGCAAGCGATCTTGCAAAAGGGTATGAAATGCCTATCCTCCATGTAAATGCGGACGAGCCTGAAGCTGTAGTGGCAGCAGCAAGGCTGGCATGTGAGTACAGGGCAAAATTCGAAAAGGATATCCTAATTGACCTGATTGGATACCGCAGATTTGGACATAACGAAATGGACGAGCCTATGACGACTAACCCGATGATGTATAACATTATCCGCAAACGTCCGACTGTGAAAGCTCTGTATGCAGAAAAGCTTCAAAGAGAAAAAATTATTTCTAAAGAAGAAGCGGAAAACATACAAAACGAAGTATTGGAAAAAATGAAAACGGCATACGAAAAAGTGCCAAAAGAGAGAAAGGAAGCAGAACCATCCAATCCGCCTGAAACAGTGGAAAAAGGGCTTCCAAAAGTTAAAACAGCTGTACCAATCGAAACACTTAAGCAGATCAATAAAGAACTGCTAAAATGGCCTGAGGATTTCAAAGTGTTTGACAAACTAGGCAAAATCTTAAAGCGCAGAATGGAAGCGCTTGAGGGAGACGGGAAGATCGATTGGGGACTTGCTGAAACACTTGCTTTCGCATCCATCCTGTCAGATGGAACCCCTGTTAGATTAACAGGGCAGGATTCTGAAAGAGGAACCTTTGCGCAGAGAAATGTGGTGCTGCACGATCATACGACAGGAAAAGCCTATTCACCGCTTCATAAGCTTTCAACTGCCAAAGCTTCATTTGCTATCCATAATAGCCCATTATCGGAAGCAGCTGTTGTCGGATTCGAGTATGGCTATAATGTTTTCGCTCCTGAAACGCTTGTTTTATGGGAAGCTCAATATGGAGATTTTGCCAATGCGGCCCAGGTTATGTTTGACCAATTTATTGCGGCAGGCCGTGCAAAATGGGGCCAAAAATCCGGTCTTGTTATGCTGTTGCCTCATGGTTATGAAGGGCAGGGTCCTGAGCACTCCAGTGCACGTCTGGAGAGATTCCTTATTCTTGCAGCGGAAAATAACTGGACAGTCGCTAACCTAACATCATCAGCGCAATATTTCCATATTTTAAGAAGGCAAGCTGCCATTCTTGGAAAAGAGGAAGTAAGGCCGCTAGTGATTATGTCCCCTAAGAGTCTATTGCGGAATCCTTTGGTTGCTTCCAATGGGCTTGAATTAAGCGAAGGGGAATTTAAACCGGTTGTGGAACAGCCTGGATTAGGCGAAAAACCTGAAAAAGTAACGCGCATTGTACTCGGATCCGGAAAGATTGCCATTGATCTGGCGGAAAATCTGAAAAATTATGAAGACCAGGATTGGTTCCATATTTTACGGGTAGAAGAAATCTATCCTTTCCCAATGGATAATATTAAAGAAATCCTAAGCCGTTATCCAAATGTAGACGAAATGGTATGGGTTCAAGAAGAGCCAAAGAACATGGGAGCATGGAATTTTGCTGAACCAAGACTGAAGGAAATTGCAGGCAAGGGAATAGATGTCAAGTATGTTGGCAGAAGACGCAGGTCCAGCCCGGCAGAGGGAGATCCAACCGTTCATAAAAAAGAACAAGCACGCATTATAGAAGAAGCACTAACACGCAAGCAACAAGGAGGAAATTAAGGTGGCAGAAATAAAAATTCCAGAATTGGCGGAATCCATTACAGAAGGTACAGTGGCTCAGTGGCTGAAACATCCTGGTGACACTGTCAATAAAGGTGACTATGTTGTTGAACTCGAAACTGATAAGGTAAACGTTGAAATCATCTCTGAACATAGCGGTGTTTTGAAGGAGATAAAAGCACAAGAAGGAGATACCGTCAATGTAGGCGAAACCATAGCCATCGTTGATGAAAGCGGAGAAGCAGCTCCTGCTCCTGAAAAAACAGAAGAAAAGCCTGCTGAAACAGCTGAACCCCCAAAAGCTGAAGAGCCTAAGGCAGCGGAACAGCCCGCTGCAGAAGAAAAAAATGGCGGCCAGCGTCCGATTGCTTCACCGGCTGCGCGGAAACTGGCAAGGGAAAAAGGAATTGACCTTAGCCAGGTACCAACAACTGACCCGCTTGGAAGAGTAAGGGCACAGGATGTTGAATCATACAATCCAAACCAGGCAAAGCAGCAGGCGGCACAGCCAACGAAGCCAGCTCCTGCGTCCAAGCCGGCTGCACAAGAAAATGGCGGAAAAGAAGTGGAACGAATCAAAATGTCGCGCCGTCGCCAAACCATTGCAAATCGCCTTGTTGAAGTCCAGCAAACAGCCGCAATGCTGACAACATTCAATGAAGTTGATATGACAAATGTTATGAACCTCCGCAAAAAGCGCAAGGACAAGTTCTTTGAAGAAAATGATGTAAAGCTTGGCTTCATGTCATTCTTTACAAAAGCGGTTGTAGCTGCACTTAAGAAGAATCCTTTCTTGAATGCAGAAATTCAGGGAGATGAAATAGTTCTTAAAAAGTTCTATGATATCGGCATTGCTGTATCAGCGAAAGAAGGTCTTGTTGTACCGGTTGTACGTGACGCGGACCGCAAAAACTTTGCTGAAATCGAAAAAGATATTATGGATCTTGCCACTAAAGCGAGAGATAATAAACTCGCTCTGTCAGACCTTCAAGGCGGAACATTCACCATTACAAATGGCGGTATTTTCGGTTCCATGATGTCAACTCCGATTTTGAATGGCCCGCAGGTTGGAATCCTTGGAATGCATTCCATCCAATTGCGCCCTGTTGCAATTGATGAGGAAAGAATGGAAAACCGTCCAATGATGTATATTGCATTATCCTATGACCACCGAATCGTCGACGGCAAAGAAGCTGTGACATTCTTAAAACGGGTTAAAGAGCTTATTGAAGATCCGGAAAGCCTTCTTTTTGAAGCTTAAATAATAAGCAAAGGCGCCCTTCGGCAAGCCAAAAGCAGCTTATGCCGGCGGAGTTCCTCAGCTGGAAAAGTTATCAATACTCTTAATTTCTTTAAAAAACAGAGCGGAAAATATCCGCTCTGTTTTTTATTCTGCGAAATAATGTTGCGTGAAGGAAACAATGTACTGATTATGAATATTATATTAGTAAAAAGAGGTGAAAACATGCGGAGAAGGCAAATGAAAATTTGGCAATATAGTTTGGTATTGAAAAAACTTGGAGTATTATCTGAAAAAGAATATGAAAATATCAAACATGCCAATAAGCTCAATGATAAATTGCACAGGCATTAAAAAAAGCGGGATAAGTTCCCGCTCTAAATTTGTCATTAAGTATTTTGAAAACCGCTGCTATGAATAACCGCTATTCTTTAAAAGGCTTTAAGCCGCGCTTTTGAATTTCGGTTTTTAATATCCTAATCCATTCCTTTTCAGACCCTGACTTTAATGCATCACGATACGAGACGACCAGCTGTTCATTACTCATAATTTTCATTCTGCATACCTCCTGGTAAATGGATTGAATATTCTATTTTATTAATTTATTGTAAAGGTTTTCTAAAGATTTGTGAACCCATTATTTAAAAAAGTTTTATTTCATTATGATGACAAACGTCTGCTAGCTGATGTTTAATTATAAAAGGCTCTTTTCGTAAAGTTTGTGCTTTTTGAAGGCGAACTTAGTTTAACAAACTGAGTTGATTGCAGCGGATGGCACTTGACTCCAGCTCAGAGAAGAGGGAAGTGTGAGACCCCACAGGCGAAGCTGAGGAGGCTCGCACCGCCCCCCGCGGAAAGCAAGTGTCCGGAGCAGAAATCAGCGGGCAAAATTTATAAACTAAAACAACAATCTATGAGAAAAGAGCCTTATAAAATCAAAAAAATGAATAATTGGACTTGTTGGAGCCTCACTTGTATGATTTTATTATAATCAAGCGAAAGAGGAGGATACCGATGGAAATAAAACTTGATCATATCGTGCATTTTGTTAATGGCCATCCTTCAGAAGCAGTGATTGCATGGAAGAGTCACGGTTTTAATGCTGTTATGGGCGGAAGTCATGAAAAATGGGGAACATATAATAGTCTGCTTTACATTGGACATTCATACCTGGAATTTCTTTCTATAGAGGCAGCTAAAATTGCCTTTCAATCAGATAATCCTCTCATCCGGCAGCTCGCTCAGGAGCTGCAAAAAGGAGAAGGAATCGGGCAAATCTGCTTCAGAACAGATAACATCCTTCAGCTGAAAAAAGACCTTGAGGACAAAGGCTGTGAAACATATCCTATTTTCCACGGGAGCCGCAAACGTAAAGATGGCAGCATTATTAAATGGAAAATGCTCTTTATTAAAGATAATCCTGATTATAAATATCCGTTCTTTATAGATTGGGAAAAAGAAGACGAAATTAGATTCCAAGAGTTAAAACAACTTGGTTTGCTGGACAAAAGACTTGAAAACGCGAGAATACACTCGATTTACATAGCTTCTGAAGACAGTGAAAAGACAGCAAAAGAATGGACAAAGCTCTTTCCATTTATAATAAAGGGTACATCCGGGACTGTTGAGCAAGCTGAAAGAAGAACAGCCATCTTTGCAGGCTCCGCACAGATTATTTTTTGCCAGCCATTAACTGAATCAAGCTTGGCGGCTGCTGTTTTAAAAACTCGCGGTGAAAAGCCCTTTAAGATTCAAATTGCACCCTCACTTGAAAATGAACTAAATATTTTTGGATCAAACTATTCGTAAGGGGGAATCCATTTGCTGAAAAAATTCACAATAAATAGTTCAAAGCGAAATGAGTTTTATGAAATAACTTCTCAAGTTCAGAATTTTATCAACGAATCCGGAATTAAGGAAGGGGCTGCAATTGTATATTGCCCCCATACCACTGCTGGAATTACCATAAATGAAAATGCCGATCCCGATGTCCAAACAGATATGATCAGACGCTTTGATGAAGTGTTTCCTTGGGATCATAAAGAAGACCTTCATATGGAAGGGAATACTGCTGCTCATATGAAAGCAAGTACAGTCGGCTCTTCACAGCATATCATCATCACCGAAGGAAATCTCCTTCTGGGAACCTGGCAGGGCATCTATTTCTGTGAATTCGACGGGCCCAGAACACGAACTTTTTATGTGAAAATTTTACATTAAATCTAAAAAGCTGCCCTTGACTTAGGTGCAGCTTTTTTTGGGCGGCTCTTTTGGAGCCCCATGCTTTTCAGGCTTTAGCCCTGATGTACCTGCCTCTGATCTTGTGCACTTACTTAAATAATCGCCTGAGAAAACTATTTTTTTAATGCTCAAAGCTGCTAATCCCCTATTTTTTTTACCACCTGCAACTGTCCAACTTTATTAGATTATTAATATACGAAAATATTGAATATTCAGCAATATATGATAACATAAAATGTAAGCGTTTTATTCAAACACCTTAGAGAAATCTCTGCACAATGATTAGATCATATTCTAAGGAGGATTTCTGGATGACAGAATTGTTAAATCTCACAGTAGGGAAGCTCCTCGAGGAGAAAGCCCGCCTTCACCCCAATCATGAAGCTGTAGTTTATGCAGACAGAGGGCTGCGCATGACTTACAGGCAATTTGATGATTATTGCCGCCTTGCTGCCAAAGGTTTTATGAAACTTGGCCTTGAAAAGGGGGAGCATATTGCTGCGTGGTCTACAAATACGCCAGAGTGGCTGACATGCCAGTT
The DNA here is from genome assembly GCF_000518885.1 of Bacillus sp. J33. Taxonomy (GTDB): domain Bacteria; phylum Bacillota; class Bacilli; order Bacillales; family Cytobacillaceae; genus Cytobacillus. Next base: position 36,784 of record NZ_JAEL01000046.1, on the reverse strand, counting down.
TTCAACAGGTAAAATGGGGGCTGTGCTCGTTACGGTAAATACAAACTACCAGGCTGCAGAGCTTGAATATTTATTAAAACAATCTGATTCTACTACAATCGTTTTAATGGAAAAATACAGAGACACTTCTTACATAGAGATGCTATATAGCATTGTTCCGGAGCTTAAGACATCAGAGCCGGGACAATTGCAGAGCAAACGCCTGCCTTATTTAAAGAATGTCGTAATTATGGGCGATAGGCGCTTCCCAGGCACATACAGCTGGGATGATATTATTAAGATGGGCGAAGAGGTAACCGATGAGGAACTAAATAAACGGATGGATAGCCTTGACCCTGATGACGCCATTAATATGCAATACACTTCCGGGACAACAGGTTTCCCAAAAGGGGTTATGCTTACGCATAATAACATTGTCAACAATGGCTACAATATTGCTAATTGCATGCGTTTGACCAAAGCAGACCGATTATGCATTCCGGTGCCGTTTTTCCATTGCTTCGGATGTGTACTTGGAACCATGGCCTGTGTGTCCGTCGGAGCAACCATTGTTCCAGTGCAGGAGTTCAGCCCTAAAGCAGTCCTGCAGACTGTCCAGGATGAAAAATGTACAGGTCTGCATGGGGTGCCTACGATGTTTATCGCAGAACTGAACGATCCGGAATTCAGCAAGTATGATTTATCCAGCCTTCGTACAGGCATAATGGCTGGCTCCAATTGCCCAATTGAGGTAATGAAAGGGGTTATTGAGAAGATGGGTGCAAGCGAGATCACAATCGCTTACGGACAGACAGAATCATCTCCTGTCATAACCCAGACACGAACAGATGATCCAATCGAGTTAAGAGTCGAATCCGTTGGCAGGGCTCTTCCTAATGTAGAAGTCAAAATTGTTGAACCCGGGACAAATAAAGAAGTCCCGCGGGGTGTACAGGGAGAGTTATGTACGAGAGGCTATCACGTCATGAAGGGGTATTATAAAAACCCTGATGCTACGAAAGAAGCCATTGATAAAGACGGCTGGCTGCATACTGGTGACCTGGCTGTAATGGATGAAAACGGCTATTGTAAAATAACAGGCAGGCTGAAGGATATGATTATCAGAGGAGGGGAGAACATCTATCCCCGTGAAATTGAAGAATTTCTTTATACTCATCCAGCCATCCTTGATGTCCAGGTAGTAGGGGTTCCTGATGCGGTTTATGGGGAAGAAGTAGTCGCCTGGATTATACCGAAGGAAGGCGAAGAAGTTACTGCCGATGAACTGCGGGAGTATTGCAAAGGGAAAATTTCACGGCATAAAATCCCTCGCTATATTGAATTTACCAAGTCTTATCCAATGACAGCTTCTGGCAAAATCCAAAAGTTCCGCTTGCGTGAACAAGCAAAGGAAGCTATTGAAAAAGCAAATACGCTAAAGTAACTTTCTTTAATGCAAATACCCTGTTGGCCATCAAGCTGAGTGCCGACAGGGTATTTTCTATTAAAAAACTCCATCTTCCTTCATTCGAAAGTCTTAAAAAATCTCATTCCCTCTGCCAATGTTTTAAAAAATCAGAAAGAATAAAATGGGATTAAAGATAAGAAGAAGGGAGAATTAAAAATGTACGATGAAATTTATGTAATGGAAACACAAAATAAATTAAAAGAAAAAGAATTGAATTTAATATGGCATCCTGATCTTTTGCAAAAGCATCGCCAAAACAAATGGATCTGCAAGCTTCCTCTCCTAAGGAAACTCGAAATGTGCCAATGCTCTTAAAGAATGGACGGAGAATCTTCTCCGTCTTATTCTTTGGAAAGAATCTTCTGAAAATGGTAGTATAGTAGATAAATTCATTATGATTAAATAGATAAAAGGGGCATGATCAATGACAGCGAAGAAGCTATTTGTGTACGGGACATTAAGAAAAAATGAATCGAACCATTTTGTTTTAAAAGGAAGTCCCTGCATTGCAGAACAGGCATGGGTCTACGGGGAGCTATATGATACAGGGCTCGGTTATCCAACTATGAAGGCATCACTCGATCAAAAAGTTTATGGTGAACTCTATGAAGTTCATCTTGACCATTTCGCCGGCCTGGATGAACTGGAGGTTTATATTCCCGGCAGGAAAGATAATTTATATGACAGAGTGGAACAAACTGTTCACACCGATACAGGAGAAGTAATGGCACTTGTGTATGTATCAAACAGGGATGATCTATTGGCAGAACCGATTTTGCACGGAGACTGGAAGCTATACCGATTAATGAAAGATAAACCGGAAAAAACGCATTACTTTGCTTACGGATCTTGTATGGATGATGAACGGTTTCGGTTAGCCAATGTTGACCAGCATTTTAAGTCCGTTGTTGGCGGAGGCGTACTGAAAGGCTACTCGATGCAATACTTATTTTCCAGGGATGATGGAGGAAGAGCGGATATTATAGAGGATGGAGGAGTTACTGAGGGCATCCTTTATGAGCTGCCATATGAAGCTGTTGAATATCTGTTTCAGCGGGAAGGCTTTTATGGACAGTGGTATCGGCCAGCATTTGTAAATGTACAAGTTGGGAAAGAGTTCTATCAAGATGTGTTAACTTTCCATGTATATAATAAAAAAGGGGAATTGCCTCCGCCCAATCATTATGCCTTAGAGATTCTTCGGGGGGCACGGGGAAGAGTCAGCGACGAATATTATAAAAAACTCGAGGAACAGCTGGAAAAACTCGGCGTCAAAATAAACTTGGATGCGCAATAACCTAAGACTAAAGGATGAGCAAACGTTCATCCTTTAGTCTATATTGTAATGCCGGCGCTTTTTTACAATGAGAAAGCTAGAAACCATCTATCTGGGTGGTTGCGAAAAAATTTAGTGATATTTTTTCATTTGATGTTTGAACCAGGCTAAGCCGGTGGTAAATATACATTGCCATCATCTAAGAAAGAAGGTCATCAAATGAATATAATTGCGGATAATGGCTTATATGAAGTGGAATATGAAAATGAACATTATGAACAATTGGAGTTTGTACGAATTGATCATATTTGTGAAATAAGCTATGTTACCTTTAAAAACATTTTAACTGGGGAAGTATATACATTTGACATGGACAGAATTAAAAGAGTCCGGAAAATAATGAAGGTTACTCCATTGATCAAAGAGAATCATGTTGCAGAAAATAGCTCGCATTCTTTATAATAATTAATAACTTAGCTAAAGCGGGTTAGGCATAAGAAGAAGGAGTGGCAATTTTGATTCATTTAACATGGCAAAATCGTGATACAGTGAAAAAAGTAAAATGTGTGCATACAGATGCAGCGAAATACATTGTAGACAGGGCGCTTACAGCAGGCAAGGTTTATGATGTTAAAAATGAAACAGAAGAATTCTACTTTATTGTAGACAATTCTGGAAAAGTAAGCGGATTTTATAAGGACTACTTCGAAGATGCTTAAAAGCAAGAAGAAAACGGCCAATAATGGGCCGTTTTCTTTTTAAATTGACTGATTATCTTTGTGTCGGAAAAATTCTGCGTACCGTTTCATTGAATTCTTCAAAGAATCCTTCAATAGGCTCTCCTCCGCGAATATCTTCCGTATATCCCGTCATTCGGTCATAAAAATCCGGGTCAACGGATACGTATACGTTATCAATATCCTGATCAACTGACCTTACCTGGTCGGCAATTTTTCTTTCCATATTTCTTGTTAATTTCCCATTCCCATTATTCATTCGCGCTGCCACATATGCGTTATTGTCAGTCACCATCACGTTCGCTGTTTCCACTTCTGGAATGGCTGTTATTTTTTCGGCAGCTTTATCAGCAACCCTCATTCTTGGAGTTTCGTTTCTTGCATTATTCTCCGTGCGGGTACGGGTAAGGTCTATCCCTGGTTCAGTTGTACGGCCGTTTTCCCCATAATTGCTGTCGTTAGCTTTTGTTGGCTGGCTCAAATCCCTGTTTCTCTGAGCTGTTTCGTTCATATCAGCATCATTCATGGCACAACCGCCAAGAACAATTGCTGCAAGAGCTCCAGTTAGAACCGCTTTAGGTTTTATCACAGATAGTCACCCCTATTTTTAATTTTTCATCCTTAGGATTCCAATATCGCTACTTGTTATGCAAAGACATTTTTCTCTCACATACATCCACAACGGCAGACCAATTTTATGCTGCTATTGCTAATTAGATAAAGATTGTCCATTCTAAGGTACTAACCCAGGAATATAATGATAGAGAAGTGTATGTGTATTTTATGCTGCAATATGGTACACTCTATCAGGAAGCTTTAAACAACATACTTTATACTGATTTAATGAATGGTGGGATAACTTGTCTTTTCCAAAACAAAAAACAGTCCTATCGTTGGCCAAATTCCTGGTACCGATATTCATATTGCTTTTTATTAGCTATGAGGCAAAAGGCATGTTCAATGATTTTAGTTGGGCATTGATTCAGCTTTATTTAGACCGCCTATCAGTTCAAAGAATTGTTTTCATAATTATACTTGGGCTAATTGCCCTTTTTCCTATGTATTTCTATGATGAAATTCTGCAGCGGCTTTTCAGAATAAATGTCCCAAAAAAAAAGCTTTTATTTTATTCCTTATCAGCAAATGCTTTTTCTAACTTTATCGGGTTTGGAGGCGTTGCTGGTGCGACCCTTAGATCCTACTTTTATAAAAACTACTTATCCGGCGGTACTCCTTATATAAAAATAATTGCCAAGCTTTCGCTATTCTATCTGACAGGCTTATCATTGCTTTCCTGGATGATCATTTTTTCAGATATGCATTTATATGAAGACGTCAAGCTTATCAAAATGGCCGTTTGGGGAATTGCGTCCTATGCACCTTTGCTGCTGGGCTTTTACTTTTTCAAAACATCTTTCTGGAATCTTAAATATATGAAAAAAGGATATGCAGGGGAGCTGCTGATCGTTTCATTATTGGAGTGGCTTTTCATTATTATTTGTATATGGGGTATTGCAAAAGCACTTGAAGTTTCAATCCCATTCTTTGTTCTTTTTCCTATTGTAGTCATCTCATCGTGTGCGGGTATTGCCAGTATGATTCCCGGGGGAATTGGATCATTTGACTTCGTTTTTTTAATTGGGCTTGAATCACAAGGAGTTCCCACAGAATTGGGCCTTTTAATCCTTATGTTCTACCGGCTGAGCTATTATATTGTTCCTGTATTTATCGGTACACCTTTTGTGATGAACCAGATCTGGAATAATAGAGACCCAAGAAATGCATTTAAAATTTAGATTTTTTTAATTTTTCAGCGTGGACGCTTGTTACGATTCTAATCCACATTGTGCTTTTAAATATTGGCTCTGTTAAATTTTCCTGTTGATTTCAGCACGAGGTACTCGCTTTCCGCGGGCGGTCCGACGCTCCTCGGTGCATTCGCACCTGCGGGGTCTCCCGCTGACACGTTTCTCCCGCAGGACTTTGAATAAGCTTCCCCGAATGCACAACGAGTCGTAAGAAAATGCGGATGCATTTTCTCGGGATTAGTACCCCTCCGTTCCAATCAACAGGGTGCTAAAATCAACAATAATCTTTAACACAGCCTAAATATTAAAATGGAAAAGAGCCTTCAAGGGCTCTTTTTCTGTCATATGAATGTTCTATTACCATAAAACATCCATTATTTCATCATTAAATAAATTTGTATCAATATTGCATGCCTGAGCATCTATCCCATACTGCCACCCTGCAATCAGGGCATTTCCAGGAGCTTGCGGTTTATAGTCAGGCGCCTGTTCTTCAGTTGTAATGCCAACGTTTGGTGCTGCAGTCCATACATATGTGTTTTCAAGAAGGGCAGCATTGCCATCAGCCGCTTGTTCAAAAGCTTGGGTAAGGGCACGCTCGGGTTCAAAAATTCCATATATGCCTGGGCGATAAGGTGATTCTTCCATTGTCTGATACCAGCCTTCTATAAAAGCAGAATCAACGGGATAGTTAGGCTCGATATCGGCAAAAATGGCAACACCCTCCGGGATGTTTAATTCCTGAGCAAGCTGAATGGCTGCTCTGGCTTCATTCTGTCCATTTTCAAGGCCTGCTGCAATATTAAATCGATTCCAGATTACAAGGATTTTTATATCATTGGAACGGAGCAATTCTGCTTCTTCAGGTGTAATACCAGCAGAAATGCCTTCTTTATCACCCAAATAGCGTCCCCAGATTTCAGGGGTCCCAAAGTTATCACGGACACAGGAAAGCAAGCCGCTTGTGGTGAGACTTGCAGAGTCGACACCCCAAGCGGCTTCATTCCCATCTGTTTGGCCATCCTCTTCACCCTGGCTGCTATCCTTATTGCCATTTTTATTGCTGCTATCATTCCCGTTTTTATTTTTCTCTGAGCTTGAGTCCTGTCGATCAGCTTTATTCTTTATTTTATTCGTTACATTCACATCAACATTTACTTCAATATCATTTGAGACATTATTTTCAATTTGGCTGTTGTCTCCATTATTTAGATCATTATCAATGGAATTATTGACATTCGCTTTATCGCCTTTAATATTGTTTTCAACAGTATTTGTGATATCACTGTTAGAATCACGGCCATTTGATTTCTGGTGAGTGTTTGGATCAGCATTCTTTGAATCAATCAGGGAGAAAGTAAACAGCGAAATCATTACAGCAAAAAATGCTGTCACGATAAAAGGCAAAAGTCCCCGTCTGTCCATATTTCACAGCCCTCCTTGTCAGTTCATGACATACTATGCTGACAGGAGGAATGGGGTGAAAGGACAGTTTATGATGGATTTGAAACATGAGGGCAAGCGGGTATGATAGGAAGGTGGTCTTGCATTGATTAATTTTATACTTTTCTTTGAATGTAATGACTAGATAACTACCGTTTTCCTTAAGGTGGGAGACTTTTCGGGGTTCATCCTCCTGATTCCTTTAGGGGACAGCCCTTACGGCGTTAACCCTCCTGATTAACTGCCATTTTCCACAAGGTGGCAGTTTTATCATCCTTATTCATTACCAGAAGAAGCTATTTACCGAAATTATCATAAAAAATACACTGCCAATAAAATTGCATCATCTGGTTTTAATAAGAGCCGATCCATAAATAAACAGAAAAAAGAGCCGATCCACTCAAGTTCGGCTCTTTCATCAGATCAAGCTGTCTCATTTATTTCCTCTTTTGCAGGGAGCAGAAGATTCGCAGACTGAAGTCTTCCTCTCACAATAATGCCTACCCATGAAGCAAGGGCCGCTTTTATTAAACCAACCACGATGAAAGGGGTTGCTCCTCCTGCAATTGCTGCCATCCAAGTTAAATCGGCTGCTATTTTTAGCCAAGCTGTTCCAAATGCCAAAGTTACAAGCATGCCAATCGTATTTGCAATCATCGCATTTTTAAAGGAAAAAGAAGTTTTTTCCATATACCAGCCGATTATGAAGGCAGCCGGGATAAACCCGATCAAATAACCGCCTGTTGGTCCAACTAATTTTCCTAAACCTCCAGAAAACTCAGCAAATACCGGAACTCCTGTTGCCCCAATGATTAAATACAAAAGAACGGACATTGTCCCATAACGGGCACCAAGAATTGTTGCTGCCAGTCCAATTGCTAGGGTCTGCCCGGTAATGGGCACATAAGGGAGCGGTATGGTAATTTGCGCCATCACTCCGATAACGGCTGCAAATAGGGCTGTTACAATCATCGATCTCAATTTCAGCTGTTCCTTTGTCATTAGATAACCCCTTTCTTTATGTAAACTTATAAATATAAAAAGTTAACAATAATACAACTATATTATTATATTAAATTCTTGTCAAACCATTCTGAACAGGGGATAATGCCAATTCTTCCTTACTATTTCTCTTGAAATATGTACATTAACTAATATCTAATTTCTCTTTAAAAGGGTAAATTCAAAAATGATTATGCAGACGATATGTATAATTTGATTATTTGGCTATTATTCACTTAGTATTTAAGTAATAGCCAAAATTTTCTTCAGAACGAGATGATAATGGGCAAATGGGGGATATTAAATGACAAAAGCACTTTTGAATATTGATTATACGAATGACTTTGTCACTGGAGCTTTACCATGCGGTCAGCCTGCAATTGATATCGAAAACGAAATAACGGCAATTACCCAAAAGTTTATTGAAGAAGGGGCATTCACTGTGTTTGCCATTGACCTGCATTTTCCAAATGATCATTATCACCCGGAAACAGAACTTTATCCGCCCCATAACATTAAAGGGACAGAAGGAAGAGAGTTATATGGGAAGCTGAATAGTCTCTATAAGTTAAATGCTGATAAGGAAAATGTTTTTTGGATGGATAAAACCAGGTATAGTGCTTTTGCAGGAACAGATCTCGAATTGAAATTAAGGGAGCGCGGCATTCAGGAAGTCCACCTGGCTGGAGTCTGCACAGATATTTGTGTTTTGCATACAGCTGTAGATGCCTATAACAAGGGATTCAAAATTGCTGTATACGAAAAAGCGACTGCAAGCTTTAATGAAATGGGTCATCGATGGGCCTTGGAACATTTCAAAAGCTCCATGAACGCCAAGATCATTTAACAGACAAATTTTACACAGGAGGTAGGAATATGCGCAATGAATTTGCTGATGACAGCTTAGCATTGCATACTGATTTATATCAAATCAATATGGCCCAAACCTATTGGGAAGATAACATACATAATAAAAAAGCTGTTTTTGAGGTATTTTTCAGAAAACTGCCGTTTGGCAATGGATATGGGATATTTGCCGGCCTTGAAAGAGTAATCGAATATATTCAAAATTTCCGCTTTACCGAAAGTGATCTTAAGTATTTAAAAAATGAGCTTCATTATAAAGATGAATTTCTTGATTTTTTAAAGAACATGAGGTTTACAGGCACGATTAAATCAATGGAAGAGGGCGAGCTCGTATTTGGCAATGAACCGATCATGAGAGTGGAAGCGCCATTGGCAGAAGCTCAAATTGTTGAAACAGCATTATTAAATATCATTAACTACCAAACATTAATAGCTACAAAAGCGACACGTATTAAAGAGGTAATAGGTAATGGAACTGCCATGGAATTTGGTTCAAGAAGAGCTCATGAAATGGATGCAGCCATCTGGGGAACGAGAGCAGCTTACATTGGCGGCTTCGATGCAACTTCAAACGTGAGAGCAGGCAAAAAGTTTGGGATACCTGTGGCAGGGACCCATGCCCATTCATTTGTTCAAGCTTACCGGGATGAATACACAGCTTTTATGAAATATGCACAAACCCACATCGATTGCGTTTTCCTTGTAGATACGTATGATACGTTAAAATCAGGAGTTCCCAATGCAATCAAAGTAGCCAAAGAATTAGGGGATAAGATTAATTTCAAAGGCATAAGGCTTGATAGCGGCGACCTGGCCTATTTGTCAAAAGAAGCGCGAAGAATGCTTGATGAAGCAGGTTTTCCTGATGCTAAAATAATCGCTTCCAATGATCTTGATGAATATACTATTATAAATCTGAAAGCCCAGGATGCCAAAATTGATATTTGGGGTGTGGGGACAAAATTAATTACGGCTTATGAGCAGGCAGCACTCGGCGCTGTTTATAAACTCGTTTCAATTGAAGATGAAAAGGGTAAAATGACAGATACCATTAAAATTAGCGGTAACCCAGAAAAAGTCACAACTCCTGGCCTAAAGAGGGTATATCGTATTATCAATAGAGATAATCATAAATCAGAAGGTGACTATATTGCGCTGGAACATGAGAATCCACAGCAGGAAGAAAAACTTAAAATGTTTCATCCCGTCCATACATTTGTAAGCAAATTTGTTACAAACTTCGAGGCAAGGGAACTTCATAAAGAGATTTTTAAAGAAGGACAGCTTGTTTATCAGGTTCCATCATTAAAAGAAATACAAAATTTTGCGAAAGAAAACCTGCAGGTTCTATGGGATGAATACCGCCGCTCATTAAATCCTGAGGAATACCCAGTCGATTTAAGCCAGGAGTGCTGGGATAATAAAATGAATCTCATCCATCAAGTTAAAGAAAAAGTAAAAAGCAGCATGCAGTAAGAGAGGGAGGAACCAATACAATGAAATTGCAAGAAGAAATTATGAAAGCTCTAAATGTAAATCCAGAAATTGATCCAAAAGAAGAAATCAAAAAAAGAGTGGAATTTCTAAAAAATTATCTCGTGAAAACCAATTCAAAAGGATATGTCCTTGGAATCAGCGGAGGCCAGGATTCTACTTTGGCAGGACGCCTTGCCCAGCTGGCAGTTGAAGAACTGAAAAACGAAGGAAGGGAAGCAGCATTCATCGCAGTCCGCTTGCCATATGGGGTGCAAAGAGATGAAGAGGATGCCCAGCTGGCCCTTTCGTTTATCCAGGCGGACCGGGAAGTTGTATTCAATATTAAAAATGCCGTTGATGAAATGAAAAATGAATATGACCGCATCATGCCGGAAGATCCTCTAAAGGATTATCATAAAGGAAATGTGAAAGCGCGCATGAGAATGATTGCACAATACGCCATTGGCGGCCAAAATGGGATGCTTGTCATTGGCACCGACCATGCTGCTGAAGCAGTTACAGGATTTTTCACGAAGTATGGTGACGGAGGCGCTGATGTCCTTCCGCTTGCCGGACTGACAAAAAGACAGGGGAAAGCGCTTCTCAAAGAGCTCGGTGCAGAAGAGAGACTATATTTAAAGGTGCCTACTGCGGATTTGCTCGACCAGAAACCTGGACAAGCAGATGAAACGGAATTAGGTATATCCTATGATGAATTGGATGATTATCTGGAAGGAAAAGTAGTTAGTGCTGAAGCAGCTGAAAAAATAGAAAAGCGTTACATTTTCTCCGAACATAAGCGTCAGCTTCCTGCATCCATGCACGATGACTGGTGGAAATAAATATTAATGAATACAAAAGGAAAATCCTAAAGTGGGATTTTCCTTTCTTTTTATTATTGCCCGGAAAGGAGCTGGTAAGCCCAGTCTGCTTTTTCTTCACTCGGCGGCTCAATATCTTTTAATGGATACTCCATGCCGAGCGCTTCCCATTTATATACTCCGAGTTTGTGGTAGGGAAGAACCTCAATCTTCTCGACGTTTTCCAGACCTTTTATAAATTGCCCCAGCCTTTCAAGATCTTTTTCATCATCGGAAATGTCGGGGACCAGTACATGCGAATCCACACTGGAACATGGCAATCCGAAAGGTACTTGGCAAATTGCAGTATATGTTCATTTGTAAGGCCAGTGAGTTTCTTGTGTTTCTCTTTATCCATATGCTTCAAATCCAGCAGCACCAAATCAGTATAGGCCATCAGCTCTTTAAGCTGGCTTTGAAAAAGAGAGGAGCTGGAATAGCAGCCTCCAGAAGTATCAATGGCTGTATGAATGCCTAGCTTTTTACACTCTTTGAAAAGCTCAATTAAGAAAGAGATTTGCAATAAAGGCTCACCTCCGCTCACAGTGATTCCGCCTCCTGATGCCTCTATAAATGGGAGGCAGGATTGAAGATCATCTATGATTTCTGAAACAGGCATCTGTTTTCCGGTACCAATTTCCCATGTATCAGCATTATGGCAAAATTGGCAGCGAAGCAGGCACCCCTGCGTAAAAACAACATATCTAATGCCTGGCCCATCCACTGTTCCAAATGTCTCAATTGAATGAATGTAACCGTTCATGAAGATCTCCCTTTCACTCAGCAGGGTGCACCTTCGCAATACCCTGGCTCAAAAAATATTTCAAAGAAGAAGGCCTGCAATTATCACTACTACATTGTTTCATGGAATGTTCGATTTATCACATCGAGCTGCTGCTCCCGAGTCAGTTTAATAAAGTTTACTGCGTACCCTGAAACCCTGATCGTTAATTGCGGATATTCTTCCGGATGCTCCATGGCGTCAAGCAGCGTTTCTCTATTAAATACATTTACATTAAGGTGATGGCCTGACTTAATGGCATATCCGTCAAGAATGGAAACAAGATTGCGGATACGGCTTTCATCATCTTTTCCAAGTGCTTTAGGAACAATAGAAAAGGTGTTGCTTATGCCATCAAGCGCATATTCGTAAGGCAGTTTTGCCACGGAAGAAAGGGAAGCAAGTGTGCCTTTTGTGTCCCTGCCATGCATTGGATTTGCTCCTGGAGCAAAAGGTTCGCCGGCACGGCGGCCATCTGGTGTATGGCCTGTTTTTTTGCCATACACGACATTGGATGTTATCGTCAATATGGACATCGTATGCTTGGAATTTCGGTATGTTTGATGCTTTCGCAGTTTTTTCATAAACCGCTTAACAAGATCTACTGCAATGCTGTCAACACGATCATCATTATTGCCGAATTTCGGAAAGTCTCCTTCTGTAACAAAATCAACAGCCAATCCGTTTTCATCCCGAATTGCCTTTACAGCAGCGTATTTGATGGCACTTAATGAATCTGCAGCCACACTAAGCCCTGCAATTCCTGTGGCCATTGTCCTCAGTATTTCAGAATCATGGAGAGCCATTTCAATACGCTCATAGCTGTATTTGTCATGCATAAAGTGTATGATATTCAGCGCATTAATATAGAGGTCTGCCAGCCAATCCATCATAAGGTCGAACTTAGCCATTACTTCTTCATAATCCAGAAGCTCTGATGTGATCGGTGAATATTCAGGACCTACCTGGATAGTCAGTTTTTCATCCTTTCCGCCATTGATGCTGTACAAAAGGGCTTTTGCCAGGTTTGCCCTTGCCCCGAAAAATTGCATTTGTTTTCCTATTTCCATGGCAGATACACAGCAGGCAATTCCATAATCATCACCGTATTCAGGGCGCATAATGTCGTCGTTTTCATATTGGATAGAGCTCGTTTCTATAGACATTCTGGCGCAATACTTTTTAAAGTTTTCAGGCAGTTTATTAGACCATAGAACCGTTAAATTCGGCTCAGGTGCAGGTCCCAAATTCCTTAATGTATGAAGGAAGCGGAATGAGCTTTTTGTTACTAGAGATCGGCCATCGACAGCCATGCCGCCAATTGATTCTGTAACCCAGGTAGGATCTCCGCTGAATAGTTCATTATAGTCAGGTGTTCTTGCGAATTTTACAAGACGGAGCTTCATTACGAAATGGTCCACAAGCTCCTGGGCTTCCTGTTCTGTGAGTACTCCGTTTTGAATATCTCTTTCTATGAAAATATCCAGGAAAGTGGAAATACGGCCAAGACTCATAGCTGCCCCGTTTTGTTCTTTTATGGCTGCAAGATAGCCAAAGTAGAGCCATTGGAACGCTTCTGATGCATTTCCGGCAGGCTCGGAAATATCAAAACCATAGCTCTCAGCCAGCTGCTTTAGTTCCCGCAGCGCCTTGATTTGTTCTGAAATTTCTTCCCTCAGCCGGATGTTTTCTTCTGTCATAACACGGCTGGTGGTTTGCAAATCCTCCTTTTTGGCTTGTATCAAGCGATCAACACCATAAAGTGCAACCCGGCGGTAATCCCCAATAATCCGTCCGCGGCCATAGGCATCAGGAAGGCCGGTGATGATGCCGGCTTTGCGGGCAAGTTTCATCTCATCGGTATAGGCATCAAATACTCCTTGGTTATGGGTTTTGCGGTATTCGGTAAAGATCTTTTCCATTTCTTTGCTTGCTTCATAGCCATATGCCTCACAAGCTGCTGCCGCCATACGGAATCCTCCAAATGGCTGAAGGGAGCGCTTGAAAGGGCGGTCAGTCTGAAAGCCGACTATTTTTTCTTTTTGCCGATCAAGATAACCTGGGCCGTGGGAAGTAATAGTAGATACGATTTCGGTATCCATATCCAGCACTCCGCCATTTTGCCGTTCTTTTTTAGTCAGAGCCATCACCTGATCCCACAATAAAGCTGTAGCTTCTGTTGGTCCTTCCAAAAATGCATCATCACCCATATAAGGTGTGAAATTCTTCAAAATAAAGTCCCTGACATTTATTTCCCTTGTCCATTTGCCTTTTTTAAAGCCACTCCATCTTTCCATAGAAAAATCACCTCAAATTTCGCTATTTACAATTTTTATTACAGTTATTACAACTTAACTATACATTTACTATAACAGATGGAATGTGAAATGAATCACATACTTTGTGGATTTATTGTGAATATAGACTTTAACGGGTAATTCAAACATTAACTGGGGCGATCTGTATTATATTTTCAATTGACATTTGGCCAGTAACTACAATGTTCGGACGATATTTTACCTAAATTGGCCGGTAAATTAACATAATCGGCCGGCAAAAATCTTTTCTGTAAGCTTTTAGGAGTCGGGAAACCGCAAATTTTCTATTTCGGCCTGTAAACCTAACAGTTTGGCCGTTAGTGTCAGGTGTTGGCTGAAAATTCCATGAAATTTAATCTTACTATCTCAAAGCGGCAAACTTTACCTAACTGTTATAAAAGCGGGAGTAAGTGGCTGCTTTTATTCTGACCTGTAAATGGTGAAAAACCCGGCAAAATGTATTTGAATGGTGATCTATTTTTAAGTGGATAAAAGGGAGGAGGGGTCCAAGAGAGGGAATTTTGAAAATCCTTCAATCAGCGGCAACAATTACCGGTTTAATTGATTAATAGATTCTGATTAAATATAAAATATGAAAACACTATCAAAACGGTTAATCACTCTAATGTTGTCTGTCGCACTAGCCTTTGGATTTAATTACAATGCTAAAGCATCAATCGTACATACCGTGCAATCAGGGGACACAATGTGGAAAATCGCCCTGAAATATCAGGTGGGAGTACCTGAAATCATTAATGCCAATCAGCAGATTTCTAATCCGAACTTCATTTATCCTGGCCAGAAGGTGAATATACCTACTATATCTAAAGCTACTGTCAGTGTTGAAGAACAGGTTGTTCAGCTTGTTAACCAGGAAAGGGCGAAATATGGATTAAAGCCGCTAAAATCAAATTGGGAACTTGCTAGAGTGGCTAGATACAAATCCCAGGATATGATTAATAAAAGATATTTCGATCATAACTCTCCTACTTACGGAAGCCCTTTTGATATGATGAAGAGCTTTGGCATTACTTACAGAACTGCAGGAGAAAACATTGCTGCAGGACAAAAAACACCTCAAGAGGTTGTTACGGCTTGGATGAATAGCGAAGGCCACCGCAAAAATATTCTCTCTGCCAACTTCACTGAAATTGGCGTTGGGTATGCACAGGGCGGATACTATGGCCATTACTGGACTCAAATGTTTATTGGACGATAAGAAAAAGCACCGGAGAAAAAACCGGTGCTTTTTTCTGCCCTTAGTCAACGACTATATAAGCGATCATTGGCCCATTATTTTCTTTATCCGGGTGTGTAAGGCAAATTAATCTGTAAACGCCCTCTTTGTCAAATTGAAGCGGGACAACTGTTTCCTCGCCTTTTTTCACAACCCCCTTCATATCGGTTCCCTCGATGATATAGGGATGCTCGGCTCCATTGACTCCAAGAATCTTAAGATTTACTTTCTCATCTTTTTTCAGAAAAATGGTACCCGGATCCCAACGATAGGCTTCAATTTCTTTTCCGTCCGGCAGCTTGGATTTAAACTCCCCTGTAACCATATGAATCTCGCGGACTGTCTCATTTTTCGCCTGGTTAAAAACTGCCAAGCTTTCTGATTGGGTATAAAACCAGACCGACGCTGAAGCAATTACGATAAAAATAATTAAAAATGCAATGATGCTCCGCTTCTTCAAAACAAGAAACTGCATGGCTAAACTCCTTCCTAAATGTTTGTCCATATATAGATATGCATCTAGGGTCTAGGAACTTGTCTACTTTTCTATGATTTTTCTGATTATTTCTTTACATGCCCTAAAAAATTATTTCATAATAGAGTTAAAAAAGGATGTGGCAGCATGTACAAGGTACTTGTAGCCAATCGGGATGAGTATGATACGAAAGGCATCGTGTGGCTTTTGAAATCATCCATGCCTGCGTGGCAGGTGGAATCGGCGGAAGATGAATCGGAAATGATCAACAAGCTTGAATCCTTCCAGCCCGATCTGCTGGTTTTCGAATTAGATTTAATCAATGAAATCAGCTATAGCTCATTTATAAAAACGATACAAATTATTCGACCTGACCTGATTGCCATTACAATGGAAGCCACCTTTTCACAGGCGAAGAGAGCAATAGATATGGGTGTTGCAGATTTAATTTTAAAGCCAATTTCTGCTGATGCCCTGCTTAAATCAGCCAGGAAAGTTCAAAGACTTGCCCAGCTTAATGGGCGATATTCAGAACAGAAACCCGGCATGAATGAAAAGGACTTCCGATACCAGGACTTATTTTTAGAAGGATTTTGTCCTGCAAAACCCTTTATTACCCTGGGCATTAAGACTGAGGACCCTAATGAACTGCCAAACCTTTATTCTTTTCTAAATGACTATCCTTTCCAAAAAGCAGTCCGCTCTTTTATTTTAAGTGATATGGTACTCCTTGTTGCTGAACTAGCAGACTTCGCATGGAAAGAAGAATGCATCCGATTAATGAGAGATTGGCAGGAAAAATCAAGTGTTCAAATCGCCATCAGTATATTTGCTGGTGAAGAGGATAACAGTACAATCAGAAGTAATTATCTGGCAAATCAAAAACTTATGGAATTAACATTTTACACAGGCTTTAACCAGGTGATTGAAGGAAATTCGCTGCCAAAATGGCATTCAATCGATCCCTTTCTTTCTCCTGAGGAACAGAGTACCTGGATTGATTTCCTGAACCAATCCGATCTGGAAGGAATAAAATCCTGGTTTCATAAAGAGTTCCTAGTCTTGGCCGAGCCCTATCCTGATCCTGGTCTAATCAGAATCAGACTGACCAGCATACTGGCACAGATTCGCAGACATATGAAAACATTCAGACTCTCCAGCGGCGATACCGAAAAAGAGTATCTGCGTTTATTTCAAACAATCCTCTACTCACCCTTGATCTACCGCATTATTAAAGAAATGATTCATTTTATTTCTTTTATATTCGAAACCATACGCTCTGATAAGAAGCTTAAGCTGGATCTTGCCGACAGAATTGTATTTTTTATTGAAACAAATTACTGGGACCCGGCTGTCAGCCTTGAAAGGGCTGCAGAATATGCTGATCGCAATGCAAACTATATTAGCACCATCCTTGCAAAAAAGTGCGGCAAATCATTTCGCGAGCTCTTAAATGAGACGAGAATCCGCCAATCCGCCAAACTTCTCCTTGAATCGGAAATGAGCATAAAGGAAATCGCAGCTATTTGCGGCTTCAGCAATCAGCAATATTTCAATAAAGTTTTTAACAAGATTAAAGGAATGCCTCCAAATCAATTTAGAAAAAACATGCAGAAAGCCTCTATATAAAAGGGGCTTTTTTTATTAGCTCTGTTAAATTTGCCTGCTGATTTCAGCACGAGGCACTCGCTTTCCGCGGGCGGTCCGACGCTCCTCGGTGCATTTGCACCTGCGGGGTCTCCCGCTGACACGCTTTTCCCGCAGGACATTGAATAAGCTTCCTCGAATGAACACCGCACGAAGAAAATGCGATAGCATTTTCGCGGGATTAGTACCTTCCGCTCCAATCAACAGGGTGCTAAAATCAACAATAAGCCTCAACACAGCTTTTTTTATAAAAATATAAAAACACTAATATTTTTATAAAAAAATACTAAATATCAGTAAATAACCTTAATAAAATATAAAAAAACAAATGTTATTATTATACTTTTCAGACAGTTTTCCATCTAAGATTGAATTATAGATAATATTGGAGGGATCAATATGAAAGCGGATACTAAAAGAGAGATTAAAAATTACCATGGCAGTGAACTGCATGCAAAAGGCTGGATCCAAGAAGCTGCTTTACGCATGTTAATGAATAATTTAAATAAAGAAGTTGCAGAAATACCTGAGGACCTGGTCGTATACGGCGGCATTGGTAAGGCCGCCCGAAATTGGGATTGCTATGATGCAATTGTAAAAACTTTGCATGAACTTGAAGATGATGAAACATTGCTTGTCCAATCGGGAAAACCGGTTGCTGTTTTCAAGTCACATAAGGATGCACCTAAGGTATTGATCGCCAACTCAAATCTTGTTCCTGCGTGGGCGAACTGGGACACATTCCATGAGCTTGATAAAAAGGGGCTTATGATGTATGGCCAAATGACAGCAGGCAGCTGGATTTACATTGGTAGCCAGGGAATTGTACAGGGAACCTATGAAACGTTTGCAGAGTTAGGCAGACAGCACTTTTCCGGCTCGTTAAAGCAAACGATAACGTTAACCGCAGGCCTCGGAGGAATGGGCGGAGCACAGCCGCTTGCAGTAACGATGAATGACGGTGTCTGCATCGCAATTGATGTTGATGAACACCGCATTGACCGCCGCCTGGAAACAAAATATTTGGATACGAAGGTTCATACAATTGAAGAAGCTATTAAACTTGCGGAAGAAGCAAAGCATGAAGGCCGACCGCTTTCTATCGGCCTGTTAGGGAATGCCGCTGAAATTCTTCCAAAAATGCTGGAAATGAACTTTATTCCGGATGTTCTGACAGACCAGACTTCTGCACACGATCCTTTAAATGGCTATGTACCGGCAGGCTGCTCACTGGAAGGGGCTGCCGCTTTGAGAAAGAATAATGCGGCTGAATATGTACAGAAATCCAAAGCCAGCATGGCTGTCCATGTCCAGGCTATGCTAGACATGCAGAAGAAGGGTGCCATCACGTTTGATTACGGAAATAACATCCGCCAGGTGGCAAAAGATGAGGGTGTGGAGAATGCTTTTGACTTCCCTGGATTCGTTCCAGCTTACATCCGTCCGTTATTCTGTGAAGGCAAGGGGCCCTTCCGCTGGGTAGCGTTATCTGGAGATCCGGAAGATATTTATAAAACAGACGAAGTCATCCTGCGCGAATTTGCAGACAATGAGCATCTCTGCAAATGGATCAAGATGGCACAGGAGAAAATTCAATTCCAGGGGCTGCCTTCCAGAATTTGCTGGCTAGGCTATGGAGAACGTGCAAAATTCGGAAAAATCATTAATGACATGGTTGCTAGAGGAGAACTGAAGGCACCGATCGTCATCGGACGTGACCATTTGGATTCTGGTTCTGTTGCATCGCCAAACCGTGAAACAGAAGGCATGAAGGATGGAAGTGACGCAGTTGCAGACTGGCCGATCCTGAACGCCCTTATCAATGCAGTTGGCGGAGCAAGCTGGGTATCCGTCCACCACGGTGGCGGAGTAGGTATGGGTTATTCCCTTCATGCCGGCATGGTTATTGTAGCAGACGGCACGAAGGAAGCAGAACAGCGGCTGGAGCGTGTTTTGACAACCGATCCTGGAATGGGGATTGTCCGCCATGTTGATGCCGGCTATGACCTGGCAATCAAAACCGCTAAGGATAAAGGCGTAAACATTCCGATGATGGAATAGAAGATTCATTATTTACCAGAATTGTGAACTTAGCGAAGAAAAAGAGAAATTAGCAAACAAATCAATAAAACTAGCGAATAAATTAGTAAATTTAGCAAATAAATGGATGAAACTGTCTAATAAACTATTTTCTTACTCTGCTAAACACTTTTTTTCAAGAAAGGAAGATCTCCAATCAGTGGCCCGCCAAAGATTGGAGCTTCCATTTTTTAAGGAGGAGCAAAAAAATGCACTCAAAACCTATTTTTATAAAGCATGCAAATCAAATGATTACCCTTAAAGGAAGCTCACAGCAGCCGCTTACAAAAGAAAAAATGAGCGAGCTCCATATTATAGAAGATGGAGCCATATGGTCAGAAGACGGCGTAATAAAAGCGGCAGGGAAAACAGCAGAGCTCGAAAGCCAATATCAGAACAGACTGGATGAAGCTGAAATCATTGACGCTTCAGGTAAAATTCTGCTTCCGGGACTAGTAGACCCGCATACACACCTTGTTTATGCAGGAAGCCGGGAAGAGGAATTCAATATGCGCCTCAACGGTGCCACATATATGGAAATTATGAATAATGGCGGCGGAATTCACGCCACCACGTCGAAGACCAGGAAAGCGTCTGAAGAAGAGTTGGTTCAAGAGAGCCTGGTCCGTCTCGATCGCTTTCTTAAGCACGGAGTCACGACTGTAGAAGCAAAAAGCGGCTATGGCCTGGATTGGGAAACAGAGCGGAAACAGCTTGCGGCAGCCCAAAAAGCGGATGAGCTTCACCCGGTGGACGTTGTCAGAACCTTCATGGGCGCACATGCCGTTCCTGCGGAATACAAAGAAAATCCGGATGATTTCATTGATTTGGTCATCAGTGAAATGCTCCCTAAAGTAGCAGAAGAAAAACTGGCCGAATTCAATGATATTTTCTGCGAAAGAGGTGTATTCACTCCCGAACAGTCCAGAAAGCTTTTGGAAGCCGGGAAGAAGCTTGGCTTAACACCAAAGATCCATGCTGATGAAATTGAACCTTATGAAGGTGCTGAACTTGCCGCTGAAGTTGGCGCTATTTCAGCTGACCATTTATTAAGAGCTTCAGAAAAAGGGATGGAGATGATGGCTGAGAAGGGCGTAATCGGTGTTCTCCTTCCGGGAACCGCATTCTTTCTAATGGCTGAAGCAGCAAGGGGCCGAAAAATGATTGATAAAGGAGTCCCTGTAGCTCTCTCAACAGACTGCAACCCAGGATCTTCGCCAACATGCTCCATGCCATTCATGATGAATCTTGCTTGCATGCATATGGGATTGACTCCTGCAGAAGCCATTTCTGCTGCTACAATTAATGCTGCTCATGCAATCAATCGCGCAAAAGAAATCGGGAGCATAGAAGAGGGCAAAAAGGCTGACCTCCTGCTTCTTAATGTACCGAACTATATGCAAATGCAATATCATTACGGCATGAATCATACAGACACAGTCATTAAAAATGGGGATATCGTTGTCAAAGGAGGGAGTTTATGCTATCAACGCTGACTCTTCCGGGTTTCTTCTGGCCCCGAACTGAACTAGGGATGGATGTAAAAGTGCATGAATGGATTCATCAAATCCAGGACATCAAGGAAATAGGAAAATCAAACTGGGATGCCGTCCTGTTCGGCGTCCCGCTTTCCAGATCATCCATCAGTGTCTCAGGTGCTTCAGAATTCCCTGAAGCATTCCGGAGATCCTGGAAAGGTTTTTCCACTTATAATCTTGATTTTGAATGTGATCTTCAGCATCTGAATGTTGCGGACCTTGGCGATGTGAAAATGCATTTTACCGATATTCCGCAAAGTCATGCAAATATCAAACAAACGATTAAAGATGTCAAAAAGCATCTCCCAAACTCCTTTCCTATCGCCATCGGAGGGGACCATTCCATCACCGCCATGCTTGTAAGCGGCTTGAAGGAACTGGAGCCGGATAAAGAGATTGGGATTCTCCAGTTTGATACTCATCTGGATTTGCGCAGCCTCGATGACCACGGGCCAACAAATGGAACACCCATTCGCAATTTGATTCAGAACGGCGTAATAAAAGGTGAAAATGTTTACAACATTGGTCTTCACGGCTTTTTTAATGGCCAATCACTCATCCAATATGCCCGTGAACACAACGTTAACTGCATTACATTGAAAGAAGCCAGAAAACGCGGAATAACTGAAACGGTTGAAGAAGCTCTCAAGCAGCTGGAGAAAAAGGCAGACATCATTTATGTGACAATCGACATGGATGTTCTTGATATCGGATTTGCTCCGGGCGTTCCAGCCTCTACCCCAGGAGGGATGAGGACAGACGAACTATTTGAAGCCGTCTATACTGCAGGGCTATCTTCCAAAACAGCTGCCATGGATATCGTTTGCCTGGACCCAACAAGGGACCATCAGGCACAGCCTACCGTAAAAGCAGGCACATACACTTTTTTAACCTTTTTAACAGCATTGATGAATAAATAATTGTAAGGGGCATTTTTGCTCCTTACTTTAAAATTTAAGGGGGAAAGAGAATGGAAAAAGAAACGATGATGAATTCACCTTCACCACAGCTCGATAGACCCAGTGCCACTTCGAAAAATGCAATAAAGTTTTTCCTTTATAGCGCAATTGGCATTTTTATGTTTTTTATCCCCGTTACCCTGAACGAGAAATCCTCCATCATGCTGGACCATTTGGTTTCAGCCATCCAAACAGCTATTCCAGCCCTAGTGCCTTATTACGCATTACTCGTCATTTTGCTTGGAGCCATATACCCTTTCTACACAAAGACGTGGAACAAGAATAAAGTTAATACCGTTTTTTCTATATTTAAAATCATTGGATTGCTTGCTGCGATTATGATCGTCTTTAGTTTTGGTCCCGAATGGCTTTTCGATCCGAGCATGGGCCCATTCCTATTTGAAAAGCTTGTCATTTCCGTTGGTTTGCTTGTCCCGATTGGATCGGTATTCTTAGCATTGCTTGTGGGATATGGCTTGCTTGAGTTTATTGGCGTTCTCATGCAGCCTGTCATGAAGCCAATTTGGAAGACACCCGGAAGATCTGCCATTGATGCAGTGGCATCCTTTGTGGGCAGCTACTCGATCGGGCTTTTAATTACAAACCGTGTGTTTAAGGAAGGGAAATACAGCATTAAAGAAGCAGCCATTATTGCAACAGGCTTTTCAACCGTTTCAGCAACATTCATGATTGTCGTTGCCAAAACACTTGGATTAATGGAAATGTGGAATACTTATTTTTGGACAACATTGGCCGTAACTTTTATCGTCACCGCGATTACCGTCCGAATTTGGCCATTGCGGTCCATGAGTGAAAGTTATTATAACGGCCAGGAACCGCCTAAAGAAACCATTACTGGAAACCGTCTGCAGGCAGCATGGAAAACAGCAATGGACACAGCTGCCCATTCACCTTCATTATGGAAAAACATCAGCGTGAACTTAAAAGACGGCTTTATCATGACCATGTCCATACTGCCATCCATTATGTCAGTGGGTCTTTTAGGTTTGATCCTGGCTGAATTCACACCTGTTTTTGATTGGATTGGGTATGTTTTTTATCCTTTTACTGCTCTTTTCCAGCTTCCAGAACCATTACTTGCAGCGAAAGCAAGTGCGGTAGGAATCGCGGAAATGTTTTTGCCAGCCTTGCTTGTGGCAGAAGCAGCAATCGTTACCAAATTTGTAATCGGCGTTGTTTCTGTTTCAGCCATTATCTTTTTCTCGGCACTTGTACCATGCATTTTATCAACAGACATACCAATCTCAATCCCCCAGCTGCTTGCCATCTGGGTGGAGAGAACGATTTTAACCATTGTCATCGCAGCTCCTCTGGCTTATTTATTGCTCTAAACCTTGTTCCCCGCTAATTCCAGCGGGGATTTTTCGCATAGAATCCTACTGTAAAAACAAACTAGTAAAGGATACTGTAACATTATATAAAAGAGTCTAAGGATAGCAGGTGATGCATTTTGTACAGGCTGTATACGCATAATGACCTGGATGGGGTCGGCTGCGGCATAATTGCGAGAATCGCTTTTGGAAAGGATGTAGACGTCCGCTACAATTCTGTGATGGGGCTGGACCATCAGATCGAAAGGCTTTTCGAACAAGAGAAAGGACTGAAAGATGATTTCCTCTTTATCACAGATTTATCAGTAAATGAGGAAAATGCCATAAGGCTTGATGACCTTGTAAAGAGCGGCGGGAATGTTCGATTGATCGACCATCATAAAACCGCTTTGCACTTTAATGATTACAGCTGGGGAAGAATAAAGGTTAATTATGAAGATGGCAGGCTGACAGCTGCCACTTCATTGCTTTATGAATATCTCCTTGAACATGACCTTATAAATAAATCCCAGGCGATCGATGAATTTGTTGAATTGGTCCGCCAATATGATACTTGGGAATGGGACCAAAATGATAATATCAAAGCAAAGAATCTCAATGACTTATTTTTTATGGTATCAATCGATGAATTTGAAGAAAAAATGACAGAACGCATACTAAACGCTGAGCATTTTGAGTTTGACGATTTTGAACAGAAGCTGCTTGAGATGGAAGAAGAGAAAATTGAACGTTATATAAGAAGAAAAAAGCGGGAAATCGTCCAAACCTTCATAGGAGATTATTGTGCAGGAATTGTCCATGCAGAGTCTTATCATTCTGAGCTTGGAAATGAATTGGGGAAGGATAATCCTCATTTGGATTATATCGCTATTTTAAATCTTGGCGGCAAAAAAATCAGTTTCAGAACCATTCATGATCATGTGGATGTATCCGCAATAGCTGGCCAGTTCGGTGGGGGCGGCCATGCTAAAGCATCCGGGTGCTCAATGGGAAAAGAGGCTTTCCAGCTGTTCGTCAATGATATTTTCCCTCTGGACCCCATGAGGCAAGACGCATTCAAAAATAGATACAACAATAAAAATTCACCGCAGGGCTCGCTGTACGAAAATAGAAAGGGTGATAAATTCTTCATTTTTTCCAAGAAAGAAAATAAATGGAACATCGAAATGAATGGGAAACTCATACAGGAGCCATTTGGAGATTTCCAGGCTGCTGAAACATTTATTAAAAGAAAGTATTTGGCATGGCTTGCCCGCGATGACGTGTATGTCGACTTTTTAAAAGAATTCCACATGAAAATGAAGCCTTAAAACCGCCGTCAAGGCGGTTTTTCTATTGGGATGGCTGAAATATGCCCTTATTCTGTAAAAAATATGCACATTTCATATATAATGGAGAAAGCATAAATGGAAGGAGAGGACAAATGGAATTATTATTGGTTTTTTTCGGCATTATATTTTTCGCAGTGTTTATGAAGATCCTTTTTACGGGATCTAAAAGGGCTTCTTTCATTAAAAATGAGCCCATTCCTGATAATCTGGGCATCCAATCAGACAGCTTGCTGCCTATTATTCAGGAGCTTGAAAACTCATTGCCTCAAGGATACAGCGAAAATATTAAAAATAGGGTATTAAAGGATCATCCGCAATGGAAGGATCACGAATATGAATGGGCTTTTTTTGAACTTAAAAGATATTTCGTTCTGAATAGCCTTTTGAGGTCGGTCCCAATGTTCAGTGACAAAGTGGATGAAATTTGGCATGAAATGCTTATGTTTACCCGTGAATACGGCCAGTTTTCAAAGGATTTTTATGGAGAGTATTTGCACCACGTTCCCAATATGGACAGTACACCAATTCCAGGAGAAAGGGCCTTTTTCGATTGGATGTATTTAACCCTTTTTGAAACGGGCCACAACAGCAGGAAAATTTGGGGAGGATTTTTAAAGAACCCAATTAAAAAAGAAATCCTTGAAGACTTTAAAAACATGAATGAAGAGGAACTATTAGCCAAATATTTCAGAAAAAGCAGCCATTGGCTGGATATAAAGAAGGATTTGATCGGCAAATTTAAAAAAGAAATCTCGGAAGCTGAAGAGATTAAGCGAGATATTAAAACACCGGAATTTGTAAAGCAATCTGCTGTAAACCAATATTCTTATTTGCTGCTGCCGGCAGTTTATTATTCTTTTTATGAATCTGACAGTTACGATGAATATATGGATAAACTCATGCCGCCTGAATGGGCCAAAGGAGGGGCTGCAGGAGGTGTTTCCTGCTCAGGTTATGCTTGCAGCAGTCCAACAGACCATGATTCGGGAGGAAATGACTCCGGCGGAGGATCAAGCTGTTCAAGCTGCGGGGGCGGCTGCAGCAGCTAAAAAAATAAGCAATCCATTTGGGTTGCTTGTTTTTTTATTCTTATTGAAGCGTAAGTTTGGAAATAAATAAAGGTAGGATTTCCTTACTTTATCAGTACTTTCAAATTTCGGCATTAAATTTTCAATTGTGTAACAATTTATAATTATAATATCTACCTTATTGGATTCTTTGTTACAATCGGTATTGGACGATTATTGGGATCGAATTGGATGTGTATTTATGAAGAAATTGATACTTGCTATGCTGCTCCTTTCATCGTTTCCAGATACGATGGCAGGTGCTGAAGAATTAACTGAACCTGAGATCATCAGTGAGGCAGCAGTTCTCACTGATTCGGAGTCAGGGGCAATATTATATGAAAAAAATGCAGACAAAAAGATGTTTCCAGCAAGCTTAACCAAAATTGCTACCGCTATTTATGCGATTGAAAACGGAGATTTAAATGAAATGGCAACGGTAAGTGAAGAAGCCGTTGAAGTTGATGGAACTAGAGTATATCTGGAAAAAGGCGAGGAGGTTCCCCTTAAGAAGCTCGTGCAAGGGATGCTGATCAATTCAGGCAATGATGCTGCGTGGGCAATCGCCGAGCATCTCGATGGGAGCATGGATCGTTATTCGGTGAATCTGAATTCCTACTTAAAAGAGAAAGTGCATTTAGAAAACACCCATTTTGTGAATCCGCATGGCCTGCATGATGAGAACCATTATACTACTGCAGAAGATCTTGCAAAATTAACAAACTACGCTCTTAAAAATGAAACCTTTAAAAAGATATTTGGAACAAAGGAATTAAAATGGTCTGGAAAGTCATGGGAAACAACGATTTTTACCCATCATCGGATGCTTAAGGGGGAAGTTCCCTTTGAGGGTGTCACAGGAGGGAAGACAGGTTTTGTAGATGAAGCAAAGCAAACGCTTGCTACATCTGCTGAGAACGAATCAATCAAGCTCACTGCCATCGTGCTGAAGGCAGATTTTAAGAGGGATATATACAAGGATACAAAAAGCCTTTTAAATTTTGGATTCAATCATTTTGAATCATCAGATCTTAGCAGCACTGAGGTATTCCCTGCAGATGGAAAAAACTATACGACAGGCGGAAAAGATGTAGCAATCACCTTGCCAAAAGGGACATTCAATGAAAATGTGACACCTAAGGGAAAGCTTTTGATTGAAGATCAAAATGGAAAGGTCATTCAAACTGTTCAGCTGTCAGAAGATAAAAAAGATGAAGTCGTGTCAAGCCAGCTGAAACCAGAAGAGGAACCTAAAAAAGAAACAACTGGTTATTACGGCAAAATAGGCCTGACCTTATTTTTATTTGCGGTGTTCATCCTTTTATTAATAAAAAATCTAAAAGAAAAAGCAAGACGGAGAAGACGGGTGTAATGCCCGTTTTTTGTGCATTTGCTTGATTTTTATCAGGAAAAACGATTTAAACGCGAAAAAATGATTATATCCGCGAAAATATATTCACGAAATCTGGAATATATCCGCGAAACTGTCTTATGCCTGTCTGTTACAAAAAGAGCTATTTAGAAACCAAGCCAGCCGAGTTGAATGCAGAAATGTGCAGAAAAAACGACTATTGCAAGCGAGAACAAAAAAAAGACTAAAGATTATCTCTTTAGTCTTTGACACATTTATTGCACTCTTTGTTCTACCTGTCGGCAAACTTCATCTGCCGATAAGCCGTTTGCTTCAATCACAGGTGCTTTTGTAGAAGTATCCTGCATGCCCATTACATTGGAGTCAAAACCGGTTACAACACAGCATGAGCAATTTTCCGCATCATGTGCCGATTTCATCTCAACAACCTCATATCCTCTTTGGCGCAGCGCATCAGATACATTTGTTAAGGATTGTTCAACCGCTACTCTTTTCGTCATTCATAACACCTCCTCCGTTGATAGATTGGCTATTTTTATCCATTTTTATTCCACGGATAAAAACATGCCAGTTACAAAAAGTAAAGAAGGAGGTGTTGAAAATGAGCAAACGCAAAAAGGATCCTTCGAAGGCGGGTTTAAGCTCTCCAAATGTAAAAGGTCAAGGGACTACAAACATGGAAACAGGGAGCAGAACGGCTTCCTCTGCACGTCATAAAAATAAGAAACAGGATGTATAATGCAAAAAAGCAGGAAGGCTGAACCTCCTGCTTTTTTCATTAATTATACATTTCTGCTACTTGCTTTTGGATCGAAGCATCTTCCAAGTATTCATCATAAGTCATTTGCTTATCCACGATGCCAGCCGGTGTAATTTCAATGATGCGGTTGGCGATGGTTTGGATGAATTGATGGTCATGGGAAGCAAAGATTAGTGAACCTTTAAAATTAATCAAACCATTATTCAATGCTGTGATGGATTCCAAGTCAAGATGGTTTGTCGGCTCATCCAGAAGAAGCACATTGGCGCCGCTAAGCATCATTTTTGAAAGCATACAGCGGACTTTTTCTCCTCCCGATAATACACTTGCCTTCTTAAGGACTTCTTCTCCCGAGAAAAGCATTCTCCCTAGGAATCCTCTTAAGAAGCTCTCACTGTCATCAGCAGGGGAGAATTGGCGCAGCCAGTCAACAAGATTCAGGTCAGAGTTTTCGAAGAACTCGGAGTTATCTTTAGGGAAATAAGACTGAGATGTTGTCACACCCCATTTATATGTTCCTTCATCCGGTTCCATTTCGCCTGTCAAAATCTTAAATAGTGTAGTTTTAGCAAGTTCGTTTGAGCCAACTAATGCAATTTTATCATCTTTGTTCATAATAAAGCTTACGTTGTTCAGGACTTTAACGCCATCAATCGTCTTGCTGATGCCGTCAACACGGAGCAAATCATTGCCGATTTCGCGGTCAGGAGTGAAGCCGACATACGGATATTTTCTTGAAGACGGTTTAATGTCATCCAATGAAATCTTCTCAAGCAGCTTTTTGCGTGAAGTTGCCTGCTTGGACTTCGATGCATTTGCACTGAAACGCGCAATAAAGCTTTGCAGTTCTTTGATTTTTTCTTCCTTCTTTTTATTGGCATCCTGGGCCATCTTCAATGCAAGCTGGCTTGATTCATACCAGAAGTCATAGTTTCCGACATAAATTTGGATTTTGCCAAAATCAAGGTCGGCAATATGCGTACATACTTTGTTTAGAAAATGACGGTCGTGGGAAACGACAATGACTGTATTTTCAAAGTTGATCAAGAACTCCTCAAGCCATTGAATCGCTTTGATATCCAAGTGGTTCGTCGGCTCGTCAAGCAAGAGGACATCCGGCTTGCCAAATAGAGCTTGTGCCAGAAGCACTTTAACCTTTTCCGAACCAGAAAGATCTGCCATCTTTTTTGTATGAAGCTCTTCTTCAATTCCCAAACCTTTTAAAAGGATGGCTGCTTCAGATTCTGCTTCCCATCCGTTTAATTCTGCAAATTCACCTTCAAGCTCGGCAGCCCTCATACCGTCTTCATCTGTGAAATCAGGCTTCATATAAATTGCATCTTTTTCCTGCATAACCTCATAAAGGCGGGCATGCCCCATAATAACCACTTTTAAAACTTCAAATTCTTCATATTCAAAATGGTTCTGCTTTAGTACTGCAAGACGTTCACCAGGACCTAAATGAACACTGCCTGACTGTGCTTCAATTTCTCCAGATAAAATTTTTAAGAAAGTGGATTTTCCGGCACCATTTGCTCCAATCAATCCATAGCAATTGCCCGGTGTAAATTTAATATTAACATCTTCGAAAAGTTTCCGGTCACCATATCGAAGACCAACATTACTGACAGTTATCATATTATTTTTATTCCTCCAAATACATTATCCTTAAAATTATAACACTTCCATCACATATTCGCTAACTCTTCTTAATTCATTTTTTGGCTTCTGCCACTAAAAATAGAAAGATTCGATTATTAAAAGGATGTAGAATGAAAAAATGGAATATATATAAAAGAGTGAAATTTGACAGCAGAAAGGAAGGAAGTGGTATATATTATGGAATCTCTATTAAAAGAGGATGTAAGAATTGAACCCTTCACGTTTACAATTGAAAGGGGCAAAATCAAGGAATTTGCAATGGCAATAGGAGATAGAAATCCTATTTATTATTGTGTGGAAACAGCAAGAAGTCAGGGATATCGGGACATACCGGTTCCGCCCACATTTCCAACAGCAATAGAAATGTGGGGTGGTTTGGATTTTGAGACACTGATTGACCTATTCGGCTTAGACCCCTTAAAGGTTCTTCATGGAGGGCAGGAATATCACTACATGGGAGAGCTATATGCGGGAGATACCATCAATGCCTATCCAAGATTAATTTCAGCATTTGAAAAAAGGAATTTACGTTTTTTTACTGTAGGAATCACCTACAAAAATGTCGATGGAGTAAAGGTTCTCTACTCTGAGTCAACCATTATTGAAAGAGGAGGGTCACCAAAATGACACATTTGACACCACTCCATAAACCTGAAATTACCCATACACAGCTAGTCAGATATGCAGGTGCATCAGGAGACTTTAATCCAATCCATACGGTTGTTCCAATCGGAGAGAAAGCAGGCTTGGGGGGAGTGATTGCCCATGGAATGCTGGTAATGGGAATGGCAGGAGAAGCATTGACTAAATGGTTTCCAAGAAAAGACCTGAGAATGTTCAAAGTCCGCTTTAGCAGAATGACACGTCCAGGCGAGAAACTGACAATTGAAGGAAGAGTAACAGGTGAAACGTTTGAAGAAGATGAGAAAAGATTGACTGGAGAAGTGTTAGTTAAAAATGAAGCTGGTGAGCAGAAACTGTCAGGCGTGTTCCAAGTAAAAATTTAATATTAGTAAGGTTTTCTGTATCCGAAGTTTAGTCTAGTTTAGATCAAAATCAAAATTAAAAAGATATGCAGCTTGGACCTGCTGCAATTTTAATAGCCATACTGAGCCTGAGGAGTGGTCACTTGCTGATTCTCTGACCATAGGTAAATACATGGCATATGATCTCAGCGGCCATTGGAATAGCCAGGCATTCCGTTATTATCTTCTTCAGCTTTTTCCGGTAGAAAAAACATACAATCTATTCC
This sequence comes from Bacillus sp. J33, assembly GCF_000518885.1. Taxonomy (GTDB): domain Bacteria; phylum Bacillota; class Bacilli; order Bacillales; family Cytobacillaceae; genus Cytobacillus. The sequence continues at coordinate 6,038 of NZ_JAEL01000046.1, read as the reverse complement.
CCTCATATCCGGAACAAGTCCCTTACATAATAGGCAAAAGCAGGTTAGATTTAGGAAAGAGCTTTGCATATGTCATAATACAAAAATGAGTTTCTGTTTAATGTAAAGCGGGAAAAGGCAGAAGTAATTAAGGAGGAACCAATAAAAATAAAAAAGAAGAATAACCATCGATTATGGAGTGACAATTACACGCCACGGACCCGTATTTTCGGAATTTGCTGAAGACAGCGGAAAACATATTGTTCTTTTATTGCCATGGACAGCACTTGAACAATCTGGAGTAGAAGCCATTCTCAAAATGAATAAAGCAGCAATTTGGAATGAATTTGAACAAGCTTTGGAATTCTTTGTTTAAGCCCATAGAAGGATGAGGCCGAAGTCGAAAAATAATTAAAAAAATGTTCCTTTTTGTTCATAGTTTTTTCATAATTTTCATGTACAATATTAAACATACAGGCAGGAAAAAAGGAGTTTTTTAAATGGCTAAAAAGCAGCTCGTTGATTTAGTGAACCGATTGAAGCAATCCGGTATTAAAGTAAGCTTTTCCAAGCCAAGATCAAAAACTTTAATACTCATTAACCAAAACAAAAATCTATCTTCTTCTACGAATTAGGTTAAAAAAATGGCGGATATTGCATCCGCCGTTTTTTAATTTGTATAAAATTAAATTTCCTTCATGACCTTTTTAAAAACTTCATTTTTATTAAAATCTTCTCCCATCGGGAATTTCTTAATAAATTTATTATTCTCATCTAATAGATAAACAAAGGTACTATGAACATAAAAGCCATCACCGGGATCCCTGTATTGGAATTGAAACGTATTGGCTAGTTCCTGAATTTCCAATTGATCCTGCTTTAAGTTATTGGAATCTGCCGTAAGCAAAATCCAGTTTCCATCATTTTCAATATCAAAGGTATTCATATATTTTCTGAGTACCTCTGCTGTATCTCTGTAAGGATCTATGGTTACCGTTATAAATTGTATCTTATCTCCGTAAACGCCTTCCTTTTTAAGGTCATTTTTAAGCATGTTCATCCTTTGTGTAGTTGCAGGGCAGATATCAGGGCAATGTGTATAAATAAATTCAACTAACTTAAGTTTCTCTTCGGATTCATCAAAATCATATACCTCATCATTTGCGGTTACAAGTGTGATATTTTCAGGTATCTTTGCGGTCGCATCACGTATTATAAAAAAAGTTATGCCTGCTGCAATGCCTATAAATACAATGAGCGAACTTATAAAATAAATCTTTTTCATTATTTTCCCTCCCAATATAAAGATAATTAATATCCATTGAAAATCCTATGGATAATGTGTGAACAAATTTAAATGTGGAATCAACACGAAAAGGGAGGACAAAAAAAAGGAACCTATTCAGGCTCCTTTTCCGTTTACTAATATCAATTACTTTATTTATCAATTACTTCATTGAAATCCAAACACTCTTTACTTCTGTATAATTATCAAGAGCGTAAGATCCCATTTCACGTCCGATGCCGGACTGCTTATATCCGCCGAATGGAGATGCTGCATCAAACGCATTGTAGCAGTTTACCCAAACTGTACCTGCACGAAGCTTGTTGGCAATATAGTGGGCGTTTGCAACGTCGCGAGTCCAAACCCCAGCTGCTAATCCATATTCACTGTTATTTGCACGATTAATTAATTCATCCAGATCTTCATATGGCATTGCAGAAATTACAGGGCCAAAGATTTCTTCCTTGGCAATTGTCATTTCATCGCGCACATCTGCGAAAATAGTAGGGGAGACGAAGTAGCCTTGTTCCTGAGGCTTTTCACCGCCTGCAACAAGCTGTGCACCTTCGCTTAGGCCTTTTTCAATATAGCCAAGAACTCGATTTTGCTGTTCAGCAGAGACGAGCGGGCCAATTTCCGTGTCAGCATGAATACCGGCGCCTTGCTTAATTTTCTTTGCATGGGAAGCCATATCAGCTACAACATTATCAAACTGCTTTTTCTGGATAAATACGCGGGAACCTGCACAGCAAACCTGGCCCTGGTTGAACATAACCCCATTAAGGGCTCCTGGGATTGCTTTTGATAGATCTGCATCAGGCAGGATGATGTTTGGCGACTTGCCGCCAAGCTCAAGCGTTACGCGCTTAAGAGTCTTTGAAGCATTGGACATGATCAGTTTCCCTACTTCGGTAGAACCAGTGAAAGCAATCTTGTCTACTAATGGATGGTCAACAAGCGGCTGGCCAGCTGTTTCGCCAAACCCAGGAACGATGTTTACCACACCTGGAGGGAATCCTGCTTCTTCCATTAATTCCGCCAGATATAAGGCAGATAAAGGTGTCTGTTCTGCAGGCTTAAGGACTACAGTACATCCTGTTGCAAGAGCAGCACCAAGCTTCCACATTGCCATAAGAAGAGGGAAGTTCCAAGGGATAATCTGTCCTACTACCCCAACAGCTTCATGGCGAGTGTAATTGAAGAACGGTCCATTTACTGGGATCGTTTGTCCTACAATCTTCGTTGACCAGCCTGCATAATAGCGCATATGCTCAATAGCAAGAGGAATATCTGCGTTTGTGGTTTCACGGATTGGCTTCCCGTTATCCAAAGTCTCAAGCTGTGCCAATTCTTCACTATTCTGTTCCATTAAATCAGCAAGCTTATACATTAGCCGGCTGCGCTTAGAAGCGCCCATTTTAGACCATTTACCTTCGTCAAAGGCTTTTCGTGCAGCCTTCACAGCCAAATCTATATCTTCTGCACCTGCTTCATATACAGTTGCCAGCACTTCACCTGTTGCTGGATTATAAGTATCAAAAGTCTTCTGTGTTTTGCTTTCAACAAATTCTCCATTGATATATAGCTTTTTCTTTCCATTTAAGAATTTTTCTACCTTTTCTTTTAAACCTACAGTTAGTTGACTCATATAATTCCTCCTTAAAATAGTATTCTATGTAATTCTCGATGCCAAACTTTTAGAAGAACACCTGTGGTTACGCTTACATTGGTATGTTAACACTAATAAAACTGTAAAATCAACTCTGAATTAAAATAATTTTCTGATAATATTCGACGTTTTTCTGCATATCTCCCAAGAATCAAAAATAGTTTGACAAATATTAATGAAATGAATATGATAATATGGAAAAGAAATTGGGGCCATTTGGCAAAGGAGTATGTTTTATGTTAGGTGTCGTTCTTAACTAATCCGTTAATTTTATACGGTCATTCAAAGGCAATCATGCAAAATTAAAGCTCTGCTTTAAGCTTATTTAAGCATGCCTTGAGAATGAAAGTTAAGAACAATATCACTGCATAAACAGGCAATATATTTTTGGCATGCAGCTGTGTTCTCTTACATGGCTTTTTATTTTGTCTAGATATATTTGCTTTATTGACAGGGACTACTCTGTCTTACAGACCGTGATGAACATTGTTCATTGCGGTCTTTTTTTATGGAAATAGAATTTCTAAAGCCGCCATTGCCAATGTCACTATGTTGAGGGAGGAGGATATGCGAGACACCATGGGGAGAAGCCCCCGGACCGCCGCTGAAAGCGAGCTTACACGAGTGGATATCTAAAGGCAAGTTTAACAGAGTTAATAGCTAATCGCTGTTTTCATAAAGCTTGCTGCTGTTCGGAGCTTACTAAGATTAACCAACTGAATTGATTGTAGCGGAGGACAATTAACTCCCGCATCGAAAAATTTATAATTAAAACAACATTTCAGGAAAATCCCTTAACAAATTAAGGAGGAAGAAACATTGAACAAAAATACTTTTACCCAATTGGATTATGACAACATTAAAGAGAGGGCTTCACAGTTTGCTTTATCTAAAGAGGGGAAAAAGAAACTGCTTGAGATGATGCCATCTGTAAATCTCAAACAAATTAAATCCTGGCTGGATGAAACTGAAGAAGCGGTTAACATACTTGAGAAGAGTGCAAGTATTCCAGTTCATGGCCTTGATGGAATTGAATCAGTACTGAAGAATTTTAACAAGGGAATTGCTTTAAGTCCTGAACAGCTGATGAAGGTTTACGATTTTTTGGATTGCTGCCGAAAAATACGCAGGTTTATGAAAGATAAAGAATTTCTGGCACCAAGAGTAGCTTCTTATATCTATTCAATTGAAGAATTGCCTGCTTTAGCAGAAGAAATTATCAGGTGCATAAGAAACGGAAGAGTGGATGACTACGCAAGCAAGGAACTTTTAAAAGTAAGAAAGCAACGTTCGATTCAGGAAGAAAGACTGAAGGAAAAGGTCCATCAGCTTATAAAATCAAACAAGAATAAAAGTTATCTGCAGGAGATGGTCATAAGCCAGCGCAGCGGCAGATATGTGATTCCAGTAAAGAAAGAATATAAAAATAAAATTAAAGGCTCTGTTTTGGATACATCGGCATCTGGCTCCACCATTTTTATTGAACCGGAGGAAATTTCTGTCTATCAAGAACAATTGAATTGGCTGATGGCTGAAGAAGAGGCTGAGGTCCAGCAAGTTCTGCTTTTCTTAACCGGCCTTGTGGAGGAAAAGGAAAAAGAGATTAGAATGGCCGTTGAGACCATGATCCATTATGATGTGCTGTTTGCGAAAGCAAAGTATGCAAGATCCATTGATGGAAAAAATCCTCATTTAAATGAATCCCATTATATTAAGCTTATTTGCGCTAAACACCCTTTACTGGGAAAGGATGCTGTGCCGCTGACATTAGAGCTGGGCAGAAACGGTCAGCACGCGCTTGTTATCACTGGACCCAACACCGGCGGGAAAACTGTAACCATAAAAACAGTCGGGCTGCTGACGCTGATGGCGCAATCAGGGATGCTGCTCCCTGTTCAGGAAGGTTCCTCCATTGCCATATTCAAGCAGGTGCTCTTAGATATAGGGGATGGCCAAAGCATAGAACAAAACTTAAGCACCTTTAGTTCAAGGATCAGGAATATCATTGAGATTTTGCAAGAAACGAATGACCGGACACTTGTGCTGCTGGATGAACTAGGCTCGGGAACAGATCCTGCTGAGGGAATGGGCCTTGCAACAGCCATAATGGAGCAAATGTACAAAAAAGGGCCAACAATAATGGCTACTACACATTATAGTGAAATTAAAGGATTTGCCGAAGCGCATGAAGGATTCATAAATGGGGCAATGGAATTTAATCTGGATACCTTAAAGCCTACTTATAAACTTATGATAGGGAAGGGTGGAGAGAGCCAGGCATTTGCTATAGCACTAAAACTTGGGATGCATCCCAAGATCATAGAAAGAGCTCATCAAATCACTTATAAGGAAGAAAGAACGTATCAATCTTACCGTAACGAACACAATTCAAAAATTGAATTAGAAAGACAAATAACCGTTAACCGCCACATCAGAAGAGTAAAGGAAGAAAAGAAGAGCGAAGAGGCCATTCAATCTTTCAAACAAGGAGATAACGTACTGATAAGTCCTCAGAATGAAATTGGCATCATTTACAAAGGACCTGATGAGAGAGGGAACTTTTCAGTACAAATAAAAGGGAAAAAAATGATCATTAATCATAAAAGACTAAAACTTTATATACCGGCTGAGGAATTGTACCCGGACGAGTATGATTTTGACATTATTTTTGAGTCGAAAGAGAACAGAAAAAAGAATAAGCTTATGAACAAGAAGCACGTTGAAGGACTCAGCATTGAAGGCGAGGAGTAAAATTTGCAATATTTTTCTTGATTTTAAAAGAGGTTGACTCAAAAGGTCGTTGAACGACGACTCTTTTGAGTCAGTTTTTTATTTTGAGATCATTTTGTCCTCAATTTCGAGTAACTTATTCAAAATTAGGAGAGATATCCCNATTTATCCTCCTAAACCTTCACTCTTTTTACCTGTTTTGTAGAAGATCATCCCACTTTTTTAAATTGTGGGCAACACAAATAAGACCCCAATCCGTGGTGTTTTTGGATAGGCCTCTTAGAGAAAACCGGTTGAATTTTCGGTTGTGTTTAATTTGTCCAAAGACGGGCTCGACATCTATTTTTCGGCTTCTGTACTTTTTATTGCCTTCTT
>NZ_JAEL01000045.1 GCF_000518885.1 Bacillus sp. J33 | reverse complement strand
AGCCGAAGCCATCTTTCAGCTTTCCCTCATGTGAGGGAAAGAATTATCCGGTATTAGCCCCGGTTTCCCGGAGTTATCCCAGTCTTACAGGCAGGTTGCCCACGTGTTACTCACCCGTCCGCCGCTGACGGTCTGGGAGCAAGCTCCCATCCGTCCGCTCGACTTGCATGTATTAGGCACGCCGCCAGCGTTCGTCCTGAGCCAGGATCAAACTCTCCATATAAGAGTTGATTAAGCTCATAAGTTGTCTTTTCAAAAAAGACTAAAGAATTAACGTTGACGTTTTTGTTCGTTCAGTTTTCAAAGATCAATCCGTCGCTTAAGGCGACTTTATTATCTTATCAGATTCATTCGTCTGAGTCAATAACTTTTTTAATAACTTTTTTTCGTAAGTCGCTGTCTCGCAGCAACGAATATAAATATATCACCATAACAGGCAACTTGCAATATGTTTTTTGTTTTTTTATCCGTAAACAGCAAAGAAAAAATATTCCCATTATTCTGCTCGAAAAATATACTAAGAAAAGAAGCATTATAGCATTTTTCAACTGAACTTATCCTTATATTAATTAAGATACTTTTATCATAAATTTGATGTTTTTACTTTCGTTGATTTCGGGTAGGAGCTAGTTTCGTTCATGATAACTCGGCTAAGCCTGCGGGGTCTCCCGCTCCCCTCACTTCGGAGCAGAACATTGGCAAAGCATCCTTGAATAAACACCTCGTCGCAAGAAAATGCGAATGCATTTTCGAGTGTCCTCCGCTACAATCAACTCAGTTCGTTAACCTTTGTTAGTCCTGAAAAGCAACAAACTTTTCCGAAAACAGCGTAAATAAAAAACAGAGCACATCATCAGTGCTCTGCTTCTTTGATAGAATCTTTTTATTAACGGTGACGCATTAGAGGGAATAACAGAACATCTCGAATAGAAGGAGAGTTTGTTAATAGCATGACAAGGCGGTCGATTCCGATGCCCAATCCCCCTGTTGGCGGCATACCGTACTCAAGCGCTTCAATGAAGTCATCATCCATCATATGAGCCTCATCATTACCTTGTTCACGCTCTTTAAGCTGCGCTTCAAAACGCTCACGCTGGTCAATTGGATCATTTAGCTCAGTAAATGCATTTGCATGTTCACGCGCTACAATAAATAACTCAAAACGATCTGTAAAGCGCGGATCGTCATCATTCTTCTTTGCAAGCGGAGAGATTTCTACTGGATGCCCATAGATGAATGTCGGCTGTATAAGTTTCTTTTCCACCTTCTGCTCGAAAAATTCATTCACAATATGGCCGTATTCCATATTGTCTTTAATTTCTACCCCATGCTCTTTTGCAAGCTGCTGTGCTTCTTCCTTGCTTGTTTCTTTCCAGAAGTCTACACCAGTGTACTCCTTAATGGCATCTACCATATGAAGCCTTTTCCATTCAGGCTTTAGGTCAACTTCGTACTCGCCATATTGTACAGTAGTTGTTCCAAGCACTTCCTGGGCAATGTGGGCAATGAGGTTTTCAGTCAAACTCATAATATCCCTATAGTCAGCGTAAGCTTCATATAATTCAATCATTGTAAATTCTGGATTATGGCGAGTTGATACACCTTCATTCCGGAATACTCGTCCAATCTCATAAACCTTTTCAAGGCCGCCGACAATCAGACGCTTTAGATGCAGCTCAATCGCGATACGCATATATAATTCCATATCCAATGCGTTATGGTGTGTAATAAATGGGCGTGCTGATGCTCCGCCGGCAATTGAATGCATCATAGGCGTTTCAACTTCCAAATATCCATGATCGTCCAGATATCGGCGCATTGATTGGATAATGCGGCTGCGTGTGATGAAGGTTTGTTTGCTTTCTTCACTCATAATAAGGTCAAGATAACGCTGGCGGTAGCGCTGCTCAACATCTTTAAGTCCATGGAACTTATCAGGAAGAGGGCGCAGGGATTTCGTCAGGAGTTCAAACTCCTGGGCTTTAACAGATAATTCGCCTACCTTTGTTTTAAATAGTGTACCAGTAACCCCTACGATGTCTCCGAGATCGGCAGATTCGAAGATAGAATAGTGCTCCTCGCCTACTGCATCTTTCCTGACGTAGATTTGGATTTGTCCTGATAGATCCTGTATATGAGCGAAGCCGGCTTTCCCTTTTCCGCGTTTTGTCATAATTCGTCCTGCCAATGTAACAGAAACATTTTTTTCTTCAATTTCTTCTTTTTCAAGCTCTCCATATTGTTCAATTAGTTCTTTGCTTTGATGAGAGCGCTCAAACCGCTTCCCGAAAGGATCCATTCCCATTTCGCGCAAGCTGTTCATTTTCTCGCGTCTAACTTTTAATTGGTCATTTAGTTCTTCATGACTCTGGCTCACTGAAATCATCTCCATTTTGTAAATCTTTTTATGTATGCACAACCCTGAAGTCCTTCAATAAATGTATATCTCTATTATTTTACACAAAGAGGCTAAATCAGACATCAAATATTTAAATAGAATAAAAACTGCCAGTTCATGCACTGGCAGTTTCTCTGTATCAAAAGTATTATAGGCAAAGAATGACAGCATGTCAAACGTTATGCCGATTATCCAGCCTGGATCTGGTTTCTTTCTTTCTCTTCTGCATCAATGACAAGAGCATTCAGCAGAGTCACCAATTCTTCTCTTGTATTGCACTCATTAATAGCATTACGGACTTTTGCATTTCCGCGGACTCCTTTCAAGTACCAAGCTGCATGTTTTCTCATCTCACGGATAGCAATGTTTTCGCCTTTTAGAGAAATCAGGCGGTCAAGATGAATAATACAAACGTCAATTTTCTCGCGTACAGATGGCTCACCCATCAATTCACCAGTTTCAAGATACTTTACTGTGCGATAAATCATCCAAGGGTTTCCTAGAGCCGCTCGGCCGATCATGACCCCATCACAGCCTGTTTCATCCAGCATGCGCTTCGCATCCTGAGGTGTTTGCACATCACCATTTCCGATTAATGGAATGTTAATGCTTTGTTTTACTTCGCGGATGATATCCCAATTCGCTTTACCTTCATACATTTGTACACGAGTACGTCCGTGCAGGGCAACTGCTTTACCTCCGGCGCGCTCAACCGCCCGGGCATTTTTCACTGCATAAATATGATCTTCATCCCAGCCCATGCGCATCTTCACTGTAACAGGCTTCTCTACAGCATCTGTTACTGCAGAAACCATTTCATAAATTTTATCCGGATCCAAAAGCCATTTAGCACCTGCATCACATTTTGTGATTTTTGGAACAGGGCATCCCATGTTGATGTCGATAATGTCTGCGTTCGTATTTTTATCAACAAATTTAGCCGCTTCAACAAGTGTTTCCTTTTCGCCTCCAAAAATTTGCAGGCTTAATGGCTTTTCTCTTTCGTCAATGTATAGCATGTTCATCGTTTTTTCGTTTTTAAACACAATCCCTTTGTCGCTGACCATCTCGGCACACACAAGACCGGCACCGAATTCTTTTACTGTCAGACGAAAAGCTGAGTTGCATACTCCAGCCATAGGAGCGAGAACAACTCGGTTTTTCATCTCGATATCGCCAATTTTGAACATTGTTACCCCCTATATTTTTTATCGTATATATTAATCGTGCTCCTGCTTTGGAGCCAATTCTTCTTGTGTTACATTAAGCGCATAAGCGATTTGCTCGATTAAAGAAGGGGCCGGCATCCTGTTTCCTCTTTCGATTTCACCCAAAATCGATACCGATACACCCAGTTCTCTTGCAAACCCTTCCTGCGTAAATCCTTTTAACTTTCGAAAAGCGCGAATACGTCTTCCCCATTTTTCTGCTTCCATATCCGTACTCCCTCTCTGTCAGGTATATCCTCCAGTATTGAACGAAGTGGCCTCTCCATCTTCGGAAGCCTGATGCTGGAATCAATCTCTAAAAGAGGAATAAGGACAAATGCTCTTTCATGCATCCGAGGATGGGGAACAATTAGCTTCTCTGTTTCAATATTTTCGTGATTATACAGTAAAATGTCAAGGTCTATTGTCCGGGGTCCCCACCTGATTTCCCTTTTTCTCCCAAGTGTTAATTCCGTTTCAAGACATGCATCAAGCAATTCCAAAGGGTTTAAAGCTGTTGATACATGGATGACCATATTTAAAAATTGTTCTTGATTTTCATAGCCAACCGGATCAGTTTCGTAGATGGATGAAGCATTTACCACTTCTATCCCAGGAAGACGGTTAATCCGAGCAATGGCTTCTTTTAAATTGTTAAATCGGTTGCCTATATTGGAACCTATTGCAATGTAAGCGGTATTCTCCATTATCTGCCCCTCGTGATTTCTACCGCAACTGATCTATAATGCCCTGGAATGGGCGGATCCGGCTTGATCACTTTAATAGTCAGCTGTGAGATAAGCGGGAATCGTTGGAGCAATTCTTCTGACAGCTTCTCCGCAACTGATTCCAAAAGTTTATATGGTTTTCCTTCCACAACTTCTTTGCAGACCGTGTAAAGCTCGCCATAATTTATTGAATCCTCGAGATTATCTGTTTGCCCCGCTTTTTTCAAGTCTGTTTCAACAGTAAGATCTACTGCAAAACGCTGGCCAAGACGCGTTTCCTCCGGAAATACACCATGATACCCGTAAAACTCCATATGATTTACATGAATTTTATCCATGGTGATCACCTTTTCCCATGAGGGCATCCATCATTTTAGCCATCCTGCTCATTTCCTTCACATCATGGATTCGAATCATTTGGCAGCCCTTTTGAATGCCGTAACAAACAGTGGCTCCTGTTCCTTCTGTCCGCTCTTCTACTGGAAGATCCAGGATGGTTCCAATCATTCGCTTTTTTGAGGTTCCAAGCAAGACAGGGTAGCCAATTGCAACAAGCTTGTCCAGATCTCTCATCATTTCAAGGTTATAAGTCAGGTCTTTTGCAAACCCAATTCCCGGGTCAAGAATAATGTTCTCATCCTTTACACCTGCAGATTTCACCAGCGTGATACTTTCGTACAGGTCATTTATCACATCACGAAAAAAAGAAGTGTACTCCATGTTTTTTCGGTTATGCATTAAAATAATCGGAGCTTGGGTTTCCGCTGCAACCGAAGCCATGTCAGGGTCGGCTTTTGCACCCCAAACATCATTAATAATATGCGCTCCAGCTGCAATGGCTTGTTTTGCGACCTCAGCTTTATACGTGTCAATTGAAATTGGTACTTCCACTTCCGCTGTAATTGCCTCAATTACAGGGAGCACCCGTTCTAACTCCTCTTCTGCAGGCACTGCAGCAAATCCAGGTCGAGTGGACTCTCCTCCAACATCAATAATGTCAGCTCCGTTTTTAACCATTTCAATGGCATGTTTTACCGCCCGATCAAGATGATTGTACCTGCCGCCATCTGAAAAAGAATCCGGAGTTGCATTCAAAATTCCCATAATAATTGTTTTTTTACCGTAATCTAAAGTATATGGTCCACATTGAATCGTTGTTTTAGACATAACGAAACCTCCTACAGTTCATTCCTGCTCCATAAAGTTTCACAATGGCGTGCATAAAGTTCATGGAGTTCTGATGTTTTCGTACCCGCTAGTCCGGGCATTGAATTTCCATTAAAAGCCGAGATCGGGACAATCTCCTGAATGGAGTTGGTGACAAAAGCTTCATCTGCCTTTAATAAGTCCTCTGCCCGGTAAAGTCCTTCTTGTATATTCATCCCTAACGTCTCTGCCAGCCTGGCTACAAATTGTCTGGTAATTCCATTGAGGATGCCTGTCTCAATAGAAGGCGTGCATATGCTATCCCCTTTTATCCAGAATAAATTTGATGTTACCCCTTCTGCCAAAAAACCTTCTTTTGTCAAAAATAATCCCTCTGTTCCAGGATCATTTCCAACTTCTCTTTTTGCCAGGATATTATTCAGGAAATGATGCGACTTTAAACGTTCCGTTCCTTCAGGTGTATTGCGGGGAATATTCAGCAATGCTGCCTGCTTTTCCTGTTTAAGCCCCCTTTGCGGAAGCGGTTTGCTGAAAATAATCGTATTTGGGTGTATATACGGCTTTGTCTGCAGGCCAATCTCACCTGTCCCTGCTGAAACATTCATCCTGATATACGCATTTTTGTATCCGTTCTTCTCAAGCAGCCTATCCAGCGCTTCGAGCACTTGTTCCCTTTTATAGCTTGCTTCTATATTTAAATCCTTGAGCCCCCGATTCAGACGCTCTAAATGGTCATCCAGAAGAAACGGATGGCCATTGTAGACACGGAAGGTCTCAAAAAGTCCCATCCCATATAAAAAACCATGATCAAAAGGGGATATCTTGGCCTCTTCTTCCCTTGCCAATTCACCATTTAAGTAAATATACAAAGTTTATAGCTCCTCAGCATGCAAAGTCTTTTTATAATAATTAATGAAGTTTTGAAGCAATTCCTTCCCGGCGGTTGTCATAATTGACTCGGGATGGAACTGAACTCCTTCTACAGGCAATTCTTTATGGCGGATGGCCATTATTTCCCCTTCTGCTGTCCAGGCTGATACCTCAAGGCAGGATGGGAGAGTTTCCCTTTTTACAATTAGTGAATGATAGCGTGTAGCCGGAAATGGGTTAGGCAAGCCTTTAAAAATTGTTTTTCCATCATGAAAAATTTCAGAGGTTTTCCCGTGCATAAGCCGCTCCGCCTGCACTACTTCGCCACCGAACACTTGTGCAATGGACTGATGGCCGAGGCAAACGCCAAAAACAGGCAGTTTGCCTGAAAATGCCTCTATGGCTTTAAGGCTGATGCCCGCTTCATTTGGGCTGCATGGTCCCGGAGAAATCATCAAAAACTTAGGCTGCAGACCGCTTATTTCAGAAATAGAAGTCTCGTCATTTCTTTTCACTACAAGTTCTTCACCCAATTCACCGAGATACTGAACAAGATTATAAGTAAAAGAATCATAATTATCGATCATGTAAATCATGGCTGATCCCCTTCTGCTAGTTCTTTTGCTTTCCAAAGAGCAATGGCTTTTTTCAGAGACTCTTTATATTCATTTTTAGGATTAGAGTCAATAACGATCCCGGCACCTGCCTGTACATGTGCTTTTCCGTCTTTTACAAGCATTGTCCGGATTATGATATTCAGTTCAAGATCTCCGCTGAAATTAATCCACCCCATAGAACCGGTGTATGGTCCTCTGGTAACAGGTTCAAGCTCCTCAATAATTTCCATTGTCCGAACCTTTGGAGCACCGGTAATTGTTCCACCTGGAAATACAGCATCAATTAAATCAACTGCATTTTTATTATCCGCTATTTCCCCTTTAACATTGGAAACAATATGCATAACATGTGAATATTTTTCTATCACCATGAATTCGTCAACTATGACCGTTCCATATTTACAGACTCTGCCCAGGTCATTTCTCTCTAAATCAACTAGCATAACGTGCTCCGCACGCTCTTTTTCATTTTCAATTAGCTCGCTGGCAAGCTTAAGGTCCTCCTCATGATCCTTCCCGCGGGATCTTGTACCGGCAATCGGACGGGTGCTGACTTCATTTCCTTTTTTCTTGATTAATAGCTCTGGCGACCCGCTCACAAGCTGATAGTCAGGTGTATGGAAATAACCCATATACGGGGAAGGATTTAAAGCTCTTAACTGTTCATATACTTCCATCGCTTCGATCTGAATAGCACGGCTTTGACGAACAGAAAGATTTACCTGAAATACATCTCCCTGAGAGATGTATTCCTGCACTTTCCTGACAGCAGTCATAAATTCTTCTTCATTCATAGAAACTTCCAAATCATCGCCGAGCTCTTTTGATTTACCTGCAGCAGCAGGCTCCAGGTCTTCTTTTTGCCAATGAAACTCCCATTTCCTGGCTTTTTCATCAATTAAATGCTCTTCCCCTTTTGGATATAAGAAAAGCAGNCACATCATTTCTTTCTCATGGTCAAAGACAAAGAACTCTCTAAATACTAAAAAGTGAATATCAGGGATTTGAAGATCATCTTTTGCATCATTTGGAAGCTTTTCAATATAGCGTGCATAATCATAGCTGATAAACCCGATAGCGCCACCCTGAAAATCAGGCAGTTCATCCAGCTTTTCCACTTGATATTGACCTAGCCAATCCTGCATCAGGTGAAGAGGATTTCCTTCCAGGATCTGCTTTTTGTCGTTCTGGAGTATTTCAAGCCTTGAATTCTTGCCTGTTAAAATAGCTTCCGGCTCAAAAGCTGCAATACTGTAACGGCCGCCTCTCCCGCTTTCCAATAATACATGATGTGTTCTTCCTTTCGAGAGCCTGCGATATTGGCGAAAGAAGCGATTATATGTAAAAGGTATTTTTTTTGCATGGATGTAAAGCTGGTTCAATAGAATGTCACCCCTATATATTTCTCTTTTTTCATCATACATGATGAAGGGCAAGCTTTCATAATTTTTGACTAAAATTAATGTTCCAGTGCAAAACCGATCTTACATAAAGCCTCTTTTATCTTTACTTGTTGTTTTTGCTTATAAATTTGGTAACCTTAGTTACCCCTGAAAAGCAACAAACTTTACGAAAACAGCGCACATAAAAAAACAACGGCCAAATGGCCGCTGCCCTTATCATTATTCAGTTTCAAATTGATATAAAGGTGTACTTAAGTAACGCTCCCCATTACTTGGAATAATGGCGAGAACTTTTTTTCCTTTGCCCAGCTCTTTTGCCACCTTTAGTGCTGCAGAGATGGCTGCACCAGAAGAAATGCCTCCAAGAATTCCTTCTTCTTTTGCCGCACGGCGTGCATATTCAAATGCTTCATCATTGGAAACTTGAATCACTTCATCATAAATATTGGTATCAAGTGTGTCTGGTACAAACCCTGCTCCAATACCTTGAATTTTATGCGGGCCTGGCTTACCGCCTGAAAGAACTGGTGAGTCAGTCGGTTCCACTGCATAGATTTTAATATTCTCATACTTTTCACGAAGCACCTTACCTGCACCAGTGATGGTTCCGCCTGTTCCAATCCCTGATATGAAAGCATCTAGCTGGTCGCCCATTTGTTCAGCAATTTCAGGTCCTGTAGTTAAACGGTGAATTTCCGGGTTAGCAGGGTTTTCAAACTGCTGAGGCATAAAGTAGCCATTTTCCTTTGCCAATTCCTGTGCCTTGCGAATGGCACCTCCCATTCCTTCAGGGCCTGGGGTCAGGACAAGGTCAGCACCATAAGCTCGAAGCAGGTTGCGGCGCTCCATACTCATTGTTTCCGGCATAACCAGAATTGCCTTATAGCCTTTTGCTGCAGCAATCATCGCTAGCCCAATTCCTGTGTTTCCGCTTGTTGGCTCAATAATGGTATCACCTTGCTTAAGGTTTCCATTCTTCTCTGCCGCATTAATCATGGCCAAGGCAATACGGTCTTTTACACTGCTTCCAGGATTCATATATTCTAATTTCAAATAAACATCTGCACTATTTTCGTCAGCTAAACGATTTAATTTCACAATCGGTGTCTGACCTACAAGGTCAGCAATTGTATTTGCCACGCGTACCATCTTCCCCACTCCTTATTTCCGAGTATTTTTATTGGTTTAATACAAATTTACCAATTTTCATTTGAGTTGTCAATCAATTTGAACAATATAGATACCTATTTAATAGAAAATTCATACTTTTTTACCTTGATTAATTTACCCTAAATTATTATTCATACTCTGTTATTAGGGAAACTTTCTATAGTATGTAGCAAAAAACACGGAGATCTTCCGTGTTTTTCTTTATCATTGTGCCTCTTCCCCGTAAAACCATTCAACATCTGCTTCTTTCCAAAATGGTTTTGCTGAAACAGGAATATCCATTTGTTCTAGAGCAATCTGCCGGCGGATCAAGTTTTTTACCTCTTTATAAGAATAGCTTTCACCTTTAAGATGCTCATGCAGCATTATAACAGCATAGCCCTCATCCGTTTTTATCGGGCTGCTCCATTCACCTGGCTTCAAGCTTCTTGCTTGCTCAAGGAAGTCTGCCGTTATATGTTCATCATCTTCGCTAATATATCCAGCATTCCCTCCCTGATTAGCAGTAAATTCATCAATGGAGCGTTCCATCGCTAACACAGAAAAGTTGGATCCCTGTTCTAATTCTTTCAGGGTTTGCTCAGCCTCTTCCTTGGTTTTTACGACAATCTGTGAAATGTGGAATGAATCAGGCACATTAAATTGACTGCTGTTTTGCTCATAATATTGCTTCATTTCATCTTCCGATACAGTTACATCTTTTGTCAAAAGCTCTTCAAGAATTAAATTGTTCTTTATTTGCTTTCTCCAGTTATCCTCAGTTGTCTGGTCAGAAAAATTGCTTCCGTACATCGTTTTAACCATCTTCAGCTCACGGTCTATTGCCTGATCGCTAATTTTA
Organism: Bacillus sp. J33; assembly: GCF_000518885.1. Classification (GTDB taxonomy): domain Bacteria; phylum Bacillota; class Bacilli; order Bacillales; family Cytobacillaceae; genus Cytobacillus. The sequence continues at coordinate 35,165 of NZ_JAEL01000045.1, read as the reverse complement.
ATGCCGTATTTTTTTCCGGCATTTTCGATTACTTTTTGGTCAATCAATTCATTTAGGGTACTCTTGCCGTATCTTGATTCCATTTCACTCAGCCACTCCTGCCGAGTGATTTTATCCTTTCCAACCTTAGCTACCGCTTCCCTGTTGCCGCCATCACCTTTAAAAACTAAAAAAGAAAGTGTCAGAACATTGAGCAGCACCAATCCAGCGATAATTATCCAAAAGTGTTTCTTTTCCAACTGCTCCTCCCCCAAGAAGAAATGCAATTATTTTGCTTCTCTCTTTAATTCTTCAAGCTCTTCTTTTGAATAATGATATTTTTCATTGCAGAAATGGCAGGAAGCCTCTGCTTGCCCATCCTCATCAATCATTTCCTGAATTTCATTTTCGCCTAAGCTGATAATCGCATTCGCAAAGCGCTCCTTGGAACAAGTGCAGGTAAAAGATACCGGCAATTTCTCAAGGAATTTAACCTGCTCTTCGCCCAAAACAGCTTCAAGCAGTTCTTCAGGTGTCAGCCCTTGCTGGACAAGCTTCGAAACAGGTGGTATTTCTTTTAGCCTGTTTTCGATTAATGTGATTGTCTCTTCATCCGTTCCAGGCATTAGCTGCAGAATAAATCCTCCAGCAGCAAGAATTGTATTATCCGGATTAACTAATACACCTACACCAACTGAAGATGGCACCTGTTCGGATGTTACAAAGTAGTATGTGAAGTCTTCCCCAAGCTCACCCGAAATAAGGGGAACCTGCCCAGTGAAGTGTTCTCTCATTCCAATGTCTTTCACTACTGTTAATGTGCCTTCCGTACCGACCGCACGGCGTACGTCAAGCTTTCCTTGTTCATTAAGATCAAAGTGCGTTTGCGGGTTAGTGACATAACCTCGGACCTCGCCCTTGGCATTACTGTCTACAAGAATAGCACCAATCGGACCGCCGCCTTCAATTTTAATCGTCAGCTTATTATCACCTTTGAGCATTGCACCCATCATAACACCGGCAGTCATAGCCCTGCCAAGCGCAGCAGATGCAGTCGGCCACGTATAATGTCTGCGCTGCCCCTCCCCCACTGTTTCCGTAGTGCGGGCCGCATAGGCACGTACCTGTCCATTATATGCGAGTGCTTTTACCAAATAATCGTTCATTTCTTGCTCCTTTCCAGAAAGACCGCTGCTGTTTAACGGCGGCTCTTTTTTAAACTAACGTGCTATTTTCTTAGGGTTTCCATATTTCGTTTATAAATAATCTGCAATCCCTTTAAGGTTAAAAATGGATCAACTACATCAATGATATTCGACTCTTGTGCAATGAGGCCGGCCAATCCTCCGGTTGCTATTACCTTCGGGCTTTCGGCTGCCTGGTCCTTCATTCTCTTAACTATACCTTCAACTTGTCCAACATAACCATAAAGAATCCCTGCCTGCATGGCAGCAACCGTGTTTTTCCCTACAATATGGTCAGGACGGGCAATTTCAATTCTTGGAAGCTTGGCTGCCCGCGAGTAGAGGGCTTCAGTTGAAATCCCGATGCCTGGAGCAATTGCACCGCCCATATATTGCTTGTTTTCATTTATATAACAATAGGTAGTGGCTGTGCCGAAATCGACAATTACAAGAGGGCTTCCATATTCATGAATGGCTGCCACAGCATTGACAATGCGGTCAGCCCCTACTTCTCTTGGATTTTCATATTTTATATTAAGCCCTGTTTTTATTCCGGGACCAACTACAAGAGGCTTAACATGAAAATATTTTTGGCACATTCTTTCCAGTGAAAACATAATTGGAGGTACAACCGAGGAAATAATAATGCCATCTATATCAGAAAAAGAAAGATTTACATGCTCAAACAGAGACTTGACGATCATTCCATATTCATCCTCTGTTTTGTTGCGGTTTGTTTCAATTCTCCAATGATGTTTTAATTCATCCTGGTCATAGACACCGAGAACTATATTTGTATTTCCTACATCAAAAACAAAGATCAACATTCTCACCACTTTATTTTTATTTAAAAAGCGCAAACGCTTTATTTTTATACACTGAAAACATCATATCATAACTCCTATTGTTTCGTGTAATAGGAAATACTATTGTCTGGTTGAAGGGTATTGGTCACAAGAAAAGCGGAGGCACCCTTGCCCATCGACGGACGTGGTGGACTGAGGCCCACACGACGTGGGTCACTCAGACGTTGCCACAGGACGTGGCGCTTTTAGTCTGAGTTCCTTATTGTGAGATAAAGGAAACACGAAGAGCGATAGCGATTCGATGTTGACTTATAACGCTCGGAAACGCGCACGTCCTGTGCGCCTCGCCTTACTAGCACATCCTGTGCGTCGTCGTAGACGAGGTGAGGGAAGCACGCCGNGTCGATAGGGTGCCGGAGCTAGACAGTTATCGAAGTTCAAAGTGATACTTTCTTATCTTTTGAAAAGAAAAAAGCGCCCAAAGGCGCTTTTTCTTATTTATCCTTATGTTCCTCATCAATCGCTGGAGGCGTATCCGCTTCTGCAGGACTTGAACCTTCCCTTGTCTCCGGGATTTCTCCTGATTCGGCAGGATCATCTTTTTTAATGCTTATATTTACTTTAACATCATCAGAACTCTCAATGGAAGCCACTGTACGGTCAGGCAGCTTGCCATGCTCCGACAAATGCTTGATTTGTTCAGCATCAAGTGTTTCCACTTTAAGCAATGTATTGGCAATCAAATTCAGCTTATCACGGTTTTCAGTTAAGAGATTTTTCGCTCTCTCATAACATTCCTTAATGATACGCTGTATTTCAAGATCAATTTCATACGCAATTGCATCTGAATAGTTTTGTTCATTATGGAAGTCACGTCCTAGGAAGACCTGGCCGCCCTGTGACTGTCCGAATTGCAGCGGTCCAAGCTTATCGCTCATCCCAAATTCGGTAACCATGCGGCGGGCAATATTTGTCGCACGCTGGAAATCATTATGGGCGCCTGTACTTACTTCGCCGAACACGATTTCTTCTGCTACACGTCCGCCCAGCAAGCCGACAATTTTATCTAGAAGCTCAGGCTTGGTTTGGAAATAGCGATCTTCTTTCGGAAGCATAACAGCATAACCGCCAGCCTGCCCACGTGGTACAATCGTTACTTTATGGACCATTTCAGCCTCATCAAGCACTAAGCCAATAACCGTATGGCCAGCTTCGTGGAAAGCAACGATGTTTCTTTCCTTCTCGGAGATAACTCGGCTTTTCTTGGCTGGTCCTGCAATTACACGGTCTGTTGCTTCGTCAATATCTTCCATATCCACTTTTTTCTTATTTCGGCGGGCTGCTACAAGCGCTGCCTCATTCAATAGGTTTTCAAGGTCTGCACCTGAAAAGCCCGGAGTACGCATAGCAATGCTCTTTAAGTTGACCGATTCATCTAAAGGCTTATTGCGGGCATGTACTTTAAGTACAGCTTCACGGCCTTTGACATCAGGACGGTCAACCGTAATTTGTCTGTCAAAACGTCCCGGGCGCAATAATGCCGGGTCAAGAATGTCCGGACGGTTCGTTGCAGCAATGATAATAATGCCTTCATTAGCTCCGAATCCATCCATTTCAACTAGAAGCTGGTTAAGGGTCTGCTCGCGTTCATCATGGCCGCCCCCAAGCCCAGCACCGCGCTGGCGCCCAACTGCATCAATTTCATCAATAAAAATGATACATGGAGCATTCTTTTTAGCATTCTCAAACAAGTCACGGACACGGGAAGCACCCACACCCACGAACATTTCTACGAAATCAGAACCGCTGATGGAGAAGAACGGCACACCCGCTTCACCGGCAGCTGCACGTGCAAGTAAAGTTTTACCAGTTCCCGGAGGTCCAACAAGAAGCACCCCTTTAGGGATTCTTGCCCCTAATTCAGCAAACTTGCGAGGGTCCTTTAGGAACTCAACAACCTCAACAAGCTCCTGCTTTTCCTCATCCGCTCCTGCTACATCTTTAAAGCGAACTTTCTTTTTGCTTTCATCATAAAGCTTGGCTTTGCTTTTGCCGAAGTTCATTACTCGGCTTCCTCCGCCCTGCGCTTGGTTCAGCAGGAAGAAGAATAAAATAAAGATAATGATGAAAGGTATGATTGAAGTAAAGAACGTTACCCAGCCGCTCGTTTCCTTAGCAGGCATTACCTCAACATCCGAAGTTTGAGCTAATTGGTCAACTCGGTCAAGGATACTATCATTGTTCATGATATATGTCAGAAAGTATTTCCCTTCTTCATATCCTTCAAGCTGTCCCCGTACCTCAAAAACACCTCTCTCAGGCTGAAGCGAAATGGACGTAATTTCGCCGCCTTCTAAGTGTTCAACAAATTTATTATAAGAGATGTGCTCTGTAGGTTCATTGTTGCCGTTAAAGAAGCTGACAACCCCAATAATGACTAAAAATATTAATAAATAAAAGATGGTATTCCGGAAGATCCGATTCATCCCTTACCTCCTCCCACGGTAAACAAACTATAGTGTATAGTATCATAGAAAATCGTGCCAATACAAGGAATTAGACTTTTCAAAACCGGGTGTTTTCTTGTTTCAGTAAAGGGCTTAAACTTAGTAATACTTCTTATGATTTACTTACTCATTATTACTGTATACCTCTGGCTTAAGAACTCCAATATAAGGAAGATTACGGTACTTTTCAGCGTAATCCAGACCATAGCCTACAACAAACTCATCAGGAACAATAAAGCCTACATAGTCCGCTTTGATATCAGCTTTTCTGCCTGTCGGCTTGTCAAGCAGGGTTACAATCTTAATGCTTTTCGCTTTTCTGTAACGGAAAAGTTCAACAAGATAGCTAAGCGTCAAACCGCTGTCGATAATATCCTCAATAATAAGAATATCTCTGCCTTCTACAGAGGTATCAAGGTCTTTTAGAATTTTCACTTCACCTGAAGAAACCATTGCATTTCCGTAGCTGGACACATCCATGAAATCCATCTCAAGGTATGTATCTACACGCTTTAAAAGGTCGCTCATGAATGGCATTGCCCCTTTCAAAACACCAATTGCCAGCGGGAATCGATCCTTGTACTCTTCAGTAAGTTCAGCAGCAAGGGATTTGATTTTATCCTGCAGCTCCTCTTCCGAAATTAATACTTTTTCAATATCATTTTTCATCATTTATTGTGCCCCCTAGAAGATCATTGCTTTATGTATTTTAAAATAATATAGCTAGCATCAGTTTTTGGCTGCGCGGCATCATGTGACTTTTTCAAACTTGGAACCCATAAGATGCGGTCATGCCGATCTGTTATAATCGGCCAAGTTTCCCTTTCCTGCAGCGGTATTTTTTTATCAATGAAAATGTCCTTTATCTTTTTGGTTCCCTGCATTCCTTTAAGAGTCATGCGGTCTCCAGTTTTTCTCGTCCTTACAATAAGCGGAAGAGAGATATCTTCCCTGTCTAGAAGCAAGACATCATTGTTTAGATTTCCATCAGGACAGTCAGTATATTCAAATATAATGGATCCGCCATTTGGGAGTTGAATAATTGCAGGTTCGAAGACTTCAAATCGATAGGATTGTACAGGTTCCTTCGGGAATCGGAAATGGCATTGCCGGTAGGAGCGTACAATATGTAAATCGTTTGGAAAATTTAGCTTTCCCGATGGATGAGGACTTTTCAATAAGGAAAAAATGCTCTCTATATGTGCTGCAGATAAAGATGCAGGCTTTTCCTCATAAAGATAGTTTAATATTAGTTGAATCCCTCTTCTTTGTAAAGGCATTGGCATTGCCGCAAAAGCATCGATATCCAAGCTAATTTCCCCATCTGCCTTCTTTTTCATTACTGTATTCATCTTTTGGACAGTTAATTCCTGCAGATAAGCTTCATCACTTTGCAAATCTTCACTAAATCTTTGAAAATGCTCATGTACCTGAGGGTTCTCCTTTCTCAGGAACGGGAGCACTTCTTTTCTGAAGCGGTTTCGGCTATATATTCCTTTTTCATTGCTGGGATCCCTCCGGGGGTTCAGACCTGTTTCAAGGCAATATTGTTCAATTTCATTTCTATTCAAGCATAGAAAGGGGCGAATAATGCTGAAATCCCCAAATGGACGCCTAAAAGGCATTCCTGCTCTAGCTTTCCCGGTACTTCCCCTTGTTAACCGCATTAATATGGTTTCTATCTGGTCATCTCCATGGTGTCCCAGAGCAATGTAATCCACATCATACTTTATTCCGATCTTTCGAAAGAAACCGTATCTGCAATCTCTCGCTGCTGTTTGGGAACTCTTTCCCGTCTTCTCTATATGCTCAGGTACATTGATTTGCTCCATTTCAAAGGGAATTTCCCTTTCTTTGCAATACTCCTTAACAAACATGGCATCCTCGAAGGATTCTTCGCCCCTGAACATATGATCGACATGAGCAGCAATTAGCCCTATATTGTATTGATCTTTAAAGCTCCATAGGTAATGGAGCAGGGCCATCGAATCAGGTCCTCCCGAGACTCCAACCAAGAGCTGCTTATTATTTAGTTCAATACCCTGTCTCTTAAGGAAAGCTCTTACTTTTTCTTCGAGCATAGGCTACTTCCTTACATTTATAAATATATTTTTCTTTACCCTTGCCGTGGTACATATAATCCTTGTGCATAAAAAAGCATATCATTTTTTCCCATAAAGTGAAACTTATATAAGCGGGTGCTTTTCTTTCTGATGGTTATGGCCAGCACGATCCGGGGCAAACCAGAACAAGGCAGCAATACATCGGACAATCTGACCTTTGATAAGGGCTATTATGTACAGCTGGCTCCCATTAAGAATTCTCTTTACAATTTGGCCGCATGGGGATCTCACCGCCCGTTAATGCAGGACAAATATCAAAAGGGAATATGTAAACTTTATATACGGTTTAACCTATAAAAGGTTTCATTTTTCGAAAAAATTTAAAGAAGCTGCCCATAAATATAGAAGAAATAAAGGAGGGTTACAATTAGGACAATTGAGACCGTTTCCATAAAGCTGCCCTTTTTATTTCTTTGGACGTAAGCCTGGCGGCTGGCAGGCTGCCGGGTCGCTGATTGTCCAGCTTTTCTGTTTGATGCATTGCTATGCCTTGAATTTGGGCGTGTAAGCTGAAGCATATCATTTCTCATTATATCAGCAGAGGCATAATGGCCTTGAAGCGCTTTTAAAATGACATCCTCATATTTCATCAGCTCTTTCTTTTGCCGAACCATCATTTTAAGCTGTTTTAGATCACCTGTGGTTTTGCTGAACCTTTTCGGGTAGGCAGTGTTAATCAAAATCATCGCCACAGCGAAAAGATCGTAAGCAGGATCGGCCTTCCTTGTTCCAAGTCCCCAATACCCTCTGTCATAAAACTCGGTAAACTCTTTAATGGCCCTTCCCCGGATGGTTGTTCCTCCCACATCAATTGTACGGATTTTTGGCGGAGGTCCCGTTACAATCAAATTATCTGGCTTTAAATCGCCAAAGACCCACCCGCTTTTGTGCAATGATTCCAAATCTCTTAGCAGCTGGACGATTAAAACACCTGTCCATGAAGGTCCCTTTTGTGCAATAAACGCCAGCAAATCAGGACCTTGAATATACTCCATCACATAGAAGGAGACTTTTCCGCTTTTTCTTTCCCAATCATCCACATCAAGCAAAGAAGGCCCGAGGGCAGAGCCTTGGACCTTTGCAAAGGATTTAAGGACGTTCACTTCAGAAGTTATGGACATCCCGTTATCGCTCATTTTCAAAGCAACCTGCTGATTTTGGCCTTTGGCCAGATATACAATCCCATTTGCACCAAAACCCAGTTCCTTTACGATTGTATAACGGTTGCGGTGCCACTTTCCTTCGATTACGGTTCCAGGGTTTACTTTACACTGACTCTTCAAAGAATGATTCATCATCATCATCACGGGAAAGCAGACTCCTTAATGAGTGTTTTTTCTTAAAATAGGTCAATGCCTCACGGATGGCAGGACCGGTTGGCGTAATCCCGCCTGTTGTCAGCTTTGCAAAAATACTGGTGAGAGACTCAAGCTTAGGCGTCCAGTCCAGCAGTTTTTCGACATCTTTCTTTTTCCCGGGAAATACAAAAACAGAAAAGCGGTTATCACCGGAACGGGCATTAAGGCTTAAGGATAAATCAAGCAGCGCCTCTTTTACCGTTGGAAGCTTATGTTTCATACTCGCACTTGTGTCAACCAGCACCAATACTTCCAGCTCGACTGTTTCGCCTAGTTCATCAACTACCTCCATGACTTCGCCGCGTTGATCAGGAGGAAGGTCTTCCATTGTTTTTGATCCGCCTAGAATTTGCTGAAGTTCCTTGTTCACAACTCCCTGAAGAGTTTGGGTCATCGCTTTCCTTGTAACCATTTGCACTGTCTGAGATAATGCTTGAGCGTAGACTACCTGGCTGACGCCGCCGCCAGACATGGCAATCCCTTCGATTTCATTCATTCCTTGTTCATCAATTACATCGTGTTCCATAACTCCAATTACATTTACAGTAATCCCCTGCTCCTTCGCCAGAGCAGCCATTGCAATGGGATCTTCACCTTGATTCGAGCAACCGTCCGTTATCAGCAAGATTTGCTTAAGTGTTCCTGTTTTCATGAAACTCCCCTCCACATCTGAGTTGTTACCATTTTTGACTGAAAAGAGGGGAATTATACATAACTTGTCTTCGTTTTGAGCAAATTATTCAGTTGGCTTTCTGGCGGATGGCATGAACTGGAATGCTTGTCCATTTAGGTGTATTATGTTTGATTTTTGAAACCACTACAGTCATATCATCTTCAATATTACCAGATCGGGATCTGATCACTTCTTCCATAATTAAATCTGCCACTTCTTGAGGATCATCTGTCTTTAGCTCTGTAATTTTCCGCTTCATCCATAAATCAAAATTCTCAACATGCCTCGGTCCCTCAAAAACGCCATCACTCATCATAATTAATAAGTCTCCGGCTTTCAGCTGCTCGCTTACCACATCTACATCAAATTCCTGGATAATCCCCATCGGAAGATTGCTGGCCTGAATTTTCATTACCTTGTGGCCTCTTTTCACAAAGCTCGGGGTTGATCCAATCTTCAAAAATTTTGCATCAGCATTTTGCAAATCAATCATCGCCAAGTCCAAGGTTGAAAAAATTTCATCTGTTGTTCTCAAAGATAGTACAGAGTTTACTGACTTGATTGCTACTTGCTCCTCGATTCCGGATTGAAGTATTTTTTGGAGCAATTTAAGCGTTTCTTTACTTTCAGCATGAGCGCGTTCCCCATTGCCCATTCCATCACTGATGGCAATGGCATACTTTCCGCAGCCCAGCTCTATAGTTGAATAACTGTCTCCTGAAATAAAACCGCCATCTTTCGCTGCATGGGCAACGCCTGTTTCCACTGCAAATGCCTTAGCTGAGCGGAAGGTTACATGGCAAAAACCATTTGGAAATGAAGCGCATTCCTCTGAATTTACTAGAATGGTTTCTCCAAGAATATCAGATAGCATCGGAGCAATCAGTTTTTCACATTCCCCGTGACCCTGGCAGTACGGAATGGTCATATCAATATCGACATTTCCTTGTTCAAGGCTGTATATTTCAACTTGCTCAATATGAATGCCAAATTCCTGAAGCGCCTCCAGGATCTGCTCTTCCTGTTTATGATGGTTTTCACGTTCCCTCTGAATCTCCTTTGCAAAATCGCCCATTACTTCTGAAACGCCCATTAACTGGTCGGCCACAAGCCTTCTGCTCTCCTGTACCTGCTTCTTCAGTTTTTGGTTTGCTTTAAAATAGGTTAATTCCTGCTGTACTGCTTCAGTCACTTTCTTGGATCTCGTGCAGTATTTTTCCCATTCCCTTGCAAGTTTTGGGGAAAGAGAACCTTGATTATCGTCAACATCATGCATAATATCCATCATATATTCATAGGTTGTATTAAAGTTCTTTGTCCAGCAATGTTCTTTCTTAAAACACGTCTGGCACGTCTTTTCCGTTACATTGCTTAAGAAATAATCCATTTCTCTATCATGATCTTCCTCCCGCTCTGACGGCTGATCATGAGATGAAAAGCTTTTAGACAGTGCTTGAAATACACTGGAAAACTGCGCAACCCGCTGTGCAGTAACATCCCGCATCTTTCGCATATACTGCTGCTGCTCTGCGGCATATTCAGGTGTTCCGGGTATATGCTTTGATAATTTTACAGTTAAAGCCTGTGGAGTTAACAGAAATAAGAGAATGGCAGCGCCTGTTTCTGACAGGGTCTTCATTAAGTTTGCGCTTCCTTCTCCATACATGCCCATGAGAAGAGTAGCGATTAGAAGCCCAAATGCAACACCGAATTTTTTGCCTTCTTTTAAAAGGCCTCCAAGCAGGCCTGAAAAAGCAAGCAAACTCATATGATAGAAACTTGATATATTAGCTAAGGAGAAGATTAATCCGGTTACGACTCCTACAGTAGATCCAACCGTTGCACCTGCCACAAAAGCAAACAGCAGGACAAGATAGCGTGACATAATATGCTCCACAGATAGATCATAGACTGTCCATCCTATTGTTCCTGTCATAACAGAAGCCAGTATGATAATCAGGCAGACAATTTCTTCCGTTTTCAGTGATTGCCTCCGTTTATTAATGGATAGCAAAGGCAGCCCTTGCAGAAAAATAAGAGTTAATATAAAGCCAAGGCTGGACTCTACTCCAGCCATCATACCATCGTACAGAGTCAGCTGGCCCTTCATAATAAAGGCCTCCAGCAGCTTTCCTGCTAATAGGGTGAAGAAAACATAAAAGGGCAAGGCCTTTATTTCATTATGAAGCCACTTTTTTGAAACCCGGAAAGCAAATAAGAATATAAACGCAATCCCAAATGCAGATACGGCATTTGATATGGATAAAGTCGCAGCACCAGCTATCAATCCAACTAATGCGAGCGGCGCTTTATCTCTTCGTATAAAGTAAACCGCTGCAAAAAACGGAAGGCTAAAAGGGGTTAGTTTCGCTAATATCAAGGCTCTTCCAAGCAAAAAGCCAATGATCAACAGAACATAGCCTTTTTTAAGAAAGAAATTCTCCAACCCTGATTGGAGTTTTTTTAAGCCTTTGGCAAATTCCAGTTTCGGTTTGTTAAATGGCACATCTCCGATCGGCTCTATTACATTCCTTTCTACCTTTTCCATTAAACTACACTCCCCATATTTTTATCGTTGCTGACAATTATAAAAGCCCCGCACTCAAAAGTTTGTCAAAATAGCGGACAAGCCTCGGTTTTTCGTTCGACGGTTTTCCACCATATATGGGATTAGATAACAATATTTAAAGCCTTTTTTGGTGGCTCTGTTAAACTTGATTGCTGATTTCCGCTCAATCAACAGAATGCTATAAAGAACATTCAGCTTTAACACAGCCTTTTTGTTAAAGACATTTCCCTGAATAACAGAAATAGTGAGAGAACCCAAAAAGTCCAGTTTCCGGAAAATCAACCATTTGGAAAAAATTGACGAAGTCTCTGTGAAGATTTGCGACATATTTCTTTAAATATCTTATTGACTTCCTTTTTAAAACTTTGTATTATAAATCTTGTGCTTTGAGGCACACTGTTAATCTATTAAAAATATGGCGGTGTAGCTCAGCTGGCTAGAGCGTACGGTTCATACCCGTGAGGTCGGGGGTTCGATCCCCTCCGCCGCTATCATAGGATGCGGAAGCGTGTTGCCCAGGGGCGACAAGCATAAGACAAGATGGCAGAAAGGTTGTACTTTACCTTTTTGACAGATTGGCTTATGACCTCGAGCCCCTACACGCTGAAGCTGGACTACTGAAATGCGGAAGCGCCTTGGTCACCCCCGACAAGCACAAGCCGATCCTCACGGAAAGGTGTTCTTTACCTTTATGGGAGGATCGGCTTGTGACCTCGAGGGGGTAGGCGCTGAAGCTGGACATCATAGGATGCGGAAGCGTGTTGCCCAGGGGCGACAAGCATAAGACAAGATGGCAGAAAGGTTGTACTTTACCTTTTTGACAGATCCCCTACGCGCTGAAGCTGGAATGTTAAAATACAATTAATCTTACCAAGGCCCGTTGGTCAAGCGGTTAAGACACCGCCCTTTCACGGCGGTAACACGGGTTCGAATCCCGTACGGGTCATTTCAAAGAAGCGTCAGCCTTAGGCTGGCGTTTTTTTGATAGCGTTATATAGGGGATATTTTTAAGAAAAAGAACAAAAGCTGAAGCGCCTTGACATAGGAACTTCAGCTAAAAACCGCCACGTCCTGTGCAAGTCCGACAGGCATAAGACGAATCACGCAGGAAACCTACCAAAGCTCGCTTTGGTCAGGCGATGTATCGCTGCCGAAGCCTTCCTTGTCCTGATTTCTGGAGTGATTTGGCTTATGACCCGAGGGGCTAGGCGCTGGAGCTAGATGCAGACAACTTTTCACAAAGTTATTCACATAATTTTATAATTTCCTAGACAACAAAAAAACAAGCCCTAAACGGACTTGCTTTTTCCTGATATATATCACGAACAGCAGCAAGTTATCCTCGTCTTGCGCCTCTTCCTCCACGCTTGGATTCAGTGTGGCGTTTTAATGATGACAGGCGATCTTCGCTATCCTTTAAAAAACGAGCCATTTTGGCTTCAAAATTTTCTTTAGAGCGGTTATCATTTGTTCTGCCATGACGAGGACGGCCAGAATTAGAATGTCCTCTGAATTCTTTCCTGTCGCCTCTTTCAGGTCTATCAGATCGCTCAGGACGGTCTTTCGCCTTTTTGATGGATAAACCGATCTTGCCATCCTTTTCGACATTAATGACTTTTACTTCGACCACGTCACCTACTTTTAGGTGATCATTAATATCTTTTACATAATTGTCTGCGACTTCACTTATGTGCACCAGACCGGTTGAGCCTTCCGGCAGCTCCACAAAAGCTCCGAAATTTGTGATACCTGTGACCTTTCCTTGTAACTTGCTGCCTACTTCGATTGACATTAAAAAAATTTCCTCCTTGAAAGATATAAATCATACTTTCTATATATTATACAGAATCAAAAAAAAGAGTGTCAATACAGCCTCTAGTCAGCTGATTTTTCCTTATCCTTTTTCTTTTCATTTTCTGTCTCTTCAGGGAGGCTAAAAATAATTTCATTATTGTCAGATAAGAAATAGTCTTTCCTGGCAAGCTTAGCGATATATTCATCATCATTGAGCTTTACAATTTCTTCCTCAAGAATGACTTCCTTTTTCTTTAATTCAGCCAGCTCTTTGTCCAGCCGATTCTTTTCTTCCACTTTACTTTCCAGAGCAGCAGACTGCGAAACGAGTGTGGAGATCATAAAAACAGAAATGGCGGCTGCCATTGTAAAAAATGCTGCTAATCTTCTAAATAAAAGCTTTTTTCTCCGGCCCGCACTGATCTCTGCCGCTTCCTGCTGTCTGACATAGCTTGTTTCCATTTTGGCTACATTCTTTTTCTTGCTGACACTCACTTTCGCATTCCCTCCTTACTCTTTATGCTTTTTCCATTTTGAGATCCACTTTAAAACATAATTCTTTGTTTGCTGTAAATATCCTGCCAATTTATTATATAACTTCTCGACGGATTTTTTAATATTTTTCGGCAAAAGTTTCCACAAAAGTGACAAAAGCCATTTGACAGGCATAAATCCCACCTTCACAGTAAGCCAAAGGACCTTTAAGATTACCTTTAAAAGGGAATAAATCCCCTTCCCAAGCATAACACTGATAGCAATTAACGCAGTTATAAGCCCTTGGATGGGTCTATAAATGACTAAAGTAAATGCCTTAACTAAAAAGCGGTATATGGAGATAGCCATTCTGATGGAAATCTCCAATACCCGCAAATACACTTTTTTAAATAAGCTTTGATAAGCAGCAAATCCGCAAAGCAAGGCAACAAAAATATAAAACCTCAGTTCACCTTTATTAACCAGGAATAAAATATAAAAGATAGCCAATCCCTGTAGCAGCCAAAAAAGGATGTCATTAATAAAGACAATCCAGCTTTTCCGCTTGGTTCTCATAAGGAAACGATTATAGGTATCAAGGGCAGCCCCAAAAACACTTCCCATGCCAATCATGGCCAGCATGGTCATAAATTGAGTGGTCAGTGTCATCGGAATAACTTGCTAAAGAAACCTTTAGCTTTATCTCCATTCTGATCGTCTATATAAACGAGGTCAAATACCTTTCCTTTGATGGAAACAATTCCCTTGTCCACATCCAGGTTTTTCATCTGCAGATTCTGCCCTCTAATCGCCAGGAACCCCATCACCGTTTCCAGCAAGAACTCTTCATTATCAAAACTTTCAACCTGTTTAACCCCTGTGATATCCAGAAGCCTTCTGCCTCTCATGATAACATCATGTTCCTGGGTATTCACTTTGTTTGAACTTGACTCATAATATTGGCTCATTATTCATCCCCCGCAATCACATAGTACAACCTTTTTGTACATGTTTATGAATAGGAAAATGAAATTAGAACAAGCCAATTAGAAAAGCGCAAGGCGCCACATCCAGACAGTTATTGAAGTTTATAAATTCCTGTTTTTATGCTTCTGTTTCAGCTTTCTCTTCCTTGATAATCTTGTACATTTCCGCTGCCTCTTCCTTGCGTGTGGTTTCCTGCAGCTGCTCCACTTTGACAGTGACCAGCTTCTGCCCAAAACGGATTTGAAGCTCATCTCCTACTTTAACAGTCGAGCTTGCTTTAGCCTGCTGTCCGTTAATTGTTATTCTGCCCTGGTCGGAAACCTCTTTTGCCAGTGTCCTTCTTTTAATAAGCCTTGATACTTTTAAAAATTTATCCAATCTCATTTTTGCCACTCCTCTGGTTTTCCCATTAATATCCCTTCGCTTTTGCCTCGTTCCAAAAGTCATCAAGCTGTTCCAGCGTAAAATCTTCAAAGCTTCTGCCGCTCATCTTTACTCGCTCTTCCACAAACGAAAAACGGCGGATGAATTTCTCATTTGTCTTTCTAGTCGCTTCTTCAGCATCGATTTTGTAGAAACGGGCAATATTAACCAATGCAAATAAAATATCCCCGAATTCAGCTTCCATTTGGCTGCTGCCAGCTCTTGCCTCAGATTCGAATTCAGAAATCTCTTCCTTCACTTTCTCCCAGGCAGGTTCGACTTCCTTCCAATCGAAGCCGACTTTAGCTGCCTTTTTTTGAATTTCTGCAGCTCTCATAAGATTAGGAAAGGATTTAGGTATAGAATCCATAATAAATTCCTGCTTTTCACCTTTTTCTTCTTGCTTAATGCTCTGCCAGTTTTTCAAAACATCCTCTTCATTTTCAGCTTGTACATCTCCAAAAACGTGCGGATGGCGGCGGATCATCTTCTCAGAAAGCCCTTGGATAACATCATCAATGGTGAAATAGCCTTCATCCTCCCCAATTTGGGCATGCAGCATAACCTGAAGCAGGACATCTCCAAGCTCTTCTGCCATATGTTCGCTTTCTTCATTATCAATCGCTTCAATTAGCTCATATGCTTCTTCAATTAAATATTTTTTTAGTGATTCATGGGTTTGCTTAAGATCCCACGGGCAGCCATTCGGTCCGCGCAATTCTGCTATGATGCTGCGCAGCTTTGAAAACTCCTTATATAAAATCGTTTCATCCTTCACAGGAGGCACATACACAGAAGTTAAGTTATTTAGCTCCATACCATGGTCAAGTTCATGCAGTGGTACCTTTGTCACTTTTTCTTCCCTGCTGCCGGCAGCCGTAACGATGTAAACCTCATAATCATAAGGAAGCTTTTCCATAAGTGTCAGCTTGACATCACTAGCGACAAATTGATCATAAACCTGCCCAATAATAATGTGCTGGGCAACTTCAATTTCATCCCTATTTAAATCAGTTCCATCGAGGAGCTGAAATCCTTCTATTGGATCTATTCTCAATGCCTGAAATAGGGGGTCGAGGAAACTTTGCCCGCCGCCAAGGTCAATCTCGATGTCTTGTTGCGGGGCTCTTTCGATCAGCAGCTGTACTGTTCTTTCTGCAACAAGAGGATGGCCAGGTACAGCATATGTCACATCTGTGTCAAGGGCTGCTTCCAGCAATGTTTCACAGATCTCTTCATAAACTTCCTCAAATCGGCCATGCTTTTCATAGATACTGTCGAAAGACTGGTACTCCAGCCCATCTTTCTCAAGGTCTCGCAGAACTGGGTGCTCCTTTGTACGTAAATAAAGGGTTTCTGCATTCCTGATCTTTTTATAGACTCCTAAAGGAAGCTGGTCCAAATCTCCTGCTCCAAGCCCGAGAATCGTTATTTTCTTCATTTATTTCTTCATCTCCTATTCTTTTTAGGCAGCAAGAACATTAGTTTGCTTCCAAATGGAAGCATAGCGAGCTCTTCCTCTTTAAAAGTATTGCCTTTAAACACAATATACAAATAAATAAAGCCCCCCAGAGCCACGGCACTTAACGCCTGAAACCCGGCAAACATGCGGTCCCGCTCAGGAGATGCGAACAATCCTGTTGCATCAAGGTACAATTGTAAAACAATGGCCATAACAGCAGCTGCCGAACCAATAATAAATAAAAAGCGGGCTGAAATCAGGGATATTCGGAAGTACCTTTTTAGCTTGATGAAAAGAAGCATAAGTACCGCCCCAAGTGCAAGGCAAGAGGCAGCCGCAGCCCCAATTGTCCCATACAATGGCACCAATAGAACGTTCAAGCCATACTTAATCACAAACCCCAGGACAATTACTACCGCAGGATACAGAATAAACCCGAGCCCCTGCAATATGGCTGTAATGGTGATAATCATGGAACTTAAAAAAATTAACAGGCTAAGAACAGATAGTACATCTGAACCCGACATATTTTCAAAAAGCATTATATTTGCCGGTTCAATGATCGTCCATAAGCCCACTGTTGCGGCTGCTCCAACGAGAATGCCTATTTGAAGTGCAAGCCTGATTTTATCTTGAAGAAAATCAGCCTGGTTTTTCATTTTTTCTTTGGAAATCAGCGGTACGAGCGACAAAGACATCGACGTCGCTACTACCATCCCAAGCTGTACAATTGGCTGGCCACGATCATACACACCTTTCAGTTCCTTTGCTTGCCCCCCCTCATAACCGGAAGCTAACAGAAGTGAATACAAATTCAGTGAATCTGCCAGCTGGATAAAAATGAGAACAAGGCTGCTAATGCAAATCGCAAACCCCTGGATCATAAGCGCCTTGGCAATTTTTCCGCTTTTTTTAAAATCAATTTCAATAAAAGAAGGAAGCCTCCTTCTTTGTTTTAAATAAAAGAATGTAATTAATATAAGTACGGCCGTAAAACCCCCTGTGATTGCTCCAAAAAGGGCGCCTCCCCCTACAATATAAAGAGAACGTCCTTCCCTTACCAACAGAAAAGCCGCAAGCAGAATGGTTATCACCCTTACCAGCTGTTCCCCTACCTGCGAAACTGCAGTGGGCAGCATATCTCCTTTTCCTTGGAAAAAACCCCTGAAGATCGAGACAATAGGAAAAATAAGAAAAGCAAATGCAACCACCCTCAACAAAACAGCAAGCTGCGGATCGTTCATTCTGGCAGCCAGCCAGTCTGATCCCCAATACAGCAGGGTGAACCCTATAAAACCTATTATTGTCAGGATAAAGGCAGAAATCACAAATAAGTTTTGAATTTCCTTTTCCTCCTTCAAAGCAGCCTGCTCGGCATAAAGCTTTGAAATCACGACAGGAAATCCATATGTAGATAACACTAAAATAACCCCATAAAAGGGATAGACCTGCTGGTAAATATAAAAGCCTATATCACCGACAATGTTTTGAAAAGGCACACGGTATATAGCACTTAAAATTTTTGTAACAAGGGCGGCGATCGTCAAAATAAAAGCACCTTTAAATAGATCGCCTGATGTTTGAACGGGCTTCAATTGCCCATCTCCTTCCAATTGAATTCGAATGTATTATAGCATATCAGGACTGCTCCTTCAGATGGCTTCTATTTTAAATTTAGAAAACGAATTGTTACAAGCTTTAGTAAATCGGATACGGAAATGGATTAAGCAGCTTTGGGGGTCTACTGGATTTGTGCGCTGATCAGGCAATTTTGCGTGAAACTTCTTTATTGGTGCAAAGCCTCATGCGGTTAACGGCGAGTTTAGCTGATTTTTGGGCACATACTAGCATTTTGCGCATTTCAGCGGATTTTGTGCGTAGGTTTTCCTCATTTGTGCTCGGCCCCCTGCGGTTTGCATGCGAATTCAACTGATTTCTGCGAGAGCCTGCGGCTATATGCGAACCATTGGTTAAAAGATGCGCTTATGTCCGAGTGATAATGGTTCTTTACTTAGAAAAAGAAAAAAGGCAGCATTCCGCTACCCCTTTCATTTAGTACTCATTTTTATGATTCCATTTGTCTGGCAAGGAAACCTGCAGCTGTTTCAACTGCTTTTTGCTCCACATCGCCTAATGAATCTTCTTTAGCATAAATAATGACTGCTCCAATTGGATCTCCATTTGCAATGATTGGGCCAATTGTATAAGCGGAGGAAGGTTCTGTGTTCCCGTCAACAAGCGAGATATCGCCAGGCTGGTTAACAAGGACTGAACTGCGCTCTTCCATTGTCTTTTCAACAAGATCGCTTATATTTTTGTTTAAGTAATCTTTTTTGGAACCTCCTGCAACAGCGATGTAAGAATCTCTGTCACAGATTAACACTGGATTTCCCAGGCTGTCATATAAGGCTTCTGCGTATTCTTTTGCAAAATCGCTCAGTTCACTGATTGGTGAATATTTCTTTAAGATGACTTCTCCATCACGATCTACGAAAATCTCCAGCGGGTCCCCTTCACGAATCCGCAATGTTCTGCGGATTTCTTTAGGAATTACTACACGACCCAAATCATCGATACGACGAACTATACCAGTTGCTTTCATCCAACGTTGCCTCACTTTCATCTGATGATTTTTTAAATTTGGCTATGACTCATATTGGGAGAAAATGAATACATCGCCATGTTTGAACTTAGTATCTTTCATATGGAAAGTTATATACGTGCACCAAAAACTTTTTCTCATAGATGATATAGATTCCAAAATCGGATAAACATTCCAAATGATCCCTCAAATAGAAATTACCCTTGTATGGAACAGATAAACATTTCTATTGTTTCATTTTTTTAACAGAAATATTTCCATATTTTTACGCAGTTGGATGTTGTTGCTCTTTTTTGGCTTCATGCATGCCTTTTATTACTTCGTAGGCGATGTTTAACCACTCATTTGTTTTAATTCCTTTGATATGGAGGACAGCCTTTAGTTTCTTTCCTTCCATTCCAAGGCCAATCATTCTTCCGTGTTTGCTTGTGATTTGGAATATTTTCTGGCCGTCTATATTTTCGCTTGCATGTTCAGATAAGAGAATGAGCACTTCATGCTTAGACTGTTTTACAGTTTCAATTCCTGCCATCTCTCCATAAACCTTCATTTCGGCAATTTGGAATAAATAAGCCACTTCATCAGGGTATTCACCAAATCGGTCAATCATTTCATCCTGAAGTTCTTCTACCTCTTCAAGAGAGGTTATACCCCGAAAACGTTTGTACATTTCAATTTTCTGGTGGCCGTCAGACAAATAGAAGTCTGGAATATAGGCATCTACATCCAAATCAATTTCTATTTTAGCTGCCTTTACTTCGCCGGTAATATTCTCTTTTCTCTCTTCAATAGCTTCTTTAAGCATTTGAGAATATAAATCAAATCCGACAGAGTCAATAAACCCATGCTGTTCGGCTCCCAATAAATTGCCGGCCCCCCTAATCGATAAATCGCGCATTGCGATTTTAAAGCCTGACCCTAGTTCCGTAAATTCTTTTATTGCCTGAAGCCTTTTTTCAGCTACTTCTGTTAATACTTTATCTTTTCTGTATGTGAAATACGCATAGGCAACCCTATTGGATCGGCCAACTCTTCCCCTTAATTGGTAGAGCTGCGATAGGCCCATTTTGTCAGCATCATGTACAATCAATGTGTTGACATTTGGAATATCAACTCCAGTTTCAATAATCGTTGTACTGACAAGAACATCGGACTCGCCTTCAAGGAAGCTTAACATTACAGATTCTAACTCATTTTCCGTCATTTTCCCATGGGCATAAGTTACCTTTGCATCTGGAACTAACATGGATATTTCCTCGGCTTTTCGTTCTATATCCTCTACACGATTATATAGAAAATAGACCTGTCCATCCCTTGCCAGTTCCCTTTCAATCGCTTCACGGACTAATGAGCCATTATACTCCATCACATAGGTTTGAACCGGGAATCGATTTTCCGGCGGAGTTTCAATAACAGATAAGTCCCTGACTCCAAGCATTGACATATGAAGGGTTCTCGGAATAGGGGTAGCAGTCAAGGTAAGGACATCAACATTGGTCTTTAGCTGTTTGATTTTCTCTTTATGCGTCACGCCAAAGCGCTGCTCTTCATCAATAATGAGCAGGCCTAAATCTCTATATTGGATATCTTTTGACAAAATCCGGTGCGTGCCGACAACTACGTCAATAGTCCCTGCTTTTAAGCCTTTTAGCGTTTCTGTTTGCTGTTTTTTTGTTCTGAATCTGCTCAATAGCCCTATTTCAATGGGATAATCCTGGAATCGTTCTTTCATGGTTTCATAATGCTGCTGGGCAAGTATAGTGGTAGGAACCAGGAAAGCTACCTGTTTTCCATCTGCAATTGCCTTGAAGGCAGCACGGATTGCCACTTCTGTTTTGCCATAGCCCACATCGCCGCATAGCAGGCGGTCCATCGGGCGTTCTCTTTCCATATCTTTTTTGATTTCGTGAATAGAACGAACCTGATCCTCCGTTTCCTGATAAGGGAATGCTGCTTCAAACTCTCTTTGCATATCTCCATCAGGACTGAATGCGTAGCCCTTGGATGCCTCTCTCTCTGCATATAGCTTAATCAGATCATCTGCAATATCCTGTACAGATGATTGAACCTTTTTCTTAACTCTCTTCCAGTCGTTTCCGCCCAATTTATAGATTTTTGGCTCTTTTGCTTCTGAACCAACATATTTTTGGACAAGGTCAATTTGCTCCACCGGTACATATAGCTTATCGCTGCCCTGATAACGGATATGGAGGTAATCTTTATGGACTCCATTAATTTCAAGCGTTTCAATCCCCAGATACTTTCCGATACCATGGTTTACATGGACCACATAGTCTCCGACTTTAAGTTCTGAATAGCTTTTGATTCTCTCTGCATTTGATAGCTTTTGCCTGCGTGCTTTCTTTTTCGTGCGTTTATTAAAAAGCTCTTCTTCCGTAATAACAGCAAGCTTTTGGCCTGGGAGCTCAAAGCCTGTCTGAAGGCTTCCTTCTAAAATTTGAACTTTGCCCCGTAAAAGCGGCTGGTCTGCATTGACAAAAGCCGCATCAATTTCATAATCCTCAAGAACTCTTTGAAGCTTCTTGACCCGCTCTTCATCAGGACCCAGAAAAACAACGGAATACTTGCCTTTTTTCCACCTTTCCAGCTCACTTTTCAGCACATGCATTTGCCCATGGAAATTTTGCATTTGCTTGCAGGAGATATTGATAATGTTTTGCGGATTCGTGTTCGGCACATGCCTTAAGAACAAGGCCATATATGTGATCGGCTGCTTGGATCGATGCAAAATTTCCTTTAAGTTATGAGAAACCTTAACATCATGGATAATCTGCCCTTCACCCAGCAGACTCGTGTACCATTCCGCTTCTTCCTTCTCAAGAGAGTCGTTCATTTCCTGCACACGGCTGATTTCATCTATGAAAATTAATCCATTTGCAGGGAGATAGTCTATTAAACTACTTCCATTATCAAATGCAAAGGATAAGTATTTGAAGAGCTGTTCAGGTTTATTTCCCATTCTCAGCTGTTCCAATTCATAGCCTACATTTTGTGCCAGCTGCGTTTTGGCTTTATCGTCCTTTAATTTTTTTAGGCTATCACCCAAGCCTTTTTCCAGTTTTTCAATCAGTTTATTAAAATGCTCAGCATCCAGAGGTATTTCTGTTGCAGGACCAATGGTCACTTCATTTAATCTTTCTTTTGACCTTTGATCTTCCAAAGAAAAAGTTCGAATAGAATCAACTTCTGTATCAAAAAGCTCAATCCTTACCGGATCTGCTTCTGTTAATGGATAAATATCAATAATGCCGCCTCTGACACTGAACTCCCCAGGTGAAGAAACCATTTCTGACCGGACATATCCCATTTTGACAAAGCTTTTTAACTGTTCCTCGGTCAATTCATCGCCAATCTTTAAGGAAAGCTGGTATTTGCTCCAGTGGGATGGAGGAGGCAATATTTTTCTTAGCCCAGCCATAGGAACAATCATGATTCCTTTTTTATTTTTACTCCAGTAATTTAAAGCTTCAATCCGCTGGGCCTTTAACTCCGGGCTGGCAACTCCTATCTCGGCTGCAATCAGTTCGTTCGCAGGGTATAAAAATACCTCTGTATCCTCTGCCAGACTTACAATATCATCATAAAGCTTTTGGGCCTGCAGGAGATTATGGGTTACAACCAGCATTGGCCTTCCGGATTGCTCATATACAGATGAAAGAAACAGAGTGCGTGCAGATCCTGATAAACCGGCAAGCATTTGCTCCCTTAATCCTTCCTCTATCCCAGACAAGATGGCACTTAAATCATCCTGCTGGCTAATTATCTGTTTAAGACCTAACATGAAAGCCCCTCCTAATTAAGAAAAGCGCAAGCGCCTTGCCCACCCCCGACAAGCACAAGACGAGCCCCACGGAAAGGCGTTCTTTGCCTTTCTTGTGACCTCGAGGGGGTAGGCGCTGGAGCTAGACAGTTATCGCAGTTCGAAAAAATTTACTTTATCTATAGAAAGCGCAAGCGCCATGGCAGTGCAGGGCAAATTGCAAAAGCAAAGCCCAACACTGCCAAATTTGAAATAATAATTTTTTTTATAAATACTTCATCGACTTTAACTATCATAATCTTACTAAAAAAGCTCATTATGCAACAAGGACTCTATAAAGTGAAACTTCCATCAGTGGGGGTTTTTTCATCCCCCCACTGATGGTTAGTTGAACCAATCGGGCATTTACGGGCAGTTGAACCCCCACTTAGAATTATCCCTTTGACTCTCAAACTCTTGAAATGGGGGCCTTACTGCCCGTTAATGCGGGATAAATGAGTTTCTATCAAATCATTCCCTTTCCAACAAAATTTAAAGGAAATGGAACATATATTTATCTTTAAAAGAAGAACGAAAACCTCTTGCAATAGAAAATAGAAAAATGCTTTGGATTGTCTCCAAAGCTTGTTAATGAATGATAAAATCCTGCTGATGATAATCCGGATTGCGTTCCAGCGATTCCTGGCAATCCTCGCAAATAGCTTTTACATGCAAATTTCCTGATTGGTCATAAGAAATCATTTCCTGGCGTTCTTCATCATTCAACTTATGAAAGCCCAGCTGTTCTGTATGAACAGAGTCATTTTCAATTGAACCAATCTTTGTTCCGCAATGACGGCAATGATAATGAATAGCCATGCCTGTCCCTCCCCGTCGAACTGTCCATAATTCTATTATGAACGGTTGAGAGGGAACTTATTCATCATGCACACCTTCATTGATGTTTATAAGTAACATTATTTTATGATAAGAGCAAGAAAATATGAAATTTATTGATTAAAATCATTCATGACCTGCAAAAATGGCTTTTTAAACCACTCTTCACAAGCATCCGCACACCTTCTGGACACTTCGTCCATAATTTCCTGTTCTTCTTTTGTAAATCGCCCCAAAACATAATCAGGAACCTTCATGCCGCTGGGAGGCCGGTCAATGCCCACTCTTATTCTGTTAAACTCCTGTGTCCCCAGATGGGCTATTGTAGACTTAATGCCATTATGCCCTCCTGCACTGCCTTTTTGACGAAGGCGAATCTTGCCCACAGGCAAATCAAGGTCATCATAAATAATAACCAATTCGTCATCGTTAATATCAAAATAGTCCATCACAGCACGTATGGATTCACCAGATAAATTCATATATGTAAGAGGCTTGAGAAGAAACACCTTTTCTCCATTTACATAACCAGTTCCAAATACCCCTTTTAATTTAGCTTGATTTAAAGGAATATTCAGCCGTTCTGATAAGACATCAATTACATCAAAACCAATATTATGTCTTGTTTTATCATATTGTTTGCCGGGATTCCCCAAGCCTACAATCAGCTTCATTTTTTTCCCCCCTAGTTAAGCTCGATCGCATGCCTACCCAGACATACGCCCAAACGCTTATATGAAAGCACGTCTAAAAATGCTGGACTTCCATTTTAATATAGTGCTGCAAATGGCAATTATGCAAGCAAATAGGGGCTGGCCCAAAATTGCCCAGCCCCTGCTTGAAAAGGCTTTTTCAGCCTATTCCTCACTCTTAGCTTCATCTTCTTTTGCTGTTGTCTCTCTTCCTTCTTCGTTTTCAGGAGTGCCCGCTTCCTGTTCCTCACCGCTATTAATTTCCTCTTCCTGTCTAGGAGGAAGGATAGAAGCAATAACCTGTTCTTCTTCGTTATTGATTTCATAGCCGCGATTAGCTTTAATATCAGCAATGGTTAAAGTGTCATTTACCTGAAGGTTGGTAACATCGACTTCAACAGAAGAAGGAATATTTTTTGGCGTGGCTGTGACAGAAACTTCATGCATGGATTGCTGCATAACGCCGCCGTCTTTAACTCCGGCTGCTTCCCCAACCAGTACCACCCGTACATCGGCTGTGATTTCCTTTGTCATATCCACAGCAAGGAAATCAGCATGGACAATTTCATTTTTCAACGGATTGGACTGGTAGTCGCCCAGCATTACATCATATTTATTCCCATCCAAATCCAAAGAGAAAACTCCATTTCTTCCAACTTCCTTTATCGTCTTAAGGAAGTCCGCTTCACTTAAGTAGATGGACTTGCTTTCAAGCTTTGAACCATATACTACTGCAGGAAAGTTTCCTTCCTGGCGCAGCTCGGTTAAGTGAGAATTTCGCGATCCTTTTCTTTCTTTTGCTTGCAATACAGCTGTCATTATTACGTCCCCTTCCTCATTTAGAAATAGTTAAGTCATTGACTGTCTATATAAAAAAATGCCCTAAAATGAGGAAGTCTAAACGTTTTAGATTTCTCTGCTTGAAATATTTATTTGCGATAGCACAGCAGGCTTGCTTTTCAGCAAGCCTGGAATGCTTATTAAATTATGCTATCAATCGAATAAAGTGCTGACAGATTGCTCTTCATGAACACGGATAATAGCTTCGCCGATAAGCGGTGCTACTGAAAGTTCAACAATCTTATCTGTTTTCTTTTCTTCTGGAAGAGTGATTGAGTTTGTCACAACCAGCTCTTTAATTTTTGAGTTTTCGATTCTTTCGATGGCAGGTCCGGATAGTACTGGGTGTGTACAGCATGCATACACTTCTGATGCGCCATTTTCCACAAGTGCATTAGCCGCAAGAGTGATCGTTCCGGCAGTATCAATAATATCATCGATTAAGATGGCAATTTTCCCATCGATGTTACCAACAATATTCATAACCTCTGCGACATTTGGCTTTGGACGGCGCTTATCAATAATGGCAATCGGAGCTTTAAGGCGATCTGCCATTTTACGGGCACGCGTTACACCGCCATGGTCAGGGGAAACGATAACGATATCGCCATCCATAATTTTATTCTTAAAGTAATCAGACAGGATCGGCACACCCATTAAATGATCGATAGGGATATCAAAGAAACCTTGAATTTGCGGTGCGTGCAAGTCAAGCGTAATAACACGGGTTGCACCTGCTGTTTCCAGTAAGTTCGCTGCAAGCTTAGCTGTAATCGGTTCACGGGCTCTTGCTTTTCGGTCCTGGCGGGCATAGCCATAGTAAGGCATAACAATGTTGATTGTTTTCGCTGATGCACGCTTTAGTGCATCAATCATAATTAGAAGCTCCATTAAGTGCTCATTTACAGGAGAGCTTGTTGATTGGATGACATACACATCGCATCCGCGGATACTTTCCTCGATATTTATTTGGATTTCTCCATCGCTAAAACGGGTTACAGAGCATTTTCCAAGCTCTACACCTATAACATTCGCAATTTCTGCCGCTAACTTCCGGTTTGAATTTAAACTGAACACCTTCAAATTTGGATCTAAATACTGGTTTGACATGTTGGGCCTCCATCGATTTATTTCTTGCTCATAATATTTAATAAGTCCAGGAAAATTATTTCTTATTATTTAATTTTTGAGTGTAATTTTCCTTATTTACCTGGCGTGCCCGGGCAATGGAAAGCGCCTCTCCCGGCACATCTTCTGTAATGGTTGATCCTGCTGCTACATAAGCACCTTCACCAATTGTTACGGGTGCAACCAGATTAGAGTTACAGCCAATAAACACGCCATCTTCTATCTTGGTCAAATATTTATTTTTTCCGTCATAATTGACAGTAATTGAGCCGCAGCCTAAATTTACGTCTTTGCCAATTTCCGCATCGCCAATATAGCTTAGGTGTGATGCCTTGCTTCCTTTTCCAAAAACAGACTTCTTCACTTCCACAAAATTGCCTATTTTTACTTCATCATGAATATCAGACTGAGGGCGAATATGCGCAAATGGACCAATATTAACATGTGAGCCAATATGGCTGTCATACGCTGCAGATTGGCGGATCACAGTCTGGTCTCCAATATGGCAATCTGAAACCTCAGTATTCGGTCCGATTACACAATCTGAACCGATCACCGTATTGCCGGATACGATTGTTCCAGGATGAAGAATTGTATCGGAACCAATCTTCACATCGGGACCAATATAGGTGTTTGACGGATCAATGATTGTAACCCCATTACGCATATGTTCTTCATTAATCCGCTTTTTCATGAATGTTTCTGCCTGGGATAATGCCACCCTGTCATTGACGCCCAAAGTTTCCTCAAAGTCGGGTGTTTGATAAGCCGTTACTACTTCACCTTCATTTTTAAGAATCTCGATTACATCTGGAAGATAATACTCACCCTGTACATTATCATTTGTAACCTTGTTCAAGGCTTCAAAAAGCGCCTTATTATCAAAGCAGTATGTTCCAGTATTGATTTCTTGGATTTTCCGTTCTTCCTCGGATGCATCTTTATGCTCTACTATCTTTTCCACCATTCCCATATCATTGCGGATTACACGTCCATATCCGAACGGGTTTTCAGCGTGCGCAGTTAAAATAGTCGCTTTAGCAGAAAGCTCCTCATGGTGCTTAAAAAGCGCTTCCATTGTTTCATGCCTGATCAGTGGAGTATCTCCGCAAACAACGATTGTAACGCCATCTTTGCCTTCAAGAAGCTCGCGCGCTTGCATGACGGCATGAGCTGTGCCCAGCTGCTCTTCCTGAAGAGCATATTTGCTGCTTGAGCCAAGCTGATCTTCAACCATCTCGGCACCATGCCCTGTTATGGTGACAATTTCTTTTATATTAAGCTTTGTAACTTGATCAACAACATGTTGAACCATCGGTTTGCCGCAAACAGGATGAAGGACTTTATAAAGCTTTGACTTCATTCTAGTCCCCTGGCCTGCGGCTAAAATTACCGCGTATCGATTAGACATTTACAGGCCTCCAATTTAACCTTTTTATCCATTAAGAATATATCTTAAATGGGCTCTCATTTCAAGGAATGATGATAAAGTACAAATATTTGTCATTGCCATGCACGGAATTTTTTCTAAAGAGGTTTACATCAAATCATGCTGGGTAAAAGAAAAAAGCCCTAAGCACCTCCAATAGCTGGCTGGCTTAGAGCTTAATTTTTTTGAAATGAAATAAAAAGAGCCTTACTTTTGAAGTAGGCCCTTGATGATTTATTTTTTTAGGAAGCACCGGCTTCTTCAAATTCAACTTCTAATTCACCTAAACGGTGGTACTCGGCTAATACAGCCTCCTGGATTTTACCGCGCGTTCCTGAATTGATAGGATGCGCAATATCTCTAAATTCCCCATCCGGAGTACGTTTGCTAGGCATGGCTACAAATAAGCCATTGTTTCCATCAATTACCCGAATATCATGAACAACAAATTCATGATCCAATGTAATAGATGCGATTGCCCTCATTCGTCCATCCGTATTGACGCGGCGTAATCTAACGTCTGTCACTTCCATTCTGTTCACCACCTTTTCGAGAAGATATAATCCTAATTTTATAAATTCAACATATTTGTTAAATCTCCTTCTTAATTGGAAAATATTTTTTGAATATTTTGTGCAAGCTTTTCCTCATGGCAATTAAGCATGAAATTATATCAGCTTCGGACCTTAATACCAGTATATTTAACTCTTCTCGTATAATAAAAAACGCCCGTTAAAAATTCAACGAGCGATGGGAATAACCAAACTTATTTAACTAGTGCTACGACCTCAATTTCCACCAGTACATCTTTGGGAAGGCGCGCAACTTCAACACAGGAACGGGCCGGCTTATGTGTGCTGAAATATTCTCCATACACTTCATTAATAGCTGTAAAATCGTCCATGTTTTTAATAAAGACAGTCGCCTTCACTACTGTGTTTAACGAAGCGCCTGCTTCTTCAAGCACAGCCTGAAGATTTTTAAATACCTGGTGAGTCTGTTCTTTTACATCGCCGTCAACCAAAACGCCTTCTGCTGTAAGCGGAATTTGGCCAGAGCTGTAAAAGAGGTTATTAACCGTAATCCCTTGTGAGTATGGGCCAATTGCTGCAGGTGCCTGATTCGTTTGAATGACTTTCATGAATTCTCCCCCTAAAACATTATTTAATTTGGCTCTGTTATTTTTGAATGCTGATTTGCTGCAGACACTAGAGCGAACTGCGAGCTTCCGGCTCGTCGCGCGTTTTACGCCTGCCGGGTCTCCCTTGGGATGCTTCTCCTGCAGGATATTGAATGGCTGGGCATCCTCGAAAAAACACCGCACGAAGAATGCAAAGATTTTTTTAAGGAACCTTCCGCTTCAATAAACAAGTGTTAAGTGAACATTAAGCTTTTAGACAGCCTATTTTCTAAAATAGTTTCCCTCACTTACATTGATCTTTTTGTCCCGTACATCTACATCAGATAGGCGCACAAGCGAAAGATACTCATCAACCAGCCGTTCCTCAGCCTTTTCTGCCTCAACCAGAACGGCAATACCAGCCAAATTGGCCTTGAATTCCTCAAGCATGCTGACCATCCCATTCACTGTTCCGCCAGCTTTCATAAAATCATCTATGATTAAAACATTTGAGCCTTCTGCGAGGCTCCTTTTCGAAAGAACCATAGTTTGAATCCTCTTGGCAGAGCCTGAAACATAATTAATGCTTACTGTCGACCCTTCTGTCACCTTGCTGTCGCGTCTAACAATGACGACTGGGACATTGAGATAATTGGCCGCGGCATAGGCGAGCGGAATTCCTTTTGTAGCCACTGTCATAACGACATCAATTGGCTTATCAGCAAATGCGGATGCAAATAATCTTCCGGCACGCTGGACTATCGATGGGTCACCCAGAATGTCGGTCATATAAAGATAGCCTCCGGGCAAAAGCCTTTCCGGACTGGCAATTAAGCTGCAAAGCTCCTCCACAAAAGGCCGAGCCTCATCATCATTTACCTTTACATTGAATTTAACCCCGCCAGCAGCTCCAGACACAGTTTGCAGAGTGCCTATCCCTCTCTGTTCGAATGTTTCTTTTATAATTGTCAAGTCCTCGCTTATGGAAGACTTGGCAGAACCATATCTTTCTGAGAAGAAAGTTAAGGATACCAGCTGACGCGGATGGTTTAATAAATAATTAGTCATATCTATTAACCGTTCGCTCCTGCGAAATTTCATTTATGGAACCCCCATATAAATCCGAATATTTTAACGATAATATACCATTAATATACGGATTTAATCAAGCCTATGCCTTTCTCCAAGCATTCTGACTGCAAAAACCTGGTCACAGAATCCTCTAAGGCCATTATAAATCCGATGCATTCTTGAATCATGATGAACCAGTCCAAACACAGTTGGCCCGCTTCCGCTCATCAGAACTGCATCGGCCCCAAATCGTTTCATTTGGTCTTTAATTTGTGCCACCTCAGGATGCATCTGAAGCGTCACATCCTCGAGGACATTCCCAAGGTTGCTGCATACACCTTCATAGCTTCCGTTATGTATAGCCTCAATCATCCCATTAGTATTTGGATGCTTAACGCGGCTGACATCCAGCCTTTTATATACATCCGCTGTAGATACACCTATAAACGGCTTGGCTAGAATTACCCAACATGTTGGAGGCGCAGGAAGCTCCTTAATCACTTCTCCTCTTCCTTTTGCCAAGGCAGTTCCTCCATAAACACAGAAGGACACATCCGAACCGATTTCCGCACCGATCTCAGCAAGCTCATCCATTGAAAGCCCCAAATTCCATAGCTTGTTTAATCCTCTAAGAGTTGCTGCTGCATCACTGCTTCCGCCCGCCAGCCCAGCAGCAACAGGAATCGTTTTTTCAATTGTAATGGCCACACCTTTTTGTACTTGAAACCGTTCTTTAAGAAGATGTGCAGCCTGATATGCGAGATTACGCTGATCATCCGGAACAAAACGGTTGTGGGAAATAATTTTTATTTCATTTTTGTCTAAAAGCGTTAATTCTAGGCGGTCTGCCAAATCAATTGTTGTCATAATCATTTCAACTTCATGATAGCCATCTTCCCTTTTATGTAAAACATCCAATGACAAATTGATTTTAGCAGGTGCCTTAACCATGACCTTCAACATTTCCACCTACTTCTTTGAATATGAAAAATTTATAAAATTGGACTTCGGCAACTGTCTAGCTGATGGCACTATCTGCCCGGATTATGCGGTCAATAAGCAGGTGCCATGGGCTATTCTTTTAGAGCGTCTCCATTTTTTGTCCTATTTTACCACAAAATAAACAGAAAAGCTCAAGGCCTTGAAATATAAGGTTTTCTCATGATTTTCAGGTTTCAGGAGAGATTTTTAAAATATAAATGCCGAAGCAAGATGCTCCGGCAGCCGCAGTACTATTTAATTGTTAATGGTTGAAATAATGGATCTAAGCCAATTTTATTTGTTAAGAAGATTTTGCTGTGCCATCTCAATGGCGCGCTTTACCATATTCCCGGCATCTTTAGCGCGTATTCCGCCCCAGCCTTCTTTTTGGACAACATCATAAAATCCAAGCTCTTTTGCAATTTCTTCTTTTAACCCATCAGACATAATGCCTCTTCTTCTGCCCAACATTAACATCTCCTTTCGCACTGCGGTACTTTTATTATGGAACACGAGCCCTGCATTCATAAGAGCCTTATTTATCCTGAACAAAAGATTAACACCTAAAAAAAGCAAAACAAAAAGCAGCAAACAAATTGTTCACCGCTCCGCTGTAAAATATATGTTAGCTTAAAGCAACCTGTCCTGATGTGTCATCGTAGAATGTAATTTGAACCGTTTCTGTTAAAACATCCGCATAGCTGTAAGATACACGTTCAAATGCATTTTCATCTTGATCTAATTCAATCACAAATACAGAAGGGTATGTTTCTGCCAAAACACCAGAACGCTCGATTGTCTTTCTGCGCCCGCCATTTGCTTTTAGCAAAAGCCTTTTCCCAAGATTTGAATCAAGAGCTTTTTTAATATCCAATAATGTTTTTCCCATTCGGTCCACCTCACTATGTAAAGTATATCACACTGACACAATACTGTCAAACAAAAATATAAATTATAACAGTGTTTAAAAATAAATGTCAATATGTTTTGTTCTACTTTTTCTTCTAATTTTCAACAATTTTAGGATTGCCCTAAACACTAGAGAATATGTATAGTTTTTAAAAAGGCATTAAGACAAGAGATTATTATCTGTTATCCCCCTTATTATCCACGATGGCGAATTGTCAAAATATATCGTAATTTGCAGCATTAAATAAAAAAACAAGCCGTTCCATAAAATACAAACGGCTTGCCGCTACGATTCATTTAACTGTTCATCATTAAATGGCATTCCTGTTCTTAAAACACCCCGCGTTTCAATGCCGCCCAGTCCCTTTTCTCCTGTTAATGTGTTTCTTAAAATATCCCATAAATTAATTCTTTCCATAAATGGAGTAAGGCTTACTTTAGCAACAATATAGACAGGATCAAGCGCATGTATATTTACCCTTGAAGGTGAACTTGCAAAGTTGGCTCCTGCATGGATCAGCGATTCAAAGTGGGATTGGCAGGCTCCGGCAAAAATAACGAGCTGATCAAGGTGAGGAATCTTCTTCCTCGCTTCTCTTACCGTTTGCACAAACTCTTTGGAATGCCTGTAAGCATTAATGTCTGATTTCTTTCCTTTAGACTTTGAATAAGCGTCATGTCCTGTTATAACCAGAATATCAGGTCTGTAATGATCAATAAGCTGTCCGATTTTTATTGGCATCTCCTTTTCATTGCAATGGATGCCTGTTACAGGAATGCCTATTTTATCATAGACGCTCAAGCATTTTTTTAAATAAGACGGGTCTCCATCCAAGTGCAGCACTCTTCCCGGTATTTGAAAATAATTAGGGGTCTTGCTATACCCGTCTGTAACGTCATACTCCTGTTTTTCCCTTAAAAGAGCCAAATCCTGCCTAAAAAGCTGAAAAGATTGCTCCTCCAATGATCTATACTCCTGTTCAATTTTCATCCGGTCCGCCTGGTTGATGACGATTAAATCCTCATAGGGAGCATCGGCTACAAGACGTATATCCTCACCGAACAATACAGCTATTTTTCTGCCGCCCTGTTCTTTTATATCAATAACCCGGAAAAGAATATCACAGCGATAAGAAATTCTTCCGACGATATCCATAATATTAATAGTCAATGTCGTCACTCCAATTAGCCCGCAATGAACACCCGGGCTTCTCTAATCTCTTTGCGTTTATTTTTTGGCTCTGTTATATATGCCTGTTGATTCACGCTCCAGGCACTCTGCTCATACTCAACTGATCGGTCTCCCTTAGCCCCGCATATCCCGCAGGACTTTGAATCAGTAAATGCGGATGCATCTTGGAGACCTCGTGCCTTCCGCTTAACCAACAGTGGGCCAAAACTAACAATGTGCTTTAAAACAGCATATGAACAGGAAAAAGCCGCTTAGGGAATTTAATATTCATGTCATAAATTATGCATTCGTCTATAAACATGTGCGTATAAAAGGAGATTAGTTGGAGACAGCTTATTTTTGCCCATAAAAAAAGCCCGCTTTCCGCAGGCTTCCATATTTAGGAGAAGTGAGGCAAAAGAGCATCGCTTAAACGCGCAAACTCTTCTATCGATAACGTTTCTCCTCTTCTTCCAGGTTCAATCTCTGCCATCGCAAGAGCAGAGAGGATTTGCTCCTTCTTCTGTTTCCCTTCTGGCAGCTGGCTTGTTAAATTATTGAGCAGAGTCTTTCGCCTCTGTGCAAAACTTGATTTCGTCACCTGGAAAAAGAACGATTCACTTTTAACTTTTACAGCGGGCTCTTTGCGCTTTGTTAATTTGATAACGGCAGAATCCACATTCGGCTGCGGCACAAATACCGTCTTAGGAACGATCATGGCTGTTTCTGCTTCCGTATAGTACTGTACAGCGATTGAAAGCGAACCATAGTCTTTCGTACCTGGCCTGGCAGAGATCCTGTCAGCAACCTCCTTCTGGAGCATACAAACAATTCCCCTAATGGGCAGCTTATCCTCCAGCAGTTTCATAATAATCGGTGTTGTCACATAATATGGAAGGTTAGCTACGACCATAATATCGTTAATCCCGCTAAATTCCTTTTCAATCGCTCCCTTAACATCTGCTTTTAAGACGTCTTCGTTAATAATGGCGGCATTAGGATATGGCGACAAAGTTTCTTCTAAAATAGGAAGAAGACGCTGATCAATTTCAAAAGCAAGCACCTTTTTACTTCTGCGTGCCAATTGTTCAGTCAAAGCACCTATCCCTGGGCCAATCTCGATAGCTCCGGATTCCTCAGTTAAATTTGCATGGTCGACAATTCTCCTGAGTATATTGGTATCAATCAGGAAGTTTTGTCCCAGGCTTTTTTTAAAAGAAAACCCATACTTTTCTAAGATCGCCCGTGTTCTGACTGGTGTTGCAATATCTTTATGCATTTTGCTCCTCCTTGCGAATAGCTTCTATTGCAGCTGCAAAATCCTCACGGCTAACCTGAAACATCATCAATCTTTTATGAAGCTGTTTACCATTTGTGTAGCCTATTTTAAGAAGCTTTCCAAGCTTTTCCCTTCTCTCCTTGGCCCCGCTTCCGCCAATTAGGCCGGCAGTAACCAGGTCTTCCTGGGTGATTGTCTCTTCATAAGTTTCCTGCATCATCTGGGCATTTTTAAGGGCCTGGCGAATCATTTCAGGGGAAGCATGCTCAACCCCTACCCCTTTTCCATGTTTATGCAGGGCATCCGCTTTCTCAATAAATGCGTGTTTGCACCCGGGAACTTCATTTGTAATCGTATTTCTTATTTTTTGCCCTGGAAAATCCGGGTCTGTAAAAACAATGACGCCTCTTGTTTTCTGGGCAAGCTTTATTTTTTCAATGGTATCCCGATTAATGGCAGACCCATTTGTTTCAATCGTATCGGCATTCAGCGCCCTTCTAATGGCTGCTGTATCATCCTTGCCTTCCACCACAATAATTTCTTTTATCTTCATGTTTCCTCCTAATATTACAAACGAAACAGCTGGATTTACTGGCTTAGCTGCCTTTATAAAAAATAGGCTGTGTTAAAGCTTATTGTTGATTTTAGCACCCTGTTGATTGNAGCGGAAGGTGCGAGACTCCTGCGGGAGAAGCGTGTCAGCGGGAGACCCCGCAGGTGCGAATGCACCGAGGAGGCTCCCGGACCGCCCGCGGAAAGCGAGTGCCTGCAGCGGAAATCAACAGGTAAATTTAACAGAGCCAAAAAATATTATAAAAAAACTGAAAAAAACTTGAAACATTTCTGTAATGTAATTCGTCTAAATATATGAAAGAAGAATATATTTATAAAGAACATTTTTTATTATATATGAAAGCAGCTGGAAAAGAAAAAATGTTACCATTAAC
>NZ_JAEL01000044.1 GCF_000518885.1 Bacillus sp. J33 | reverse complement strand
ATGTGGTCTGGCATAGCATGTGCTTCAATGATTTCCACATCTTTCATTTCACACAGCCTTCTCAATATCGCTCCTATATCTCGTCTCAACTTTCCATAAATTACTTTTCTTCTGTATTTTGGGATGAAAACGATGTGGTACTTACAATTCCACCTGGTATGTGATAAACTATTGTCACTCATGAGTACTGCTCCTTTCGTTATATAGAAGTTGGTTTGACGGCCAGTTTCTATTATAACGATAGGAGTTTTTTTATGTCACATTACCACTCTAGAAGCTTTGTTTTCACACGTGCAGAGCACGTGGTTTTAAAACCTATAATAAATAAAAAGCATCTGCATATAAAATTTGCAGATGCTTTTTTATGAGGGTTTTGCCATTGTTAAAAAGGACTTAACGCTGCTAGTCTTTGAACATTTCATTTATTCATGCATAACCTATAACAGCCTAACACAAATTTTTGATATGGCGGTGAGAATATGGCAGTTGTTAATGCCCGCGAAGCGGATATTGATTTATTGGCCCGGCTCCTGCGTGCAGAAGCGGAAGGTGAAGGACAGCAGGGAATGCTGATGGTTGGAAATGTGGGCATCAATCGAATAAGAGCCAATTGTTCAGATTTTGTAGGCCTTCGTACCATTCCCCAAATGATTTATCAGGAGCATGCCTTTGAAGCAGTTCAAAAGGGGTATTTTTATCAAAGAGCCAGAGAAGCTGAGAAAAGGCTTGCCCGCAGGGCCATTAATGGGGAAAGGCTTTGGCCTTCCAAGTTCTCCTTATGGTATTTCAGGCCGCCTGGCGATTGCCCGCCAACCTGGTATAACCAGCCGCATGTTGGAAGATACAAGCTGCATTGTTTTTATGAGCCGACTGCAGAAGAATGTGAGAATATTTATAATACCTTTTAAAAAAGTTCCTGCCATCCTAATCGTGGCAGGAATTTTTTTCGGCTTTATTTATATGTCCATATCATATAATATCCCCTGCTGGACATAGGAAATAATTTTTTTCGCCTCATCCTCTGCCCTTTTCCGTCCATAGGGATTTAAAAACCAATTGTCAGCTCTTGTAGAACCATCGTTTGCACAAACTAAAGAGTATTCAATCCATTTTGGCATGTAGGTCTTCATCGTTAAAAACATCCTCCGCATATGAAATGGAGCCGTCACAATAATTAAACGGTTAACGTTTTGAAGTCCAATTATCCGGTCAAGCACCAGCATCGAAGCCAGGACATTCTCCTTTGTATGGAGTGACATATCTTCCACTAATATATCCTCTTTGGGAACACCCATATCGATAGCCTTAATCTTTAAAATTTCTGCTTCTGTTAAGTTGCTGCCTGGCCACACTACGCCTCCAGAAAAAAGAATCTTGTTTGCCCTTCCCTCTTTGTAAAGCCGTATCGCTTCCGGAAGCCGATACTCAGCGGCCTTGCTGCTCCCAGGGACAAATATGCAATCTCCGTCTTTCATATCATCCGTAATACAGGAGTAAAGCAGCCTTGCTATATCTTCATCACTCAATTTTTCAGGATTAAGTTCGGAAATTTTCATACGGCCTCCCCCTTCTCTTATCCATGTATTGCTCCTTTATTATACTATTCATTCTGGACAAGAAGCTCTAATGGGAATGCCTATTTTTCGGGCAAAATAAAAAGCAGCGGATTCCGCTGCTTTTTGCTGATTAGAATGTTTGCGCCTTCTCCTTTGCACGGGCAATGGCATTTGCTTTAATTTCTTCTGCTTTTTCAGGCATCGCATTATGCCCTTCTACAAAGATTCCATCAAATGAAGGGACGCCGAAGAAATTCATAATAATATTAAGGTAACGGTGTCCCATTTCCATTTCAGCTGCAGGTCCTTCAGAATAGATACCGCCGCGGGCTTGAATATGAAGAGCTTTTTTATCGGTAAGTAATCCAATTGGGCCTTCTGCAGTATACTTGAACGTTTTTCCGGCAACTGCAACAGAGTCCAGATACGCTTTCATAACAGGCGGGAATGAGAAGTTCCAAAGTGGTGTAACGAAAACATATTTATCGGCTGCAACAAATTGTTCGCTTAATTCAGATAAGCGGCCAACCTTAGCTTTTTCATCTTCTGAAAGTTCCTCGAATCCTTTGCCGGATTGAAGCTTGCCCCATCCGCTAAACACATCTACATCAATATGGGGAATATTTTCTTTATACAAATCAATATGAACCACTTCATCATTCGGATTTGCTTCTTTATACGCGTCAATAAATGCTTTTCCTACTGCCATGCTGTATGACATCTTATCATCATGAGGGTGTGCAGTAATATATAATACTTGTGCCATAATCAATCACCTTTCTGTATAAAATGATATTTTAGTTTGAATCAGAAACATGATATGTATTCACCTGCAGGCTGAATAAATTTTATTCTGAATTCGAGATAATATTATTCGAAATAACATCCAAATTCAACTCATTTGCTCACGAGCTTATTTATTTGATTATAAATATTCCTTAATTAATTCCAAAATTAAAAAAAGACCCTAATGGGGTCCTTAAGCCTGATCTTCTGGGGCATACTGGTTACGCCCGATATTTTTTCTCATTTCCTCTGTCATTTCAAAAGGAATGTTATTATTTAGGTCTTCGCTTTTTTCATAGTTTATTTGTACGCTTCCATCATAATGATAAGGCTTTTGATCCATGTAAAATCACCTCGTAAAAGTTATTGTGTTTATTATATGCTGAAATAGGCCCATTTTATCAGAAAATACAAAAATCTATTTATTTTATTTCCCTTTTTTATAGAGTTCCCTGCTTATTACTTTTTATTATGGTTGGCTGTAAAAAACGTATTAATAATTTGAGCATGCTGTGGACTGGAGAATTTGTCTAAAATGGAATTCATATTTCTTTCGTTTGGGGATTTTGCAGGAAGCAAACTTTCAGTGGGAGGAGCGTGCCATTAGACGAATCTGCAGGAAAAAAGACTAAGGTGTCCGACTGCCTGCAGCTCAAAGCGTCGGAAGAAACTGCAAGGGCAAGGTTAACAGAAAAAAAGCATTATCTCCAAATGGAAATAATGCATAACTTTTATTCCCTTGCTAACGGGCAGTGTGAGATGGAAGTTTCACTTTAATTCGGGGCTTTTTTCTTAATTTCGACGAGTTTTAGCCTATTATCTTCAATAGATTTGATCTCAAAATGCAAATGATGGTATTCGAATGTTTCCCCTTCTTCAGGAAAATGGCCCATTTCTTTCAATAGAAATCCTGCCAAAATATCTTCCTCTTCAGGGATCTTTGTTTTAAAGGCTTCATTAATTCTGCGAATGGCGAGTTTTGCATGTACAATAATATGGTTTTCAGTTAATTCTTCGATTAGAACCTCACTATCTTCGTCCGTCTCGTCTTCAATTTCCTGGCCGAGCATTGCTTCAAGTATATCTTCATGTGTAATAATGCCTTCTGTACCGCCATATTCATCTAGAACGATGGCAAGATGTTTTCTTTCCCTCATCATCATTTTGAAAACTTTATCGATTCTATGGAACTCATAGACAAATAAAGGTTCAAGGTCCGTGAAATCCTTTAGCGTTTTATCCGGGTGATTTGACCATGCCAGCAATAGTTTTGAGTGGAAAACGCCAATAATGTTATCCATATTCTCTTTATAAACCGGATACCTTGTAAACCGGTTATCCATAACAATATCCTTGGCCTCATCAATGGTTGCATCAAAAGGTATGCCTTCGATTTCCATCCGGGGAGTTTTAAGAGCGTCCCTTACGTCCAATTTATAAAAGTCAATAACCCCTTTAATCCTCTGGGTTTCTTCTGCTTGGAATGTTCCCTCGCTAGTTGCAATATCCACCATCGTAATGAGTTCTTCTTTGGAAACTGAAACCGATTCAGGGGTATTTTTTGACAATAGCTTAATAATAGCCCTTGTGAGTTTGGACAATAACCAGGTTAATGGCTTTAAAATGATTAATAATAGCCTGATAATTGGAAACACAAGATAAGCAATTCGATCGGCAAATGTAGCGGCAATTGATT
This sequence comes from Bacillus sp. J33, assembly GCF_000518885.1. Taxonomy (GTDB): domain Bacteria; phylum Bacillota; class Bacilli; order Bacillales; family Cytobacillaceae; genus Cytobacillus. The sequence goes on along the minus strand of NZ_JAEL01000044.1, from coordinate 42,214 downwards.
TGGGGATGACCTCTGCAAATATAATGAGCGCTACAGTTAGAATTCCGGTTGCAACTCCCACGTTAATTCCATATTCGATGGCAATAATTGTTACAAGAGTTGGCAGCATAATATTTGCGACATTGTTCCCGATTAAAATTCCGGTAATTAATTCATCCGGTTTTGATACCAATTCCAGGATCTTTTGTGCTTTTTTGTCATTGTTTTCTGCTCTTGTTTTCAATTTCATTTTGTTAACTGCTGTTAAGGCTGTCTCACTTCCCGACAGGAAGAATGACATAAGCATAAAAAACAGTATAGCGATAAACAAAGTTCGTTTCCTCCATTATTTGTACATTTGTATTGTTATTTGTACCCACTTTGTATAGGCAAAACACCTTTCTTCGCTCAAGTTTTAATTAATGATTTATATTATAGAGCACTTGAATGGATTATAAAAAAGAAATGACTTCAAAATAATGCTGGCTATTCAAGAAAATAGGCATATAGGGCATTTTTTACAGCTTCAGCAAAAAATGCCTTCAGCACCCCAATCAAATTTTTAATGTTTACTATGCAATACGGCCTGTTGGATCTTTCGTTTCATTTTTAAAGGATCTTTTTCTATAAAAGCTCTAAACATGCCAATACTAATATTTGCGTTGAAATAATGAATTGAAAGAAGGAAGATACATGAGGAAACTTCTTTTCTTAATCAGCTGCATCATCCTCCTCTTTCCTGCTGTGGCATTTGGGCAAACTGGGGAACAACAGGTCAAGGCTGCTTTTATTCGAAATGGACATTTATGGTTAAAAATCGGCAATAAGGCAGAGCAAATTTCTGCTGAACCTGCTAAATATTATCACTCCCCGAAATGGTTGCATGATGGGCAATGGCTAACATATGAAAAAGAATCCAAGGAGCCGATTAATCCAAATTTGGAGAATCAATCAGATATATGGGTTTATAACCTTAAGTCAGGGAAACATAGGCTTATTTTTCGAAATGGGGGCAATGCCAAGTGGTCTCCTATTGATAACAGAATTGCATTTACTGCTGGAGGAGTATTAAATGTTTCTGATTTAAACCAGTTTTATAATGTGGCTTTGGGGGTTGATGACTTTAATTGGTATCCTGACGGCAAAAGCTTAGTAGCATCATCAAGTGCTGTTCCGAGGCCTGATGGCTGGACAAGTCCAGTCCTTTATAGAGTTGCATTGCCTGAAAATTTGAAAGATGTCAAACTGAATGAGAATGCAAAACCGCTATTTATAATTCCAAAGGAAATCGGAAACGGCAATGCGACAATAATGTCCATCAATGCCACCACTTTCGAATTTTCACCTGATGGCAAATGGATCTCCTTCATCGTAAATCCTACTGCATCTTTATCAATGGATAGCGATATGGTTTGTGTCATGAGGGCTGATGGAAAAAACTTTAAAGTTCTTGATGAAATGATTCTTCATTTGGATGTTCCCAAATGGGCGCCTTCTGAAAATTTATTGGGATATATTGCAGGCGGCGGAAGGATTGTATTTGGCTTCAAAAATAAAAATCTTAAAGTAACAGAATTGCCGGCCTATAGGACACTGAACCTTACCCCTCGCAGATTTGCAGAAATGGGTTTTACTTGGGTGGACAATCGAACCCTTATTGTGTCAAGAGTAGTTGAAAGCGAATGGTCAAATGATCCTCAAAAGCGGCCAGAGCCTGCACTGTGTATAGTCCGTTTAGACACGCCACATCAAACTCGAGTAACCTATCCAAAGCCATCAATTGGAGACTATCACCCGCTTTATCTTAAGCAAGCTGACAAAATTACATGGATTCGCAAAAAAATCGCTCAAGAAGACGGAGATATTTGGATGGCAGACAGCAGCGGAAAAAATGCAAAACGATGGGCAAAAGGGGTCGAGAGTTATTCCTTTTATATAAATTAGATAATGTAAAAAGCGATTGCCCATAATAGGAATCGCTTTTTTGCTGACCTTTAGGCCTCCTCACTTTTATTCTGCTGCTCGCTTTTATGGATGAACAGAAATACTTCTTCAAGCGAACCGCACTTGTATTCTTCATATATTTTATTCAGTGTGCCATAAGACTTTACTTTTCCATTAAATAAAATTAGCACTTTATCAGCGATTTCAATAGCATCCCGCATAATGTGGCTGCTGACAATGACCGTTTTGTTTCTGATTTTAAGTTGCTTAATGATTTCCTTCAGCTGAATCACCCAAAATGGGTCGAGTCCGTTTGTCGGTTCATCAAGAATATAGATATCTGTATCTGCCAAGAGGCATTGTGCAAGATTAAGACGCTGCGACATTCCTTTGGAGAAGCCTCCGACTCTTTGATTCCTCTTCTCCCATAACCCAACTTTTTCTAAAACAGCCTTAATGGAACCCTTGCCTTTATTTAATAATTGACCATAATACTGCAGAATTTCTATAGGGGTAAGTTCTGGCGGAAAATTCATTTGGTCGGGCATATAGGCAAAACCTTTCTTTTGCTTGGAATGAAATGCCGCCTTTCCTTTGGATGGTTTTTCAACACCAGTAAGAAGCTTGATCAATGTGCTCTTCCCTGCCCCGTTTCCTCCGCATAAAACAACACATTCACCTTTTTCTATACAAATGTTCACAGGCCACAATGCAGTCTTCTTTTTATAGGCTTTTGATAAATCCGTTAATTCAATTATCAAATTATACACCCCTTTTCTTTAAAAGCTGGGTGGATGAACCTATTGTAAACAGAATGATCGCTGCCAGCGATATTATTAAAGATAGCGTAAGAATGCCATTTCTTCCCCATTGCTCAATCATTAAGTATTCTGGCCCGAATACATATTCTGCGTTTAATCTGGATATGGACCAAACCCGAATAGACTCAATTGGATTTAGCAATATGAAAAAAAATAGGATGCTTTGCTTAAACGAATACGGAATTAAATCAATAGCTGAAAAAATAATGAATTCATAGACAAAGACAACGAAGCTCCAGAAAAACAGCGCCAATGAAAATCCTTGCATTCTTGTTTTTGAAACTGCACCTGCCATCAATGAAGCAGCAGAGAAAACAAGAATCAGAAACATATTGACCAGCATAAAAATCTGATAAATTCCAGCGGCAATTGAATTTCCGGAAAGTGAAAGGATAAATCCAAACAGACCATATGATACACCCATTACGATAAACATCGATAGGACCAGAGACAAAAACTTGCTGGCCATATAATAGCCTAAAGAGGCTTGATAGGTTTTATATAATGAAAATCTGCCGTTTTCTTTATCAGAAATAATTGAATTTGCCCCAAGGATCATACAAATGATTGGGAGCAGCCACAATGACAGATTAATCAGCATCGCAATTGAACGGCTATAAGCAGATTGGTTCGCGTTTCCCTGTTCTTTCTGCTTCATTTCCTGAAGTCCATAATATTCAGGGTTCACTCCCATTGTATCAATATTTGTCTTTACACCCTCTATTCCATAGGATATTTCAGCCTGGTCAGACTTTACAGATTGAAGTCCATAAAAATATAGAAGCCCAGACAAAAATATAAATAGAATCATAAAATTCAGAAGCCATCTGCTTCTCAAAAGCAGCCGCAATTCATGCTTTGTCATAGAGAATAACAAAGCAGACTTCATATCCATTCCCTCCTTATGAGGCTCACATACACCTAGTGGCTATGTTTCATTCCAGGTTTCTTAAAGCTGTTTAAATCTGCATTCAGCAAATCATCCTTTGAATACGCTTCACCTTCATGCTCTTCAAGAAATGCGAGTGCATCTTCTTCTGAATGAAATGCAGCGATACCATAGCTCATCGGACTGGCAATATTCTGATCGTGAACAAACCAGCTTGCATCGAATGATATCCATTCTTTGGTTTGATAATCATGAACAAAAGCAGCTTCATATTCCGGTTTTTCTTTTTGAAAATATTCCACCATGCATCCAATATCGTCAAAAAGAACAGGCTTGCCATTTTTTAAAATCATCTGTGCTGCGGCGTCCATTTCTTCAATGCCCATATGGCAAACATCACAGCTATCTTCATTTTGCCTTATATCGACGGGCTTCGCCGCTTCCGACGTACAGGCTGCCAGCAGTATAGTTAAGCATGACATATAGATAATTTGTTTAAGCTTCATGCCGTTTCCTCCCTGCGTTAAATAAAATAAACAAGCTTCCGAATAAGGCTATGACAAAAAATAGAATTATATTGATGTCATGGCTGCGAGCAGTGTCACCCGTTTTAGCGGAGGTTTCCTTCCGTTTCATTGGAGCCGGTTCTGCCAGAGGCGCTTCATCTACTATCAGGGATTCAGAAGGGATCGGTGTGTATTGTTCAATTGTATTCCATAGCTCCACTGCCGGGCTTTGAAAAAATACCTGCAATAAAGGTTCGCGGCTTGCCATCTGATAAAATATATCCCCGCTTTTGTAAGCGTAATCGACCGTGCTATCTTTATCCATGTTTAAAGACCCATGGTTATCATAATAATTTCCATAACCATCTTTATTAAAATTATTGCTATTATCTTTTTCAGAGATTATCTGTCTTGTATTTCGATAATAATTGTTAAAAAAGATTGTATTATCATTAGAATTGATCCCTATTTCAAGTCCAGTATCATTTTCCAGCAATGTATTAAATTCAATTCTGTTTCTTTGAGCATTTTCAAGCACGATGCCCCTGTAATTCCCTTTTACAATATTAGAAGAAATTTTGGAGTCAAAGGTGTCATAAATAAACATCCCGGCTCCATCAATCTTTGTATTTAAATAGAAATAGTTTTCCATTATGAAAATCTCGTAGCTTTGCATTATCATTAAGCCATTAATGCTTTCAGTCACCTGGTTATTCGCTATTAAAACATTACGGGAATCCATTGTATGAACTCCGTAACGCGCTTTCCACATTGAATTCCGTGATACCTCACAGAAATCCGAATAAGAAACATAGACCCCATCCTGAGTATCATAAAAATAATTCCCTTTTACGGCCGTATTTGGCGACTCAACGAGATAAATCCCATAACCCTTATGGCTTTTGGAGCTATCAAAGCTTGAAATCATATTATTTTCTAAGCGATGGCCATACGAATCACTGGCATAGATCCCGTGAAAAACATTATTAAAGGCATTCCCATGAATATAGGATCGGTCTCCTTTTATATAAATGCCGGCATTTTGCGAACCGCTCCCCTCTATAATCAACCCTTCAACAATGACATCATCTGCTTCTATTGTCATGACATTGCCTCTATTAGGACCTTTAATCACAGTTCCCTTTTCCCCTTTAATATGAACCGTTTTTCCTACTGAAAAATTCCCTTCATATTTTCCGGGTTTGACTTTAATAACGGAAACTTCCTCATCGCTGGACAGGGCATCCATAAGTTCAGCAGAATTGGATACTGTCCGTTCCTCGCCGAACGCTTTGCCGGCCAGGATCATACTAAAAAGGACTAGAAACAAGCCTATTCTTATAAACATTCAGCATTCACCAGCCCGGTTCTTTCAAATTTCCGGCCTCCATTTTTGAAAAGAGGAGGCCGGAAAAAAGATTCACATTTCTCTATTTTTCTTGTATACTTATTTTTAGTTGAGTTTTTATTTATATTTTTAATGGCTCATTGTAGCCTTGCCGTCGTCTTCACCGGTCTCTGTTACCTTTAAAGTTGCGACGGCTCCTTTTTGTGCATGGTTGAACTGGTGTGTAACGATTGGATAGCTGCCAACACGGGTAACAGTGAATTCGACGACTGCCCCTCCGCTTGCCGGAAGCATAACGGTTTGCAATCCTTTGTAATGATTAAATGGATTGCCGTCAATGTAAACATCATCAAATACCGTTCCAACTACATGGAATGAGCTGACTTCGTTTGGCCCTACATTATTGACATATAACCTTACCCTATCTCCCACCTTTGCCAAAAGCGGCTTGTCTTTTAATGTGAAAGTATCCCCATTGGTATTAGGATCTCCTTCCTTCAAGGCCTTTGTTGAGAACACGACATGGCTTGGAACTCCATTTGCGAAATCGTCCAGATCATTGTATTTGTACCACTCATTTTGGATAATGGCATATTCTCGATCAATCTCTTTATCTGTCGGATAGCCATCTTTCGGTTTTACAATAATAGTTCCGTGCATTCCATTTGCAATATGTGACAGAACTGGTGACGTACCGCAGTGATACATAAACACGCCAGGTTTATTTGCCGGGTAGCTGAAAGTACCAGTTTCATCCGGCTGCACGTTGGAAAAGTCCTTGGAAGGAGCAGCGTGAACAGCATGGAAATCCATGCTATGCGGGATCGCCGGGTCCATATTCTTTAATGTGAAAATTATGGTGTCGCCTTCATTGACTACGACAGCTGGTCCAGGAGCTTCCCCATTAAAGGTCCATGCTTTGTAGAATTTTCCTTTGTCAATTTCAATGTCCGTAATCTGGGAAGTCATCTCAATGTTTACTTCATTGGGCCCCGCCCTCTCTACTTTTAAAGGAATCGGCTCCTGATTTAAATCCTTATGAGGCGCAATTGCTTCAACTTTATTCGATTCTGCTGCAAGCACTTTTTCCTCAGGCTGCTTGGTCTTTTCAGGCACAGCCCCTTGACTGCATCCAGCCAATAAACTTAAGCCAATCGCTGAAGTCACCAAAAATTTTGTTCCTCTTTTCATCTTTGTTCCTCCTCTTAAACTATTGGTTTATCTGCTTTTATCATATGGTAAATAGAGCCTTTTTTTGGTGATTTTTCTCACAAGACTCCATTAATCTGTGAAGAGTTTGTGAATTAGTGATCGTACTTTAGTTAACACGCAGAACTAATTTAAAAACCTTAATCTAACAAAAATGTACCCATTATTTATAGATGCGGTTATAATCAATGAATGGAGTTCTGATTTTCTATTAAGGATAAAGGAGAAATACTAGTGGAATTGGATTTGCTAACAATCATTAAAGCAATTATTCTTGGTTTTGTTGAAGGCATGACAGAGTTTGCCCCTGTGTCCTCTACCGGGCATATGATTATAGTGGATGATATGTGGCTTCACTCAAAAGAGTTTTTATCAAAGTATGAAGCCAACACGTTTAAGGTTGTCATTCAGCTTGGCTCCATTTTGGCTGTTGTCATTATTTTTAAAGACCGCTTTATAGAAATGCTTGGACTGGGAAGCAGGAATAATAAGACAAAAGGACAGAATCGCTTAAAACTATCCCAAGTCATAGTCGGGTTAATTCCAGCTGGGATTCTGGGGGTTTTATTCGAAGATTATATTGATGAGCATTTGTTTTCGACTGAGACTGTTTTGATAGGATTGGTTATTGGAGCAGTGCTGATGATCATTGCAGATATTTATGGAGGAAAACAGCCGAAAACGCTAACTGTTGATCAAATCACATACAAACAAGCTTTTTCTATCGGGCTGATTCAATGCTTCTCCCTCTGGCCAGGCTTTTCACGGTCAGGTTCTACCATTTCCGGCGGTGTATTGCTTGGCTTAACGCACCGGGCAGCTGCAGATTTCACATTTATCATGGCTGTACCAATTATGGCCGGAGCCAGTTTGCTATCATTGCTGAAAAATCTCGAATACTTTTCGATCGATGCCCTGCCTTTCTTTATTGCTGGATTTCTAAGCGCATTTGTATTTGCTTTAATATCGATCCGCTTCTTTTTAAAGATGATCAATAAGGTGAAATTAATCCCTTTTGCCATTTACAGAATCATGCTGGCAGGCTTGATTTATTTCGTATTTTTATAAAAGCAGCCGGTCCATTGATGGCCCGGCTTTTCCTATTTTATTTACCCAATTGTTTGAGTGGCTTCCATTAACCAGTTATTTTCTTTATTTGCCTCCAAAAATTTAATAATGTCACAGGCTTAATATTATTTTTCCAGGGTGAAGGGATCCTGGTTTACGATGGAATCAGCCTCCTCTTTCCCTTTACAATGAAAGACCATTAAAGCACCCTCATTATCGGTAAAAGGGCCTCATAGCTTTAAATGACCTTCTTCACTTAGTTTTTATAAGTATTGAATATGGCTGTCCTTCATCAAGGTTATGAAGGCCAAATCTTGAGTCTGCTTCAGGCAAAATGTCCTTTATTGAGGTTATGAAGGCCAAATCTTGAGTTTGCTTCAGACAAAATGTCCTTCATCGAGCTTATGAAGGACAAATCTTAAGTCTGCTGCGGGCAAAACCCCAGCTGTAAGAGAAATTGCCTTCACTCAGGGTCTTTGCCCAATGTCCTTCATATTTATTTATAAATTCCATTGTTATCTTTATAAGCAATCTCCACTAATAGTGAGCCAGTTGCTTTTGAGTTGTTCTACTTCTCTTTTATTGCTCGAAATACTAAAACAAGTTTTTAATCATCTTCACTAATATCCTTGGCACCCATAAAATGATCTCGGCAATTACGGAGAAAATGACCGAATCACGAACTTCATGGAAAATTTCCCGAATGAAGCTGTGTTGTTTCCTGGTTTTCTTTTTTATATTATTTATTGCCTGTCTATTTGTGGTCTTTTTCATCTATTAATTCATCAACCAGGCGTTCGGCCGCTTTCCTGTATAAATTGCTCATGTGTACTAAAGATGTTGCCATGAGGACTTTATCAAGCTGAACAGATGCTGTTTCATTAAGATCCTTGGCCTTTTCTTCTATCCTGCTCGATTGATTTTGCAATTCCCCCTTAAATGTTTCCAGATTGATTTTTGTCAGGTCCAAGTATAGCTGATAAAAATGATCAAGATCAAAATCACCTTCTCCAGTCTGTTCGTTTATTCCCTTTAAGACAGTTTTAATATCGCTGATTGATAAAGCTCCTTTCAGCTGATAAATCAGGGCAATAAAAATTAAATGTTCCTTTGAGTACTTCTTATTTTTTACAGGAAAAAATAGTTTCCCCTTCGCATAATTATTAATCATCGTCTTCGTTAGGACCTTTTCATCTTCATTCCGTCTTGTATTGCTGAATGTATTTTCAAAAAGCTGAATTACCTGGTCCATATATAAATCTATTTGCGGTATATCTTCAAGGTGAATTTGATTATCCGCAATTAACTTTTCCAATTCCATTCTATCCCTCAAATCATTCATATTAGTGGTAAACTTGTCTGTTGATTTTCGCTCAAGGCGCTCAGCGCTCGCAGAAGAACCGACGCTCCTCTTTACTTTGCGCCTGCAGGATCTCCCGTTGTCAACATTCCCCCAGGACATTTAAATAGCGCACCGTGTGCAGATAATACGAAAGCATTATCGGGGAACAAAGTGCCAAAATCAGCATTGATCTTTAACACAGCCATCTGATAAATAAATTTTACATAAAAAAGGCCAAGATGTAAACATTGACTACCTTTCGTTTTATCTATACCATTATAAGTAGTTATCGAAACTACATACGGAAATATTAGGAGGAGATTATAATGAATACGTACATCCGGGAGCCAATCAATGGCCTAACTCATCTTGCTGGAGCTATTTTATCCTTTGTCGGACTGCTTGCCATGGTTATTAAGGCTTCCTTGACAACATCTTCACCGCTTAGTATTGCGGCTGTTACAATTTTTGGGGTCAGCTTAATTCTGCTTTATTCAGCATCTGCAACTTACCATATGGTCATTGCAAAAGATAAAGTGATAGCTTTTTTAAGGAAACTGGACCATTCTATGATATTCGTATTAATTGCAGGATCCTATACACCTTTTTGCCTTATCACTCTAAACGGGGTAACAGGCTGGGTCCTTTTTTCAATTGTAACAGCCGTTGCAGCTGCAGGTATACTTTTTAAAATGGTCTGGTTTAACTGCCCGAGATGGCTTTCTACAGCACTTTACATCGCCTTGGGCTGGATTATTGTATTTGCCTTTTCACCTCTTTCGGATATGCTGAGCATGGCGGGTGTTTCCCTATTGGTGCTTGGCGGCATCCTATACACAATTGGCGGAATTATTTACGCTGTGAAACCGAAATTCCTTGAGTTCAAGCATTTGGGATTTCATGAGATTTTTCATATTTTTATCATGATGGGCAGCATGGCGCACTTTCTTTGTGTGTTTATGTATGTGCTTTAAATTAAAGTTATCACTTCATCTTCTATAAAAAATCCCTTTGAAAAGCTATTTTATGGTCATAATTATTGAATTAGCGGAAAATCCATCTGCCTGTCTTTAATCCTATAAAATACAAGCAGTTGGATTTTCTAATATGTACAACTATCAAATTTAAATCAATTTAATCAACGGCATTTGACAAGGTTAAATGTCTTTTTAATACTTCAATAACTCTTCCTCTCCTTCCAGCAATATAAAGTGAGAATCAAAATTTCTTCACCCTTCATATAATATTAAGTCCTTGTCATTGAAATACTTTCATTTTTAAACTGCATTTTAACCCGGTATTTTTCATTTCTTTTTCAATTTCACCAAAAAAATTTGTTCATCTATAAAATGAATGTTTGTACCCCAGACACCAACTTGAACACTCTTACTATAAAAAATTACTAGCAGTACTAATTTTCCTCCTGAAAGGGATATTATTTAAAGCCTTTAAAAAATAGGTGGAATAAAAGTTGTGTAATCCTTTCGAAATAATTCATAAATTGACGTAGACAAGATTGATTTTATTAATGGATGCAGAATCCTCCTTCTTTTTATCCTGAATCAACTGCAGAAAACGGCTGATTAACAGAAAATAAGGATTTTAGCCTATTATAGCCTATTTTAAAAGATAACTGTACCCGTTCCACTTATTCACCATATTATATTAAAGAACTAGATATAAACATCAATTTAATGAAAGGAAAGATGTTGGATGAAAAAAAACATCAAGCCCATTCAGGGTCAGCAAGTTACGCCAAATCCCATTGGGCCTGAATGTATTCGTGTTACTAAAGTTTATGACTGGGTAGTCCTGACTAATCGTGATCGGAATAAGGTTCCTATTCCTGATGAGTGTTTTGCGCAAATTGAAACTTGCCGGGATGAAGGCAATAGTATTACTGCTACATGCTCTGAGGTTTTAAATACCAGGAGCTGCGATTTTATTGGGGCTGTGCCTGCTGATATTGGAGTTCCAGGGGCACAAATTGTTACTCTAGCTTTCCATGTGCACATTCGTGTTCAATTTTTCTGTAATGGTGTAGCACTCCCGGGCTGCAACTTTGTCGTACCAGTAAGCTTTGTTGACGATGTTATATTGTGTTTCCCGGAAGGTACAGAAATTAATTGCAATATCTTTGATGTTCAATGTACAGTATTGCTAAATCAGATGCTTGGTAACATGGTCGTAATTGATGTTGTAATGTGTAAGGATGTTCAGGTTGAAGCAGAAGTGAAATTGGAAGTGGAAGCAAGATTCTGTGGACCTCGGCCAGTTATTCCGATTCCTGAAGAAAATGCTGTCTGCCCTCCTTTCCCTAGGTTCCCTCAGCAATGCCCAACCTTCTTCCCTCCTTTGAACACAGTTGTTCAGGGTGCAGCTGAATACGATGGGCCTGCAACGATCATTTATGCAGAAGGTGAGGATGCAGGAGGAGTAGCAGCACTGGCAACCTTCAATGCGACACCAACTGGAGAACTAGATTTAACAGCCTTAATTGCTGATCAGTGTAACCTTGCAAACAGCAGCCTTCAGGTTAGCTTCCTGGATACACCGGGACCAACACCAATTGGTACACCTGATGATGAACTTGATCAAAGTTTTACATTTACAGCTGCAGAATTCAATCAGCCAACTGAGGTTGGGACGAATGGACTAAGTGTTACGGGTACAGGTACTATTACTCCTTCTGGCGGTGTAACGGAAAATGCTACCTTTACTTTAGTAATGAACGATGTTGATCCAGCAGGGGATACCTTGACCCTAACAATTACAAGTCCTTCCCTCTTTATTCGAATTAACTTGAATGAAACGGCTAACCCTGGACTTGAGGTTGAAGTTGAAGATTGTGGCAGCAATTTCTAAGAAAAGTGCTGCTGAACCAAAATTTTTCATTTGCGCCAGGAGGAGAAAGTATTCTGTCTCCTGGCTTAATTTGGTTATTTGAAACTTATTATTATTAGGAACCCAATTGTTTCTTTCGGTGTAGCGATACCAATATTCAAAATAATAATGGAGTTGATTAAATGGCTAACGGCAGATTAAAGCGCAAAGTTAAGAAAAAGTTAGGAATATCCAATGCACAGCCTGTTCAGTTGAAACAGAATAAACCAGCTAAAATGAAAGTTCAGCAACCCAGTACAAAGGGATGTTGCGGCAGAAGCAGATGATTTTCAACCTGAAATAGTAAAAGTGACATCTAATGTTTATGATTTGTTGGTCTATTACTGCCGGAAAGAATTACCTAATGAGGCATGCGGTTTATTATCTGGAAAAGAAGGACTGGCAGCTACTATTTGGCCAATGAAGAATATGGATAAGAGCCCTGTTTCATTTTCAATGGACATCAGGCAAATAGAGCATGTATTTAACCGAATTAAAAAAAAGAATGAAGAGGTTCTGGGAATCTACCATTCACATCCTACTGCTGATGCCTATCCCTCAAAAGGGGACATAGCATTAAATAATCATCCGGACCTTTTCCACATTATTATATCTTTTGAAACTATTTACCCCAAGATTAAGGCCTATCAAATAAATGAAAACTATGTTACATCGAAAATAATTCAAATTGTTTAACTAAACTCGGGGTATAGTAAGCGGACCATGGGTCTAATACCCCGAGCATCCATATTATGCGCTGGCTTGATTAATTTTATTTTTGCTTATCTTCCTTTCCATTATTTGTTAATAATAGAGATATTTTATTACTTGCTGGTATTTCAAGGCTTTCTTCTTGAAAGAAGACAAACGCGTCTACCTGTATATTCCTATGATCTTCATTATTCAATAGTTTTATTTGAATATTTGGGATAGAAACTGTTTCCTGTTCAGGTATACATAGATTCTCAATCGTATTTATCCATAATTCTCCCTTTTCCTCTAGTTCATTAAACCACTCTTTATTCATATATTTCCACCCCTTTGCTCCGTTACCTGTTTGAATTCCCATGGTATTAGTTAAGTGTGGAGGCAATATTTGTCCTGTAATTTTTATGCTGCCGGGGGGACTTACCCGAATACATACAATTGGATTGTTTAGATGAACATTTCCAGTATTTTTTATATTTAAGTTTCCTATTATTTTTATATTTCTGCTGTGCATTTGATCAACTAATAGATGATAATCAAAAAATGCTTCAGCACTTGCCATTTCTTTATCTTTGTCTATTACAATATTTTCTTTTATAGACTTATTATCATCCACAGGTTTTTTTGGCTGAATGTTCACTTCTTTTTTGTTAACAGAATGGTTCATTAACCCTGCATACACCTCAAAGGGCAGTAAAGAAAATGCTGCTGACCCTGCCTTATCTAATAGCATGCACATCAAACCAATTGAAAGGATATGTGACAATGTCTTTGATACTTCTTCCTCCTCTATATCTTCTTTTACAATCGAAAACATAAATTGCACTTTGACCCATGGCGTTTCACCCAAATTTTCTTCTGGATAAGATATAAATTTTATTCCTGATTTTTTACATTCATCTTTTAGGAGCAGAATCCACCTGTCGTGTTCTCCTTTTATATCATGGTATATTTCCATAACTGGTTGCTTCAGCCCCTGCATTTTAAATAATTCCAAGGAAAATGCTAAGTTCATTTTTATTTCCTTATTGAATTCTGTTAAGTGACTTACTTTTGCTCCACACTTGGAAATATAAGCTCCAATTGTTTCCAGTGCCTTTTCCTCCAACCCAGGTTTCCTCAATGGACTTTGATTTAATGTTTTCTCTCGCAATATACCAACCTTCTTATCATGTAAGCTAGTATTCAGCTGCATTTTTTTATCACCTAAATTAACCTGAAAACCCATTTCCCTGCTGAAGAAATACAAAGCAGGAATATACTCATTTTCTATGGAACCAATATACATATCTCCCAGTTGGATTTTCATGAAACAAAACCTCTCTTTCAATCTTCTGTGATATTCCCTTTATAGATCTGGGCTTCTGTAAAATTGTACGTATTTATTTTATGTTCTTAAAGGCTTTGTATGATAATTGCAGCAAATCCCCGAGCAGTAAATCTGTGAATGTAACATCCAGTGGATATATGCATATAATTAATATGAAGAATATCAATTTAAAAACTACTACAATGCTAATCAAGTTGAACAGTTTCTAAATTAAAAACAGTCAACTAAGGATGTGAACAGTTATGCGGTGTCAAACCATATTCTTTAATATAGATGGAGAAGAAGAGCAATGCTGAATGACTCACACAATAGAAGGTTTACAATCCTGCAAATGGAACAATTAATTATTCATCTTAAATCAGAGGTCGAAAAATATAAGGTTTTAGCTCAAAAATATGAGGAGGAATACAAAAAAAGCAATTTAAAAAAGCTTAAAGATAAATACTCGGAGTTAATTCTGGAAAATGAAAAGCTCCGGCAATATTTAATCAATGAAGAGGAAGATAAACAAATGTTAAGGGATAAGATTGAACAATTAGAAAAAGAACTTAAATCTTATGAAGCGCAAATAAAGGAGAAAGCTGCCGCTTATGAAGAACAAATGCAAAAAGAAAAAAAACATCACAGTACTCTCGAAGAAGAAAACTTGCAATATCGGAATTTAATTAAAAGCTTTGAAGCCAAGCAGTCAAATTGGCTTTATCAGCAAAAAGAATTACTAATTGAAATTGAACAAATGCAAAAAGATAGAGAAATTATAAAAAAACTTGAAGCAAAGTTATCAGATTATACAAATCAAATAAATTCTCGAAGTGAAGAAATCAAGGCATATCAGGATCGTGAAATTGAATATAAGAAAGAAATAAATGCCCTTTTAAGCGAAATACAGGATCTGGAAATCAAACATGATCAAGAGATTAAACAGCTAATGAATGAAATTTCTAAACAGCAAAATTTAGAAAAGGACTTCCTTGATGAGAATCAACGTTTAAAATCATTATTGGCAGAAAAAGAAAAGCAATATAAGTCAGATATAGAAAAAATAATAAATGAACAAGTCCCAAGCGAAGATGAAAAAGAGTCCTATCTTAAAGAAATCGAACGTTTGAATATCCAATTAATTGAGAATCATGAGGCCTATTCTGAAGAATTGCTTCAACTTAGGGAAAAAGCTTCCCTTCTTACTGAAAAAGAAAAACAGCTTAACAAGGAAATTACGCGATTGGATGCTGCCTTAGTTGAAAAAGAAAAATTTTATAGCAATAAAATTGATGATATGCAGGATTTGTTTAAAAAAGAGGAGCAATTAAAAAATCAGCTATTAGAAGAACTATTGGAGAAAGACGAAAAGAATCGCAACAAAATAGACATAACTGAACAAAAACTGAAAAAGGCAAAAGAAGAAACAGATAAACTCGGAAAACAGCTTAAAGAAAAAGAACAAAAATGTGAGGAGCTGGAATCATTTATTAAAAAAATGAAACAAAAGCAGCCAAAAGACTCGGATAAAAATGAGCAAAAGACAAGATTCTATTTTTCACATAAAGATATAGAGAAAAAGTCCCGCTTGCAGACACCTTCTGTTTCATCAAGACAGATGGAGCCAGATCCCAGTGATCATAACCATACTCAATTCCAGTTCAAACAAAGCAGTAAAAACGTTCAAAACGGAATGGTATCATTAAAAAATAATCATAACAATCAAACATCCAAAAGTACTAAGTTATCCGAAAATTATTCTTTAGAAAGATTCTTTGAATCCCACCCTTTATATAATTCACAATATCCCTCTATGAATACTACATTGGATCCATTTAAAAACATTAGGAAATGAAAGCGGCAGCTCATTACTTCAGGAGTTGCAACTTTCTAATTTTGTTATTCCCCCAATATTATAAAGCGGGTGGCAAAACTGAAGTAATGGCCACCCTATTTATTTTATTACCGTATGACTTTCATATGGGGAATCGGACACCTTTTGCTTCATTTCCTGTTACTCCCAAACTGCTAAAATTGTTTTGAATTGCTCTTATCTTGGTAAATGTTCAGGAACGAAAAACAATTTAAAATTTCACTTACTTTTTTATTTTATAAGCAAGTTATTTTTTTTAAGTACTTTTTTAAAATCATCCTTCAATACCACTGAGTACCACTGAGTTCCTTTCGAGGGTTAATATAAATTATGATTTAAATTTTATTTCGACTTGTACTATTGACTAGGGCAAAGATACAATTTTTTTCACTCCCCTTATGATAATTGAGTATAAAAGTTGATTTGCTTGCATTGATTTTAAAAAGTTTTATTTCAAAAATGTTGGATTCATTTTTTTGTTTGTATCCTCATATATTTAAAAATGGGATTCATCCAGATAAGGAAAAGGCTTGCCTATTAGAATCCAACATCCAAGAATTAGGTAAAAAGGGGATTATTTTATGCAAAGCACTACTAGTATGGTTTCTATCATTTTCCCTGTTAAAAATGAAGGAGAAAATGTAAAAAAAACGTTAGATTCCCTATTTACAAAGAAAACAAATTATACTTTTGAAGTCATTATTGTAAACGATGGATCAACAGATAATTGCTGTGAATTTTTAAAAGATTCTTATAGACAGGAAAAAATTAAACTTATCGAAACAAAAGGAATCGGCGCTGCAAATGCACGGAATTTGGGTGCTGATTTCACTTCAGCGGCTTATCTAATATTTTGTGATGCCCATATTGAATTTGAAGACTGGTGGATTGATCGCCTGCTTGAACCATTAATTTATGGCAAAACGGACGCTATTTCACCTGCAATTGGCTCTATGACTAAAGATGACTTCACCGGTTTTGGTCAAACACTGAAGCCTAACCTTAGAATTAAATGGAACCCAAAGCCTGCGGCTCTAAATGAAACAGCTATATTGCCTGGAGCCTGTCTGGCAATAAAAAAAAATGTGTTTGATAAGGTTGGTGGTTTTGAAAGAGGCTTTAAAACATGGGGCCATGAAGATATAGAATTTTCTATAAGGCTATGGCTTTTTGGCTATAAATGCCACATTCTCCCTACTGTAAAAATCCTTCATCTTTTTCGAAAAAAGCAGCCATACAATATTAGTTATGAAGAGGTAAATTATAACCTACTACGATTGGCTTACTCTCATTTCAATGCTGAGAGGATAAAAAAATGCAAAAAACTGTTAGTTAGTACAAAGGCTAGAGAAATAGAATTGAAAGTTTTAAAAGACGGTGTTCTTAACCAAAGGAGAAATTATTTTAAAAAACGCACCAAAGACGATGATTGGTATTTCAATAAGTTTAAGGTTAATTTTTAGTGTCTCCACATAGTTTAATGGTACGTCAGTACTGTTTTTCATAAGGAGGATATATGAACATATTATTTGTATTTTATATACCGAGCGGCGGTGTAGAAACTTTGAATCGGCAGAGGGCTGTTGCACTTAAAAACCGGGGGATAAACTGCCACTTCCTCTATTATCAAAAAAAACGAGAGCTTGTTAATAAGCATGAAGGTCCTGTTTTTATTTCGAACAATGATAACGAAATCAAAAAGATCCTAAATAACGGAAATTTTAAAGCAGTAATCATCACTTCAGACTACAGGGCACTTGAAAGATTCAAAAAGCTAGGTTATAAAGGAAAGTTAATTTTTGAAATTCAGGGCCTTGGAACAAAAGAAATGGCTATATCAGAACTGAAGAAAGCTATACCTCTTGCCATTTCATACGGGGATGGGGTATTAATGTCAAAAACACCGCATATAATAGAAATCCTTTCTAACCAAGTACTTCCCCTTCCCCAATTTATATTTAATAATTGCTTTAATGCCAGCGAATTCTCATATAAAAAATTACCCCAAAGTATTAATCCTATTTTAATGTGGATTGGCCGGATCGAGTCAAATAAAAATTGGAATGAATTTTTGAAAATTGGCCATAAACTTATCAACGAATTTGACCCCAATATAAAACTTTATTTATTTGAAGATTCTTCTCTTTCAGATCCAAATGAGAGGCAAAGATTTCAACAGACAATAAAAGAGTTGAAGCTGAAAAAAAGTGTCCATATCTTTTCTAATATTCCTCATGAAAAGATGGCAGAGTATTTTTCACTCGTTGGTGACTCTGGAGGATTCCTTTGCTCTACTTCCATTATTGAAAGCTTCGGATATGCTATTGTAGAAGCTATGAGCTGCAAGTGTCCTGTACTTTCCACAAAATCTGATGGAGTTATAAATTCAATCATTCATAACAAGACTGGAAAATATTACACTCTTGGGAATATTTCCGAAGCTTTTAATGAAGGGAAAGAATTATTAACAAATTATGAATTAAGAGAACATATTCGTTTAACTGCCCTTAATCACATAAAGAAGGAATTTTCTCCAGATTTATATGGGCAGCAATTTATTGATATGTTAAAGAACTTAAGGATCAAAATATAGGTAATGCCGGAACATGCAGTCTTGTTCCGGCTCAGAGGTCCAGTAAATAATTTAAATAGGATGCAAAAGGTGAATATTCTGGATGATTTGATAGGACCTGCAGCTGTTTTTTTATTGCCTGTATTTCCTCCTTTGAAAAACCATTGCTAAGATTTACAAGTCTGTCGCCATCCCAAAGTTTTTGGGCAATTTGTTCAAGGATTTTGTAAAAGATATTTTTTACACCTGTATAGTCATCAGGGTAGGCTAAACTAAATTTCAAATATGAATAGTAAACAATATTAAGCTGCCGGAACGTGATGCCCATGTAGTGAAGAGCAAAAATTCTCATCTGAATTTCCGGGTATTTATTAAACATCCTTACAAAGTTTCTCGATGCATCTAAAGGATTCGATTTTGCTATAGGATGCTCTTGATGATATGCAGTCAAACCTGTGTGATTAAGAAAAGTATATCCCTTTTTATATAGGCGGTACCCCATTTCATGATCATCCCACCCATACCCTGGATATTCCTCAAATAATCCCACTTCTTTTATCCCTTTTGCTTTGACCGAAACATTACCTGTACAAAATAGGATCCAAGGGAAGTTAAACTCCTTTAGCTCATTTCCGTAGAGGTTAAATAATGTATCCCTATAAATTTGAACAAATGGCTTCTCAAATGAATATTTCATGAATGACTGATCATAAATATGTTTTTTTGTTAAAAGGTTAACTGGTTTTTTATTACGTAAAATGTTAGGAAGATTAACCATCATTGCAGGGTTTTTCTTTATTAAGATTTGCAGCTGCCTTAATTGATCGTCATTATATTTAGGATGATATTTCGTGAAAACCCCGTGCAAAACCATGCTCCCGCATACTACAACCTGGTCTCTTTCCGTATGAGCCTTAAAGTGCTTGTCAATAAAGTCAGGCTTTACCAATATCTCTGAATCTAAAAAAATTAAAACTTTCCCATTTGCATTTTTAATTCCCAGATTCCTCATATTTGGCCGGCCAATATTCTTGTTGGAGCGTATATAGACAATATTAAATGAAAAGGCATGGTGGTTAAAAATCTTAAAAGTTTCATCCAGTGAACCATCATCGGCAATAATAACCTCAAATTCCTTCTTGCTAAATCGCTGGCATTCTAATGAATGAAGAGTCATTAAAATCTCTGAATACTTGTTATATGTTGGCATAATAACCGTTACCTTGGGTTCTAAAAGAAGCCCATCCTTATAGGTAATTCCATTATGAAAATTCTTACTCCAGACAATAGTTGAAGGCATTACAATATTCCTGTCAAGTAAATGGCCAACCTGCTCTAGTGTCAGACTTTTTTTCCACAGCTTTATAGAATGGACTTTTCCTGTAAAACATTCTCCTTTTTCGTTCCCGCCTAAAAAACCAGACGGAATAACGTGTTTAAACATACTTTTTTTACCAGTTGCAACCAGCTTCCCGTTTAGATAAAGGAAAGGCTTTTTATCGGTATAAACAAGTACCAGATTAACCCATACTGAGGTTTCTGAATGAACGAGTATGACCGTATTATACTTGTGCTGATTGTATTCAACGATACGGATCTCTGGACCGTTCATAATAATTCCTACCCCTGCACTGTCACCTTCTGCAGAGGCTGGGGCGATGAGATAACTCGATTTGTTATTGCTTAAGACTTTTTGTGGGTTGGCCAGAACAATAAATTGGTAGCTGAAATTATCAGCTACACCATTTGTATTGGGTAAAAAGTTCAAATATTCATTTCCTTTGAATGAAAAGGACTCATTAAACATCTGTCTCCGCCCCGTTCTTTTTTTTAACAATCAGATTATCTATGGCTAATCTATATTTTTCCCTGACTTTATAAAATTCTTTCATCTGGTCCTTGTTGTGTAATATTGATCCCATTTCATTATGGACACGATAATTTGTTAGAGTCATCTTTAAATAATGAACGGGAAAATGCAGAGCTGCCCGTATCCAATAATCATAATCCTGTGCATATTTAAGTGACTCATTAAAGTATCCAATTGCTTTTACCAGATTCTTGGACATCATCACCGTACATCCATTTATAGGGTTGTGGTTTCTAATCGTTTGAAGAATTTCTAAATTATTTGTAAAATTTCTTCCTACATTAAATTTTGTAATCCTGTTATTTTCATCAATTATATTAAAGTTTGTAAAGCTTATAATTGATTTATTTTCTAACATAAAGCAAAGCTGTGTTTCAATTTTCTTTTCATCAAAAAGATCATCTGAGCTAAGCCAGACAAGAAAATCTCCGTTTGCATTTTTAATACCTTGATTTAATGCAGAAGCAACACCCATATTTTTTTGTTCGATATAGAATATTTTAGATAAATAAGGTGTAATTAAATCATTATATTTAGTAGAGCCATCATTCACCAAAATAATTTCTATATTTTTGTATGTTTGGCTTAATATGCTTTCAATCGCTTGGTTAACATATTGGCAGTTATAAAATGGTATTACTGCGGTCACAAGTGGTTGAGAGGAATCCAAGCAATCAACTCCCTTCGCAATTATTGCATCTTATACTCATAAACCATAAAGTCGTTTTTAAATATACTATTCACCAAATTGGTTGTTTCATTGTTATAAAAACTATCATATGTGGGAAGCTTTCTATTCTCTGAGAAGGTTTCATTAGTTATCTCCAGGTTAGAAAACTTGCCATCTAGAATCATGGATTTTTTCAGATGGTGAGAAGAATAGGTCAATTTCGAAAGATTGGATTTTTTCAATTTGTATTTTCTTTCAATAGCACTTATCTCAGATGTAAAGGATTCAAGGTAAATGTAATTCTTCACAAATAGTTCCTCTCCGTCCATATATTGAGGCTTAAAATGATCATCAATTACACCCGGATAATCTCTTATATAAATTAGGAATTGCTTAAAGGTGATCCCTCTTTTGCTATTCTTATCATTATAGAAAAATTCCCTGATTTTCTCCCATTCCTTTTCCCAGTAAGGCATACCTTTTGTAGAGGCAAGGATTAAAAATTGGCTTACCGCTCTTTTATACGGATTGCGGACAAGCTTCATCGTTTCTTTTTTCTCTGTCAAAATACAATCGATTACTTCCTGTTTGTAGGTTTGGCTGCTTTTATAAACCTCTTCCTCATAATAATGTATCCATGGGTTGTATTTTTGGGCCTCATCCAGTAAACCTAATTGAAAGAAAAACCATTTTAAGAGTGTTGTACATCCGCTTTTTTGGCTCCAAAATAAAATAATTGGAAAATCAACATTGTAATTTGGGACTCTATATACAATCATATTTTCTAATAATTTCCTTTTATCCATTATTTCACTCCATTATTCCAGATTTATATAAAATGAAGGTTTACTATATATAATCTTCATTTAATTTTCGATAAAAGTTTAATATGCATGAGAGGGATTCATCATAGGAAATAAGAGGCTGCCATCCTAATTTTATGATTTTATCAGGGCATCCTCTGACTATGTCTTCCTCACATACTTCTTTGGAAGATATAGTGAACTCTGCATTCGAATATAATTTGAATTTATTTATTACTTCCTCAAGGGAAAGCGTATTGCCAGTCGCTATTTCATATATTTCTCCTGCATTTGCATAATTAAATAGGAAGTGGTATCCTCTGACCGCATCACGTACATCTAGGAAATCCCGCCGTGCATTTAAATTACTTACTTCCAATACGTTATTGCCTATTTTTCTTTCCATCTCCACTATTTTTTGGGCAAAAACTGAACATACGCCATTTGAATATCCAGGTCCGATTAAATTGGATGGTTTAGCTATCACAATATTCATGCCGAATAATGTTTCCCAGGCCTGTGCAACCAATACCTGCAATGATTTGCTCAGACTATATGGGTGGGGCAGCTCAGAGATATTATTAGGATTAAACTGAAGGGCAGAACCCAATACTATAATTTTACATGCTGGATTTATTTGCCTCAGTGCTTCTAAAAGATATAAAGTACCTAGTACATTTGATTCCACAGACAACACAGGATCCGCCCAGGATTTTCCTACATGGTTCTGTGCAGCCAAATGGAGAACATAGTCAGGGCACAGTTTTCTTAACAGCCTATTAACGTCCTTCCTCTCGAGGAGATCACATTGCTCTGTATACCAATCAACATCTTTGCTGCAGGAATTCTTCCTTGATACTGCAGTTACTTCGAACCCTGCATTATGAAAATATCTGCATGCATGCATTCCCGTAAATCCACTGCCTCCAGTAATTAGCATTTTGGGCTTTATGTTCAAGACTCATCTATCCAATCTTTTAGTTCTAGCAGCATTTCTTCATATGAAGGTACTGAAAAGACAAAATCTGTTCTTGTACTTCTAATAGTCCTGTCAATGACCACTTCTGAATCAGAAACAATCTCAACATCATGCTTCCCAAAAATTTTTTGAATCAATTTAAGAAGTTCATATTTGGAAATTTTTTGTTCTGCTCCAAGATGGTACAGTCCAGTAACACCTTTCTTTATCAAAGCCTCTACAGCCTTGGCTAATTCTAGAGTAGTTACACCGTTCCAAAATGCCCTTTTATAACCTTTTATTTTTCCTTCTTGCTTCATAAACCATAAAAACAAACCTATACCGTGCTCTTTAACCTCAGGACCGATGATAGAAGTGCGAATGGTTAAATTTCTATCGTCAATTATTTCGCCAAGCTGTTTTGATTGTGAATATATGGTAGTGCCATCTGGTAAATCTTCTTCTGTGTAACTTCCTTTACTTCCGGAAAATACACAATCTGTACTGATATGAATAAGTTTTCCCTGATGGCGCTCTGCGAGTTTTGCCAATTGGTGGGGTAATAAGCTATTAACTTGGAAAGCTAACTTAGGGTTTCGGCTGGCAAATTCATTTAGGATCCCAATGCAGTTAATAATTATTTCAGGCTTTATTTCTTCTATTAATTCCTCAACTTTCGTAGAGCTGGTTACATCTAAAAAAACTGCGTCCTTATCATGAGGGTTTCTTGAAGTAAAATAGACTTTATATTCTGGGTTTTTCCTGAAATAGGATACCAACATATGACCTGCCATACCTTTTCCTCCAAGAATAAGAATCTTCACTATATAAACCTGCCTTTCTTTAGGATCTCTCTAATTTCATCCTTGCTCATTAGCTCTTTGCTAGAATTATAATTATAGAGATTCGCTGGTTTATAGTTAGCATAGGCCTCTTTCAACCCCTCAATATGAATAGGGGGCAGTATGACAAAGTATTCATCATCATAGGCAATTGTTGTTTTGCTTTCATATTCCGACAAAAGCAGTTCATGAATTTTCTCTCCAGGTCTGACTCCAAGTATTTCAATCTCAACATTTTCTTTTCCTGAATCTTCTATAAGCACGTGGGCAAGGTCTATAATTTTGCATGCAGGCATTTTCATAACAAATATTTCACCGCCTACACTTTCACGCGTCGCCTTGAACACAAGCTTTATTGCCTCTTCAAGTGTTAAGAAGAAACGAGTCATATTAATATCAGTGATACCAATTTTTCCTTTATCCTGAATATTTTTTTTAAACACGTGAATTACGCTTCCGTTTGTTCCAAGTACATTTCCTCCACGGATACAGACAAATTTTGTATTGGTAGCTAATGTGTTGGCATGAATGATAAGTCTTTCACCCATCGCTTTAGAAAGACCATAGAAATTTGAAGGGTTAGATGCCTTATCTGTTGAAATGTAAACAACCCGTTCCACGTTAGAGAATATAGCCGCCTCTATTACATTCTGGGTTCCGTTTACATTTGTTTTTAAAGCTTCAAGCGGCTGGTCTTCACATACTGGAACATGTTTTAATGCCGCCAAGTGGAATACATAGTCTATACCCCTGCATGCCTCAATTAGTTCCTTCTTCTCTTTAATATCTCCTATAATGAAATTCAATTTTGGATTATTATCAAATTCTTGCTTCATTGTAAATTGATTTGATTCATTCCTTGAAAAAATCCTAATTTCTTTCGGATGAAAGTCAAGAAGTTGCCTGACGAGTTCATATCCCCATGAACCGGTGCCTCCTGTAACCAAAATCGTTTTATTCTTAAACAATTCACATTCCTCCTAATATAATCTTAATTACTTTATCAGAGACATTTATGTGCTGATATCCTTCGGGTAGATCCCAATTGGTAGGCATTTTCATCATGGCATGTACACATTCTGCGATGCGTTTGGCATTTATGCCTGAAACAACATTACTGCCGCATTCGACTGTTTCAGGTCTTTCTGTTGTTTTTCGAATTGTAACGGCAGGAATATGAAATATGCAGCATTCTTCCTGTACAGTTCCGCTATCTGTTAGGACACATCTTGCATTTTTTTCAAGCTTTATAAAATCAAAAAAACCGAACGGCTCATGGAATTCAACATTTGGGTGCATTATTATATTGTTCGTCTTATCTATACGAGATTTCGTACGGGGATGTATACTGCATATAACTCGTTTTTGGTAAGTCTCAGCAACCATGTTAATTCCCGCCAAAATTTCTGCTAGCCTATTTTCATGGTCCACATTTTCTGCACGATGTGCTGTCACTAAGAAATAATCACCTTTCCTGAGTTCCAATTTTTCAAGAATGGTGCTCTTTGCAATTTCCTCATTGTAATGCATAAGAACTTCGTGAATGGGGTTACCTGAAACAATAATTCGGTTTCGATCTATCCCTTCATTCAGTAGATTTTCTTTGCTCTGTGGAGTGTAAGGCAAATTGATGCTCGAAATTGCATCAATTATTTTACGGTTTTTTTCTTCCGGAACTTCTAAATCAAAGCATCTATTTCCAGCCTCCATATGGATGACAGGAATGCCCATCCTTTCGGCCAGAATGGCACTTAATCCACTGTTGGTATCACCTAAAACAAGAACTTTATCAGGCTTTTCTTTTAAGAGAATGCCTTCAAGCCCTTTATAAATGACTGATAATTGTTCCCCAAACGTATGCTGCTGGTTAAAAAGAATATAATCCGGCTTTCTTATCTTCATCTCCCTAAAAAACACATCACTCAAGGTTTCGGTAAAGTTTTGTCCGGTATGAACCAGTACGTGCTCCTCAGCAAACATATCTAATTTCTTAATGATAAGGCTTAGCCTGATTATTTCCGGTCTTGTACCTAAAATTGTCAATACCTTCATAAACGCAACTCCCAGTCTTTTTTTCTTGGTTAATCTAATTACTAATTTATGCTTGTATAGGAAAAATGCTATAGGCAAGTCTATTATTTTATTCAAATAGGAACTTAAAAAGGGATGATGGTCCAAACAACAAAAAAACAGAACAAACACACTTGTTCTGTTTTTTAATAAGTTTTTTAGAAAATCTCCGGCAAATTAGGCCAAATTTTTACTGTAATTCAAGGCGGATATTATGGACAGGGAGCAATGTCCAAACATACATTATTATGACCTATGCTGATTACAAGGAGCGATACGAATGTCCATGCAGGCCATCAGTTTATGCATCGTATTAATGGTTATGTTCACATTCTTGATCAAAGAATGGTTTCCGGCAGAGATTACAGTTTTCCTGGCTATGTCCACCCTCATTCTTACTGGTATTTTATCGGTTGAGGAAGCATTATCGGGTTTTGCCAATCCCGGTGTCCATACAGTAGCCCATCTTTTCATCCTGGGTGCTGCCGTAGCCAAATCTGGCATACTTCATGAGATTGTTGAAAAGTTATTGGACGGAAGCCGGTCATTATCCAAAACTTTATTCAGGATCATGCTGCCCACTAGCGTATTATCGGCTTTTATCAACAATACGCCCCTTGTTACTATTCTGTTACCCTCCCTGCAAAAATGGGCCATATCCAATAATATCAAGCCTTCGAAAGTGCTGATCCCGTTATCTTTTGCAGCCATTTTAGGCGGTACTATCACCCTTATCGGAACCTCAACCAATTTAATTGTACAAGGTCTCATTTTTGAAAAAGGTCTGGAAGGTTTCCGTCTTTTTGATTTTGCATATTTTGGGATTCCAATTGCATTCATTGGAATCATTTATTTGGCTTTGGCGAGTCCCCGTATCCTGCCGGATAGACAGCATAACATCCAGCTGTTCCAGCAAGAGCGTCATTTATATATTCACTGCTATGAAGTTAAAAAAAAATCACCGCTTATCGGCAAAACAGTTACTGAAGCAATGCTGAGAAACTTAAAGCAGTTATATCTTATTGAAATAAAAAGAGGTCAAGCAGTCATTTCTCCAGTTTCTAAAGAAGAAATTTTACAAAGTGGTGATATCCTGGTTTTCTCGGGAAATCCGGATGGTGTTATTAATGAAAAGCATTATTTAGGGTTTAAAAATTGTACAGAGGAGACACTTTCCAAGCTTGACAGACCAGGTTCAGAACTTTTTGAGGTGGGAATTCCCCTTGCTTCCCCATTGATTAACATGAAAATCAAGGATATTCATTTCCGGTCAAAATATCATGCAGTTATCGTAGCCATTAAAAGAAAGGGACAGTTAATTTCATCTGGTTTTGGAAATATACGTGTTTTGGAGGGTGACACACTTGTTTTGCTTGCCAAAACCGGATTTGAAAAAACTTGGGGAGATTCAGGCGATTTTTACTTTATCACTCCCTCTGCCAGTTCAGAAAAAAGAAGCCGAAGGGAAAAGTCTTTTATGCTTTTTATCCTTTTAGGCATTATTGTACTGTCAATCTTTCAGGCTATTCCCATTTTTAAGCTGACTTTAATGGCCTCCATCTTTTTAATCATAACTGGAACAATAAATATAACAGATGCAATTAAATCGATTAATTGGAGGATCATTATTCTAATGGGAAGCTCGCTTGGAATCGGAAAGGCAGTTGGCGCAACAGGACTTGCCTCCAATATCTCAAGTCTGCTGATTGGTTTCCAGAATAGTTTAGGAATCATTGGCATACTCATTCTGTTTTATCTAATTACAATGGTTCTAACCGAAATCCTGAATAATCTTGCCACCGCTGCATTAATGTTTCCTATTGGATTTGCAATATCTGAAGCGTTAAAGTTAGAGCCTTTGATGTTTGCTATGTTAACAGCGATAGCAGCTTCATGCAGTTTCCTGACACCAATTGGATATCAGACTAACATGCTTGTATATGGCCCCGGTGGCTATAAATTCAAAGATTATTTCAAGGCTGGTCTGCCTTTAAGCCTTATATGCATGTCCACAGCCATATTTATGGCTTGGTTAAAATGGCTGTAATAACAGCCCGAAAGGAGAATGTTCGATGAATAGTTCTGACAAAGATATTAAATGGCATCCCCTATCTATTCAAAAAAATGACAGGAATAAAAAATATGGCCATAAAAGCTGCATCCTTTGGTTTACGGGCCTATCTGGTTCTGGTAAATCAACGATAGCCAATGCTTTACAGCGAAAATTATTTGCGGAAGATATACTTGTATATTTGCTTGATGGAGATAATCTCCGGTATGGCATTAATAAAAATTTGACCTTCCATCCTAATGACCGGAAAGAAAATATTAGAAGAACTGCTGAGATAGGCAGGCTTTTTGTTGATGCTGGCCTCGTGGTCCTTGCTTCCCTTATATCCCCATCTGAAATGGACCGAGGGATGGCAAGAGAATTATTCGAACCAGGGGATTTTATAGAAATTTATGTAGAATGCCCGCTTAAAGAATGTGAGAAAAGAGATCCAAAGGGTTTATACAAAAAGGCGAGAAATGGAGAAATACAACAGTTCACAGGGATTGATCAGCCATATGAGGAACCTGAAAACCCGGAAATCATAATAAATACAGATACCATGACAATAAGTGAGTGTGTTAAGACCATTTCATCATACCTTTTTAATAAATACAAATTAAGAGGTTAATAAAGGAGTGAGAAGCATTGATAAAAAGCATTCCACACGGGGGAAAGTTAAAAATTAGAGTGAACCTGACATATGACATTTCTAAAATTGAAAAGGAAGTAGAAATGGATGAAGCTGCATTATCGGATTTGGAGCTGATTGCGAATGGTGCCTATAGTCCGCTTACCGGGTTCCTTGGCAAAGATGATTATAATTCTGTTCTTGAAAATATGAGGCTTACAAATGGAACGGTTTGGAGCATTCCTATTACACTGCCGGTTACAAATGATGAAGCAAATCGACTTTCAATTGGGGAAAAAGTCAAACTTAATTATAAAAATGAAACATACGGGTATTTGATATTAAAGGAGATTTATACACCCGATAAGGAAAAAGAAGCTTATAAAGTGTATCAAACCACTGACAAGAAACATCCGGGGGTAAAAATATTGTTTGAGCGCCCCGGAACTTATATTGCCGGACCTATAATACTTGTAAAAAAACCTCCGCGTGACCCGCATTTCTCTCAATATTATTTGTCTCCATTTCAAACAAGAGAAATTTTTAAGAATAGAGGCTGGACTACTGTTGTAGGTTTCCAGACAAGGAATCCCGTTCACAGAGCTCATGAACATATTCAAAAAACAGCTATGGAAATTGTGGACGGGCTTTTTCTCCATCCTTTGGTCGGTAAAACCAAAGCGGATGATATACCTGCATTGACTAGAATGAAGAGTTACGAAATTTTATTAAAAAACTATTACCCTGAGGATTACGTTCACTTATCCGTTTTTCCGGCTTCAATGAGATATGCAGGGCCCCGAGAAGCTATTTTCCATGCGATTGTAAGAAAAAATTACGGCTGTACCCACTTTATTGTCGGCAGAGATCATGCAGGTGTGGGGAATTACTATGGCACATATGATGCACAGAAAATATTTGAGCAATTCACTCTTGATGAAATAGGCATTATCATACTTCCTTTTGAACATTGTTTTTACTGTAAAAAATGTCTTGCGATGGTTTCGAAAAAGACATGTCCCCATAGTATTGAAAATCATATACACCTATCTGGAACTAAAGTTAGAGAACTACTTCAAAATGGTATACAACTTCCGCCCCAATTTAGCCGGCCGGAGGTAGCTGATACTTTGATAGAGGACTATAGGAATCGGAGTGAAGATGGGCTTTAGCCTTGAAACAAACTCACCCTTTGCCTAATTATACCCACTTAGGCGCCGCTATTAGACGGTGTCTTTTTGAGAAGTTTATTATATTGGAAATTTTAGGCAGTATCCTCATTCAAAACAGCAGAAGAAGCCGTATGCTAAATGTGTAACGATAAAAAAAGAAGAAGGATACAAATCCTCCTGCAAAGATTCTATTGATGAACTTTTGGGTAGGTCAAAAAAGCCTAAAAAAAATACAATTCCATTTATTCTTTATTTTGGCGGCTGCGAGCCATTTAAAGCAACAGGGGTTAAAACATTCACCCATCATACAAAGGAAAAAAATTTGCTTGTATTAGTTCTTTTATTTTTAGGATAAAAAAATTTGATGGGAAATGTGCTATTCTTGAATTATTGACTTTTAAGCAGAACAAATCAAGAAAGGTTCAATTTAAAAATGCTTTAACAGATTTTTGTTCTCCATGCAGTCAAATTGATTCTGAAAATGTCGATGATTTAATTCAAACAGGAATTTGCATTAATGTAGATCTTGCTTGCTTCTGTGGAGTCACTTGTTTGCCTGCTGTACGGTTATAATTTCTTAGACAATGTTGCCCAAAACAAATAAGGTGTACCTTATAAAAGGTGCACCTTTTATGTTTATCCCCAAAATGCTTCAAGGACATCTGCTACTTCTTTTAGATCCACTCCGCCTTTTTTTGAGTTGTTTCTGAAAGCCCTTGCTTTCTTATAGTGTAGGCAGGTATGGAATCTGACTTCATTAGTTTTTTCAGCTCTGAGATTTCTGCCAGGATTTTTTCGACTCCTATAATTTCTATGTTTGGATGTAAATAATTATGGATGGCCGACAGTACAAAATGATTCAATGTTTAATTATTTGTATGATATTCAATTTGTTTCCTAACTTTTTGAGTAAAGAAAATATTGCTGCCTGTTTTAACATCAATGAATGTTTCAGAGGTCGTAATGGCTGTTTTATTCAGATAATCCGTGTACGTTTTGGACATAAGCTTCATCCCTAACCTTTAGCGGAAACGGCATGGCTATTTCCTTTTTCTTTTTTTAACTGATTCATTTTTGCCAGTACCATCAAACCTTTAACATTTAGCTTTTCCATATCCTCGGGGAACATTAATTCAATAGGTCGGCCTCTTTCTAACCATTCGACTGCTGCCTCTTGAATATGTTTCTGGGCTAATTTGCCCTACTGCAATATACCGTGCAGCTCCTTTAATTTCATTAGACCCGCTGCGTATCCGATCAAAATGTTCCAAGTATATTATTGCCATAGATTTTAGCTGGGGATTAATATACTTACTGATATCTTTTCTGATGCCGGCGAACGGTTCAACATACCATTCCGATTGGCCTGCTGCCAATTTTTCCTCAAGCTCTGTACGGGAATCAAAACGATATAGTTCATTTTTGCCCACCTTTTGAATAATATTGTCAAGAAACTTATTGATTCCAAAAGGTTCACCTTCAATTGATGCAACTGGCTTGTTATTTTTTATACCAACAAAGTTCACCGAGTCACCGCCGAGATCACCAATTATGATTCCTTTATGCGACTTTTTGACCAGATCTTCATTTTTATTCCCAACGTTTCTAAATCTCTGGTCAAACCCAAATATGCACAGGCCCCCTCTGCCCCAATGATTACATCTTGGATGTGAAGCTTGACTTCAAATTCTTTTGGGTCTGGGAATCCTGGGACTTTGTGAAAGATGACTGTATGGGTACCTATTAAACGTTCTTTGAGTATCTTTTTCCGCTCTTTATATTGAGTGGTAGGCAAAGAAATTGCCAACTGGTCAACATAATAATTTACACTCTGTTCATCAGTATTTCTAAGGGCTGCATGATAAGCTGCCAACCCAAAGAGTAAAAGATACGTAGGGTCCTCATCTGCTTTTTGGTTATTATAAGCAGTTAAGTTAACATCTTTTTGCCTAGCAGCTCCTTTTCCAATGTAAAAGATTTCTCTTTTATTTTTGACAGAGATGCTTTTTATTTCTACGATTAGGTTTTCCTCAAAGATAACATCTTCATCATCGTATGGTTTCTCATAATATTCTTCGTTAAAAAGAGCTATCGCGTTTGGAATCTGATATTCGGATAACATTCCATTATCAAAAGCCAAGGCTTTTTACCAGATATCGCCAAAAAAATTTTGTCTCTCCACTTTTTCACTCACTCCTCCTTTTGAATCTTATGCACGATTGGAGTCCAGATGTGCCCGTACTTTATAACAAAATTTTAACTATACTATTTTTTCGGAATATACTCCTGTTTTTCCATGCGGGTTTAAACGTTATTTACAACGCCTATAGAAAGCACCCATTTATAGGGCAAAAGCCCATACATAGTCATTTTATACGCATAGGATGCTATATCTTGACTTCAGGAGGCCCTTTTATGTCTGAAACACATAAAGATAATTGTTTGAGTGAATCTAAAGCTGTTACCTATCAATGTGAATGTCAAAACTGCCATGAACACTTTCCTCATATCAGCATTGGAAAAATAATTGCCAAAGTACCTGTGGTTCTTGCTGAACTTACCGCACAGATTAATATAGATGCAATAATTAAGTTTCCCGAGCCTGTACTAGAAATTAAGGATATTAAAAAAACGGTAAAGCTCACACAATGCAGACTTCTTTTACCTACAAATAAACTATTCATAAAAGGATTTGTCCGAAAAAATATTCAGTATGCAAGTCCTTGCCCTGATATAGAGATGCACAGTGAAAAAAGCGTGGCCTCAGATTTACATTCCTATACGGTTGATATACCTTTTCAATCCGTAGAAGAAATTAAGCAATTTTTAACATTACCGACTATGCCAGAAATGACGGACAGGACAGAATTTGATTTTTTCGTATCGAAGCCTGTGCACCAGAAGCATTCTGATACTCAAGAACTTCAATTAAAAGATAATTCCCAATATCATCAAGAAAGTATTCAGCATTACAACGAGCTGCCTTATTGCGAACTAATCTCAAGCAGAATTGTTGAATGGGATGAAGCAATCGACAAGCAGCCTCTTCCTAAACATGCACCTTTGGGTGAAACCCTATTTACAAGGGTTGAAGAGAAAATGGTCTTGGATTTAACATTAAAAGTTCTGCAAAAACAACAGATCCGTGTATCTTCCACTACGAATGATAATGATGATTGCTTTCATCATTGTGAGTAATTTCCAGTCAAATAAACAATAAATTTGCAGGTAAGGAGGGGATTGGAGAGAGTGCTATTTAGCAGCACCTTTCTTGGGATATGACAAATATAAGAAATGTTAATGAAATATATCATACAGACCATGAAAAGCCGCGGAAGCAACAGCCATTATTCTATTCTTTAGCAGCAGAAAAATCGGCAAGCAGACCAGTTTATTCGGCTGAGAAATTGGTGGATGAAGGGCTTAAAGTATTAAAAAAAGACCTTGCCAAATCTCAAAAAAAGGATTCAGTTCCTTTCATTTTACCGCCGCCGAAAGTAGCAGACAGGCAAATTAACCGATTGCGAGAAAGGCGGGAAAATAAAAGCGAAAAAAAATCTTTAGCTAAGGTTTATGAAACTGAGAAGAGCGATCGAAAGGCAAAAATTCCAGACAGTTTAATAAAATTGCTGACACCCTTTTCCCCTATGCTAAGGTGGTCCCCTTCCTTACCAGTGAAACCGCCTCAAAATAAAGAAATAAAAATGAGAGACGGAGAAGTTTTCCAATCAAATAAAACTCTACTTATTGAGGAAACTTTATGGAGGGATATGGAATACAGTGAGAATCGTTGTTGTGAATCCCCGTTTAGTAAATATCCTGATTCAAAAATTGAGGAGGAAATAACCTTAGAAGAAGAGTTTCTCACTTGGCTGGAAGAGTCTGACTCGTGTGAAATGGATCTTGGCTCCACATGTCAAGATCAAGCTTTTTTATTACTGGCAGAATCCTCATATAACCATAATGAATCTTCCCCTTTTCAAGAAAAAGAGAAATGGATGGAAGTAAAAGACGAGTTATGGGCTTCAGGTAATGAAATGAATTTTTTCGAATCTACTGATGAAGAATCCTCGGCAGAAACAGAAAAAATTACTAAACAGCTTGATGAGAATGAACTAAAAGAGTCCTCATCGTTCGAAGGAGAATTTTCTGCCCTCCTGAGAAAAGCTTATTTTATACTTGATGAACCTTTACGAGATAACAATTCACTTCAGGAAAAATTTTTAGAATTGATGGAGGAATCGTCATCATACATTCATGATCTGCAGGTCCTGCTAAGGAAGACGCATTTTTCCGACAAGGCATCCATTGGCTCCGAATCAAAAAATGACTTCGAAAGTGAACGATATGAAAAGGTATCTTCATTGCTTGAGACCTTTTCTTCTATGCTTAAGGCGAATAACGCAAGAAGTGAGTCAGAATTAAACAATAACGATTATCTGCTCAATAGGAAGAATGAGGTGGACACTGAAAAGCTCCCAAAGAAAGAAACTTGCTCGTTAGGGATTGAATCAGATTTTCGAGAGGAACTAACAGAAAAGCTGGAGGAAACGCCAGGCCATTGTGCTGGTTCTGAGTCAATGGAAGATGAAATTCACAATTCCTCTTTCTTAGGCAATTGCCAAATCAAAAACCAAAAAGGTCCTATTGTGAAGCTTCCAATATTAGTTGCCAGAAAAGAGCTTGAATTTATTATATGTGATTCCTTGCCGAAGCTAACGGGCATTCATTGTACGACTGATGTTGAATGGAGTGTAGAATCATTACACTGCATGACGAATGTTCCTTCGAATATGGCTTTTATTAAAGGAATGCTTATAGCAAAAATTCAGTATGCAGATGATAAATCGATGCATGCAATAAGATTACCTATACCCATAGAGAAAACAATTGAACTAAGCTGGCTTTCACTTCCTATGCTGCCAAGCCCGAACATAAAGAAGGAATATATTTTTCGGAAAGAAACAGACCATGAGATACATTATGAATTTTCACAAAATTTCTACGAAGAGATCACTTGCTGCCTAAAGAGTATGAAGATTACCTGGCATGTGAGTATGGAACTAGATAAAACCTTGGAAATCCAGGGCAGTGCTTTATTATGTGTAGATTTTTTTCAGGAACAGTATATGAAATTATAGAAAGGGTATCAAAACGATACCCTTTCCATTTTTGTATTAACCGTTTACTGCTACCAATTGTCTCTGTGTTAATCTAACTAGCAGATTTACTTCAACTTTTTCAGTAAGCTTTTCAAATCTGCCGTATTTGTCAAAGTCACTTAGAAGATCCATTTGTGTTACTGTAGCATTAAGGAGTTTACACTTGATTGGCTGATTGAAGAATTCAAAAGTAAATGAACCAAAGCTGCAGCGATCTGCACCAAAGCCATCTTTGGCAAGCTCTCTGATTTCATTAACTTGGTTGCTCTTTGTGCTAAATTGCCAATCAATAGCCGGCAGGTCGTCCACTAATGAGTAGCATTTGAAAGGAACATTTACACTATAATCTTTTACGCAGCCTTCTCCATCCTCTACATACTGAATGTTTTTATGAATATAGCCTTCAACAAATAATTTTACAGAAGTTGGTGCTACTTCAGGGAAGCCTTCCGGAATAACCGGTACTGCTTTACATTGAGTTAGATAAACGTTCTTTCGGATTTGTTTAATATCGGTAGCATTAGACGGAAGATAGATATCTGCTTCTGTCAAAGTCTGGATCGGAACATCACCTAAAATAATGTTTTGCTCGACATCCCCTTGGTTTGCTGCTGCACCTACATCACAAAAATGGGTATGAGATTTTGCAACATCACTTGCCGGTACTGGCGGACACTTGTCATTGCCTTTTCTGCAGCCATAAGAATGATTCTTTTTCATACAATTCACTCCTTGAATTTTTTTTAGTCAAAATCAGACAAGGGAGGTTTGTTTCATTTGACTTAATACTTTATATGTAAATAGATTCATTAAGGAGTGGACAAGTAACATCCGTCATTAATCTAATTAATGGATATTTATGAAAAAAACGCATTTGCCTAATTTCACAGATAATATAAATTAACATTTCTTACTCAATGAACTGACTAATAAATATATTAAATTCATATATTAATAATCCATCAATGTCCCCTGTCAACTAACTATACCATTGGTTTTGTTCGTGAATAGAATATGGTATACCTCAAATGGAAAGGTGGCTTTTAAATGGATCAAAAAATAGATTATGTTATTTCTAATTTTCTTAATCAAAAAGATATTAAAGAAAATTTAGATGTAGTCATAGTTCTTAATGATGACTGTATGACAGTAGATGTATCCCAGTTATGCACATTGCAAAAAGCAGATCGGCCTGAACACCATTTAAAGGAAATAAAACAAATAACTGGAAGTTTTTGTGCAGATACTTTACGTCAGCTGAAAAACCATTCGGATGTCAAACATATCCACCATGATTATTCAGTCAGAATAAATCTAAATACAGCAACAGCTGCAATTGGTGCAAATATAGCAAATAATTCTTATGGGCTGAGAGGGAGAGGGATTACAGTTTCCGTGATTGATACCGGCGTTTACCGGCATTACGATTTAACATCCCCCAGCAATCGAATTATTGGGTTTAGAGATTTTGTTAATGGACAAACTGTCCCATATGATGATAATGGACATGGCACACATGTTGCTGGAGCAATAGCCGGAAATGGCGCAGCCTCAAGTAAACAATACAGCGGAGTTGCACCTGAAGCCAACATTGTCGGAGTAAAGGTTCTAGATAGCCAAGGAAACGGAAGTTTATCTAATGTGGTTGCAGGGATTAATTGGTCGATGGCAAACCGGTCAACTTATGGCATCCGTGTAATCAACTTATCACTTGGTGCCACCCCTTCTACATCATATGTAAATGATCCTCTCGCTCAGGCATGTGAGAAAGCATGGAAATCAGGAATAGTAGTAGTGGCCGCTGCAGGAAACTCAGGGCCCCAAGGAACGATAGATACTCCAGGATTTGATCCTATTATTCTGACTATAGGTGCGGCAAATGATAGAAATACTATTCCGATACAGGACGACATACCCGGTAACTATACAAGCAGCAAGCCAACAATTGATGGATTCATAAAGCCTGATATCGCTGTTCCAGGAACAAATATCACTTCGTTAATGTCACCTAATTCAACTTTGGCCAATCAACTCCCTCAAAACAGGGTAGGAGCCCATTATTTAACTTTAACTGGAACATCTATGGCTACTGGCGTTGCCTCTGGAATCGTGGCACTACTACTTCAAGCATCACCGCCTTATACGCCCGATTTAGTAAAAGTACGTTTAATTGAAGCAAGCCGCTACTTCGCTCCAGACTTCGCAGGTTACTCCATTTTAACAACCCTATTTAATATGAACAGGCATTATAATACTCTCTAGCAGAAATAAAACCACCATCTGGCCCGCGCTCTAAAAAGCGGGCTTTTCGAACGGAAATCAGAAGGCAAGTTTATCAGAGCCTTTTATTTAAAGGAGGTGAATACGAATTGGCTGAATTATTTTCAGTAGGTTCTAGTGTGCCATCCAATGGCAACACTCCCATAACTATAGATATAAGCGAATTTCCCACCAGACTAGCTGCATTTGGACTTTCAACACCAAGCGGTGCAAATAGGGTCTTTTTAAACGCAACTGTGGGGGTTAGACCTTTGTTGTTAAATCCGGTTGTCGTTTTTCAAGTAATTCGTGATAATTCTGTGGTCGTAGCTACTATAAGACAACAATTATTATTAGCCGCTAATGAAGTACAAAATGTTTCTTTCAATATTGTTGACAATAATGCACCTTTAGGATCTCATGGCTATGCACTCACTGCAGAATTGGAAGGCATGCTCTCTGATGCAACAATCGTTGGCCCTATAATATTTTCAGGAGCTTCCTACCCCTTATAGTGTTTCCTCCTTAAACCAACAAGCTTAACAAATCAATCTATTAATTATATTCTGCCCAGTAAATACTAAGCCTCAAAGAATATTAGTCCACTTCAATTTATGTACTTTAAGTTAGTTGGTCTCCTGGTAAAATTCTTATCAAATCGAAAAATAATAAATAATATAAAATTGTATTTTAAGGAATCCTGAAAAGAATTATTAAGACCAATTAAATTATAATTAAAGTTCCTTATTAAAAGGGACTTTTTTTAGTATTGGAAATTTTCAATTTAAATGAAAGCTGTGTTAAATATTATAATGTTGATTTTGGGACCCTGTTGATTGGAGCTGAGGCGCTAATTCCACGAAAATGCATCCGCATTTTCTTCGTGCGGTGTGCATTCGGGGAAGCTTATTCAAAGTCATGCGGGAGATGCGACTCAAAGGGAGACCCAACAGGCGCGAATGCGCTGAGAAGCATCGGACCGTCCGCTGTTCGCTGAGCGCCTAGAGCAGAAATCAACTGGCAAATTTAACAGAGCCTAAATGAATGTATACAACCGTTCTCTTCAATAAGAGAATCTGGGATAATTAAGATGGCCTTCTCCCGAATGAATACCGGGTAAAGGCCCTAAGCTTAGTATCTGTTTTTCTTAGTCTATATGGCAGGGGTTAATCTAAGCAGCTCATTTGTACAAATCGAAGCCAAACTCACCAATAGAATGCTCTTCATTATGAAAGTCGGATCCGCCAGTTATGTTTTTATTATATTTTTCTGCCAATTTTTTGTAATGCTTTGAATCTTCTTGGCTATGTTTCCTATGCCATACTTCGATTCCGTCAAAATCCAGCTGCATGAGTTCTCCTATCATCCCGTCATCTTTTATAAGAATAGGATGAGCCAGTACAGCCAATCCACCTGCTTGATGTATTATTCGTATTCCATCTTCTGGTGAAAGAACCATTTTATCCACGGCACACGGTTTTCCATCACCTAAATAAAGGTCGAATACTTCTTGTACATTTTTCGCATATCCTT
Source organism: Bacillus sp. J33 (assembly GCF_000518885.1). Taxonomy (GTDB): domain Bacteria; phylum Bacillota; class Bacilli; order Bacillales; family Cytobacillaceae; genus Cytobacillus. The sequence continues at coordinate 3,743 of NZ_JAEL01000044.1, read as the reverse complement.
TTTCCACAACTGCTTTTGCTATATGAGGGCGGGCAATAACCTCACCTTTACTGTGCTTTTGGACATCTTCCTCTGTAATGGATATCCCTAATTCGCAGAATTTCTTTACAATGATTTGAGCACGGTTTTCACGGTGATCCCGCATTTTCTTTAAAGTTCCTAATAGATTCTTAGATTCGCTGCTTATACCGTATCCCAAAATATCAATATTCTTCCCTTTATACTTTGTGCTTAACTCGATTCCCGGAATAACGTTTACACCAAGCTTCTTTCCTGTATCCACCGCTTCCTTAATACCCTTTGTTGTATCATGGTCAGTAATGGCCAGTGTGTTAATTCCTTTCGCTGATGCCATTTCAACTACTTCAGCAGGCGTAAAACTCCCGTCAGATGCAGTGGTATGAAGGTGCAGGTCAAAACGGCCATTTTGAATAACAGTCTCAAGATCCATTTTTTTCTCCTTTATCTTTCATTTTAAAAAGGCTATTTAGAAAACCTCTTCATATATAATATGAAGGAATTTTATAAATTGCTGACCAATAAACCTATACAAATGCCATCCATTTAGTGTGTAAATTATTTTTCACAGCCTACACTCCAATTAAAAGCAAAAGCATCTTTTTCAACGCTCGGCATCCCCTTGCCCTCCTCACATAATTCCACTGCTTTATCGATGCTTCTGTGATTGATCACTGAAAGAATAATCAAGGCTGATATCAATATGAATAGGTATTTTCTCATGTTTTTCCTCCAGCCCAATTTTATTTTCAATTCATTGACATAATCTCTGTTATAATGTAACTATAAGGCAAATTTTGCAAATTTTCTAACCTTATTTAAATTTATGGATGGACGAGGCGATTCTTTTGCTCCTATTTTTTAAGATTGCAGTTTGGATGATCGTCGCTTGTCTCGGGTTTTATGTTTTTTCTGTATGGAGATGGGAAAAGAGAGTTAAGGAAAGAATTTTTGCAATCCGGAAAACCTGGTATATCATCTATCTACTTGGAGCAGTTATTTATTGGACCAAAGAGCCGGCTTCCATTTTCACCGATTGGCTGAATTACCTGATTGTCGCGATTATCTTTGCTTTAGTTGACGCGTTTGTTTTCCTGGGCTCCTATTTAAAAAGAGTCGGAAATAATGAACTTGCCACCGATACAAGAGAACTGCTTGAAGAAAACAACGATCTTTTAAACTCGCACATGAATAAGCTGAAGTCTTTCCAGTATCTATTGAAAAATGAACCCATCGACATTTATTATGGAGATAAGGAAGCCTATATTGCCGGCATCGAAAAGCTTTTGGCGGATTATGCTGAAAAAGTGGATATGAAAGCTGCTTTATGCAGATACACAACTCAGGAAGAAAAAGAGCATCTGCTTGAACACTACCCTGATAAAGCTTTAATTTACAGCCGCCTTGACCGCAAGGAAGTGTATTATGATGCCGATGAAAAATTGGCTTTGATTCCTTTTTCCATACTTGAAGATTATTATGTTATTAAATTGACCTCCGATGATTTTGTCACCGAATTCGACTACTTGCTATTCACTTCACTTATTTCAATATACGATCTAATGCTCCCAGCTGAACAGGAGGACGAAGACCATGAAGGATCCAGCGGATAATAAAAACGACAAAGCCCCTATACGCACAAAAAGCTCCATGAAAGTTATCAGAAAAAAGTCACGAATCAGCCTCCCTTGTTTTGAAGTCAGCCCGCATACTGAACGGATCATAAATGAGAATAAAAGATTGATAAGCGTTTATACAAAACATGAAGCATAAGCATACTATATGGCGTGGAAGGATTTTTCTTCCGCGCCTTCATTCATGTTCACTTTGCAGGGACATATAATAAAGAAACACATCCTATAAAAAGGGCTGATTCAAATGAAAAAGCTGACGAAGAAAGTTAAAAATATAGACTTCCCCACCTTCTCTATTTCCCCTTATACGAAAAATCTATCCAAGAAAACAGAAGCTGCCATTGGGGATTTGCACAAAGGGAAAAAGCTGCCGAAAAATAATGCATAAGAAATTACCGCCATTTGGCAAGATGGCTTTATTTTATAAACATCTTCACTTTCTTTAAGGCGTCTTTCGTTGTTGGATATCGGAAAGGCAAATCAAATTTGGTTGTTTGCTTCAGAATGCTTTTTTCATGTGAGAACACATCAAAGCTTCCCTTTCCATGGTATGCGCCAATACCGCTTTCCCCTACCCCGCCGAATGGCAGATAAGGTGAGCTGAGATGGTAGACTGTATCATTTATGCAGCCGCCACCGAAGGAAATGCTGCTGAGAATTTGGTTTTGTACGGCTTCGCTTTCTGAAAAAATATACAGCGCTAGCGGTTTAGGACGTTTGATTACCTCGGCAATCATGTTGGACAGGTCCTCATACTCAAGGACTGGCAGGATTGGTCCAAAGATTTCGTCTTCCATCACTTCATCTTTCCATGTAACATTATTTAGAACGGTTGGTTCAATAATGAGCGAGCTGAGATCATGGCGACCGCCGTGAACTGTGGTTCCGTTACTTAGAAACCTGGTGAGTCGGTTAAAGTGCCTCTCGCTTACAATTCTAGTAAAATTGCCGGCAGCAATGGGATCCCCGCCATAAAGTTCTTGTATCGCTTGTTTTACTTCCTTTAGGAATTCTTCCTTAATGCTGTTATGCGCATAAATATAGTCAGGCGCTACACATGTTTGTCCGGCATTGATGTATTTTCCCCATGCAATTCTTTTTGCAGCAAGCTTCAGGTTGGCATCTTTATGGACGATGCACGGGCTTTTCCCGCCCAGTTCCAGCGTAACAGGTGTCAGATTCTTCGAAGCGGCCTCCATGATTATTTTTCCGACAGGCACACTGCCTGTGAAGAAAATATAATCCACCTTTTCATTTAGAAGTGCGGTGCTTGTTTCAACTCCCCCTTCGATCACACAAATATACTCTTCCGGAAAGTTTTCGCTGATTATTTTTGACAGCAGGGCAGAAGTTTGCGGCGTCAATTCGGAAGGCTTCAAGATGGCGCAGTTTCCTGCTGCAATAGCGCCAATCAGCGGTGCTATTGCAAGCTGAAACGGATAGTTCCATGGCGCAATAATAAGCGCAATTCCATAGGGTTCGGGGTAAATGAAGCTTTTCGAACCGACTTGAGCAATCGTCGATTTAACCTTTCTTGGTTTTGCCCATTTCTTGAGGTGTTTCATTGTAAAACGAATCTCTTCCAAAAGAATTCCAATCTCTGTTAAATAGGCATCGAACTCGCTTTTATTGAGATCAGCTTTTAGTGCATCCATTAATTCCTGCTCATGCTGCTTAATGACCGTGCGAAGCTTGCCGAGTGCCTCCATCCGGAAAGAAACATCCTTTGTTTTTCCTTGAGAGAAGAAACTTTTCTGCTTTTGGATTAAATCTGCGTAGTTTTCCATGTAAGGCCTCCAGACTCAGGTAAGTATTAAGATTATATTATCACCTTGAGTGCCGGAAATACATAAATAGGTATGTTTTAAAAATTTATTTGCTAGTTTGAAGGAGTTGTTTGCAAACTTTATAATTTGTTTTTTAGTTAGGCTGTTTTCGTAAAGTTTGTTGCTTTGAACTGCAAACTTAATTTAACCTACCGAGTTGATTGTAGCGGAGGGCACTTGATCCTCGAAAATGCTACCGCATTTCCTTCGTGCGGTGCCAGGTCAGGGAAGCTTATTCAATGTCCTGCGGGAAGTGAGGGAAGTG
>NZ_JAEL01000043.1 GCF_000518885.1 Bacillus sp. J33 | reverse complement strand
AAAACCGGCTTTCCAAATCTGGAAAGATACTATATAAATTCAGAAAAGAAAAAGTGGAGCGAAGCTTCGCAGACTCAAAAGAGCTGCATGGGCTTCGCTATTGCCGGTTACGGGGACTACACAATGCAAGCGAGCAGGTGCTTCTCACCGCAGCTTGCCAGAATATGAAAAAGATCGCCATGCACCTGGCAAAGCTAGGATAGGTGCATGGCGATCNTTTTTTAAACCAGAAAAGCTAATCTTCCTTTGGTATATTTCTTTTTAAGAAAAACTTTGTTGAGAAAAAATACCCCTTTCTCAACAAGCTGAAGACGGGAGACACCCGTCTTTTTTATTCGCTGTTTTCGTAAAGTTAGAGAGGGAGTCGGAGACCTCGCAGGCAAAGCCAAGGAGATTCTCATTCCTCCCCGAGGGAAAGCTTAAGTGCCTGTAAAAGCCTTCACATAGCATAATTTTTTTATGCTAAAATATATTTTGTAAAGATTTTTCGACAAATACATAAAAAAACTAAAGTATATGCCGAAAGCAGTCGAAAAGAGAAGAAAACAAAAGAAAAGTTAAGATTTTGCCGGCTTTTTAAGAAAATTTCAAAAAACTAAAGGAATTTTTGTTGCATTGTCGAATTTGTCATTTAGAATAGAAAATAGATGCCAAAAGAGCATGTTCAGACTTTAGAACATCTTTTAAAGAGACCAGACCATAAATGGACCGAGGAGGAAAGTAAGTGAAGAAAATAAAAGTTTGTGTTGTGGATGATAACAGGGAGCTAGTTGGCCTTTTAGAAGAATATATATCTTCACAGGAAGATATGGAAGTTGCAGGGATAGCCCATAATGGTCAGGAATGTCTGGAAGTTCTTGAGCAGACACATCCTGACGTTCTGGTGCTGGATATTATCATGCCGCACCTGGATGGGCTTGCTGTCCTTGAAAAAATGCGGGATCTAAATTTAAATACTCTCCCCAATGTCATAATGCTGACTGCTTTTGGCCAGGAGGATGTAACGAAAAAGGCAGTAGACCTTGGAGCTTCGTACTTTATCCTAAAGCCTTTTGATATGGATAACTTGGCAAGCCATATCCGCCAGGTCAGCGGAAAGTCCAGTGCTGTTCTTCGCAAGCCAGCTCCTGCATACCGACCGCAGGCAGAGGCAAAGCCTAAGAACCTTGATGCAAGCATCACAAGCATTATCCATGAAATTGGTGTTCCTGCCCATATTAAGGGCTATCTTTATCTTCGTGAAGCAATTTCTATGGTATATAATGATATTGAACTTCTCGGTTCCATCACCAAAGTGTTATACCCTGATATTGCGAAGAAATTCAACACTACAGCAAGCCGTGTAGAACGTGCAATCCGCCATGCAATCGAAGTTGCATGGAGCCGCGGAAATATTGATTCTATTTCATCGCTGTTTGGGTACACAGTCAGCATGACTAAAGCAAAGCCTACCAACTCCGAATTTATTGCTATGGTAGCTGATAAGCTTCGTCTGGAGCATAAAGCTTCTTGAAAGGGTAAGAACTAAATACAGCACTTATAAATGATCATTAGGCGCTCCAATATGGGGCGTTTTTTCATAACGCTGTTTCGCAGAGTTTGTTGCTTCAGCCTAATGAAGGGTTACCCAACTCAATTGACTCCTCGAAAATCATTTTTATTTTTTTCCTCGAGTGGTGTTTATTCAAGAACTTTTCCTGTCAACAGGCTGAATTAATAAGCAAATAACTATTTATGAAAAAGGAGACTTTCATAATAAAAAGGCTGTGTTGAAGTTTATTTGCCCGAGCAGAAACAGCAGGAATTTTATACAGGACGAATAAAAAAGGTTCAGTACGAAAATCATTCATACTGAACCTTTTTGTGTTAATTTATTTCTCTTTCTCTTTTTCAAGCTCAATCATTTTTTGAATCAAAATATGCTGTGGCATGTGCATGATTTGTTCCAATGGAAGATTAAGCTTCTCAGATAGCTTTAAAGCTGTTTCCGGCGAAATTTGCAATGGCCTCAAGATGTTTCCCCTCACTTACTGATTTATTTAATTTTAAATCGTGCTTGTACCTTATTTCGTTTTCGATCCCGGTATAGTACAAATCCTGCAATAAATCCAAGTCCAATGATTAAAAACAGCAATCCGCAAATGAATTGAAGCCATAGATAGGGAAAAGGGCTCTGCAGGATTCCAAAGACCATATCCCTCATTAATTTTATTCCAAAAACAGCTAAAATACCTGGAAGCAGCAGAATCAATAATGCAATTAGTCTTATCATATATATTCCCTTCAATCGAAGTCATCTATCGAAATAATAAATCATTAAAGAAATTTGTCAAGTCCAGCAACTATGCTAAAATAATTACCGTGAAGAATATTGCATAACATATAACTGGCGCTATGCAATTATTTTCAATGAAAGCAGGTAAGGTATATGCAAACAGTAATGATTGTAGGAGCGGGTAAAGGCGGTACAGCCATATATAAAATTATTAAAGAAACGGCTGTTTTGGACGTAAAGGCAATGGTGGATATAAACCCTGCTGCTCCTGGACTTAAGCTTGCCAAAGAAAATGGCATTTCAGTTGGTGCGAATTGGCGGGATTTCCTGGATCCAGGCATTGATATTATTATCGAAGTCACTGGGGATGAACAGGTTTTTGTGGAAATTAGAGAAGCGAGAAGCAAAGATACCGTTTTAATTCCCGGAAGTGTTGCCTATTTAATCGCAAAGCTGCTGGAAGAAAAGGAAGAGCTGATTTCAAAATTCAGAAATGAAACCTATAAGCTCGATTTAATTTTTAATTCTACTGATGATGGCATGATTGTTATTAATAACCATGCCGAAATTACTGTTTTTAACCGAAGTGCCGAAAGAATGACTGGCATTAAAAGAGATGAAGCCATCGGCAAAAAAATAAATGAGGTGATTGCAGACAGTCAGCTTCCCAGAGTATTGGAAACCAGAAGGGCGGAGTCCAATCAGGAAATGGTTTTAGAAAATGGCCTAAAAATCATCACAACACGAATACCTATGCTCGGAGAAGATCATGAGCTAATGGGTGCTTTTTCAGTCTTTAAGGATATTACGGAAGTGGTATCGCTAGCAGAGGAGATAACAGATCTAAAAGAGATTCATACGATGCTTCAGGCGATCATCCAGTCCAGTGAGGAAGCGATTTCGGTTGTTGACGAACATGGAAAAGGAATACTGATTAATCCAGCCTATACACGGCTGACAGGCCTTGAAGAAGAGGAAGTTATTGGTCAACCTGCCACAGCGGATATCTCAGAAGGTGAAAGTGTACATATGAAGGTTCTCCAAACAAGAAGGGCTATGAGGGGAGTGGCCATGAGAGTCGGTCCCAAGAGAAAGGATGTAGTAGTTAATGTCGCGCCTGTAATCGTAAATGGAAAGTTAAAAGGAAGTGTAGGTGTTATTCATGATGTTTCCGAAATTCAAAGCCTGAACCGTGAGTTGAACCGGGCAAGGCAGATTATACGTACATTGGAGGCGAAATACTCCTTTGAGGATATCATTGGAACCTCTGAAGAAATGACAATTGCTATTGAACAGGCAAAGCTGGGCGCTAAAACACCTGCTACCGTTTTGCTTCGCGGGGAATCTGGCACAGGCAAAGAACTATTTGCACATGCTATACATAATGCAAGCGATAGAAAGTATAACAAGTTTATCAGGGTTAATTGTGCAGCTTTATCGGAATCTTTATTAGAGAGTGAACTGTTTGGATATGAAGAAGGGGCTTTCTCTGGTGCAAAACGGGGAGGAAAGAGAGGGCTTTTCGAGGAGGCTGATAAAGGCAGCATTTTCCTTGATGAAATCGGCGAATTAACAGCCAATACGCAGGCAAAGCTGCTAAGGGTTCTGCAGGAGCATGAAATTACGAGGGTTGGGGGAACTAAGCCAATCCATATTGATGTGAGGATTATAGCTGCAACAAATGTCAATTTAGAAAAAGGTATTGCAAATGGCACCTTTAGGGAAGACTTATACTACAGACTGAATAGAATGCCGATACATATTCCTCCATTAAGGCGCAGGAAGGGAGATATCCCGATGCTCTGCAGCAGGCTTATCCAAAAAATCAATCAGGAATATGGGCGAAATGTAGAAGGGGTAACAGGAGAAGCAATCAGAAAGCTGATGGCCTATGATTGGCCGGGAAATGTCAGAGAATTGGACAACATACTTGGGAGAGCCATCATTTTCATGAGCTACAATGAAACGGAAATAGAGGAAAGGCATATCCCTGAGCTTGTCAGCTCAAGCACTCAGACCGTCAACAAGGAACTTCCAGAGACTGTTCAAGATAAATCACTGTCACAGCTAGTTGAACAGTATGAGGCGAAAATAATCAGGCAGATGCTCCAGAAGCTGGATGGGAATAAAACGCTAACTGCAAAGTCATTAGGATTATCAGTTAGGAATCTGTATTATAAACTGGAGAAATATAATATTGCAAATGATGGCATGCAATAAATTTCATGGTGTGCAACTTTTTTCATACTTTAGTCTATTGAATAAAGCGTTTACATTAGGTTTTTAAGTTGGCACACTTCTTGCAAGTAATAAAATTGGAACATCTCAAGAAAGAGGCTTTTTCTTGTAAGGGGGTTGAACAGATGGAATTGGATTCGCTTCTAACGAAAGCAACCCAATATGGTGAGAAAACGGTAGCAGTAGCTGCTGCAGAAGACGAAGAAGTATTGGAAGCTGTGGCTGAAGCAATAAAGCTAAACTTAGCCAGCTTTCTATTATTCGGGGATGAAGAAAAAATTCATCAGCTAATAAAAGAGAAGCATAGCGGGATTGCCGATAGCCAAAAGCTAAAAATCATTCATGCTGAATCTGCATCTTTGTCGGCTGAATCAGCAGTAAGGGCTGTTAAAGAGCAAAAAGCAAATGTTCTAATGAAGGGGAATATACCAACTGCAGGCATTTTAAAGGCTGTTTTAAATAAAGAGTACGGTCTAAGGACAGGTAATGTGCTGTCGCATGTGGCGGTTTTTGAAGTTCCTGGCTTTGACCGTTTGACAATTGTAACAGATGCAGCTATGAATATTGCTCCAGACCTTAATCAGAAGGCCCAAATTGTGAAAAATGCAGTGGAAATAGCCAGGGGCATAGGGATTGAAAAACCGCTGGTAGCACCCGTAGCAGCAGTGGAGGTTGTTAATCCTGCTATGCAGGCCACGCTTGATGCTGCAGCTTTAACCTTAATGAGCAAGCGGGGGCAAATTAAGGATTGTGTTGTCGACGGACCCCTGGCTTTGGATAATGCTATCTCATTTGAGGCTGCTGAACACAAGGGGATAAAGAGCGAAGTTGCCGGACAGGCTGACATTTTGCTAGTGCCTACAATAGAAGTAGGGAATACTTTATATAAATCTCTTGTCTACTTTGCGAAAGCAAAGGTAGGGGCTGTCATTGCGGGTGCCAAAGCTCCTATCGTCCTAACATCCAGGGCGGACTCGGCTGAAAGCAAAGTGTACTCGCTTGCGTTGGCAATCTGCTCTGCGAAGTAGAATTTAAACAGTTCTGTTACTTGAATCGAGTACGAAATATTTAATTAAAGAATCCGGGGAGGATATTTAAAATGGAAATCTTCAAATACTTAGAAACTTATGATTATGAGCAAGTTGTATTTTGCCAGGACAAACAATCGGGATTAAAAGCCATTATTGCAATCCATGACACTACGTTAGGACCTGCCCTTGGCGGAACGCGCATGTGGACGTATGAATCTGAAGAAGCAGCTATTGAAGATGCACTTCGTCTTGCACGTGGAATGACTTATAAAAATGCAGCTGCAGGATTGAACCTGGGCGGCGGGAAGACAGTTATTATCGGTGATCCCCGCAAAGATAAAAACGAGGAAATGTTCCGTGCTTTCGGACGCTATATCCAAGGGCTGAATGGCCGTTACATCACTGCCGAAGATGTGGGAACCACTGTTGCTGATATGGACCTGATTCATGAGGAAACAGACTATGTAACAGGTATTTCGCCTGCCTTTGGATCTTCCGGAAACCCATCACCTGTAACAGCCTATGGCGTGTACAGAGGAATGAAAGCCGCAGCTAAGGCAGCTTTTGGAACAGATTCTTTAGAAGGTAAGACAATTGCCGTTCAGGGTGTAGGAAATGTTGCTTTCAATCTTTGCCGCCATCTTCATGAAGAAGGTGCTCAGCTGATTGTAACGGATATCAATAAAGAAGCGGTCCAGCGGGCGGTTGAAGAATTTGGTGCAAAAGCAGTTGAGCCAAATGAAATCTACGGAGTAGAATGTGATATTTATGCTCCTTGTGCGCTGGGTGCAACCATTAATGATGATACAATTCCGCAGCTAAAGGCAAAAGTAATTGCAGGAGCTGCCAACAATCAGCTACGGGAAACAAGACATGGCGATCAAATCCATGAAATGGGCATCGTTTACGCTCCAGATTATGTTATTAATGCAGGCGGAGTAATAAACGTTGCAGATGAGCTATATGGCTACAATCGTGAGCGTGCAATGAAGAAGGTAGAAACAGTTTACAATAATATTGAAAAAGTTATTGAAATTGCAAAGAGAGATGGAATTCCTACTTACAAAGCGGCTGACCGCATGGCTGAGGAAAGAATTGAAAGAATGCGCAATTCGAGAGGCCAATTCCTGCAAAACGGCCATCATATACTGAGCCGCAGATAAGCTAAAAGGCTATGGCGCTTTATAGCGTGCCATTTTATTAAATCCTGGCAGCCTATGCCAGGAAGCAAAACGCTGAATGTAAATTCAGCGTCTTTGCCTTTAAAAATTGAATCCAATAAAATACTCAGGCGGCAGCTTAAAGTCCTAAGTAAGATTTTTACCTAGGGAAATTCCGCTTTTAATGGAGGTTTAAACGTGCTAGAACGAAACAGTCGAATTCTCGTCATCAATCCCGGATCCACTTCAACAAAGATTGGAGTTTTCGATAATGAGATTTCTGTCCTGGAAAAAACATTGCGTCATGATTCAGATGTCATTAACTCATTTGAAAATATTATCGACCAGTATGAATTCCGCAAAAAAACCATTTTAGAAACATTGGATCATGAAGGGATCAATATTTCTAAACTAAGTGCAGTATGCGGCCGCGGCGGTCTGCTGCGTCCTATTGAAGGAGGCACTTATTCGGTAAATGAGGCGATGCTTAAGGACTTGCGCGCGGGATTTGCAGGGCAGCATGCTTCAAACCTGGGCGGAATCCTGGCATATGAAATTGCTTCGGGGCTGAATATCCCTTCTTATATTGTTGACCCGGTCGTAGTTGATGAACTGGACCCAATCGCCCGCATTTCCGGCTTCTCGATGATAGAAAGAAAAAGCATATTCCACGCTTTGAACCAGAAAGCTGTTGCGAGAAGGGTTGCAAAAGACCTTGGAAAAAAATATGAGGAACTGAACCTGATCGTGACTCATATGGGCGGAGGTATTACGGTGGGCGCCCATAAACAGGGCAGAGTAATAGATGTCAATAACGGTTTGCATGGAGATGGGCCTTTCAGCCCGGAACGTGCAGGAACTGTGCCTGCAGGTGATTTGGTTGCACTATGCTATTCCGGAAGCTTTTACCGTGAAGAAGTAATGAAAAAGCTTGTTGGACAAGGCGGCTTAGTCGGTTATCTGGGAACCAATGATGCTGTAAAGGTTGAAAAGATGATTGAAGATGGGGATGAAAAAGCAAAACTGGTTTATTCAGCTATGGCTTATCAGGTGGCAAAAGAAATTGGTTCTGCCAGCGCTGTACTTGGGGGCAAGGTTGATGCCATCATTCTTACTGGCGGCCTTGCTTATGGAAAAGGTTTTGTAAAGGAAATCAGCGAGCGTATTAATTGGATTGCAGATGTAATCATCCAGCCGGGTGAAAATGAACTTCAAGCCCTTGCAGAAGGAGCTTTGCGAGTTCTGCGCGGCGAGGAAAAAGAAAAGGAATATCCAGGAAAAACAGCCAACAAAGCAGCAATCAAATAAAAAGGGGGAAGCAACTTGGCACAGGAATATGATTTAGTCATCCTGGGCGGGGGCACAGGCGGTTATGTAGCTGCCATCCGTGCATCTCAGCTTGGATTAAAAACGGCAATAGTTGAAAAAGGAAAGCTGGGAGGAACCTGCCTCCACAAAGGATGTATACCAAGCAAAGCACTATTGAGAAGTGCAGAGGTTTTTGCAACAGCTAAGCATAGTGAAGATTTTGGCGTAGTTACAAGCGATGTATCCATCAACTTTGGGAAAGTCCAGGAAAGAAAAAACAAAATTGTAGATCAGCTTCATAAGGGTGTTCAGCACCTGATGAAACAAGGGAAGATTGATGTTTTTGAAGGTACAGGACGTATTCTGGGGCCTTCCATTTTTTCGCCTATGCCAGGAACAATCTCTGTTGAAATGAATAATGGGGATGAAAACGAAATGCTGATTCCTAAGAATGTCATTGTCGCGACAGGATCTCGTCCGCGAACTCTGCCAGGATTGGATATTGATGGACAATTGGTTATGACCTCTGATGAAGCACTTGTGATGGAAGAGGTTCCAAGCTCCATTATTATTGTTGGCGGCGGTGTTATCGGCATTGAATGGGCATCCATGCTATCTGATTTTGGGGCTGACGTGACAGTTATTGAATATGCAGATCGCATCATCCCTACAGAAGATAAGGAAATATCTAAAGAAATGCAGCGCCTGATGAAAAAGAAGGGCGTGAAAATTGTAACAGGAGCGAAGGTTCTTCCTGAAACACTGCAGAAAGGCGATGGAGTAACGATCTCTGCAGAAGTAAAGGGGTCGCAAAAGGAATTTTCTGCCGATAAATTGCTTGTTTCTGTTGGACGGCAAGCAAATGTTGAAGGAATTGGCTTGGAAAATACAGATATCCAAATCGAAAAAGGCTACATTGCAGCGAATGAATACTTCCAAACAAAAGAATCCCATATATATGCGATTGGAGATGTTATAGGCGGCCTTCAGCTTGCCCATGTTGCATCCCACGAAGGGATTGTTGCAGTTGAGCACATTGCCGGACAAAACCCTTCACCAATCGATTACAGCCTCGTTTCAAAATGTATTTACAGTGCACCGGAAGCTGCCAGTGTAGGATTAACGGAGGATGAAGCAAAAGAAAAAGGCTTTAATGTGAAAACTGGAAAATTCTCTTTCCGGGCAATCGGAAAAGCACTTGTTTTTGGAGAATCGGATGGATTTGTCAAAATTGTGGCAGATAAAGATACTGATGATATCCTGGGTGTACATATGATAGGCCCGCATGTGACGGATATGATTTCAGAAGCTGGCCTGGCCAGAGTTCTTGATGCTACACCTTGGGAAGTGGCACATACCATCCACCCTCATCCGACTTTATCGGAAGCAATTGGTGAAGCTGCTCTCGCGGTTGATGGAAAAGCAATTCACGGATAAGGATTATTTAACCAATTGAAAAAATGCCTTGGCCTCTCATGCAGGGGCCGGGCGAGTACATAATAGCTTAGGAGGTTGTTTATATGGCTGAAAACCGTCATAAAGAATTAGGTTTAAGTGATGAGAAAGTTCTCGAAATATATGAGACGATGCTATTGGCACGCCGTATTGATGAGCGTATGTGGCTCCTGAACCGTGCTGGCAAAATCCCATTTGTTATCTCATGTCAGGGACAGGAAGCTGCACAAGTAGGTGCTGCTTTTGCTCTTGATAAGGAAAAAGACTATGTCCTTCCATATTATCGTGATATGGGTGTCGTTCTGACATTCGGAATGACTGCAAAAGAGCTGATGCTATCAGGCTTCGCGAAAGCGGAAGATCCAAATTCCGGCGGACGCCAAATGCCAGGACACTTTGGCCAAAAGAAAAATAATATAGTAACCGGGTCTTCACCGGTTACAACCCAAGTGCCGCATGCTGTTGGTGTAGCACTTGGCGGCAAGCTTGAAGGAAAAGATTTAGTAACCTTTGTAACATTCGGCGAAGGTTCTTCAAATCAGGGAGATTTCCATGAAGGTGCCAACTTTGCCGGCGTTCATAAGCTTCCTGTAATCTTTATGTGTGAAAACAATAAGTATGCGATTTCCGTTCCAATTGAAAAACAGCTTGCCTGCGAAAATGTCTCTGACAGAGCCATTGGCTATGGCATGCCTGGTATTACTGTAGATGGAAATGACCCGCTTGAAGTATATAAAGCTGTAAAAGAAGCGGCAGACAGAGGACGCCGTGGAGAAGGGCCTACATTGGTCGAAACAATCTCTTACCGTTTGACTCCTCACTCTTCTGATGATGATGACCGCAGCTACCGTGCTCCTGATGAAGTGGCAGAAGCGAAAACGAAAGATCCTATTATTACTTTTGGTGCTTATTTGAAAGAAACTGGAGTAATGGATGATGCACTGGAAAAAGAGATTAATGACCGTGTAATGAAATTGGTAAATGAAGCAACTGATTATGCTGAAAATGCTCCATATGCAGAGCCGGAATCTGCATTGAAGCATGTCTATGCTGAACAGTAAGGGGGAGAGAATATGGCTGTAATTTCTTATATCGATGCCGTAACTATGGCAATCCGCGAGGAAATGGAAAGAGATTCAAAGGTTTTTGTATTAGGTGAAGACGTAGGTAAAAAGGGCGGAGTTTTTAAAGCAACCCAAGGTTTATATGAAAAGTTCGGCGAGGACCGCGTGATTGATACGCCGCTTGCTGAATCTGCCATTGCCGGTGTAGGAATCGGTGCTGCGATGTATGGCATGCGCCCAATTGCTGAAATGCAGTTTGCCGACTTTATCATGCCGGCTGTAAACCAAATTATTTCTGAAGCAGCAAAGATCCGATACCGCTCAAATAATGACTGGAACTGTCCAATTGTCATTCGTGCACCATATGGCGGCGGTGTCCATGGCGCACTTTATCACTCCCAGTCTGTTGAGGCAGTTTTTGCGAACCAGCCTGGATTAAAGATTGTTATGCCTTCTACTCCTTATGATGTAAAAGGGTTATTGAAAGCTGCTATACGCGATGAAGATCCAGTATTGTTTTTTGAGCATAAGCGTGCCTACCGTCTGATTAAGGGTGAGGTTCCTGAAGATGATTATGTCCTGCCAATTGGCAAAGCAGATGTTAAGCGTGAAGGTGAAGATATCACTGTCATCACCTATGGCCTATGTGTACACTTTGCCCTTCAGGCTGCTGAAAGGCTGGCAAAAGACGGAATCTCTGCACACATCCTGGACTTAAGAACAGTTTATCCGCTTGATAAAGAAGCGATTATTGAAGCCGCTTCAAAAACAGGAAAAGTCCTGCTTCTAACCGAAGACAATAAGGAAGGAAGCATAATGAGCGAAGTTTCAGCCATTATCGCAGAAAATTGCCTGTTTGAACTGGATGCACCAATCCAGAGGCTTGCAGGCCCGGATGTACCTGCTATGCCATACGCTCCGACAATGGAGAAATATTTCATGGTAAATCCGGATAAAGTAGAAAAAGCAATGCGTGAATTGGCAGAATTTTAATAGAACGGCTGTCCAACTAATAAAAAATGGAAAAAAGCAGACAAGTTTAGAAAAAAGCTTCAAGGTCTGCATATCCCGCCTCGCGGGAAGCTAGAAGGAGGTATACCCATTGGCTATCGAGCAAATTAAAATGCCCCAGCTTGGGGAGAGTGTAACAGAAGGTACGATCAGCAAATGGCTGGTTTCCGTTGGTGATAAAGTAAATAAATATGACCCGCTTGCAGAAGTAATGACAGACAAAGTAAATGCGGAAGTACCATCTTCTTTCACAGGCGTAATCAAAGAACTTATCGCTGAAGAAGGTGAAACATATGAAGTGGGGCAGGTTATCCTGACGATTGAAACTGAAGGCGGCGGTGAAAAAGCTCCAGCAGAATCCGAGCCTAAAGCAGAAGAAAAGGCAGAACCTGCAGAATCAGGCGGAAACGATGCAGCTTCTGTTTCAAAGGCTCCTGCTACGGCAGACAGCCCTAAAGGCGTTCGCTATTCTCCTGCTGTATTGAAGCTCTCACAGGAACATGGCATTGATTTAAATCAGGTAACTGGTACAGGAGGAGGCGGACGCATTACCCGCAAAGACCTCATGAAAATCATTGAGTCAGGGAATATCCCAACAGCTGACGCAGCACCAGCGGCACCGGAAAAGGCAGAAGCACCAGCAGCTGCTGCAGCTCCTGCCCAGCCGGCTGCACAAGCCAAACAGGCGGCACCTGCACCTAATATCCCTGTAATGCCTGGGGATGTTGAAATCCCTGTAACTGGAGTCCGCAAAGCTATTGCTGCAAATATGCTTCGCAGCAAGCATGAAGCTCCTCATGCCTGGACGATGATGGAAGTGGATGTAACCAATCTTGTTGAGTACCGGAATAGCATTAAAGGTGAATTTAAGCAAAAAGAAGGTTTCAACCTTACATTCTTTGCTTTCTTTGTAAAAGCTGTTGCACAGGCCCTTAAGGAATTCCCGCAAATTAATTCCATGTGGGCAGGCGATAAGATTATCCAGAAGAAAGATATTAATATTTCCATTGCTGTTGCTACTGATGATGCTTTATTCGTTCCTGTCATCAAAGCGGCAGATGAAAAGACAATCAAAGGCATTGCCCGTGAGATCAATGATTTGGCAGTAAAGGTCCGTACTGGAAAGCTAACCTCAGCTGAAATGCAGGGCGGCACTTTCACAGTCAATAATACAGGTTCATTTGGTTCTGTCCAATCAATGGGCATTATCAATTACCCTCAAGCAGCAATATTGCAGGTTGAATCAATCGTTAAGCGTCCGGTTGTCATGAGCAACGGTATGATTGCTGTCCGTGATATGGTTAACCTTTGCATGTCACTCGATCACCGTGTATTGGACGGCCTTGTTTGCGGGCGCTTCCTGCAGCGAGTGAAAGAAATTCTGGAGAATACATCCAAGGAAAATACATCTGTATACTAATATTAAATTAACCGCTGCCCAGTCCGGGCAGCGGTTAATTTATTTGCAGCAATACAAATCCTAAATGAGGCCAATGTTCATTGCTTGTTTCCCATATGTATACTAAAATGGTTATATGAGAATTTTGAATTTTTATTATAATTGAATATTACGGCCTTTGCTCTATTAGCAGTCCGTAATAGCCTTATTTATTAATGAGGGGAGGGGAACGCTGTCAGTTGCAATGGCAGCTTATTATGTCATTAAAAAAGATGATGGAAGAAAGATTCCCGGAACAGTCATTGGAAGATTGGAAACAAAATGCAGAAAAAGCGCTTAAAGGAAAGCCTGTTGAATCTTTGTGCAGAAATACATATGAAAACATAAAATTGAAACCGCTTTATTTGAAAGAAGATGTGGAGGCAGGTGCCTTATCACAGTATCCAGGTAAAGCGGATTTCAGAAGGGGATCGCATGCATCCGGGTATTTGTCAGAAGAGTGGAAAGTAGCACAGAAAATTAGTGCCGCCACTTCAGAGGAATTGTCAAAAAAGCTCCATGATGCAGTAGGAAAAGGGCAGACGGCACTGGCTTTCCTGCCGGATCAATTAAAAAATCCCAAGGAGATAAGGGAGGCTATTGGAATTCTTTATAAAGAATATCCTTTTAGTCTTGAGGCAAATCAAAATCAGCAGTTATTGATTGAGGAACTTGCAAAATTGGAGGAAAGCGATAGAATCTCAGGATACATCGCCAGGGATCCACTTGCAATTGCTGCTGCATCAAAATCGAACGATCGCTCAATCGATGAACTCTATGATCTGTGGGCTGGTACAATCAGCATGGCAGCAGCAAAAATGCCCAAGCTGAAAACGGTTATGGTGAATGCTGCTGTTTATCACAATGGTGGTGCCAATGCCGTTCAGGAACTTGCTTTTGCCGTGGCAGCCGGAGTAAACCATCTTCAATATTTCCTTGAAAAAGGGCAGCACATTAACGATATTTTGCCTAAAGTAGTATTCAAGTTTGCCATTGGATCAAACTTCTTTATGGAGATTGCCAAACTTCGCGCCGCAAGGGTTTTATGGGGCAAAGTGGCAAGTGCATACGGAGCTGCAGAAGATACCGGAAAAATGGTAATTTCCGCTGAAACTTCATTTTTCACCAAGTCAGCATATGATCCATATGTAAATATGCTGAGAGCCGGGAATGAAGCGTTTGCAGCGGTTTTAGGAGGCGTCCAGTACCTTCATGTTAGTCCGTTTAATGAACCTGAAGGAAGCTCTCCTTTTTCGGACCGCATAGCACGGAACACGCAGCTTATTTTAAGGGAAGAGGCTCATTTGCTAAAGGTTTCTGACCCAGCAGGCGGTTCCTGGTATATAGAACATCTGACAAATGAACTTATAGAAAAGGCCTGGACCCTTTTTCTGGAGATTGAAGAGCGGGGCGGAATGGCAGAAACGATAAAATCTGGCTGGGTCCAGGATCAAATTTCACAAGTCATTCATAAGAAGATACAAGATATCCATACAAGAAAACAGAGCATCATCGGAACGAATATTTATGCCAATCCGGATGATAAGCCGCTTCAAGTTAAAAATGAAGCTATTGATAATGATAGCTCCGCTATCAAGCGAATCTCCCAGGTTCGGCTTTCAGAATCCTTTGAAGGATTGCGTGTGGCATCCGAAAATTTAAAGAGGAAGGGCATTCACCCAGAAGCTGGCCTGATCTGTCTGGGACCTCTTAAGGATCATAAGGCCCGTGCTGATTTTATTACAGGCTTTCTGGCTCCTGGCGGCATTAAGACAGTTAAAAGTGCTCCTATAAAAGATCATGCCGCTGCAGAAGCTTTTATTCATGAATCAAACTGCAGGCACTATTTTATTTGCGGTTCCAATGATCAATATGACAGCATGGCTCTTCCTATTATTAGGCATGTTAAAGAAGCTTTCCCGGATGCAGCCATCTATTTAGCTGGACTTCCTGAAGAGAATAAAAAGAAGGATTTTGCAGCAGCAGGCATTGAAGGATTTATCCATATAAAAAGCAATTGCTATGAAACTCTCTCAGGTATGCTCAATGAATTGGAGGTGGCAAGCAGTGGCCAAGAAACCGGACTTTAAAAGCATAGACATTTCTAAGGAAAAACAAGCAGCAAAAAATGACTGGAAGAGCAAAGCAGAGCTGGAAATCAATGAATCTATTGATGATCTTCTTTTTGAAACAAATGAGCAGATAATGGTTAAGCCATTGTATACAGAGGAGGACCTTAAAGACCTGCAGCACCTTAACGATAAGCCAGGACTCCCTCCTTATACGAGGGGCCCATATTCAACCATGTATGTAAACAGGCCGTGGACCGTGCGCCAGTATGCTGGATTTTCAACAGCTGAGGAGAGCAATGCTTTTTATAGACGCAATCTTGCCATGGGGCAAAAGGGCTTATCAGTAGCCTTTGATCTGGCTACACATAGAGGCTATGATTCCGATCACCCAAGAGTGGTAGGGGATGTAGGGAAAGCTGGAGTAGCCATTGATTCCATCCTTGACATGAAAACACTTTTTGATGGCATTCCTTTAGACAAAATGTCTGTATCCATGACGATGAATGGTGCCGTATTGCCGGTCATGGCCTTCTATATCGTCACGGCGGAAGAACAGGGAGTCAGCCAGGAAAAGCTATCGGGTACGATTCAAAATGATATTTTAAAAGAATATATGGTGCGGAACACATATATCTATCCTCCTGAAATGTCGATGAAAATTATTGCTGATATTTTTGAATATACATCTAAATACATGCCTAAGTTCAATAGCATCAGTATTTCTGGCTACCATATGCAGGAGGCGGGAGCACCAGCTGATATTGAGTTGGCCTATACGCTGGCAGATGGGCTTGAATACGTAAGAACAGGACTTAAAGCCGGAATTGATATCGATTCATTCGCACCAAGGCTTTCGTTTTTTTGGGCAATTGGCATGAACTACTTCATGGAAGTGGCAAAAATGAGGGCAGCCCGCTATATTTGGGCAAAAATGATGAAAACCTTTAGTCCTGAAAATCCCAAATCGATGGCACTCAGAACACACTCCCAAACCTCGGGATGGAGCTTAACAGAGCAGGATCCTTTTAATAATGTGACAAGGACACTTATTGAAGCCCATGCAGCGGCAATGGGCCACACACAATCCCTTCATACGAATGCATTGGATGAGGCTATTGCGCTGCCGACTGATTTTTCAGCCCGCATTGCCCGGAATACCCAGCTATATCTTCAGGAAGAAACAGGGATAACCAATGTAATTGATCCATGGGGCGGTTCTTATTATGTAGAGGCATTGACTGATCAGTTAATCAAGCGCGCATGGGAGCATATAGAAGAAATAGAAAATCTGGGCGGTATGGCAAAAGCAATTGAAACAGGATTGCCTAAAATGAGAATAGAAGAAGCGGCAGCCAGAAGGCAGGCGCAAATCGATTCAGGCAAGGAAATCATTATTGGCGTAAACAAATACCGTTTGGAAAAAGAAGATCCGATTGAAATTTTGGATATTGATAATACTGCTGTCCGCTTAAAGCAAATCGAGAAGCTGGAGCAGCTGAAAGCATCACGTGATAACGAGAAAGTAATAGATGCCCTGGATGCCATTACAAAAGCAGCGGAAACAGGTGAAGGAAACTTGCTTGAACTGGCTGTGAAGGCAGCAAGGGTGAGGGCAACGCTCGGTGAAATCTCGGAAGCAATCGAAAAGGTTGCAAACCGTCATAAAGCGATTATCCGTTCAATCAGCGGTGTTTATAGCTCAGCTTTTTCAAATGAAGAAGAGATTTCAGAGGTAAAACAAATGACAGATGAATTCCTTGAAAATGAAGGAAGGCGTCCAAGAATATTAATTGCCAAGATGGGACAGGATGGCCATGACAGGGGAGCAAAGGTGATTTCAACCGCATTTGCCGATCTCGGTTTTGATGTAGATATCGGCCCTCTTTTCCAAACGCCTGAAGAGACAGCCATGCAGGCTGTTGAAAATGATGTTCATGTAATTGGAATCAGTTCACTCGCAGCCGGCCATAAAACACTTCTGCCTCAGCTTGTAAAAGAACTGAAAAAGCTGGGCAGGGAAGATATTATGGTTGTCATTGGGGGGGTCATTCCGGCACAGGACTACGATTATTTATATGAGCATGGCGCTTCTGCCATTTTTGGTCCGGGTACTGTGATTCCAGTTGCAGCCCAAAAGGTTATCAGAGAAATTTACAGCCGTCTTGGATATGAGGAAGTGACCCAGTAAATGACCGATAAGAAGCCCGAATGGTTTGATGAAAAGAAATCAGACCATTTTACAAGTATGGTGCGCAAAGGAGTGGAAACGGGGGAATCATCACATCCATTTGTGAAAAAAGGGAGATTTCAAAAAAAGTCCCCCTCCCTCCCTGATCTAAACGTTCTTGAAGAAGGCATCCTGAAGGGTGAGCGAAGTTTGCTTGCCCGTGCCATAACTCTGATCGAGAGCAATGCGGAGCATCATTTTCGCCATGCTCAGGAGCTGCTTCAGAAGCTTCTTCCCCATTCAGGGAACTCGGTCCGAATTGGCATTACGGGTGTACCCGGAGCGGGAAAGAGTACATTTATTGAATCTTTTGGAACTTTCCTATGCAATACGGGACTGAAAGTAGCCGTACTGGCTGTAGACCCAAGTTCAAGCTTAAGCGGTGGAAGTATTCTTGGCGATAAAACGAGGATGGAGAGGCTTTCCAGAAACCCTCATGCGTTTATAAGGCCTTCTCCATCTGCTGGAAAGCTTGGCGGAGTCCACCGGAAAACAAGGGAAACTATGCTTCTATGCGAAGCAGCAGGATTTGATGTGATTCTGGTTGAGACGGTTGGTGTCGGACAAAGTGAAGTCATTGTTAGGGATATGGTTGACTTTTTTATGCTTTTGACCTTAACAGGGGCTGGGGATGAGCTGCAGGGAATGAAAAAAGGCATTATGGAATTGGCTGACGCAGTGCTTGTGAATAAAGCGGATGGCCTTAATAAAAAATTGGCAGAGAAGACGAAATCGGAATACAATCGCATTCTTCATTTTCTTCAGCCGGCAACCAAAGGATGGCAGACAAAAGCCTATACTTGTTCATCAGCGTTAAATGAGGGCATTGAAGAGATTTGGGAAGTCATAAAAAATTTTGAGGATGTAACCAAGCGCTCAGGCATTTTTGAGGAAAGAAGAAGGCTGCAGACCAAACAATGGATTCATTCAATGATCATGGATCAGCTGCAGTTCAGCTTTTTCTATCACCCAGGCGTAAAACCGCTGCTTCCGAAAATAGAAAACGAAGTTATATCCGGGAACAGGACAGTTACCTCAGCTGTTGAAGAGTTATTTAATATCTATTCAAAAAGATAGATCAAGAGCTGCCTGGAAAGGGTAGCTTTTGTTTTGGCATATCACCAAAAAAAAGCCAGTGCATAAAAGGCACTGGCGAATCTAGGGAGTTTAGGGGTATGGATCTAGCTGTACTTTTATCATTCCCCGTAATCCGAAAGCTAAACTTTTTTTGCGGAAAATTGACTTGTTTGTAAATTTTGTTCCTGTATTGGTATTATGTATATAGTGATTAACTTTACTTTGCAGAGGAGAGATTGTACATGAATATGGATTTCAATTTATTTATGAATGATGTTGTCAGGCAGGCTCGCCAGGAAATCGGGCAGGCTGGCTATACAGAATTAAAGACACCGGAGGAAGTGGATGAGGCCCTTAATAAAAAAGGGACTACACTTGTAATGGTCAACTCAGTATGCGGATGTGCAGGCGGAATTGCCCGTCCGGCTGCTGCCCATTCTTTGCATTATGATAAGCGCCCTGATCATCTTGTGACGGTGTTTGCCGGCCAGGATAAAGAAGCAACGGAAAGAGCAAGATCTTATTTCACTGGATATCCGCCTTCCTCTCCTTCTTTTGCATTGCTCAAAGATGGAAAATTATGCACCATGATTGAACGCCATGAGATTGAAGGGCATGAGCCAATGGCTGTTGTCCAAAAGTTGCAGGATGCATACGATAAATATTGCGAAGAGCTATAATATAGGAGAAGCCCCGCTAATGGGGCTTTTTTTTTGTGCTGATTTATCTGAAAAATAAAACATTAATTCAATATTTAAAAATCATATTGCATAAATATAAAAATGTGTTAAAATTCATTTTAGTGAATAATTATTAATAGTTTTGTAGATTTTATTCAGACTATATAGGGGGAAAAACAAAATGAAAAAAATCATCATGATAGCTATGAGTATATTTTTAGTTGGTTTATTGGCCGCATGCGGCACAAGCGAGGAAAGCAGCACTGCCAATGAATCAAGTGAAAAGGGTTCAGATAAAAAGGTTTTAACCATGGGCACTTCAGCTGATTATCCGCCTTTTGAATATGTAGATTCTGCTAAAGGTGAAGAAATTATCGGGTTTGATGTGGATTTGGCTAAGGCCATTGCCGAAAAGCTAGGCTATGAGGTACAAGTAAAAGATATGGACTTTAACGGGTTAATTCCTGCTTTGGAAACTAGCCAGGTAGATTTTGTGCTGTCGGGTATGACCCCAACGGAAGAACGCAAGCAAAATGTCGATTTCAGTGATGTGTATTATACAGCAAGCCATATGATTGTTTCTAAAAAAGACAGCGGCATTGAATCTCTGGAAGATTTGAATGGCAAAACAGTGGGAGTGCAGCTTGCTTCCATTCAAGCGGATAAAGCGGAAGAGATTGCTGAAACAGTTGACTTGACAGTTGAAAACCGTAACCGAATCCCTGAATTGATTCAGGAGATCATGGCAGGCCGTTTTGATGCTGCGATCATTGAGGACATTGTTGCAAAGGGATATTTTGAAAAGAATGAAGACCTTGCCGGCTTTACAATCGAAGAAGATGAAGATGAAGCGGGCTCTGCTATTGCTTTCCCTAAAGGAAGCGACCTGGCTGAAGAGTTTAATGCTGAACTTGTAAAGATGAAAGAAAATGGCGAATTGGAAGAGCTTATCGTTAAATGGTTTGATAATAAATAATTTATGGGAATTGGCGTCCAAGGCATTCTTCCTTTGGACGCTTTATTCTTAACCTTAGCAAAAAATTTACTAAGAGAGGATGGAAAGAAAGTGAATCTGGATTTTCAGCAATTCATTCCCTCCCTTCCATATATACTAAAGGGAATCGGAGTTACACTCCAAATCGTTTCCCTTGCAGCAATATTGGGATTTATATTAGGCATCATACTATCTTTCTTTAAAATTAGCAGATTTAAATTTCTTGGATGGATTGCAGATGCGTATACATCCATTTTTCGAGGGACCCCTCTAGTACTTCAGCTTATGCTGATTTACTATGGATCCCCTCAGCTGATTGGCTATAAAATTGATCCATCAACTGCAGCGGTTCTTTCTTTTGGGCTTAACTCGGCTGCCTATATTTCGGAGATCATCCGGGCAGGAATCCTCGCAGTTGATAAGGGACAAAGCGAAGCTGCGATGGCACTTGGCGTTCCATACAGGCCAGCAATGATGGACATTATTCTGCCTCAGGCGATGAAAAATATTCTGCCGGCATTAATGAACGAGTTTATTACCCTTACAAAGGAATCCGCGATCGTGACGGTTATCGGAGTTACGGATGTCATGCGAAGAGCTTATATTGTCGGGGGAGAGAAATTTTCTTATTTTGAGCCGATTCTGATTGCCGGTTTGATCTATTATATTATGGTCATGATCCTGACTTTGCTTGGCAAAGGGATTGAAAGGAGAATGAGACGAAGTGATTAAAGTTGAAAATTTGCATAAAAGTTTTGGAAAACTTGAAGTGCTTAAAGGTATTACAACTACCATTAAGGATGGTGAGGTGGTTGCTATAATAGGTCCATCCGGCTCTGGGAAATCCACATTTCTCCGCTGCATCAATATGCTGGAAGTCCCGACAGATGGCCAGATATTTATTAATGGACAGGATATTACAGATAATAGCACCAATATTATGAAAGTACGCCAGAATGTCGGCATGGTTTTTCAGCATTTTCATTTATTTCCTCATAAAACGGTGCTGCAAAATCTTACCTATGCACCGGTAAAAGTAAAGGGGATTTCCAGGAAAGAAGCAGAAAAAAACGGCCTTGAACTTTTGGAGAAAGTAGGCTTGTCCGCTAAAGCACATGAATATCCAAGCCGGTTATCGGGAGGTCAAAAACAAAGGGTAGCGATTGCAAGAGCTCTTGCCATGCAGCCTGATGTAATGCTGTTTGATGAACCAACATCTGCACTTGACCCCGAAATGGTAAAGGAAGTGCTGGAGGTTATGAAGGCGCTGGCCCATACGGGAATGACGATGGCGATTGTTACCCACGAAATGGGATTTGCACGCGAAGTAGCCGACAGGGTTCTCTTCCTTGATGGAGGAGTACTGGTTGAAGATGCAGCGCCAAAAGAATTCTTTTTTAATCCAGCCAGTGACCGCGCAAGGGATTTCTTGCAAAAGATGCTATAATCGATATATGCTTATGGAGGAAGATGGTCATTATGATCATCTTCTTTGCCGTTAATGGAACTTAAATTGGTGATAAACATAGGAGTTTGACTATATGAAATACAAAATCGGCTACAGAACGATTAAAACTGCTGTGGGGACATCCATTAGCATTATGATCGCACAGATGATGCAGCTGGATAACTATGTTTCAGCAGGCATTCTAACCATCCTTTGCATAAAAGTAACAAAGAAAAAATCATTGCGTGCCTCATGGGACCGTTTTTTTGCCTGTTTAATGGCAATGGTCTTCTCTTCTCTGCTCTTTGAGGGGCTGGCGTACCATCCTCTTATAATCGGTTTGCTTCTGCTGTTCTTTATTCCTGCAGCTGTCATGCTGAAGGTCAGTGATGGAATTGTTACCAGCTCGGTCATCATTCTGCATATTTATTCTGCTGGAGAGGTAACAAAAGAACTTTTAGTAAATGAATTGGGCATCATTACTGTCGGCATTGGGGTGGCACTTGTTGCAAACCTCTATATGCCTAGCCTTGAAACCAAACTAAAGGAGTACCGCCTTCAAATTGAGGAAAACTTTAAAATCATATTCGACGAAATTGTCCATTATTTGCGCACGAATGAGAGTACTTGGGACGGCAAAGAGATTACAGAAACAATGGAACTGATCAATGAGGCAAAAACGCTTGCCTTCAGGGATGTCGAAAATCATTTCCTAAGAAATGAAAATTTATATTATAACTATTTTAAGATGCGGGAGAAGCAATTCGAAATTATTGAACGTGTTCTTCCAAGTGTAACTTCTATTTCCCTTACAGTGGAACAGGGAGAGATGATAGCTGATTTTATCGAAGAATTGTCAGAGCATATCCACCCTGGCAACACAGCTATTCAATTTCTTGAAAAGCTGTATCGGATGAGGATTTCATTTGAAGACATGGAACTTCCAAAGACAAGGGAGGAATTCGAGGCGCGAGCAGCCCTTCTTCACTTTGTTAAAGAAATGGAGCAATACTTAATTATTAAAAGTTCTTTTAAAGGGTTAAAGGATAAGGAGATGAATCAAAGCAAACCTGCTGAAGCAAACTAAAGGAAATGAACAGGAGCGTGAATTTGCATGCTTAAGTTTGCAGCAGCCATTTTGTTTTTTATTTTTTCCCCCATCTGGCCGCTGGGGCCCAACCCGCTGCCTGGGGATCCATTATTAATCGTAAATAAAAAGACAAACGAGGTAGCGTTTATTCAGGATCACAAGGTACAGACGGTCATCCCGGCTGCAACCGGGAAAACGGAGGACCTTACACCTGAAGGCTTTTTTACAGTAACCGTAAAGGCTCCTAATCCCTATTATCGGAAGAAAGATATTAAAGGCGGAGATCCGAAAAACCCGCTTGGAACAAGATGGATCGGCTTTGATGCTGCAGATACTGATGGAAGAATTTATGGCATTCATGGAACGAATGATCCCTCTTCCATTGGCAAATACGTATCCCAGGGATGCATAAGAATGCAGAATGAGGCTGTGGAATCGCTTTATGAATATGTTCCGATCGGGACAAAGGTCCTGGTTGTTACTTCATCCAAAAGCTTTGAGGAGCTTGGCAGGGATTATGGCGCAATAGAATAAGGGGTTTTAAAATAAAGGGCTGCACCCAATGGGTGCAGCCCTTTAATTGCGCAAGGCTGACTGCCAATGCAAATTGTTAACAAGTGCCAGAAAAAATTTAATTTTGCTAGATAAATTAGTAAACTTGTTAGATAAAAAGAGAAAATTTATCGAGCAAAGCCTAAAACATACTAGATTAGCAAGAATAGCTGTCCGGATTTAAGAGGAAAGAATGTAAAACAAAAAACGAGAAGCTGCCAATCACTTCTCGCTTGAAAAACCTGTCATCAGGTCAGGTTATATTATTCTTTAAAAAAACATTGCCATCCCCATAATGAGGGTGGATGCGAGCATTGCAAATATCATTAGATATACAACCACTTTCATCAGCTTTTTATTAGACATTTCTATGCCTCCTCGTCCGAATTTCTTACTATCATTTTACTAAGAATAATCAAATTGAACAACCGCTCAATTTATAAAAGGAATTTCGACATTTTTAACGAATATTTAATTGATAGACCTTAAAACTGCCCTTTTTCGGGAGTGAAATTATACAAGAATTCGACAATATAGGAGGGGAATTAATTGATAAAGAAGGTAGACCATATAGGAATTGCTGTCAGGTCCCTTGGTGAAGCGCTTCCATTTTATACAGAAACTTTACAGCTCGAGTGCCTGGGTATTGAGGAAGTGGAGAGCCAGGGTGTAAAGGTTGCTTTTATTAAAGCTGGTGAAACAAAACTTGAGTTATTGGAGCCGACAAGCCAGGAAAGTCCTGTTGCCAAATTCATTGAAAAAAGGGGAGAAGGCCTTCACCATGTGGCTCTTGGTGTTGGCAGCATCCAGGATAGAATTAATGAAATGAAGGATAAAGGGATCAAAATGCTGCAGGATAAACCAAAGCCTGGAGCGGGCGGTGCCCAGGTAGCCTTTATGCATCCAAAATCAACGGGTGGCATTCTATATGAACTTTGCGAAAAGAAAGGATTGAAATAAGCATGGCAGACATTTATGAAAAAATTAATGAGTTATACGATCGCCGCAGGGAAGTTGAGCTGGGCGGCGGAGATGAACGTATTCAAAAACAGCATGAAAAAGGGAAACTTACTGCCCGTGAAAGGATTGATTTGCTAGTCGATCCTGGAACATTCGTTGAGCTGAATCCTTTTATAGAACACCGCAGTACAGATTTTGGGCTTGAAAATCAGAAAGGCCCAGGCGACGGTGTGGTAACTGGTTATGGAAAAGTAAATGGAAGGCCAATCTTCTTATTCTCTCAGGATTTTACTGTTTTTGGAGGGGCACTTGGGGAAATGCATGCCAAGAAGATAGCAAATGTTATGGATCTGGCTGCTGAGAATGGAGCGCCATTTGTAGGATTGAATGATTCCGGTGGAGCGAGAATCCAGGAAGGTGTAGTTTCATTAGACGGGTATGGCCATATCTTCTACCGGAATTCCATTTACTCGGGAGTGATTCCGCAAATTTCTGTCATCATGGGTCCTTGTGCCGGAGGGGCAGTATACTCTCCTGCCATTACAGATTTCGTATTCATGGTGGAAAAGACAAGCCAGATGTTTATCACTGGCCCTAAGGTCATTGAAACGGTAACAGGGGAAAAAATCTCGCCTGAGGATCTCGGAGGAGCCAAGGTGCATAATACCATTAGCGGAAATGCGCACTTTAGGGGAGAGTCTGAAGAAGAAGTCATTGAGCAGGTCCGCAGGCTATTAAGCTACTTGCCGCAAAATAATGAGGAAAAGCCGCCAGTGGCAAAAAGAGATGAAGACGATGATTACCGCCCGGATTTAACGGATGTAATTCCTTTCGATGCCCTTCGCCCCTATGATGTAAGAAAGGTGATTGAGCAGGTTGTCGATGCGGATACGTTCATGGAGGTCCAGCAGGATTTTGCTAAAAATATTGTCGTGGGATTAGCGAGAATCAAGGGCGAAACAGTGGGACTTGTCTGCAATCAGCCGAAAGTAATGGCAGGTGGCCTTGATATAGATTCCTCCGATAAGGCCTCAAGATTTATCCGGTTCTGTGATTCTTTTAATATTCCTCTTATTACCTTTGAGGATGTTACGGGCTTTTTCCCAGGCGTTAAGCAGGAGCATGGCGGCATTATCCGACATGGCGCAAAAATTCTTTATGCCTACTCAGAAGCAACTGTCCCAAAACTTACTGTTATTTTAAGAAAGGCATTTGGCGGAGCATATGTTGCCTTGAACAGTAAATCAATTGGTGCAGATCTTGTGTTTGCATGGCCGAATGCAGAGGTTGCCGTAATGGGTCCTCAGGGTGCAGCCAACATTATTTTCGCAAGGGAAATTCAAAATAGTGATGATCCTGAAGCTACAAGGGCACAAAAAATAGAAGAATACAGGGAAAAGTTTGCAAATCCATATGTTGCAGCAAGCAGAGGCATGGTCGATGATGTAATAGATCCGCGTGAAACCAGAATCAAATTAATTCAGGCTCTTGATATGCTGCGAAATAAAAAAGAAACAAGGCCTAATAAAAAGCATGGAAATATCCCTTTATAGGGGTATTCCTAATTTGCTGTGCATAAATATTGGAGTTATACTTGCCTAGTAAGCATTTAATTTGGAGGTTTGTACATAAATGATTAATGAAGAACGTTTGTTAAACGAATTTTTGGAACTCGTGCAAATTGACTCAGAAACCAAACATGAAGCTCAAATCGCGAAAGTTTTAAAGAAAAAATTCAGGGATCTTGGCGTTGAGGTTTACGAAGATGATACAACTGCCCATACAGGACATGGTGCCGGCAACCTGATTTGCACCCTTCAGGGAACAAAAGAAGGCGTTGATATTATTTATTTCACCTCTCACATGGATACAGTGGTCCCAGGAAAAGGCATTAAGCCTTCCATCAAGGATGGATATGTAATTACGGATGGAACAACCATTTTGGGAGCAGACGACAAGGCTGGCCTTGCGGTAATGCTTGAAATTGTCAAAGTATTAAAAGAGCAGAGCATCGGCCATGGAACAATCCAGTTCATTATTACAGTCGGCGAGGAGTCCGGCCTTGTAGGAGCAAAAGCGCTTGATCCATCTCTTGTGAAGGCAAAATACGGCTACGCATTGGACAGTGACGGAAAAGTTGGAAACATCATTGTTGCAGCCCCAACGCAAGCTAAGGTAAAGGCAGAAATCCTTGGGAAAACGGCACATGCAGGGGTTGCGCCTGAAAAAGGCATTTCAGCAATTACTATGGCAGCTAAAGCCATTTCCCGAATGCCTTTAGGGCGCATTGACGAAGAGACAACAGCCAATATTGGACGCTTTGAAGGCGGACACCAGACGAATATCGTTTGCGACCACGTTGATATTCTTGCTGAAGCACGTTCCTTAATTCCGGAAAAAATGGAACAGCAGGTAGCCAAGATGAAAGAAGCATTCGAAAGTGCTGCGGAAGAAATGGGCGGAAGAGCTGAAGTTGATGTTCAGGTTATGTATCCTGGCTTTAAATTTGGCGAGGGCGACCATGTAGTTGAGATAGCACGTAAAGCAGCCGCAAAGATAGGCCGCACTTCTGAGCTGCTTCATAGCGGCGGCGGCAGTGATGCCAACGTTATCGCAGGCTTTGGCATCCCGACGGTCAATCTTGCTGTAGGGTATGAAGAAATTCATACAACAAATGAGCGCATGCCAATAGAAGAGCTGAATAAGCTGGCTGAAATGGTCATTGCCATTATCGAAGAAGTGTCAGCTTAATGTTTGAAAAGGGAACCCATAGCGGTTCTCTTTTTATGTGTTTCACACAATCTGCAGACATGGTTCATTTGGACTAGTTAGAAAATAATGGCTGTGATATATTAGTTATATACATATGTGTTGTCAGAGGAGGGTATGGAATGACTGAAATTAATAAAGTTGTCGTTTTCCGGACAGGGAAAGAGGAATATGCCATTCCAATTCCTTTTGTCATCTCAATTGAAAAAGTGGAAGGCATTACATCTATTCCGCATTTGCCGAATTATGTAAAAGGAATGGCTAAAGTTAGGGATGATCTTATTCCAGTTGTTGATTTTGAGAACATTTTATACGGCCGCTCACTCAAAGAAAATGAAACATCGAGAATGATCGTGCTTCAAACCGATGAGCTGTCATTTGGGATTCTTGTAAATGAAGCGAGGGAGATTCTGGATATACCATCAGAAAATCTAAAACAGCCTGGTTTGCTAGCTTACCAGAAGACAAGCTATTTCACTGGGGTGGCCAATCTGGATACGAGGCTGATCACATTGATCGACCCTTCCAGTTTGGTTGAATCATTAGAAGGAATTCGGGAAATCAAGGATTTTATGAAATCCCAGCAAACAACCGTATAGCTAAGCCTAAAAAAGCAGGGAATCTAAGATCCTCTGTTTTTTCTTTTCAAAAAAGCCGTTGCGTGAAAGAGGCGCGGCAATTCTGTTAAAATAAGGCTGTGTGAAAAGCTAAAGATTGATCCTTGTTGATTGGAATGGAGGCACGAGATCCTCGAAAATGGATTCGCATTTCTTTCGTACGTGTAAACTCGGGGAAGCTTATTCTAAAATCCTTCGGGAAAAGCGAACCCAATGGAGACCCCGCAGTTCGCCGAGTATCTGCAGAAAACAACACTCATTTTAACAGAGCCCATAATAAAGTATTATATTTTTTCACAGGGAAGTGCCGGCATGAAACATATGTATCCCAAAAAAGGGAGAGTCATTCTCCATGTTGATATGAATAGTTTTTATGCTTCGGTTGAGATGGCTTATGATCCATCACTCAAGGGAAAACCTCTGGCAATCGCTGGCAATCCCGAGGAGCGGCGGGGAATTATTGTCACATGCAGCTATGAGGCCAGAAGCTATGGCGTAAAAACTACTATGCCGCTGTGGGAAGCCAAAAAGCTTTGCCCCCAGTTAATCATTATGAAGCCAAACTTTGAGAGATACCGTGCGGCTTCTATGGGAATGTTTGATATTTTGCGTGAATATTCAGCTCTTGTTGAGCCGGTATCGATTGATGAGGGATATGTGGACATTACAGACAGCTATGAGTTCGGGAGCCCTTTAGAAATAGCTGGGACTATTCAAAAGCAGATCTTCCAGCAGCTTGATTTGCCCTGCAGCATTGGTGTTGCACCCAATAAATTTTTGGCCAAAATGGCTTCTGACATGAAAAAGCCAATGGGGATAACTGTTTTGAGAAAAAGGGATGTTCCCCATGTTCTTTGGCCGATGCAAGTAGAAGAAATGCACGGAGTCGGCAGGAAAACCGGAGAGAAGCTGCGGAATCTCAAAATTACTACCATTGGTGAATTAGCAAAAGCAGATGAAATACAATTAAAAGCCGTTCTTGGAATTAACGGATCCCGCTTAAAGCAAAAAGCGAATGGCAATGATAATCGAAAAGTCGACCCTGAGTCTGCAGCCGAATTCAAAAGTGTAGGCAATTCAACCACATTGCCAAGAGATGTTGCAAACCAGAGGGAGCTGCTGCAGGTTTTTGAAAAATTGGCAGGACAAGTTTCATCAAGACTGAAGAGAAAAAAGGTGCTGGCAACATCACTGGGGATTACAATCAGATATAAGGACCGAAAAACCATTACAAGAAGCCGAAAGCTGAAAAATCCCATTCAGCAGGATGAAGAGATTTATAAAATGGCAAAGGAGCTATTTATAAAGCATTGGAACGGAAATGCAGTAAGGCTGCTGGGCATAACAGGGACAGACCTCGTTGAGCCGCAGCTGGCCGTTAAACAGCTTGACCTGTTCAGCTATGAAAAAGATGCCAAAAAGGAACCGCTTTTTCAAACAATGGACATTTTGCGAAAAAAATATGGTTCTAAAATCATTGACCATGCCGGATCTCTTTCGGAAATGAAAATCACAGGACCTAAAATCGGTACAGACACCAGCTTTAATAAAGACTTTTTGCATAATAGGCCAACAATGAAAAAAACACAAGATGAAAAAGATGATAAATTATGATTTTTTCAGAAGATATTATGCAAAACTAAGACAGGAAAGTTGAATAAGGACAGGAATCTTGCTAAAGTATAGTGGATTCTTTTTTGGAGGGTTTGTTCAAAAAAGTCCTTCTTTTGAACAATACGCAGCATAAAGGTTAGAAGGGAAGTTATAGAAAATGACTAAATCACAGTTTGGTGTTATCGGTTTAGCGGTAATGGGCAAAAATCTTGCCATGAATATTGAAAGCAGAGGATACTCTGTATCTGTTTATAACCGTTCACGCGAAAAAACAGATGAAATGCTAAAAGAGGTAGAAGGCAGAAATTTTAATGGTACATATACGATTGAAGAGTTTGTTGACTCTTTGGAAAAGCCTCGCAAAATTATGCTCATGGTTAAAGCTGGCGGACCAACAGATGCTACGATTGAACAGCTTAAGCCATTATTAGATAAGGGTGACATTCTTATTGATGGAGGAAATACGTTCTTTGTGGATACACAGCGCCGCAACAAGGAATTAAGCGAGCTTGGCATCCATTTCATCGGAACAGGAGTTTCAGGCGGAGAAGAGGGCGCTCTAAAGGGTCCTTCCATCATGCCTGGCGGACAAAAGGAAGCGTATGAGCTTGTTGCCCCTATCTTTAAAGATATTGCAGCAAAAGTCGATGGTGAGGCTTGTACTACCTATATTGGCCCTGATGGAGCCGGACATTATGTAAAAATGGTCCATAACGGAATCGAATACGGTGATATGCAGCTGATTTCAGAGTCCTATTTCCTTTTAAAGCATGTGCTTGGCTTGACTGCTGAAGAGCTTCATGAAGTATTTGCAGATTGGAATAAAGGTGAGCTTGACAGCTATTTAATTGAAATTACTGCAGACATTTTCACGAAAAAAGACGATGAAACAGGGAAGCCGCTTGTAGATGTCATTCTTGATACAGCTGGCCAAAAAGGCACTGGAAAGTGGACTAGCCAAAGCGCGCTTGACCTTGGCGTTCCGCTCCCGATCATTACAGAGTCAGTATTTGCACGCTTCATTTCCGCAATGAAAGAGGAACGCGTCCAAGCAAGCAAAGTTCTTCGCGGTCCTGCTACAGCAGAATTTACAGGCGATAAAAAAGCATTTATTGAAAGTGTCCGCAAAGCTCTTTATATGAGTAAAATCTGCTCATATGCACAAGGATTCGCACAAATGAGAGCAGCATCTGAAGAATACGGATGGGATTTGAAATACGGCGATATCGCAATGATCTTCCGCGGAGGCTGCATCATCCGTGCCCAATTCCTCCAAAAAATCAAGGAAGCATATGACCGTGAGCCTGGCTTAAAGAACCTGCTTCTTGATCCTTATTTCAAGGAAATTGTAGAAAGCTACCAGGATGCAACCCGTGAAATCATCAGTGTGGCTGTGAAGAACGGTATCCCTGTACCATGTTTCTCAGCTGCACTGTCCTACTATGACAGCTACCGCACTGAAACATTGCCTGCTAACCTTCTTCAGGCTCAGCGTGACTACTTCGGTGCACACACCTATCAGCGAGTAGACAAAGAAGGCATTTTCCATACAAATTGGATGGAGTAAAAAAATAAACAGCGTCCTTTGGGCGCTGTTTTTCTTTTTAGAGGAAAAGCCTATTATATTAAGGAGTTGCGCATATTTTGAAAAAGTGAAGCAAAAAACTTGGGAAATAGCACATAAAAATCGGGAAATGATACATAAATTTTAAAAGTAGTGAAAAAAAGGTGGAAAGTGATGCATAAGGTAGATTATTAATTCATAGTGGAATGTTATTATAAATGCAGGCAAAATTGCCAGCAGAATTTTTATACTTTGAGGCTTTCCCAAACAAAAACCCCTGCAGCTGCAGGGGTTTTCGATTTCATTTAACACTCTTCAACATCAAGGTCCGTAACAGGCCACCAGAAAAAGCCGTCTTTTTCAAGCAGCTGGTCTGCTTCTTTTGGCCCCATTGAGCCGGATTCGTAGTTTGGGAAGCCTTCTTCTTTTGTGTTTTCCCATACATCCGAAATTTTATCAACAAAGCTCCATGAAAGGGCAACTTCATCCCAATGCGTGAAGTTTGTAGCGTCTCCGCGCATGCAGTCATATAAAAGCCGTTCATATGCTTCAGGAGTGTTCATTCCGTCGATGCCCTTGTTGGCAAAGTTTAACTTAACGGGTGTAGCTTCCATGTTTTGTCCTGATTTTTGGGCATTTAAATAAAGGGTGATGCCTTCTTCAGGCTGAATATGGATGACAAGCAGGTTCGGATTTAACGTTTGCTCAGTCTGATAGTATAAATTCATCGGTATATCTTTAAACTGGATGACAATCTTTGTTGATTTAGCAGCCATTCTTTTACCTGTTCGGATATAGATTGGCACCCCTGCCCAACGGAAGTTATCAATCATCAGTTTGCCTGCCACAAATGTTTCCGTATTGGACTCTGGATCCACCATAGTCTCTTCGCGATAGGCAGGGACTTCTTTTCCATCCATGAATCCTTTGCCATATTGCCCGCGAACAAAATATTCTTTAACCTGTTCACCTTCAAGAGGGCGCATGGCTCTTAAAACTTTTACTTTTTCAGATCTGATTTCATCTGTTGTAAGGCGGATGGGAGGTTCCATTGCAAGCAAAGCGACCATTTGCAGCATATGGTTTTGGACCATATCGCGAAGGGCACCGCTTTTTTCATAATAACGTCCGCGTTCCTCTACACCAAGAACCTCGCTGGATGTAACCTGTATATTGGAGATATAGCGGTTGTTCCATAAAGGCTCGAAAATTGCATTGGCAAAACGGATAACCTCAATATTCTGCACCATTTCCTTCCCTAAATAATGGTCAATTCGGTAAATTTCATTTTCGGAGAAGGCTTTTCTGATTTGTTTGTTGAGCTGTTTGGCTGATTCAAGATCATGGCCGAATGGCTTTTCGATTACAAGGCGCTTAAAGCCATCAACATCAGTCAGGCCATCAGCCTTTAAGTGCTCCGCAATTGTACCGAAAAATTCAGGTGCCATTGCCAGGTAAAAAATTCGATTCCCTTTAAGCGAATAATGTGTATCCAGTTCCTCTGCCATAGTTTTAAGAGACAAGTATGAGCTTGAATCTGTTACATCATGCGAATGGTAGTAGAAATGGGAAACAAAATCCTCAAGTTCTTTGCTGTCTTTTATCGCAGATTCTACAGAAGTTTTTACATTCGCCTGAAACTCATCATTTGAAAGCGGCCTTCTGGCAATCCCAATTACCGCAAAGCGTTCGGATAGCTTACCTTTCCTGTACAAACGGTAAAGTGACGGAAATAATTTTCTATTTGCCAGATCACCCGTTGCTCCAAATATCATAATTAATGCGGTCGGTTTTTCGTTTAGTGTCACGATTCATGAACCTCTCTTCGACAAAAATTCTGTATGTAAGGCTGGACTTCCATGCGTCCACCCGCAGTTCAGATATGCTGGTATGTTGCACTGCTAAAAAAGGCCTGTACAAATATAAAATTTTATCTGTTTAAAGCAGTTTTCGCAAACATTATGTATGCACTCTACAGATAGTGTCCGTCTAAAGGAGCGTAACTATCCAATGAAATGGCACAAAATCAAATTGATTAAAAGAGAATTCGCGGTCTCTGTGGTATAGTGATAGTATTCCTGACTAAACCAGACAGTGTGCGATTTTGGCTGCTGGCAGTTTCAAACTACTTTTATTTAGGCAGTTACCCGAGCATGGGTTGATCAGTGGCAGACTCCTGGCACTCAGTGCTTGCTCTGCCTGAAAGGGGCATTTTATAAATGGATGTTTTTTTCTTGGGAACAGGGGCGGGAATACCTGCAAAGCTCCGCAATGTTTCGTCCATGGCTTTAAAACTTCTTGAAGAAAGAGGAAGCATCTGGCTTTTTGACTGTGGAGAGGCAACACAGCATCAAATTTTACATACCAGCATTAAACCGCGAAGGATTGAAAAAATCTTTATCACACATCTTCATGGAGACCATATTTATGGACTGCCCGGCTTATTATCCAGCCGTTCTTTCCAGGGCGGTGATACAGAAGTGATTCTTTACGGTCCAAAAGGGCTTAAAGAATATGTTCAAGTCTCGCTTTCTGTCAGCGGTACATATCTTAAATACCCTTTGAAAATCAACGAAATCAGTGATGGCGTTATATTTGAAGATAAAGATTTTTTGGTGGAAGCCCGCTTGCTTCAGCATGGAATTCCTTCTTATGGGTACAGGATTACAGAAAAGGACCGTCCGGGTACCCTGCTGGCTGATAAGCTTGCCGAAGCAGGTGTATCACCGGGTCCTCATTATAAAAAAATCAAGAATGGCGAAAATATAGAGCTTGAAGATGGGCGACTTATAGAGGCGAGTGACTTCCTGGGACCTGCCCAAAAGGGGAGGATCATCACAGTGCTTGGCGATACTCGTATTTGTGATGCTGCAGTTGAATTGGCTGCTGATGCTGATTTGCTTATTCATGAAGCAACTTTCTCAAAAGGAGAAGAACAGCTTGCGTACGATTATTTTCACTCGACAACCATTCAGGCGGCTAAAGTCGCACAAAAAGCAAATGTCAAAAAGCTTTGCCTTAATCATATTAGTTCAAGGTATGAACGATTGGATTGGGAAAAGCTTGTTAAGGAATCACAAACGGTTTTTCCAAATACGGAAATAGCGGAGGATTTCAAGGAGATCCATATACCGCTCGTTAAAGGGAAGGTGGATTAAAATGAAAACCCTCTATATTGTACGTCATGCAAAAGCGGAAGGACAGCCATTCTCTGCAAAATTGACGGCCAGCGGAAGAGAGCAGGCGCTGAAGCTGATTGACTTCTTTAAAGGTAAAGAAGTTAATCGTATATACTCGAGCCCTTTTGTGCGTGCCATTGAAACAATCCGGCCGCTTGCAGAATCCAGAAATCTGGACATTATTGAGGAAACTCGCTTGGGAGAAAGAGTGTTAAGTTCTATTCTTTTTGATGATTGGCAGGAGAAGCTGGAGCAAAGCTTTTCGGATTTTGACCTTGTATTTGAAGGGGGAGAATCCCACTCGTCCGGCATGGAGCGGGCTGCTTCCCTGCTGAAGGAGCTGGTTGCTTCTGATGAAGACCATATTGTGCTGGTCAGCCATGGGAATTTATCAACCCTGCTGCTACGCAATTTCGATGAAAAAGTGGGTTTTGACAACCTGATGAAGATGAGCAATCCGGATGTTTATGAGATTAAAGTGAACAATGAGAGTGTCGACTGGAGGCGGATTTGGAACGAAAAGTAATGTCTGGAAAAATTGAATTTTTCAAATTTGCCATTGACGGTTTGCTTTAACCATACTATAATCACACTTAATACTTAAAACATTATATTTAAAAAGCTATGAAGAGTATTTATTAAGTCTTATTTCCCTGTTTATAGAGAGCCGGTGTTTGGTGGAAACTGGCACATAGATAAGATGAATTTCACCTTGGAGCTTATCTTTTCTGCATTTCAGCAGAAAAGACGGTTAATCCGTTATATTTCGAGTGGAAAGTCACATGCTTTCAAAAAGGGTGGTACCGCGTAAATCTTATTTGCGTCCCTTTTGAAGAAATGTGGCTTTTTTGTTTATTCGGATAAAGCTTGGGTGAAGATTAAAAATGGAAATCCGGCCGGTTTCTATTCTATTTAGAAAAAAATTGTGGAGGTACAAGCATGCAGCAAAATGAACAATGGTCATCGAAGATTGGTTTTATTTTAGCATCGGCCGGTTCGGCAATCGGACTGGGGGCAATCTGGAAGCTTCCGTATGTTGCAGGAACAAGCGGCGGCGGTGCATTTATGTTATTATTTCTTTTATTTTCCCTCTTAATAGGCTTTCCGCTTTTGCTTGGGGAGTTTGTCATTGGGCGCAGCACCGGGAAAGAAGCAATCTCAGCATACAAGGACATTGCTCCGGGATCTAAATGGCATTGGATTGGGTATTTGGGTGTGTTCACCTGTTTTCTGCTTTTATCCTTTTATAGTGTAATAGGCGGATGGATTCTTAAATATCTTGTATACGGGGTTACAGGCTCTCTGGATGCTGCAGGAGATTATGAAGCTCTATTTGGCAGCTCGGTGTCAGAATCTGTATCTGTTGTAGCAGCACAAGGGATTTTTCTTTTCATTACGATTTTAGTTGTGGCTAAAGGAATTCAAAAGGGAATTGAGCAGGTCAGCAAAATTCTGATGCCTGCGCTGTTTCTTTTATTTATTGTTTTAATCGCCCGTTCTTTAACACTTGAGAATGCAATGAATGGTGTATCTTTCTTTTTGAAGCCTGATTTTTCAAGTTTAACTTCTGAAACGGTTCTTTATGCCATGGGACAATCTTTCTTCTCGCTGAGTGTCGGGGTTTCCGTTATGGTGACGTACAGTTCATATTTATCTAAAAAAGAAAGCCTCCTGCAGCCTGCTTTTTCTGTTGTCGGCATGAACTTGTTTATTTCAATTCTGGCCGGCCTGGCAATTTTCCCGGCAGTTTTCTCTCTGGGGTTTGAACCTGCGGCAGGACCTGGTTTATTGTTTATTGTTTTGCCATCTGTTTTTGATCAGATTCTGTTTGGAAAAGTGTTTTTGCTTTTATTCCTTGCATTATTCCTATTCGCAACCCTCACCTCGGCTTTTTCCATGCTGGAAATTGTCGTGGCAGCCTTAACGCGTAAAGAGGGAAAAGGCAGAACCCGTGCAGCATGGCTTACTGGGTTGGCAATCTTTATCGTCGGGATTCCATCAGCACTATCATTCAGCAGCCTATCAGGCATCCTGATATTCGGAAAAACCATTTTTGACAGTGCAGATTTTCTCGTGAGCAATATTCTGATGCCAGTCGGAGCTTTGCTTATCTCCATTTTCGTTTCATATAAAATGAGGAAAGATCTGCTTAAAAATGAATTAATCAAGGGTTCGAAATCGCTTAACGGCATCTTTTCCGCTTGGCACTTCCTTCTTCGCTATGTTGTGCCTTTAGTGATTATCATCGTATTTCTTGATTCTCTCCAGCTATTTTAATAGGAAAAGGGATGGTTGCCAAAACCATCCCTTTTTTATGCATTGTTTTCTGTTCTAATCAATTAATGACAGCCTTTGTCAGGACTCTCATTACATCCATCCGCGCTCATATTGCTCAGGCGGTTCAATGGAAACGCCGAGCTCCTTTGCTGCTGTACGGGGCCAATAAGGATCACGCAGCAATTCCCGGGCAATGAAAATTAAGTCCGCACGTCCGTTTTGCAGTATTTCTTCAGCCTGCAAGCCGGATGTAATTAAGCCGACAGCGCCAGTCTGAATATTTGCACCTTCCTTAATGGTTTCGGAGAATTTGACCTGGTAGCCTGGGTAGCTATGTATTCTTGCTGGTACCACAGCACCTGAGCTAACGTCAATAAGATCTACACCCTGATCCTTCATCCATTTGCCCATTTCAGCATATTGCTTTGCAGTTAAACCTTCTTCATGATAATCGTGTGCGGAAACTCTTACAAATAAAGGGCCGTCCCATACGGATTTAACTGCTTCAAGGACTTCGCGCAGGAACCGATAACGGTTTTCTGCTGATCCTCCATATTCATCCGTGCGTTTATTGCTTAGAGGTGAGAGGAACTCATTGATTAAATAGCCGTGTGCTGCATGAATTTCAATTACATCAAAGCCGGCTTTTTTCGCCCTTTCGGCACCTTGTTTGAAAGCTTCAACGGTTTCAGCAATTTCTTCTTTTGTCATTTCTTTTGGCGTTTTCATTTTTTCATTGAAAGCGATGGCGGATGGGGCAAGAATTTCCCCTTCAACTGTAGCTTTTCTGCCGGCGTGTGCAAGCTGGATTCCTGCTGCAGCACCGTGTTCTTTCATTAAATCAGTCAGTTCCTTTAGCCCTGCGATATGATCATCGCTCCATATTCCCAGATCCTGAGGGGATATACGGCCCTGTGGTGTTACGGCAGTCGCTTCGAGGAAAATTAAGCCTACTTGGCCGACAGCTCGGCTCGTGTAGTGTGTCCTGTGCCAGTTTTGGACCATGCCATCTTCATTATGGCTTGAGTACATGCACATCGGTGCCATGACAATTCTGTTTTTTAAAGTGACCCCTTTTATGGTAAAAGGGGAGAAAAGTTTTGTTTCCATTCTAATGCCTCCTTTTTTCGCTATCCTAAATAATAAGTATAGCAGGCGTTAAATCAAATGAAAAAGAACAAGCACTTTGGGATGTGTTTTTGAATTCTCAGTGCTTGCCCCTTAATTCGCTTAATTTATATAAAGTGCCTCTCCATACAATGCCGCCCTGCAAAAATGTCAAGATGGCGGCACGGATAATGGAATAAATAAAAAGGAGAGCTGTTATTGGAAATACAAGAAACAGGAGAGAAGAGAAAGCGGACATTCTTTTGGTAATGAGAATGTAAACGCTGGCCAGTAATAAAATATTTGCAAGGCTTAGGATGAAAATGCTCCTCTCCGATGAGAAAATCGTGATGAAGGGCAAAACTTGTGAAATAAATGTGCCAGCAATAGCAAAAAGCACCATACTGATTCGGTAATGGAGACCCGCGAAAGTATTTTTCTCCAATCCCTTAAAGGCTTCTTTTAAGCTTCCATACCATTCTACTTCAATTAGATTTATAGCTGTTACAAACCTTTGCCTGAAGCCATTTTGTTTCATTTTCATCCCAAGCATTAAATCATCATCCGGGCGCATTTTAATTGCTTCATGTGTGCCAAGCCTTTCATAGGACTGTTTGGATACCAGATTGAAAGCCCCAATGCCCATGCCGGTTCTTGAACGGGGGCTGTTTGCCAGCCAGGGGCGTTTATAATAGGAAAAACCGAAAAGAAAAAAAGCAATGAACGCCTTCAGCCAGAAGTTTTTTCCGTTTAAATGGGGAGCTGCAGTCAAATGGTCCAGACTGTGCTGGTTAAAATATTTTATGGCCTTTCCGAATGCATCTTTTTTAAATAAAACGTCCGCATCAGTAAACAAAATCAATTCTCCTGATGATTCCTGATATCCCTTATAAAGAGCGTGATTTTTACCAAGCCATCCATCGGGAAGAGATTTAATATGGATTGTTCTGACTCTTGGATCAGACTCCTGGATGGCATCCATAATTTTTCCGGTCCTGTCGGTTGAACGGTCATTGACCAGGATCCATTCAATGCTTTTATAGCTTTGATTCAGCTGGCTCTTTAAGCTTTCTTCCAAGTGTGCCTCTTCATTTCTGGCCGCTGCTACTACAGTAAGGAGGGGCCCATCGCTTATGCTTCCGGAATCCTCAAGGCGGTCGAGCCGCTTAAAACCAAAAGAAGCATCAATGAAAACAGCTGCCCAGACAATTAAGCTAAGGCTTAGTAATAGAGCTAACATAAAAGCACTTCCTCTTTTCTTTTAGTTTGTTCTAAGCAAAGCGGGAGACTTTCAGTTAATTTCAGGAAGTTCTGATATGGTTAGGCTTTAACAGTGCTGGTGAAGGTGTGGCCAAGGCGTTTGGATTGGGCTGTTGCTTCCTTGATGCATTCAATAAAAGCCTTTTGGACACCATTCTCCTCAAGCACTTTTACACCTGCTTCTGTTGTTCCGCCAGGGCTTGTTACTTCTTTTCTAAGCTGCTGAGGCTCTTTGGCTGATCTTGCGAGCATCTCGGCTGCCCCAATCAGCGTTTGAATGATGAATTCTTTGGCCATTTCCTTTTCGAGGCCGATTTCTTCAGCGCTTTTCTCCATCGCTTCCGCAAGATAGTAAATATACGCTGGGCCGCTTCCGGACAGCCCTGTTACCGCATCCAGCTGTGCTTCCTCTACAAACGCAGCCATTCCAACTGTTTCAAACATATCTTTTACAAGCTTCATTTGATTCTTTGTCACTCTTTCATTGACTGATAGGGCACTGGCTGATTTGCCGACTGCTGCAGAGGTATTTGGCATGGCTCTGACAACTGGAAGCTTTCTTTCTGCCAATAATTCGATACTTTCAATGGAAACGCCGGCCAATACGGAAATAACGAGCATATTCGTTTTTAAATAAGGCCTAATGAGAGTGATGGCATCAGCTGCGTCCTTTGGCTTCATGGCTAAAATAACAGCGTCAGCCCCTTTGAATAGTTCACTGAGGTTATAAGTGACTTGTACGCCATAAGCCTTCTGCATGGATTGCAGTTTTTCCTTATTGCATTTATTTGTTACCCAAATGTTTTCCCCGGTGATAAGCCGGTTTTCTATTATCCCTGATATTAATGCTTCTGCCATGGACCCTGCTCCAACAACAGCTAATTTTTTCATATGATATTCCTCCTTATAACATAATTGCTCCTTAGGACGGCCGGCTAATGAAATAAAAGCATTGGCAAACTTGTCTGTTGATTTCAGCACGAGGCACTCAAGCTTTTCGCGGCTGGTCCGACACTCCCCGGCGAATCACGCGCCTGTGGGGTCTCCCTTTGATGCGCTTCTCCCTTAGGACGTTGAATCAGCATCCGCGGGTAAACACCTTGTCGTAAGAAAATAAATGCGAATGCGTTTTCGCGGAAATTAGCGCCTGCCGCTCCATTCAACAGTGTGCCAAAATTACAATGTGCTTTAACATAGCCAAAATAAAAAAGCCCTTCCATCCAATAAAGGACGAAAAGACTTTGCTTCCGCGGTACCACCTTCATTGCCTTTCCTGGAGTAAGCAGATGTGCTGCGTTCGAATAGCCGCAGCTGCATTTGCACCTTTAGAAAAGGCATCTCGATCCCGATAACGCCGGGGGGCGTTTAGGTTTTCCTAACAGCTCATAAGGCAGGTTCAATGGTCAAGTGGACGATGAAGCCTCTCAGCCGCTGAGCTTCACTCTCTTTCGCCGTTTCCCATTTACTAATCTTAATCATAGCTATTTTTTCCTGCTGCACTAGAGTGCAGCTTTGTTCTGTGAAATCAAATTTTAATTGTGATTATGCAAGATGACAAGCCTGTTTGTCAAGTTGAATTTCGCTTATTTTTTATTAGGATTAAGAAAAAATTATGTGAAAATAATGACAATTGAAGAAAAGAACGGTACACTTAATTTTATATATGAAAATTTCTAAATCATGTTACCTGAATTTCAGCCATTTGTGTGCTGGATGGATGCCTTATTTTAAAAGGCTGAATAAAACTCCTGCATGTAAAGGACACTTTGGCTCGCATCACCTGTATTGCCTGCGGAAATATATATATAGCAGCTTTACTTTATTTAAATATAGCGTTTTTAGGGGGCTGGTAAAATGGCTGAATGGAAAGATGGAATTGCCAAACTCGTTATCCCGACACCTTTTCCTGTCGGTGATGTCAATGTTTATGCTGTAAAAGGGGAAAAGCTGACTCTTGTGGATGCTGGTCCAAAAACGGACGAAGCTTGGGAAGCGCTAAACGTCCAGCTTAAGGAGCTGAATCTGACACCAGGTGATTTTGAACAGGTTGTACTTACCCATCATCATCCTGATCATGCTGGTCTGCTTGACTGCTTTCCTGAGACTATGGAGGTGCTTGGGCATCCAATTAACCAAAGGTGGCTTTCCCGGACAGAAGACTTTTTAAAATACCACGATGAATTTTACTTAAAGCTTTTTATTGAATTTGGAGTTCCCGAAAAGTATTTATCCTTTATTGAAATAATGAAAAAGACACTTCGTTTTTCCTGCAGCCGCACCTTAAATGGGGAATTGAAGGAAGGCGATAAGCCGGACGGGCTGGGAGAGTGGACCGTTATAGAGACGCCGGGCCATGCCCAGAGCCATATAGGTTTTTTTAGGGAAAAGGACGGTGTATTCATCGGCGGAGACCATTTGCTTGCTCATATCTCCCCAAACCCTATCCTGGAACCGCCGCTGCCTGGAAAAGATGAACGGCCGAAGCCCCAGCTGCAGTATAATGAGTCACTGAACAAATTGAAGGAGCTGCCGATTTCCCTTTTCTACTCAGGCCATGGAAAAGATATTTTCAAAGTGAATGATCTAATAGAAGAAAGGCTGAAGCGCCAGCATGACCGGGCTATGAAAGTAAAGGCGTGGCTCGAATCCCAGCCGCTAACAGTTTTTGA
Source organism: Bacillus sp. J33 (assembly GCF_000518885.1). Classification (GTDB taxonomy): domain Bacteria; phylum Bacillota; class Bacilli; order Bacillales; family Cytobacillaceae; genus Cytobacillus. The sequence goes on along the minus strand of NZ_JAEL01000043.1, from coordinate 5,150 downwards.
AGCATGCCGCCGCCTTTTTCCAAAAGTGTATGAGAAAGAGCTCTCCTTAACCATTTCTGAAACAGTTGCCCAGCTTGACTATTTGCAATCAATAGGGGAGATTTATATAAATAAAGAGGAGGAAGCTTTCTTGTATTCCGCGTCTAAAGAGGTGGTTTAATTTGACAGATAGATTGAAAAATAAAAATGTGATTATTACGGGGGCATCTGGTGGAATTGGAGCCCAAATGGCTGCCCTTTGCGCTGAGAGAGGGGCGAATCTTGTCCTTCTGGCCCGCAATCTTGAAAAATTGAATGCGCTGAAGGCTGATTTGCAAAGCCGTTTTTCAGTGGATATTTTCGTACATAAGCTTGATGTCTCTGATACTGATGAGGTGTCTGCTGTTTTTTCGGAGATTCTTGCCCGTATTGGTCAAGTCGATATTCTTGTTAATAACGCCGGATTTGGAATTTTCCGGGAGGCGCATGAAGCGAAAATTGAAGAAATAAAGGGAATGTTTGAAGTAAATGTAGTCGGATTAATGGCTTGCACAAGCATGGTGCTGCCGGTAATGAGGAAGCAGAGGAGCGGCCATATTATCAATATCGCTTCTCAGGCGGGCAAAATTGCTACACCAAAATCCAGTATATATTCTGCAACCAAGCATGCTGTTCTTGGCTATACAAACAGCCTTCGGATGGAACTGGCTAACAGTAATGTGTTTGTAACAGCTGTCAATCCTGGACCGATTGAAACAAACTTTTTTAACATTGCCGATGAAAAGGGCACTTACGTTAAAAACGTGCGCAAATTTTTGCTCAAGCCCGAGTATGTTGCACTTAAGGTGGTCGATGCCATGCTGAAGCCAGTCAGGGAAATTAATCTCCCGGGATGGATGAATGCGGGAAGCATCGTTTATGCCCTTTTTCCGAGGCTGTTTGAAAGACTTGGAAAACGTGCGTTTAATCAGAAATAATTAAGTAAAGCGGATTCCCCCCGAAGTCCGTGGAAAGCGATCGCCTTTTCATCAGAAATCAACCCGCGTTCAACATAGCAAAGAAATTGGCCGCCAGCATTGCCTGGCGGCTTCTTTTGCAATTCCCTCTAAAAATACGGTGAATCTGTGATATAGCCGTACACCGCATCATTTACAATCTCATGCAGATCGCTGTCAGCATCATTATTTTTGGCTTCTATGATTTTATTTAAGATTTCTGCAAATTCCCTGCTTTCAAATGTAATGGAATCGCTGTCCTCATTGTATTGTTTTAAACAGTTCTGTACCATTTTGAAGATTAGTTTTTAGTTCATTTTCTTTACACCTCATGCTGATTATACAGGTTTGTGGGAATATCGGCACCTGGCAAAAGAACCTGTTTTAAGAAAATCCTCGTAAAATTTCCATTGAAACCGAACGCATATTCGCTTAATATAATGGGTATACATAAATAGAACAAATGTTCTTTGTTGCCCAGCAAGCCGAATGCAAGAGCTAATTTATGACCTTTTAAAGGCAAGGGTTTAGCTTCAGGCGCTTTCAGCTTGAGGTCATAGGCAGATAAGCGGGTGCCTTACGCTGTTCTAAGGAGGATGTCGGAAGTCATGGTTGATTACAGCACAATGCCGAATAATAAAATCTTGTGTATTGATATGAAGAGCTTTTATGCGAGCTGTTCTGCTGTCATGCTTGGCCTGGACCCTCTTGATTGCTATCTTGTGGTTGCCGGAAATCTGGAGCGGAAGGGCAGTGTTGTTTTGGCTGCCTCTCCCCGAATGAAAAAGGAGTTCGGAATAAAGACCGGATCCCGCTTGTTTGAGGTTCCCGATGATCCTCGCATTAGGATTGCGGAGCCCAAAATGGCCACCTATTTAAGAATTTCCACTGAAATCACCCGGGTGTTTAACCGCTATGTCCCCAAGGAAGCAATCCACACGTACAGTGTCGATGAAAGTTTTATAAAAGTAGATGGCGCGCTCCATCTCTGGGGGGATGCCAAGACAATCGCCTGGAAAATAAAAGATGATATTGAACGGGAATTCCAGCTTCCATGTGCCATTGGAATAGGGCCGAATATGCTTATGTCCAAACTCTGCCTTGATCTTGAGGCGAAAAAAGAGGGAGTTGCCGAGTGGACATATGAAGATGTGCAGGCAAAGCTGTGGAATGTCTCTCCTTTGAGGGAAATGTGGGGAATTGGCCGGCGTGTCGAGAAAACGCTGAACGGAATGGGGATTTTCACAGTGGGCCAGCTTGCCCGCTATGATTTGGAAAAGCTTGAAAAGAAGTTTGGGATTATGGGCAACCAGCTTTACCATCATGCATGGGGAATTGATCTTTCGGAAATGGGGGCACCCATTATGGAAGGGCAGATCAGCTTTGGGAAAAGCCAGATTTTATTGAGGGACTACAAGGAAGAAGAGGAGATTAAGCAGGTGGTCCTTGAGATGTGTGAGGAAGTGGCAAGAAGGGCCCGAAGCCATCGCAAAGCCGGAAGGACAGTCAGCTTTGGCCTCGGATACAGCCAGGACGAATTCGGCGGAGGCTTTTACCGTTCAAGGACGATTGACCAGCCGACTAATATCACGATGGACATTTATCGCGTCTGTCTGGAGCTTTTTGAAGAGAATTATGAGGGCAAAACAGTGCGGCAAATCTCTATCTCCCTCGGAAATATTACGGATGACTGTGAAATGCAGCTCAGCCTGTTTGATCTGGATGGCTGGAAAAAACGGGAGCTCGGCTATACAGTCGACCGGATCCGCTCCAAGTTTGGGGGAGGTGCTCTGTTAAGAGCTGTATCTTATACAAGTGCAGGAACCGCCAAACACCGTGCGACATTGGTTGGCGGCCATAAAATGTAGGCTATGTTAAAGCTGATTGTTAATTTTACGCTGTTTTCGTAAAGTTTGTGCTTTTCAGGGCTAACTAAGGTTAACCAACTGAGCTGGTTGCAGCGGAGGGCGCTTGACCCCTCGAAAATGCTCCGTATAACTTTACGACGAGGTGTATATTCAAGGATGCTTTTCCAATGTCCAGCGGGAGAAGGGATCAAAGGGAGGCCCCGCAGGCGCGTGATGCGCCGAGAAGTGTCGGAACGCCCGCGGAAAGCTTGAGTGCCTGGAGCGGAAATCAGCAGACAAGTTAACAGAGCTAAAAAGAAAAAGGGGGACAGCTTATGATTCGCGATCGAGGCAGAATAAAATGGACCTCCATGATGCTGCCGGAACATGTCAAGCTATTAAGAGATTGGGCAAAGGAAGATACGCACGAGCAAAAGCGGGAATTGGATGAGCAAAAACTGGAGTATATGAACGAGATTCTTTTAGAGGCGATGGAATTTCAAAAATCGGTCACACTTACCCATTACCGCGGCAAAAACTACGAACTGGTTATTGGAAATATTCATTACTGGGATGAGCTTGTCCAAAAGCTGCATATAGTAGACCGGTTTGGGGAAATTCACCGTATTTCCCTTGACTCAATCGCTGATGCGCGGTTAACGGATGAGTAAAAGTATAGGGAACATCCAACAGGCATGTCTGGAAAATAAAGAAAGCAATTATAAGGGGTAGTTTTTAGGCGGCAGAAGCACCTTAACAGCAAGGAGGTGTTTTAACTTGCCGAGAGGAAAAGAGCTCGAGCAGCTGCCAATGGCCAATATTGCGCCAGGAGCTGGAGATGACAGTACGGACATGGACAGGGAGATGCTGCAAGGCATTGTGCAGGAAGAGAGAGTAACACCAGCAAAAGTGAAAAACAAGAAAAGCGGAGGCACCCTTGCCCATCGACGGAGCGTGGTGGACTGAGCCGAGTGAGATATAGGAAACACGAAGAGCGATAGCGATTCGATGTTGACTTATCGTAGACGAGGTGAGGGAAGCACGCCGAGTCGATAGGGTGCCGGAGCTAGACAGTTATCGAAGTTCAAAGTTATACTTTTTTATCTTTTGAAAAAAAACGGGGATAACCATCCCCGTTTTCCAAATATTATTCTTTATCGCCGTCCACGGCCTTCTTGGCACGTACGCACGACTTGAAAGTTCCTTTATGGGATCCATCACAGAATGGAATCTTGGATGATTTTCCGCAGCGGCAAAGGGAAAAAACTTGTTTTGTTTCAAATTTATTTCCATCCATATCAATTAATTCCACATCGCCAGTTACACGGAGCGAGCCGTTATCCATTACTTTAATCTGAGCCTTCGTCATACATATTCATCCTTTCTAAATGAGTTGCAAAAGGGGTAGGAAGAACCCTTTTAGGAGCATGTTAAATATACCTGTGTTAAAATACAGCATATGCAAGTAGGAGGTAGTTTTAAACCATGGAAATTACAGTAACGGAAACGGCGGCAGAAAAATTATCCGAGCGGATGGCTGGGAAAGATGGATTTTTAAAGCTGAAATATGATATAGATGGCTGCGGCTGTGTCGTTAGCGGAGTAGCGGCTCTCTGGCTTGTGGGTGAGCTGGATGAAGGTGACCGGGAAATCAGCACGAGTGCAGGAAGCATATATGTGGAGAAATCAAAAGAAGTGTTCCTGGATGAAAATTTAAAAATAGATTTCTTAGAAAAAGCTAACTGTTTTCAATTAAAAAGCCCGAACCAGTATTTGAATCCAAGAATGAGTTTTTTTGATAAAACAAAATAAAGGATATAGAAGGCAGCCCTTGAATGGCTGCCTTGTTTTTTGAGCTGGCATGGGATTTTATGCATAGGAAAAAATACCCTTCCAAATTATTGGAAAATAAGGTTTTAATAGATAGGAAAAGACTGCAGACTCATTAAGACAATTAAAACGAATGTTTTCATGGTATTTGTCATTAAATGGTGAATACAACACGGGAGGTAGTGTCAAAAGATTTATGAAAACTACCTAAAGGGTTAGTTTCTCTCCTATTTACTGGATGGAGATGCGCCGCAATCGCTCTTGACAAACACGCCAATGGTTTGAGGATTGTTTAACAAGGGCGAAGGGAACAAAAGAAGGCATACCAAATAAGCCCTTGGTTGTTTCCATTTTAAACCATTGGCAAGTTCGGTTTGTCAAGAGTTCGCTCCGCCGATTGCTGAATTAGCTTAAGGGCTCAGCTAAACAAAAAGTTAGGCTTGTCTTTGTTCTACTATCCATTGTTGTGCTAATCCAATGAGCTTTGTCCAACGTGCTG
>NZ_JAEL01000042.1 GCF_000518885.1 Bacillus sp. J33 | reverse complement strand
ATCGTCATGCGAATTTAAAGTATAACCACGGAAGCCGCACATTTTGGGCTAAGGGATATTACGTGAGTACGGTGGGACTCAACCAGAAAACAGTAGCAAAATATATCCGCGAGCAGGAAGCTGAGGATAAATTACGCGACCATATGACAAAGAGGGAATACGTCGATCCATTTAAAGATAAGTGACAGGAGTGAACGGTTGACGGTCAATTTAGAGTCCCCTTTAGGGGATTGTCAGTAAAGTGCCCTTATAGGGCGAAATTAAAACCGCCCGTTTTACGGGCGGATACTTACTTTGAAAATAGATTCCAAAACCATGTTTTTTGGCATCGAAGTGAGGCAGGCTTTAACTAATAATCTTAGAATCATGGCTGCCTGCTTTTTGCAGGGGTGAATGCTGAAATCAGGAGAAGTGCATGAGTGGGGGGAAATGCTCGAAGCCGTAGTGCTTGGAGCATTTCGATAGGTTATTTTAACTTATTTGTGGAATACAAAGCCCTTAATATATGTTGTATCTAGTTGATCTTATGCCTAAAACTAATTACTCCGAACGCTGTGCTAGGGATTTTCGATCAACCGCCAGCGGCTGCTGTTCCATCCATCCGTGCTTTACCAATATTTTATAGCAAAGTCTCCCAGCTTGTATTGCATGGAGTGATACTTGCTGGTAGTTTAAAATGATATCCGATCTTAAACTGGCACCTAAAGCAGCACTATAATAAGAAACAGCGGAATTTACCAATAACGCTGCGTGAAACATCATCAATTTATCCGAAAATGGACTTACAGTGGAATCTGTTATTTCCGCATCCCATTTCTCGGGGATGGGCAGATCATCTTGCCGTAATATGGCGTCCAGGCTGTCGGCATCTTTCCCAGCCAACTTAGCATTCTTTTCCATGAATTTACGAACTTCCTCATTCCCCGCTACCTGACCAAAAGCTAAACTCAATGATCGAACTAAACCGGTCTTTCTTGAATTATAGAATATATTACTGATTTCAGAAGTATTAAGTGGCCTTTTGTCCCCAATTAAATTCGAAAGGAATCCTGTTCTATCTATAAATTCAATCTCATTTGGTGATGGAACTGCAGGTATGCTGATGAATTTTGAATGACTTTTAGCCAACTCCGCAGACTTTTGGAATAATTCTTTTGAAGTTACTAAACATTCACAGAAATAATCCTGGATGTCTTTTCGATCTGAGTTTGTTATTGCAAGACCATATGCAGTTAACCCATGCATCGCCATAATTTTGGTGTAAAAAAGTAAAAAGTCGTCTGAAAATAGACGCGGGGCTTTAAGGTTCACATCCTTCTCTGTGAAGCCTTTTGGAATTTGGAAGTCTGCATTTTTTAAAAATTCGGTGATTTTAGTAATATGGCTTTCTGATAATTGCAAAGAAAATTCTAAAATAGATTGGATCTTTTTGTTTTCAACAATCTGAATAAAATATTTATAAATACAGATTGCCATGCTATCACCCATGTATTGAAACCAAAGAGCAGATACATCCGCAGCGTTTAAGGTTTGTTTCTTTCGGTTTCCAAAAATACCCAATACCTAAACCCCCATCTTATGAAAGATTCTTCTTTATTTTGCCATTATTTTGTGAAAGTGGTGAGAAAGTATGCATATAACCTGTTTTATCTCTTTAAACACATCGTATGGAAAACCATATTAGAACACAAAATAAGTTCGCCTATTATCTTATTATAGATAAATCATTATAAAATTAGTTTTGAAGTGTAAATGGGGTGAAAGTATTGAAGGGAGGGGGTAGAGAATAAGGCAAAAAAAGCGGAGACAAATAATAAAATGTACCCTGCAGAGCATCCGCTAAAAATAGACTGCTCTACAGAGCAAAGTATCTTACACTTCCTGGATATCAATGGTTAAGAAGTTTTCACATGCATATGCAGCCACGCCTAATGCTGTGGCATGGGTGGATAACTGTGAAAAATCGATCCTAAGGTCTTTCTGATGAGTAAAGAGTGTTTGGCTTTGTTTCTTTCTTAGCGGCTCTTCCAGCCACTTTGACGACGAGGCCAGGCGGTTGCCGATTATGACTTGTTCTGGGTTAAAGATATTGATGATGTTATTGATTCCGGTTCCTAAGTACTCTCCAATTTCTTCAAAAACCTCAATAACTTTTGCATCCCCGTTTTCAGCAAGTTCATTCAAACTTTCAAGAGAAAGCTTCTGGCCGTTTTCCGGCTGGATCCCATGTTTAGCCGCAGAGCTGGCCAATGCTTTTTCTGACGCATACAATTCCCAGCAGCCCTGGTTTCCGCATGGGCATTTAGGGCCGTCCACCTCAATGGTCATGTGGCCAAGCTCACCGGAAAAACCGTGATTTCCTTTATAAAGCTCACCGTTTAAGATAAGGCCGGTACCAATCCCGATTCCGACACTCACATAAATGATATTGCTTGAATCTTTTCCTGCCCCGAATTTCTTTTCGCCATAGGCACCCGCATTTGCCTCATTCTCGATTTGAACGGGAACGTTATATTTTTCTTCCATTGTTTTTTTCAGATTGATATTTTTCCAATTTAAATTAGGTGCGAGAAGGATTTCTCCATCTGTACTGACGGTACCCGGAACGCCGATTCCAATTCCAACCAATCCGTACGGACTCTGAGGCATTGCGTCAATCAGAGAATCAACAATGCTATATAATTCATCCTTTATTTCTTCAAAGGATAAACCATTAAATTTCATCATTTTTTCATTGACGATATTCCCTTGCAAATCAGTTAAGATTCCAAGGATATAGTTCACGCCTATATCAACCCCGATTGAGTATCCAGCCACATGGTTGAAAAGCAGCATGACAGGTCTTCTTCCGCCGCTAGAAACTCCTGGGCCGGATTCGAGGATCAGATTTTCTTTAAGGAGCTCGCTAACCTGAGAGGACACAGTTCCTTTGTTCAGTCCTGTTTTATTGGCAATATCGGCTCTCGAGATAGGGGTGTATTCCTGAATGGTTTGTAATACTAATGACTTGTTGCCTTTTTTGACAACATGCTGATTGTACGTTTGAGTCATTTTCATTTTGAAGCTCCATTCTTTTTCTATTTTCTTTAGTTTTACCATTTCTATTTCTATAATAAACTTAGTTTATCAGGTAGACAAACATTGTGCTGGGCAGTGATCACAATTTTGCAGCAAACCTGGCATAACAGCACAGCAATTTATTTAAGGAAACAATCTAGTTATTTTCTTCTTCAAAAAAAATTACTTTCTTGTTTAATTTGATCTATTCGTTTTTTTCCCCATTCATACATCATCTCAACAATTGGCAACAACGTCATCCCCAGTTCAGTCATTGAATATTCGACTTTCGGAGGAATTTCCGGAAACACTTCTCTATGAACGATTCCATCTTCTATCAGTTCACGTAATTGGTTTGTTAATACCTTATGAGATATTCCTGAGAACAGTTTTTGGAGTTCGCTAAAGCGATGTGGCCCTTCAACACCTAAATGCCACAAAATAACAACTTTCCATTTTCCGCTGATAATTGATAAAGTAAGTTCTTTTTCACAATGATAATCGTGATTTAATATTCTTTCTTTAATTTCTTCTCTTAATTTATCTGACATAGGGAGTTAACTCCTTTTCTTTTAATAGTAACCATTTGGTAACCTCCGCACAAAAAAGTGCATTCTTCACAATGCAGAAAACCGCCGGTAGAATGAAATTGTTCTTAAATAAATTTTTTCTATTTTAGGAGGCAAACATTTATGAGTAAAAAAGCTTTATTAATTATACCACCAGAAAGATTTAATGAAGATGAATTATTTCAGCCTAAAGAGGCATTAGAAAATGCTGGGGTAGAAGTAACCATTGCAAGCACAAAAACAGGTGAAATTACTGGTGACAATCAAGGCAAGACAATCGCTGAGGTGATCTTCTCTGACGTTTTAGCCACTGATTATGATGCTCTTTCTATTATTGGAGGATCCGGTACGAACGATTATTTATGGGGAAATCAAGAGTTACTAAGCTATTTAAAGCAAGCTCATAAACAAAATGTTCTTGTAACAGGAATTTGTGCCGGAGCTGTAACTGTAGCTAAAACAGGTTTACTTGCTGGCCGAAAAGCAACATGCTACCCTATAGACGTACAAAAGAACGAATTAAAAGCTCATAACGCAGAATACGTTGAGCAACATGTCGTAGCACATGATGATATTATTACAGGCGATGGACCAGACGGTGCGAAGGAATTTGGAAAAAGCCTGGTTGAAGCATTAAGTTAGTTCTTAAACGCGAAAACTTGTTTGATATGAAGCCCTTCGGAATTTATTCCGGACGGCTTTTTTTATAAGATGAATAACGCCGTTTTTGCCTTGTGTGCCTCCATCTTGGACGTTAAAAATCAGTAGTCCAACCGCCTTGATCACCAATCCAAAGCCCAGAATTCTTTTTAAAGTAGACCTTGAAGTACGATATGCCGCTTCCTCCATATTTCTTTTCATCAAATCCAGCATAATGGCAATCAAAGTAAACGCAGGGGGGAGGAACCGCAATGGATGCTGCCATAATGAATGCTGCAGTATAGGACGAATAAAATTTATTATCCATTTTTCATTAGCTAAACAGGTTTTTCACAAAGATGTATAAAAACACGTTCAAGAAGCTTCTGCCTTTATATACAATCATAAACTTTTACGGCTATCCAGATTTGTTTAACAGTTATTCATAAAAACTTAGTTTATCCAATAGACAAACTATTTATGTGCTGGTATAATAACAATGTAAGCTGTTACATTCATTAGGCTTTGATAAACGATACTGTTAAATTTGGCAAGGGAGTCCAGACTCCTGAGGAAAAAACGGACCGCTCGGGTTATGCTTATCCGCCCGGAGAAGCACTTCATTTTAACATTTTAGGAGGAACGATCAATGGCTTATTTTCAACATATCGATAAAATTAAATATGAAGGTTCAAAATCAACAAACCCATTTGCGTTTAAATTTTACAATCCAAAGGAAGAAATCGGCGGAAAAACAATGGAGGAAATCCTGCGCTTTGGTGTAGCTTACTGGCACACCTTCACAGCGGATGGTTCGGATCCATTTGGAAGCGGTACAATGATTCGTCCTTGGGATCGATTCACAGGAATGGATTTGGCAAAAGCGCGTGTAGAAGCTGCTTTTGAATTCTTTGAGAAGCTTGATGTACCATTCTTCTGCTTTCATGATGCAGACATCGCTCCAGAAGGAAGCACTTTAAGAGAAACGAATCAAAACCTTGATGCAATCGTTAGTATGATCAAGGATTACATGAAAGACAGCAAAACAAAATTGCTTTGGAACACGGCGAACAACTTCACGCACCCTCGCTTTGTCCATGGCGCTGCTACATCCAATAGCGCAGATATCTTCGCATACTCTGCTGCGAAAGTGAAAAAAGGCTTGGAAATAGGGAAGGAATTAGGTGCGGAAAACTATGTATTCTGGGGCGGCCGGGAAGGCTACGAAACCCTGCTTAATACAGATATGAAGCTGGAAATGGATAACTTGGGCCGTTTCCTTCATATGGCGGTCGATTATGCGAAGGAAATCGGCTTTGATGCCCAATTCCTAATTGAACCAAAACCAAAAGAGCCAACGACACATCAATATGATTCCGATGTTGCGACAGGCTTTGCATTCCTGCAAAAATACGGTTTGGAAAATTACTTTAAGTTTAATATTGAAGCGAACCATGCAACCTTGGCGGGACATACATTTGAACATGAACTTCGCTATGCACGTGTAAATAACATGCTTGGTTCAGTTGATGCCAACCAGGGTGATCCATTACTGGGCTGGGATACAGACGAATTCCCGACTGACTTATATTCTACTACTCTGGCAATGGTTGAAATTCTTAAAAATGGCGGACTGGGCCGCGGTGGATTGAACTTCGACGCAAAAGTGAGAAGGGGTTCATTCGAGGCGGATGACTTGTTCCACGCTCATATCGCCGGAATGGATAGCTTTGCTATAGGTTTAAAAGTCGCTCAGAAGCTTATTGATGATAAAGTCCTGGATGATGTAGTGGAAAATCGCTATAAGAGCTACACAGAAGGAATCGGACTTGAGATCGTGGAAGGGAAAACAGACTTTCATAAGCTTGAGGAGCATGCACTTGGCTTAACAGAAGTTAAGAATCAATCAGGCCGCCTGGAAAAAATCAAAGCAACTATCAATCAATATTTACTAAACGCTTACGCTGGAGAATAAGGCTTTACTGATAAAAGAGGTGCAGCGATGAAATATGTAATTGGCGTCGATTTAGGAACAAGTGCAGTTAAAATATTGCTGGTGAATCAAGCTGGGGAAGTGGTTCAGGAGGTTTCCAAAGACTATCCTCTCATCCACGAGAAAACCGGCTATAGCGAACAGGACCCTAAGCAATGGGTGGATCAGACAGTTGCAGGACTGTCTGATCTGCTCAAAGACTTTAAAGGAAATCCAGAGGAGATTGAAGGCATTAGCTTCTCCGGGCAGATGCATGGACTTGTGCTCCTTGATGATCAGGGTGAGGTCCTGCGCAATGCCATCCTTTGGAACGATACAAGAACGACTGCCCAGTGCCGGCATATCTACGATGTTGTTGGCGAAGAGAAACTGCTTGCGATTACGAAGAACCCGGCATTGGAAGGCTTTACGCTTCCTAAATTGCTTTGGGTGAAAGAGCATGAGCCGGAAATCTTTGAAAAGGCGAAAACCTTTGTCTTACCGAAGGATTACCTCCGTTACAAGCTTACAGGGGAGCTCCATATGGAATACTCCGATGCAGCGGGTACATTATTGCTGGATATCAGTGAAAAGGTATGGAGTAAGGAAATTTGTGAGCTGCTGGGTATTGATGAAAAACTTTGCCCGCCATTAGTAGATTCCCATGAGAAAGTAGGGAACATTACTTCAGAAATCGCTGAAGCTACTGGTCTATCTACTTCCACGAATGTATTTGCCGGCGGGGCAGATAATGCATGCGGCGCAATTGGCTCCGGGATTTTGGAAGATGGGAAGACTCTTTGCAGCATCGGAACCTCCGGTGTTGTCCTTTCCTATGAATCCAGCAATGAAAAGGATTTCGAAGGCAAGGTCCATTACTTTAACCACGGGGCACCGAATGCTTATTATACGATGGGGGTGACCCTTGCAGCCGGCTACAGCTTGAGCTGGTTCAAAAATGTGTTTGCCAAAGACGAAAGCTTTGAAGAGCTGATTAGTGAGGTCGGAACCGTTCCCCCTGGTTCAAATGGATTGCTGTTTACTCCATATGTGGCTGGAGAGCGAACACCACATGCGGATGCAGCTATTCGGGCAAGCTTTATCGGCATGGACAGCTCACATGAACGAAAAGACTTTGTGCGCGCTGTGATGGAAGGGATCACCTTTTCCTTGAATGAATCATTAGCTATTTTCCGTGAAAGCGGCAAGCAGATTGATACGATTGTTTCCACTGGAGGCGGCACGAAAAATGCTGATTGGCTTCAAATGCAGGCCGATATTTTCAACGCCAGGATCTTAAAGCTATCGAGTGAGCAGGGACCGGGAATGGGGGCAGCCATGATTGCGGCCTTTGGCTGCGGGTGGTTTGATTCCATGAAGGAATGTGCGGATGCATTTTTGCAAGTGGAGAAAGAGTTTGTGCCGAATGCCAGTCATGTTACGACGTACAAGGAATTGTTCAGTCTGTACAAAGAGGTCTACGGTCAAACGAAGACGTTAAATGAAAAACTGATCGCCTATCGAAAATAAAGTGGGATAAGGCCTATGGCAAGGCTGCCTCAGAAAGATGAAATGCTTTCTGAGGCAGCCTTTTTTGGTGTTATAAGAAGTGGATGTGTAATCATTGAAATACATCAGCTTAGGAAAATTTCCTTTTTTAGATATATAATGTGAGAAATAAGTGCCGAAAACATTAATAAAGTATTATGGTAATAGTCGTTGACAAAATTTAGCTAGCGTTTTACTTTTAGCTTAACGAAAAACGGAAGGGTCAAAATAAGAAATGGTTCAATAATCCTGACTTTTGCCAAGAATCAATGGCTGAACTTATTCATTCAGCTTCAGACTATTTTTCTGATTAACTGAACGATTAATGGTTTTTTTATTGATTGATTTTATTAGATAGGAATATTGTTTAATGGCCTTTAATATAATGACTAAAGCGTCTGTGAAACATGTCTATTTAGCTCTGTACCAATAGATGCATCGCCTCCTATCTCTGAAAAACATGAATAGGAGGCTTTTTTGTATAAAAATTTTGATGGAGGGGTTATATGAAATTTGAACTTCATGAAATAAATATTCCACACTCTGATTCAGGTCCATACGGGATAGCTGTTTCACACGAAGGAAAGGTATGGTTTACTCAACATAAAGCCAACAAGATTAGCTGTCTGGATCAAGTGGGACAAATCCAAGAGTATACTGTCCCCACTCCTGATGCCAGAGTGATGTGTATAACAGTCTCTTCAAAAGGGGATATTTGGTTTACTGAAAATGGAGCCGGCAAAATAGGCAAGCTTACAACAATAGGCGAATTTACAGAATATCCTTTGCTGCATCCTAATTCAGCACCATATGGCATTACAGAAGGTCCAAATGGTGATATCTGGTTTACTGAGTTGAATGGAAATCGTATAGGTAAATTGACAGCGGAGGGGAAGATTCATGAATACGAACTGCCTAATAAAGGATCATACCCTTCTATTATTACGTTAGGTTCGGATAACTCACTCTGGTTCACTGAAAACCAAAACAATGCTATCGGTAAAATAACGGAAACAGGAGAAATAACCGAATACCCGATTCCTACACCAGCAGCAGGACCAGTAGGCATTACAAAAGGAAATGATGATTCACTTTGGTTTGTAGAATTATTGGGGAATAAGATTGGAAACATTACTGTTTCCGGTGAAATAACTGAATATGATATTCCTACACCAAATGCACGTCCCCATGCTATCACTGTAGGAATAGAATCTGATTTATGGTTCACTGAATGGGGTGCAAATAAAATAGGAAGGTTGACAAAAAATCAATCGATTGAAGAATATGCATTCAAAACACCCCATGCTGAACCTCACGGAATTGTATGTGACAAAGATGGTGCTGTTTGGTCCGCATTAGAATGCAGCAAAATCGGAAAGTTAAGCTTAATGAAATGAGTGGAGGGGAGTTCTATGTAATTTAGAAAACAACGGGGACCTGGTACGGAATCCTTAATCATATTTCAGGTAATCAAAAAAAATACGGATTTGAGTTAAAGCAGGAAATCTCTGAACCCACCCGAAGATACAGGCTAAAATAGCCTTCTTTTGATTAGGGGAGGAACAGGGGGACAGAGACCTTTCCCATGAATCTTTATAGATCTAATGCAAATTTCTTCAGTTCTTCTGTATCATTTGGAAGCGTAACGAAACCGTCAAGCTTCATTCCCAGCTTCTCTAAAAGCTTTATGGAGGATTGGTTACCTTTGGTTGTAATGGCAATAAGTCGTTTTAGCCCTTTTTCTTTGGCAAATGCCACTGTTTCTTGGGCTGCCTCATAGGCGAATCCTTGTGAATGATATTCGGCAAGAAATGCGTAGCCGATGTCTACATCGTCAAGACCGTCCCGTTTGATTAACCCGCATAAGCCAATCGGTGTCTGATTTTCCTTCAGTTCTGCTAAGAAAAGGCCAAAGCCTTCTCGCTTATACATTGTACGTGGACCGGTCTTGATATAATGTACAGCATCCTCTAAGGTGCGGATTCCTTTGTCCCCAATATACTTCAGCCATCCCCGTTCATTCAGCAGCTGAAAAATAAACTGTGCATCGCTCACCTCTACCCACCGCAGAATCAGCCGATCGGTTTCTAGTACTTTCATATTATCGCTTCCTTTATTATGAGATAGAACAAGAGGGGGGAGCTTCCTGTCCCTTTTAGATATCAGTTTAGTTTGATTTTACCAAAAAATGAGGGGACAGGATGGTATTTTTTTCATTCATTTATCCAATTTTAGCAGGGATGGTTGTGTTATTTTATTAATCCTTACTTAAATATTGTTTTATAAAAGAAGGGATTCTTTTAATACTATATGGCAGATTTGATAAAATAATATAAGTAAATGAAAGCGCATGGATAAAAATGAAATCCATGCGCTTTTTCTGTGTTATTTTATGGATAGTAGAGCTGCTGTTTTACTGTAATTTCCGTTATTTAACATTTTTTCATTTTATTCAGTCGTAAATCGAAAAACCGTCCGCTGCTTATACGTTTCATCTGGATGCAAGATTACATTCGGAAATCGCTCGTGGTGAAGGGAGGCCGGTGAGCTTTGTGTTTCAAAGCAAACGCCTAAATGTTTCTTGGATAATGCTTCAGCCAGCTCCATACCGCTTTGCAGATTGTTCGCTGTATACATCACCATGCCTGGCTGATCTGTCTCAATGGCAAGAACACGTCCGCTCGTCATTTCTTTCACGACGACAGTTTCTGTATGGCTATGATCAAAAAGAAAATAGTGGTCATAACCAGCACCGGCAATCGTATTTTGTTCGTTTCCTGATGAAATGCCATCATCCAATATGCGCCCTCTGCGAAAATCAAATGGTGTTTGTTCAGCTTCCAGTATTGTTCCGGCTGGAATTAAGTGTTCATCCAGTTCGAGGAATTGATGACTATCAATCCTGACTTGATGCTGGTGGATCGTATCTTTCAGATTTCCGCTTAGATTAAAGTAAGAATGGTTCGTCAAAGTGAGTGGAGTGGTTTTATCTGTCGTCGCTTCATATTCGAGAATGAGTTCATTTGCATTGGTTAATCGATAGGTTACAGATAGCTCAATATTGCCGGGATATCCGCCTTCACCATCCTTGCTGGAATGTGAGAGTCTTACTCCTATTGAATCCTCTTCCTGAAATGATTCCGTTTCCCAGATGACTTTATGAAATCCATGGGATCCACCGTGCAAATGATTTACTCCATCATTCGCTTCCAGCTCATAGACGGTTCCATCCAGCTCAAAAGCGGCTCCTTGAATTCTGCCGGCTACTCGGCCGATAAGGGCACCAAAGAAGTTCGGGTCTGTCTTGTAATCTTGAACATTTTTAAAGCCCAGAACCACGTTTTCAGCGTTGCCGTCCCGATCAGGAGCTATAATCCTGGTTATAATGCCTCCATAGTTTAATAGACTGATAATCATTCCATTGTCATTCCGCAAATCAAATTGCTTCCAGCCATTTTGCAGTTTAATCGTTTCTATGTTCATTATTATGTCACCCCACAGTAGTATCAACCCGTAAAAGAGGCACCTGTCTTTCAACAGATGCCTTTTACATAATCATTAGCTTACTTTAGATTTTTTTTTAGAATCTGCTCTCCAAAGAGTATCCATTTGTTCAAGGGATTTCCCTTTCGTTTCAGGGACGTATTTCCAAACAAACAGAGCGGAAAGGACACTCATTACCCCATAAATTCCATATGTCATTCCGCCGCTGAATTCCATCATCATTGGATAAGTGGATGAAACTAAATAGTTCGCTGCCCATTGCGCTGCGACCGCAATAGCGACTGCCTGGCCGCGAATTCTGTTCGGGAAGATTTCAGAAATCAATACCCAGCAAATCGGGCCCCAAGACATCATAAAGGAAGCGGTATATACAATGATAAACAGGAGGGTGCTGATTCCAATGATATTTGCAAAGGCCAATCCAGCAACACCAAACATCCCAATCGCCATACCGATGGATCCAACGATCAATAATGGTTTACGGCCCCATCTGTCGACTGTCATAATGGCAACTACTGTAAAGATGACATTGACCAATCCCATAACAATCGTCTGCAGCATCGAAGCGTCCTTTGCCGCACCCATGCTTTCAAAAATCCTCGGTGCATAATAAAGAGCCACGTTGATACCGACAAATTGCTGAAATACTGAAAGCATGATTCCGATGATAATAACCTTTTTTCCGTAAGCAAAGGTGGATAGTTTTTCAGAAGAAACATTTACCGATTGTTTGATCTCACTTAAAATCGATTTCGCGGCTGCGGATCCATTGATCTTTGTCAGAATCGCTAATGCACTGTCATCTTTTTTCTTTAGCGATAAGTAGCGAGGTGTTTCAGGCACAAAGAATAATAAAACACCGAATAATAAAGCCGGAATTGCTTCCGAAGCAAACATATACCTCCAGCCAATTTCATTGATCCACTCCTGTGACTGCCCTTTTGCAATGAAGTAGTTAACAAAATAAACAACCAGCATCCCGAAGATAATGGCAAACTGATTAAATGAAACCAAACGGCCGCGAATTCCTGCCGGAGCGATTTCCCCTATATACATCGGAACAATCGCGGATGCCAAGCCAACCCCGATTCCGCCAATGATACGGTAGAAGTTGAAGGCAAGCAATAATCCCATCGTCGGCTCTCCTGATTGAAAAAAGAGAAACTCCGGGTAAGCTGAGCCTAACGCAGATAATAAGAATAGGATAGAAGCGATAATAAGTGACTTTTTACGGCCAAATGCAGAAGAGAAATAACCGGAAATTAACCCTCCAATAATGCAGCCGATCAATGCACTGGAAATCGTCATCCCATGTACAAAAGAGCTCAAGCCCAGGCCATCAATCAGGTAATATTGTACCGATTTTTCGGCCCCGGAAATGACGGCAGTATCATAACCAAAAAGCAGTCCTCCGAGTGTCGCAACTAACGTAATAGAAAAAATGTAAAGCGAACTTTTTTTCTGTTTCATCATGTGTTGAAGGCAGATCACTATGTTTCAATAAAAGTTCACGACAACGCTTTCATTTTCAAACAAAAAATATAAAAGCGTTTTCAATTGAAAGCATAATGAAGCGAATTGCCTTTTCCCCCTTTGCTATTTAATGTGTTATCAAAATCATATTTTATTTAAGAACAGCATCATTATATCAAAGAAAAAATAGTTTGTCTATTGGATAAACAAAGTAAAAAGGCTTTCCGGCGTTAATTCAAATAATCCTCTATGGACTCGAACGGCTTGTCTTTTTATGCAAGGCTGTTTTCGTATTGACTGTTGCTTTTTGCAAAACAAGGGGTTTCTCTGCAAGCTGAAAGCTCCAAGGAATCATTCCTTGGAGCTTTTTTAATGCTTATGTTTGGCTAGGGACTTTGATCGCTTTGATCATCTGTCGTATCGAACCGAGATGGTAGGCGGAGTGAGCAATCGCTCCCAACAGACCATTCGATGTCTGTTCATCTAAGGAGTCAAGTGAATCAATCTTTTTAAGTAGTGTCGTGTATTCTTGTTGAAGTTCGTCATTAAATTTTGCCCATGTGATTTTATCAACGTTTGTGATTTTCCATGATGCTTCCCAGTCCTTCCTGGGTTCTTCTCCATTTAAGCAGGAATTCGCAACCCATAAGTAATAGCGGGTATGATCCGTTTGTGCGGCGATTGTCGTACCATTGACAGGTATCGAAGCATCTTCTGCCGATAATTTTTCAAGCGTTCCGAATAAACCACTACCAGGCTTCGCTTCTGTGTACCAGCTTGCGTTTTCTTCAGGTCCATCAAATGTTTCCTTCAACAATGTTCTAACAGCTGCCAACATCGGATTGTCCATCTCAGTACCTCCTGTATTTGTTTTTAACCATCAAAAATGCTTTAGATGGTTATAGTTTAACCGGGTTGTTTCTAACTGTCAATATGTATTATGATGGTTATAGTAAAGGAGTTTTGATCATGTCGGAAACGAACCCTTATATGATGGTCGGAGAACGTTTATGTATGGATTTCATCAATACCGTCAGTTGGAGGGAAAGTGCTGAGAAAAGGCGGGATTGGTTTACGAGTTACGCTAAATTGGTCGACTGGTGCATCCATGCTGAAGTCTTGACCGGACAACAAGCAAAAGCTCTTCTTATAAAAGCGGAGGAGAAACCGTCTGAAGCGGGAGATGTTCTGAAGCAGGCAATCGAAATGCGGGAAGTCATGTATCGAATCTTCAAGTCCATTTCAAAGGGAACATCGCCCCACCCGGCAGACCTTGAACGTTTCAATGAATCTGTGAGCCACTTCTATCAAACTTTGCAAGTAATCCATGAAAAGGATCATTACACTTTGAAGTTCAAGCATACCGAGAAAAACTTGGACACTATGCTCCCTCCGATTTTGCAATCTGCTGTAGATTTGCTCGTTTCCAAAAAGGACCTGGGACGAGTCAAACAATGCGAGGGGGACCCATGTGGATGGTTATTCTTCGATGCGAGCCGGAACCGGAGCCGCCGCTGGTGTTCAATGGCCGATTGCGGCAACCGTGCCAAAGCACGACGATTTTACCAAAAAGAAAAGTGACCATACTCGGTCACTTCCCCTCTATATAAGCAACAATCTTTTAGAAAACAGCCTTATGCAAAAAAGGAGAACAAACGCAAGAAACATTGAAACTGAAGGATTAAAAGAAACGGAATAGGACTTATTAAAACAACGTATTGGCTAATACGAAGAACGCTGGGAAATCGTATGAGGGGTATCTAGATAAGGAGGAATTGGAAAGTAAAAGAGGAAGCAAGGAAGGCTCCCTCTTTTAAATTCAAGTTTCTAGCTCTGCACATTGGCAGCGAACTATTTAGGCTATTGCTGTCTGGTTTTCTTCAAAGTCAGCTGCTCCTGCTCAACAGCATACACACAATCTGCCACACGTTCTACAAACACTTTATCATGTGATACGAGCAGGACCGTTCCTTCATACGCTTTTAAAAATCGCTCTAGTGCTTCGATGCAAAAAACGTCCAAAAAATTCGTCGGTTCATCTAAAACAAGGACATTATATCTTCCAAGGAAAAGCTGGCACAGAAGGAGGCGAATGGCTTCTCCGCCGCTTAGGCTGCAGACATCCTTTTTCAGATCATTGCCTGTGAAATTCATGGAATGAAGGGCAGAACGAATTTTTCTTTCATCATAGTCGCTTTTCTCCCTCATATATTCCATTACCGTCTCACTTTTCTCAAATTGATAATCCATTTGTTCATAGGCACCCATTACCGCTTTAGGAGAAAGGATGATGCCTTCTCCGCGATTTAAAATATGGTGCAATAAGGTTGTTTTTCCTGAGCCGTTTTTTCCTGTTATGGCAATGGTTTTGCCAAGGGGAAACTGAAAGCTTGCTTCCTTAAGAAGTGTTCGATCTCCGGCTTTTAGTGTAATCCGGTCAGCCATAATGGGGTATTTATTGTGCATTTCCAAAGCGGGGTGCTGAGGAAAACGCAGGGTCTGTTCTTCCTTTGGCGCCTCAACGCTCTCCAGCTTCTGTACTCGCTGTTCGATTGCTTTTGCTGCGCGCTGGACCGCTTTTTGGCTGGTATCTTTTGATTTTGTCATAAACATTTTATTAGCTTTTGCCTTCGTTTCTTTTTTTGATATATGTCCATTGGCCTGTGTGATTTTTTCAGCCTTTTTCATTTTTTCTTCTGCAGCTTTTAGCAGACGGTTCTTTTCTTTTATATATTTTTCATGCTGTTCTTGCTGCTGTTTGCGCTGCAGCTCTTTTTGTGCCGTGTAATCCGAATAATTTCCGCTGTATTCTGTCACGCACCCATCTTCGATTTCCCAAATTTTCGTGACCAGCTGATCCAATACATAACGGTCATGGCTGACCAGTACAAGGGCACCATAATAATAAGTTAATTCTTCAATGAAAAATTGTGTACCATCCTCGTCAAGATGGGAGGTAGGCTCATCAAACAATAGGCCTTGATGATAGCTTGAAAAAATCTGCGCCAGCTTCAGTCTTGTCTGTTCTCCGCCGCTAAGATGTTCCACTCCGGAATGCGGGATGGATAGTTTGCCTGCTAACTTGTAATCTGCATCACTTTCCGCCGGTGCAGCCAGCTGATCAAAATAGGCAAAATCAGCATCGTTTTTGACATAGCCTTTCACTGGTTTTATTTGGCCGGACATCAGCTTAAGAAGGGTACTCTTTCCGGATCCGTTCTTTCCGGCAATGCCAATCCGGTCAAACTGATGCACGGCCAGCCGCGGGATCTTCAATACTAATCTATCTAAATAGGAGACTTCTATATTTTCTAATTCAAGACATACTTTTTCCATTATTAATAACCTCGTTTCTTATTTATTCAATATCTGCACGATTGTAATTTCACTGGTCCCTTAACGAATAAACGGATCAATCGCTGCTTGATCGGCATTCCAGGCAAGGGGAGACATCGGAACTGAATGTTCCCGTTCGCTTTAAATTATCTTTTTGGTTGGCCATGTTTAATCTTCCTTTCAAAGAAAAAAATCACAGGCATCTGCCTGTGATTTCAGAGTAAAGGGAAGAAGACCCATCCTTATTCGGTTAGGGGCTGCTAGGAGCCGTCAGTAAATAAACCTTCCTTTTGCAGGACAAAAGAAAAGGCCATTTAAACATAAGGCTCTGTTAAACTTGCCTGTTGATTTCCGCTCCAGGAGCTCGCTTTCCGCGGGCGGTCCGGGAGCCTCCTCGGCACATTCGTGCCTGTGGGGTCTCCCTTTGACACGCTCCTCCCGCAGGAGTCTCGCACCTTCCGCTCCAATCAACAGGGTGCTAAGAATCAACAATCAGCTTTAACACAGCCAAACATAAAAAAAGAAAGGCAGAAAAACCTGCCTTTCCATCATTGCATCATGTCTATAGCCAAAATGCGTTTTGGCTATAGCAGAAATAACACCGTCATTTTCCTGATTTGCACAAGGTGCGGGTTATTTCATTATGAAATGAAGATTATTAAAAAAGGACAGACTGATCCCGTTTACTCTGCATATACAAACAGAGCCTTTGAACGTATTAAATTACTGGTTCAAAGCTGGGAATCGAAGTCTCATAGCATGCGTCATTTTTTAATAATCCTCCTTAAAATGTAAGATACAAGGATTATTATAGGTTCTCTTTTAAAAAATGTCAAAGCTGCTTCCTTTTAAAGAGTCTACCCAGGAGGGCATAGCCGTTTTATTTTATGGAGAAGGTATGATTAAACTCAATTTAAAATGGGGGAATCACATGATTAAAGTGTTAAAAACGTTAACCGTATTCATGATCCTGGTTGTATCTCAAACGGGTACAGCACATGCCCAATCTCTTGCTTACCCATGCAGCATAGTGCTGGAGCCTGTAAAAGACATTCCCAATATCCAGGGAACAGCTCTCATTACAAAGGTTAAGAAGCCATATACGAATGACCCGTCCAGTCCTGTTAGAGAACGGACAAGTGTGGGAATCTATGCGGATTGGATGCCGCCGCCTTCTGCATTTGGGGATTATGACCAATATGAGGGATTTGCCCAAATACCCGGTGTAATCAGCTGGCGATTTAAAATGGTTATGGTGGAGGAAGAAAATCCAAGCTGGTTTGGCGGGTCACCATGGGTCGGCAAATTTGACGAAATTTCCGCAGAACTCACTGCGGATACCCGTGTGGAAATGAGGGTATCCAATACCGAGAACAATCAGCTGGGACCCATTATTTTACAAAATACATTGAAGGGGTGTTTAAAGTAAAGGCTGTGAAATTCCTATGAAGTTAATCGTTCAATTGACCTGATAAAAAATAGGAAATTCGATGCGGTTATACATTTTTATCTTGATCGGAAGGAACTCTAAAAAAAAGGAGGAATGAAATGCCTAATCTATTTGAAGCCGTATTTAACATGCTCAAAATATCAGCTGATGCGACCAACGAGCCTAAATCTCCTTTGCATGTTTTTGAAGTTGCAGACTGTTGGAAGTATCTGACTATGGTTGAGGAATTCATTCGATACGAGGAAATCGGACTCAACACAACATCAGATGATGAAGTAAAAGAAATGCTAACCGATGTAGTAAAACTATGTGAATCACATGTTAAAAGGGTTAGTACGTTTATGAAAGATGAAGGGATTCCTTTACCAGATGTAACATCCTCAAAACCGAAATCTGATCCAAACGGAGTTCCTTTGGGGGTAAAGCTAACCGATGATGAAATTACCAATGGAGTTGCATTTAAGCTAGTAACATGCTCACAAGTCTGTGCAGCTGGGCAAGCTAATGCAGTCCGTAATGACATTGGCAAAATGTGGATTGAATTCTTTCTTGAGTGGACTGTGTTTGGAGCAACTTTAAAAACACTGATGCAAAAACGGGGTTGGCTTAAGGTTCCGCCGTATTATAATCCTCCTGGATTTCCGGGCAAATAGAAAACCAGCTCAAATGTTTTGAGTTGGTTTTCTATTCCCTTTCAGATTTTTAAAATCTAGATAATAAGCAATGCTGTTCCAATCGTAATCAAAATCGCCCCTGCAATCGTGTTCTTAGTCGGCTTTTCTTTTAAAATAATAAAGCTTAACACCATGGTTAATACCACACTGAATTTATCGATTGGGTTGACGATGCTGACCTTGCCGAGTGCCAGTGCTGCAAAGTAGCACAACCATGACAATCCGGTTGCCGCACCGGACAATATGAGAAATAGGTAAGACCTTTTGGAGATGTTCTTAAGTTCTTTAAACGTTCCCTGAAAGAAAACAATCCCCCAGGCAAAAAGGATGATGACCACTGTTCGAATAAAGGTAGCCACATTGGAATCCACATCTTCAATTCCGATTTTGGCCAGAATATTCGTCAATGCTGCAAACACGGCGGATAGAACGGCCAGAAAAATATATGACTTCGTGTTAAACCCTTTTTTCTTCTTTCGATCGTTCTTCTTCTCTTTTCCGATTAACACAAACGTTCCAATAGAAATGATGATGCCCCCGGAAACGACGAAAGCTGTTGCTGGTTCTCCGAGAATAATGAAGGATAGCAGGATGGTTAACACGACACTTGCTTTATCAATTGGGACCACTTTCGATACATCGCCAATCTGGATGGCTTTAAAAAAGCAGAGCCACGACATGCCGGTCGTTAAACCTGATAGAATAAGAAAAATATATGATTTCATCGATATGTTGAAAATGCTGTCCGTTTGCCCTGTTATGGCCACCATTAAGTAGGCCATGATGACAACGACTACAGTTCTGACAGCAGTAGCCAGATTGGAATCCACTTTCTCTATCCCGATTTTTGCGAGGATGGCGGTAAAGGAAGCAAATAATGCTGCCAGAAGTGCTAATATAATACTCATTTAGTTGTTCTCCATTCCACATTCGTTTGTAAAAGTTTTCCCTTTATTCCCATTTAGTATAAGACAGGAAGCTGGTATATGTATATAAATAAAAGCTCTGTTAAATTTGCCTGTTGATTTCAGCACGAGGCACTCAAGCGAACAGCGGGCGGTCCGACGCTCCTCGGTGCTTCGCACCTGCGGGGTCTCCCGCTGACACGCTTCTCCCGCAGGATATTGAATAAGCTTCCTCGAATGAACACCGCGTCGTAAGAAAATGCGATAGCATTTTCGCGGGATTAGTACCTTCCGCTCCAATCAACAGGGTGCTGAAGTCAACAAAAAGCTTTAACACAGCCTAAATAAAAAAGGCAGTCAATGACTGCCAGCCGTGGACTTTGGAAAAAGTTATCACGGCAAATGCTTTAGTAATTTCTTCTATACGGACTGCAAGTAAAATCAGCCTGGATTTTCATATAGATATAAATGATTGCTGCAATAATCCCTTCTTGATCATACAAGTTTGTTTTTGGCCGCAGGCAACTGAGAAATTCCTGGTCACATCTGCATCTTGATCTTCCGCTGGACAAGCACTTGTCGTGTGCACGGCAGCAGGCATCGACAGCATTAATAGGTGCACCAGGTCCGCTGCAGCCAGGACCGCACCACCTGTAGCCAGGAAAAAGACAATGAGACTGCTTCTTTCTAGTCATGATGATTCCCTCTTTTAATCCGTTTTCGTTATGATATGAGAGATCTCTTAGAGAGGTGTGGTTACTTATAATACTCTCGCAGAAATAGGTATGGGAAGATCTCTTTGGTTAGGGGGATCTAGTGAACATGAATTCTGACCTATAGCCTTTTATACTGCCTGATTCCATATTATTACTAGAAAAGGCAAAGCTCTTTCTTTTACATCGTTTTAATTGATTAAATTTTCTAAATTGTTTAAAATAGTAGAGGTTAGATTATCCAAAGAAAAGGGTGTGAAGGGAATGTTTAGCAAGGTCGGTCAAATTATGGTGTACGTAAATAACCAGGACGAGGCAGTGAAATTTTGGACGGAAATTGCAGGCTTTACTGTAATCGCTGAAGAAAATAACGGCGAGGGAATGAGATGGATCGAAATCGCCCCATCAAAGGATGCGGAAACAAGCATCATCCTGCACAATAAGGAATGGGTTGCGAAAATGTCACCTGAACTAAACCTTGGAACTCCTTCATTAATGTTCTTCACTGACAACCTCGATGAGCTACATAAAGACTTAACAGGCAAGGAAATCACAGTCGGTGAAATAGTAGAAATGCCTTCCGGCAGAGTGTTTAACTTTGCAGATTATGAAGAAAATTATTTTGCGGTGATGGAGAGAAAGTGAAAATAAAAAAGTGCCAGGAATAAGGTCTAGCTGCCGATTTAGGCGGCTATTTTTTGTGAATAAAGGCGGTATCCATTAAGCAAGATAGAAATCAAATAATTTAGGGAGGTTAACCAATGGATTGTACGATCCGGAAAGCCGTGCTTACTGATCTTGATGCGATGATTGAATTAAGGATGGAGCTTTTAACCGCTGTAGGTGATGTAAATGAAAATAATTGGTCCGATGTATTTCAGGCAAATAGAGATTACTTTAAGGAAAAGCTTACTTCCGGAAGGTTTTCTGCATGGCTAGGTGAAGTAAAGGGGGATGTCGTTGCGATAAGCGGTTTGGTATTTTTCGAAAGGCCTCCTCATGGTGAAAATTTAAGTGGATTAGAGCCATATATCATGAATATGTACACCAGACCGGAATATAGAAGGTTTGGTTTTGCACGTTCACTATTAGAAGAGTGTATGGCCGATTGCAAGCGA
Organism: Bacillus sp. J33; assembly: GCF_000518885.1. Taxonomy (GTDB): domain Bacteria; phylum Bacillota; class Bacilli; order Bacillales; family Cytobacillaceae; genus Cytobacillus. Next base: position 26,257 of record NZ_JAEL01000042.1, on the reverse strand, counting down.
TTGGGCGTGGGGCGCATATGGCTGCATACGTCTAAAGATGGCTATCACCTGTATAAGAAAATGGGCTTTACCGTTAAGGATTCAGAAATGGAGCTGATTTTTTAAACGCTCTTGTGTTATATGTGTTCTATTAATAGTAAAAGCCAATTTAACGTCTCTGCTTCTAAGCAGGGGTTAATTACTTTAGACAAAAAATTATAGTTAATAAAAGAATTGGACATTTTAAGAAGGAGGATAAAGGAGGACTAATATGCCATTGAAACAACAATATTTACTTAACGTTATCATGGTTTTACTAGCTTGGCTGACAGTGCCTCTTTTAGGGGTCAACAGCATAAAGAGGTTTTTTCCAGCTTCAATCCTTATCGTTCTTTTAGAAGGGATTCACGTTCAATTTGGAAAAAAGCGTAAATGGTGGGTTTTTTACAATAAACCTAAATCCTATTTAACAGGAGAATTCCCTTTTAATATTGGTCCACATTTAATTGGCTCTATGTGGATATTGAAATGGACTTACGGAAAATTCCCGCAATTCTTATTGCTTAATGCAGTTATTGATTTTATCTTTACATTTTTCATTCCAGCTTTATTAAAAAAATTAAAAGTTGTATCTTTAAAACGAATGAATAATTGGCAATTTTTCATTTATATTTTTTTTAAGGCGCCTATACTATATGGGCTTCAATACATTTTCGAAGAATTTAAAAATAAGGCCCTCTCAATTTGAGAAGGGCCTTATCATTTCTTATAGAACTAGCATGAAAGGAACTTTAGGAAAAAAGGCAGCTCTTAAAGAAGACACTGCTATTGGGAGCGCGCCCAATTTATAGGCTATTATAGGGTAATCCGGTCGACATTAAGATACTTCCGGGTTCTTGCAAAGCTGCGCTGCAGCGCATTGAATTTTGATAGCTTTTTTCGAAATTCTTCTTTTAGAACTAACAGAATTCCATAATGAAGGTATAAGATTATTAAGGGAGAATTAAAACGTGATGCCGATCTTGCCATCTCCGCTTTTGAGATCTGTATTCAATCTGATATCAAACTGCAAAGCGAAGCATTGTTTCTTGATGGCAGCCTGAAGCAAATATTCGGCGTTATTTTAGCCAGAGTCGTTTGTGTGTTTAAATTTCCTTTCTGTCCATAAAAAAACATTTGTAATGAGCTTTGCTGCAAGGATTATGATGAGATAAACGACAAAGATATGAAAAAAATTTGTGTTTCCATAAAGCCTAAAAAGGCCGACAGCTGCAAGAAAGGGCTTAAAAACAAACGCTAAAACCGCTGAAGCCAGTCCCATATAAAGATAGTAATTTTTTTTGTGATTGATTGTCCACTGATATACAAGCATAAACGTAACTGGAATGAAGCTGGAATCAAGCGCTATTCCAGGCAGCATAGGAACTAAAGGAAATGGATAGTTTAGAAACCCAGAATGCTTTGCAAACGAATCAATATGACTAAACAACATGTGAATGCTGTAACCATAAAATCCCATAAAAAAGATTTTGCTTTTATCAATTTTGAAAAACAGAATAATGAGAGGAACGACTAAAAGCGCAACCAACAGCCAGTATTCAAAGGAAGTGTAAAGTGCATACTCCATCCAATACTCATTTAAAGCTTTTTGCACCTCTTTTCCCGTTTTTACAATTTGATCGAATTCTTTAATACGGTTTGCATCCATCGCTATATGTACCTTCTTTCAGAAAATGGAATAGCTGTATTAATCATATGCATTAGTCCAAAGCGTCGTAATGCTGTTATCCCTAAAGGGGAAAATAATGATAAAATCATATATTTTTGGATTATAAATGTGAATTTAATAAATAAAGTTATAATCAGAGCAGCATTTTCTGCCATCTATAATGCCCCCGACATGAGACTATCCATTTAAAATTGCTCTGGTGGATGGACCTTCAGCAAGAAGACAGCCGCACCATAGAAAGCAGACTGCTTACATTATCAATTTCCTAAATGAGGAAAATTTATGTATGATCCCTTCCAAATTTATAGTCTTTATGCTGTTTAAGAGAAAGGCGCTGTTAAAGCTTATTGTTGATTTTAGCACCCTGTTGATTGAGCTGAAGGTGCTAATCCTGCGAAAATGCTAACGCATTTTTGAGGAGTCAAGTGCCCTCCGCTGCAATCAGCTCAGTTGGCTTAACTTAATTAGCCGCCCGAAAAGCAACAATCTTTAGGTAAACAGCCGAAGGAAAAGACGATTAAATCTATATATGAAAGGATGCAGACGAATGAAACAAATCATTGCCCTGGGTGGCGGAGGGTTCTCAATGGAGCCTGAAAATCCTTTATTGGATCAATACATTCTAAATCAGGCTGGTAAAGCGAATCCAAAACTATGTTTTATCCCGACTGCAAGTGCCGATTCAGATGTATACATCGCCAGATTTTACGATTTTTTTGAAAAGCAGCTTTGCCGTCCTTCACACTTGTCCCTATTTAGACCCCCTGCGAGAGATTTAGAAAGCTTTGTATTAGAGAAAGACATTATTTATGTTGGTGGTGGAAATACCAAGAACTTAATCGCTTTGTGGAAAGAATGGGGGCTGGATGTTATTTTAAGAAAGGCCTGGGATCAGGGAATCGTATTAGCTGGTATCAGTGCTGGCTCTTTATGCTGGTTCGAAGAAGGGGTAACTGATTCATATGGGGATGACAACCTGGATTCATTAAAATGCTTGGGATTCCTAAAGGGGAGTAATTGCCCCCATTACGATGGGGAAAAAAATCGCAGACCTTCCTATCATAGCTTATTGGCCTCTAACAAGATAAAACCAGGAATTGCTGCTGATGACGGAGTGGCGATTCATTACATTGATCAGGAAGTAAGTAAAATTGTCAGCTCAAGGCCTGGTGCTAAAGCATATAAAGTCTTTTATGATAAAGAAGTGAAAGAAATAGAACTTGAAACAGAATACTTGGGATCAAATTGAGTCCAACAGCATAGAGCTGCAGATTATAAAGGAGTTAAGGGAAAAGTGTCCAAAAGATCGTTAACATAACTAATCTTGTCAGCTTTTCAAGCATTTGAACAGCTCCTTTTATTTATATCTGATATACCATGATCTTACCGTTATTTTATTGAGTATTTATTGGTTTGTTGTAAAAATATTGTTAAGTTAAGATGGGTTGCGGCCCAATTTTACCGATTGGGTTTAAATTCAGTTCATTTCCCGCAGCTTGTTCCTTTGATATGATTTAGGAAGAAGGGGGAAAGTGAGATGAATAAAGTCTATCTGGATTACAATGCAAGTACACCATTGGCTGCTGAAGTTGCAGATGCCATGAAACCATTTTTAACAGATTTTTATGGAAATCCTTCCGCCTTGCATTGGGCTGGCCAGCCTGTAAAAGAGAAACTGGCCGCTGCAAGAAAGCAGGTTGCCAATCTTTTGTCATGTTCACCAGAGGAAGTTATTTTTACTAGCGGCGGCAGTGAAGCTAATAACCTGGCATTAAAGGGGTATTATTTTAAAAACCAGCCAAAAGGAACCCACATTATCACTTCCAGGATTGAGCATCCGGCCATAATGGAGCCTTTAAAATTTCTTGAGCGACTGGGTGCTGACATCACCATGGTAGATGTAGATGAGTATGGAATGGTGTCCCCTAAAGATATTGAAAATGCCATTCGGGAAGATACAATTCTAATCACAATTATGCATTCAAATAATGAAGTGGGAACGATCCAGCCGATTGATGAAATAGGGAAGATTGCTAAAAAACACCGTATCGCTTTTCATACGGATGCTTCCCAATCCTTGGGCAAGGTGCCGGTTGAGGTTGATAAGCTGAATGCAGACATGCTTACAATTGCCGGGCACAAACTATATGCGCCAAAAGGAATTGGTGCCTTATATCTTCGAAAAGGAATTGAAGTTGAGCCACTCATCCATGGAGCTGGCCACGAATTTGGTTTGCGTGCAGGTACAGAGAATTCGCTGTTAGCGGCTGGATTGGGAAAAGCCTGCGAATTGGCTCAGGAATCTGTATACGACAGTACACTTGCAGATTTAACGAATTACTTTTGGACGAAATTAAAGGAGGCATTCGGAGAGGATGTCATCCTGAATGGGCATGAAAAAAGGCGGCTGCCAAATACCTTAAATGTAAGCTTTATAAATCGAGTAGGCCAGGACCTTTTACATTCAATTCCTAATCTTGCTGCTTCTACTGGCTCGGCCTGCCATTCAGGCAAGGTAGAGCTGTCCCCTGTACTAAAGGAAATGGGTGTTCCTGAACATATCGGGATGGGCGCGATCCGATTCAGTCTGGGGCGATACACAACCAGAGAAGAGATTGATCAGGTTTTGGTTTGGCTGAAAGAACAAGTTTGACTCGTCATACAATTGCTAGTCGATTGAATCAACGGGCATCACATCCGCCATTTGCAGAATTTCTTCCGAAAAAATGCAAACGAAATCTGACACGTCAGCATTCAGATCCATGCTGCGGATGACAAACCCATCATAGCCCTGATTTAAAAGATTTTGACGGAATGCTTCATTTGCTTCCTCTTTATTTAAAAGGATGGCCTTATCTTTCCAGGTAAGGCCTCTTTTTTTTGTCCCTGCATAATCACAATACTTGTCGCGTGCCTCCATAAATAAATCAAAGGAACCAAACTCCTTTAAATTTGGTTCGTCCATATAAACCTTATAGACATAACCTCGTACGGGCTTGTCATATTGCACAACTTTTGGTTCCCCGTCCTCCCAAAATTCTGTTTGCGATTTTTCAATTACAGTCTCTGTTCCGAAGGCAAAAGGTTTTGCAGAATGGATCTCAAAAGTAAACCAAATGCCTACAGTATCAATACCATTCGGCAGCTTTTGAACAACCATTTCTCTATCAAAGTGATCAAATTTTTTTACCGAGCCGTGATAAACGATCATATGAGCACCTCCTTTATTAGGTTGCCCAAATTACTGGCCATTATTGTTGGGGAGGAAGGATCGCATTTGCTTCTTGCTTTTATCTGGTGGGGGGATTTCCGCAGAATTGGAAGAGGGCTGAAGGCCAAAAAGGAGAAAAAGCATCCGAGAAAAGTCCTTCATAAGGGGGCTGAAGGCCAAAATGGAGAAATAGTATCCGAGAAAAGTCCTTCATAAGCGAGATGAAGGCCAAAATGGAAAAAAAGCCTTGAAGAAAAGTCCTTCATAAGGGGAATGAAGGCCAACATGGAGAAAAAGTATCGAAGAAAGGTCCTTCATAAGCCAGATAAATGCCATACAATGGATATTGCACCGGCGGTAATAAACCGGAACCATCCATCCAGCCGGGAAGTAAATAATAAAATTTTTCTGAAGTAAGAAACATCAATTTAATTGACCCATTGTATACATTTGTATACACTAAAACCATAAAGAGATGTATACAAATGTATACATATGAAAGGAGCTTTAAAATGAGCAATGATAAGTCAGGTGATAGGAAAGAGGAAAATGACCGACACAAAGGAAGAGACCGTCGCCACAAACATCGTGGTCCAAAAACCTTCCGAAGAGGGAGGGCCATCGCTTTCCTTGAAATGATGCACTTAAAACGCTCTACGATCAAACAGCAATTGGAAGAACCAGAGTTCCAGTCCATCCATCAGATTTTGCTGGGAGAATTAAAAGCCATTGATTTAGTCATCAATGAATTTGTGCGGCTATTCGAGCTGCACGAGAGTGAAATGTTGGTCATGAAAGAAACAGAAGACAAAGAGTTAGATCAAAGGGAGAAGGGAACTGACCATGATGAAACAAATTAATCATTATATTGATTCTGTATTTAATACCAAGGATGAACTTCTTGAGGAAGTTATTTCGTCTATACAAGAAAATGGAATGCCCTCTATATCGGTATCTCCTTCATCTGGAAAATTGCTCACGATGCTGGTTTCCATATCAGGCGCCAAAAACATTTTGGAAATAGGAGCCCTTGGCGGCTACAGCGGGATTTGCCTGGCGAGAGGGTTCGGAAGTGAAGGAAAGTTGACTTCCCTGGAACTAAAGGAGAATTACGCAAAACTGGCACACTCCAATCTGTCAAAAGCAGGGTTTGGCGGTCAAGTTACATATAGGACTGGAGAAGCGCTGCGAAGCCTCGAAGAACTTGTTCGCGAAAATCAGCAGTTTGATTTCTTCTTTATCGATGCAGACAAAGAAAATTACGGAAATTACCTGGATTATTGCATTAAACTTGCGGAACCTGGCGCTTTAATTGTTATTGATAATGTTCTTGCGCGCGGCAGTGTTGCAGACCCCAGCATCGAACCAAAGCGTTATACAGAATATATGAAGAAATTCAATGAAGCAGTAGCAAACCATCCTCAGTTAGAGTCGCTGCTTGTCCCGCTTGGTGATGGATTGACTATTTCTAAAGTGAAAAAGTAAGATTAACGACGAAAATAAATCAGGGCCGCAAAAAAGGTAGTTAATCCTGGTGAATATCGACGAAAATGACCGATGAGTACCAGAAAAGGTAGTTAATCCGAGTGAATAACGACCAAATCGACTGTAGAATTAAAGAAAGAGTAGTTAATCGGATGGGTTAACGCCCAAAATGACAGGCGAGTACCAAAGAGGTAGATAATCCGATTGAAAAACGACGAAAATGACACTCAGGTGCCCAAAAAGGTTGTTAACTCCCAGCATGCACAAGATATTTGGTATACCTTCAATTGTCTAACCTAAGAATACCGGGTGCTTTGCTTAACCAGAGCAAAGCACTTTTTTCATTCATCCAGTCCACTGTGGCATCGAGCCTATTTTCGTGTAAAATGCAAACTTACCTACTATACTAAAGGAGAATAAATTGTATTGGAGGAATCAGAATATGCATATAGAAATGTGGACTGACTTCGCTTGACCGTTTTGCTATATTGGCAAAAGGCATCTGGAGGATGCCATTAAACAGATTGATCATCCAATTGAAGTCACTTATCGATGCTTCGAGCTGGACCCAGCAGCGGAACGGGATATAAAAGATAATATGTATGAAAAACTGGCCAAAAAATATGGGATGAGTATTGAACAGGCAAAAGCCAATACTCGCAACGTGGTCCAAATGGCTAAAAATGCCGGGCTGGAATTTAATATGGATACAGTCGTTTTGACTAATACGTTTGACGCGCACCGTTTAGCCATGTTTGCAAAGTCCAAGGGTTTAATGAAAGAGATGACTGAGCGGCTGCTGCGCGCTTATTTTACGGAGTCCAAGCATATTGGCGATCATGCAGCTTTAACGGAGATGGCTGTGGAAGTTGGACTGGACCGTGAAGCTGTAGAAAAAATGCTTGCAAGCAATGAAATGGCGGATGCAGTACGTGCGGATGAGCAAACAGCCCAGCAATACCGTATTACAGGTGTTCCGTTTTTCCTTATCAATAAAAAGTACGCTCTTAACGGTGCTCAGCCAACTGAAATGTTTGTCAAAGCCTTGGAGAAAGTCATCGCAGAGGATGAAATAAAGGTTCTAAACAATGATGATGGTGTCATCTGTGATGAAGACGGCTGTGAGATTCCGAAAAAGTAATGGAGCAGAGTTAAGCTTACTACCGCTAATTTTTAAAAAACGGGGAAATGACCTTTTTGCAGACCAAATCACTATGATTTGGTCTCGTTTTGTTTCATAAACGCCAATCGTCACGGAAAAGTGAAAATAAATTAAATATGCAGCAAAAAATGGTTCCCTGAAAAAGTCCAATTAGGACGGCTCAATACTTTCTTTCTCTTATTAAAACTCTTTATTAATGCCATCCATACCAATCCCTCCTTTTTTCCCCTTCATACCCATTTAAACCTTATGCTTTAAATGGCTCCGTTCGAAACATTTTTAGAGAAGAAGGAAAAACTAAGATCAAACCTCATAAAGGAGTGCATAAATAGATGAGTGAAGATGAAAAATACAGCGATTTTTCCAATGTTGAAAAACAGCGGAACTTCCTGACTGCAGAAGAGTTTCCAGAGGGTCCTTTTGGCTCCCCGATTCGTGCAGACGAACCAGTTGAGAATAAAAGCACGCCTTGGAGAGAGGGACAGCAGTACTACAGTAACTTCACATATGAATTTAGAAACCTTCACCAGGATATGCCGCGGCAATTTCCAGGGGCACATCCAACTCATGATGAAAAAAGCAAGGACGAGGAAGAACCTTATACTTGATCATAACGGGAGACTGCTAATGCAGTTTCCCTTCAATAAAATAGTATAGCATCACTTAGCCTGTGGCCGTTCTCTGTAGCTTTTCTTATTTCTCATGATAATCCAAACAATAAAACAAATTAAGATTAATACACTTTCCAAAGTAAAAATATACCAGGGATAGGGGCCGAGAACATCAAATAAACTGTGGTTTTTCGGTTTGTGGCGCAAAAACCAATAATTTCCGTCTGCCTGGTGGTTTATGAACAAGATCACAGGCAGCAGCAAATTAATAAACACAATTAGTTTTATGAAAGACCGGAATGTTGGGTAATAGCCTTTTGCCCAAGTGAAATACAAGGTTACCCAGATAACCATTACATGTCCATAGAAAAAATGAAAGAATCGAAAATGAGGAAAATTGTATGTCAAAGCAGGGGTAATGATTGCTTGTGTAGCGCCTAATATGGCAATAAAAAATAACAATTCATAAAAAACTTTTTTTCTGGTTAAAAGCAATATCATACATAAAATAAGGGCGATATTGCATAGTTCCAAAGGCAGTGAACGGCCTGTTTTCCATACTCCATGCACATACATCCATACATGATTCAACCCCTCCATCCATATCAAGGAAATGGCTGCTCCTATTTCTGCTTTTCTCCACTTAGGATGATTTAACTTTTTTCGGAATATAAAAATGGCGATAGAAACTAGTATAAAGATGGCCAATGCTGACAAATGGATTCCGGAATACATTTCAAACGTACGAGATTTTTGACTGTGGCCAAACCAATCCATTTTTCCAACCCCTAATTTGATAATAGAGCAAATATAAGATGTGCATTAGAGTCGGATATTATACGGCTATTCTGCGTTTTCAGTCCGGTTAGGGAAATGGGATTATATTTATAAAACCGAATATATGTTCTATAATAAGAGTGAATAACTTTTCGAGGTGGATTATGAAGGTAATCATTGAAACAATTCTAAACATTGAAGGAAACCGGGGGATGCGGCGGGGTGCATTTTATATCCCCAATAAGGACTTTCGTCTAGATCCTGATTTCGCTGTTAGCATAGCTGCATATAAATGGATTCAGCAGCAGCAGAGGGAGACAGGCAACAGGAAAACCCTAATTGAAAAGGTTACCTGGGATGAGCAGCATGATATTACGGAAGAGGTGAAGCGGATTCAGCCGGTGATAAAGGATGACTTGCCTTTCTAAACTTTGAAATTTTCATTTGACGGAAAATCATTACAGCAGTGAAGGATTATCTCAGCCTAGGGGCAGGCTTAGTAATGGCTGTTTTTGATAAGGGTGCTGGGAATGAAAAAACACTTAGCCCCTATTTTTTACTGTTTAATAGTATAAATTCCATTATTACTGGGCACTACTCGAAGTATGATTGATTCTTAAGAGGGTGCATTGGTTGAAAAAGGAAAACAAAAATTTATTTATAGCAGGTTTTATCCTGGGATTAGGGTTAGTAGGTGCGATCGATGGAATCCTTTTTCATCAGCTGCTGCAATGGCACCATATGATTGATAGCCCTGATTTACAGCTTGAAATTTTTACCGATGGGCTATTCACTGCGTTATTTTCAGCGAAGCTCGTTTGGGGCGGAATGAAAATTTTTAGGGATGCCCGCAGGAATGAACTTGGAGATAGCTGGAAAATTTTCCTCGGCGGTATTTTTATCGGCGGCGGCACCTTCAATCTCGCAGAAGGCATTATCGATCATCATATTTTGCAGGTCCATCGTGTGAAACCAACGGCTGAAAATCCTTTGCTGTACGATTTAGCGTTTTTGGCTATCGGGCTTTTGCTGGTCATCATTGGTTTTATGATCAAGCGGATGGAAAAAGCGGCTTAATGATGTTAAAAGTGAGGCTTTTTTATATGAACGGGATAAAGAGTTTTTTAAGCTTCCTCATACTCTTTTTGGGGTTCTTCTTTTATTATACAAGTCAAAATCCGCATAAAGATCATGTGGCCTCTGGGGCATCTAATATGCATGGCGGACATGAAGCTGTAGAAATTCCGGAAGGATTTGAAGTGCCGAATGTGGACATTCATGTTACTCAAGACCGCTCAGGCACCTGGCTTTTAAAAATGGAGACAGCTCATTTTACCTTTGCACCTGAAAAAGCGGGGGAGAATGAGCCGAGCTATAATGAAGGCCATGCCCATTTATACATCAATGGAGAAAAGATCACTCGATTATACGGCGAGTATTATCATCTGGGATCGTTGAAAAAAGGCAAAAATGAAATAACTGTTACGCTAAATTCGAATAACCATGGGATTTTAAGCTACAAGGGAAGGCCGATTGAAAGCAGTCTGGCAGTGGATGCAGCTTCTTAACTCTATTCCTGAATAGAAAAGGACCATTTCCGGTCCTTTTCTTTATTTCTGATAGGCCTTTTCAAATTCCTCGCGTTTCAATTCCTCCCCCTTTTTTCCTTCAAACCTCAAGCCCCATCCTGAAAGTGCGGCAAATAGCATCACTAATAAGAGGAACCAGCCTTGAAACACATAAGGAAATACCTCGGTTGGCCCTACCATTGGCAGGAAATCATATTGGTCTGCTGCACCTTTGATTGTCGCCCAGGCAAGCAATACACCGCCGCTCCACGGAAAGATATAGCCTAATGAAGAGGAAACGGTATCGAGGAAATTGGCGCGCCGATAAGGATGAAGATGAAATTCCTTTCCAAGCTGCCGGACGAAAGGGCCGGCTGTGATTTCGGCTGCAGTATTAATGGTGATAAAAATGTTCAGGAAAGCAACGATCCCATAAATCGAAAGCTCTGCACGCCGTACAACACCGTTGATGATTTTTAGAAAAAAGTTCTTAATACGCTCCATCGTTCCGGCAAGCTCCATGATATGGGCTGCTGCAAGAATAAAGAGGATCAGGATGGCCATGTTAAAATATCCGCCGATTCCGCTCATCAGCGCTCCGCCGACAACTGGATTCCCTGCTTCATCTTTTGAAAAATGAATAACGGTTGATAAAGACGTGCCCGTTAAAAAGATCATCGCAATCGATGCAACAATCCCCCAAGTTAATGTTGTTACAAGGTGCCGGCCTCGAAGTGCTAATGTCAGCACCAGGACAAATGGGATCAGCATAAATAATCCGATCGGAGACACCTGCTCTTTCAGCTGTGCAATGACTTCAGGATTCTCCACACCTGCGCCTCCTCCTCCGAAAATAATAAACATGATAAACGCAGGTATGGCTGCGGCTAGTGAATATTTTATGCGTGAACGAACAACGCCTGGTACATCCGCCTCCTGCGTAGTTGCAGAGACGATCGTTGTATCAGAAACCGGAGCAAGATTATCGCCAAACACAGCTCCACTTAAAATGGCTGCCAGCAGAATGACGGGATCTGCCCCTAAAATGATGCCAGCAGGGTACATGAGTATTCCGAAAGTGGCTACCGTTCCATACCCTGTGCCGACTGCCGTGGAGAATAATCCGGCGAGAAGAAAGGTAACGCCAACGAGCAATCCGCCCTGAAGGTTTGTAACAAAACCGAACCAAATCAACCCTTCAACAAGGCCGCCGGCTGCCAAGAGTTTTGCAAACATTCCAGCCCAAAACCAGGCAATGACGGAAATAACGCCAATCGGCTGTGCCATTCCGGTAATAAGGGCTTGTGCATAATGACGCCACTTCGATTTGCAGAAAAATAAACCGAATGCGATTCCCATGACCATCCCCAGCACAAGCGCTTCTTCTGTAACCAGCTTAAGGACACTCAAAACAATAGCCCAGATGATAAAAAACAGGAGAGGGAGGGTAGAACTGAATGCTCCGCCATAAAATTCAAGGTGATCGATTTCCATTTCCCCAACAGCCTCTGTAACGGCTGCTTCTTGTTCTTGCATTTGCTTGTCGTCATTATCCATAGCAAATCCTCCATTCAAACAAACTGAATCTTCATTAAGGTTTCACAGATGGCGGGAAAAGATTCTTTCAACAAGAGTTAGAAGAGAAAAATTTAATATAAAGAAGGAAAATTAAGTATTTAATTGTCAAATGATAAAAGATTATCAAAGGAGGGTATTGGTTCATTTTCAGCTTTTTTACTGCCATTAATTAAGCTGGAATGAAAAAATGTTATTGTATTTTAGTAACAAGTCACCTGCTCGTCTTATAAAAGGAACAATTTATACATACGTTATGCCACTGGGTTCAGAGAAAATCTCTGAGCTTTTTGTGTGTACATACAATGCATAAATGGCTGGCACTGTACCAAGTTACAGTCCTTGCTTCCAGGTATTTTCATCCTATAGGTTCGATGCTATACTTTTATTTTGGGCATCGAAAGGAATGTTATATATGAAAAATGTGTTGGTGTTTTTAACTCAGCTCTTTTTACTTTGGTTTATATATCAATTTGCCAGCTTCATAGCAGGAGCCCTGCATTTGCGTATACCTGCAAGTGTCCTGGGAATGATTTTTCTATATATTCTATTATCAAGCGGAATGGTGAAAATGCGTTTGATTGAGAAAGGTGCAAACTTTTTAATCAAACATCTTGCCTTATTTTTTGTCCCTTTTGCTGTTGGTTTGATGAATTATACAGGACTTATCAAAGCGAGCGGAGTTCAGCTGCTGCTTATGATTGCGGGCAGCACGATAATAGGCTTGCTGATCACTGCCGGAATAACCCAATCTTTAACAAGAAGGGAGAACGAACGAACACATCATGAACGATCACATTCTCACTCTCATTAGTATATTTCTGACATTGGCTGTGTATTTGGTGGCAGTGGTGCTATCGCGGCGGGTGGCTTCTCCTTTTACAACACCTATATTGACTGCCACGATCGCAATGATTGTGATTCTTGGCTTATTGGATATCAGTTATGAGCAATATTCCGCAGCGAAGGAGTGGATTACATCCTTACTGGGCCCCGCTACGGTGGCACTTGCTGTTCCACTCTATCAAAATAGGGAGATGATCAAGGAAAGACTATGGCCGACTGCATTTGGCCTGGTAATTGGAACACTCTCAACGATTCTCTCAGCCGTCTGGATTTCCAAGGCATTAGGATTATCTGAAACAATCCAGGCAACATCTGCAGTAAAGGCAGTCACAACACCAGTCGCCATTGAAGCAGTTGTCCTGATCGGCGGAGATCCAGCTCTTGCGGCGGCTTTTGTGATCAGTTCCGGTATTTTTGGAGCCGTGTTTGGACCAGCTCTTCTATCCTTTATGAAAATCTCTGACCCGTTTTCACGCGGGCTTGGCATCGGAACTGTTTCCCATGGAATCGGAACAAGCCAGGCAGTTGTGGAGGGGCCGCTTACAGGAGCCGTTTCCAGTGTGGCGATGGGCGTTTCGGCTGTTATTACTTCATTCATTCTGCCGTGGGCTTATCCTCTTCTTCAGTTATAAAAACCATTTCCTATAGATTTTTTCGCTTCAGTCTCATGACTGAAGTTTTTTTATGGAAAGGCTCTTTTCGTAAAGATTGTTGCTTTTTGAAGGAGAACTTAGTTTAATAAACTGAGTTGATTGTAGCGGAGGGCACTTGACTCCAGCTCAGATAAGAGGGAAGTGTGAGACCAACAGGCGAAGCTAAGGAGGCTCGCCGTGGAAAGCAAGTGTCCGGAGCGGAAATCAACGGGCAAAATTTAAAAACTAAAACAACAATCTTTGAGAAAAGAGCCATTGGAAAATAAAGAGGTTTTTAAGAATTTTGTAAGAGCATTCTTTTATGATTAGTTTGTGCTCAATTTAGCGTAGGGGGTATTTCATGTACGCAGGAGACTCACAGAAAGAAAGAATGGCCGGATGCCAATTTACAAAGACAGAAATGATGAATGGCTTTCTGCCCATTCTGGACACCTTCATGGCGGTTCTGATTGGGGCTCAAGGAGAGTTATTAAAATATAACGAACCATTCAGACAATTTTTAAATAAGGGTCCTTTTCTTCCTTATAAACAGCATTTTATAGAGGATATTTTCTATGAACTTAGAGATCAGCAGGTCTCTAATGCCATATTTTCAGCAGTTGATCAACATGGGCAGTGGGCAGGCAGGCTGCAGATAATTAGCGGTGATACTGATAAAAGCACAGCCTATGTCCAAATTGCACGAATAAAGGAGGATAAGGGCCCAAATTACTTCCTTTTAGGCTTTGAGGCTGATTTGAAAAGTTCAGAAGAGGATATATGGAAGAAATTGGCCTATACGGATGAATTGACAGGTCTTTCAAATTGGCGGAAATTCCGGGAGCAGCTTTCAGCTGCCAAAAGGGAAAGTGATTTCCTTCAAAAGCCTTTTGGACTGCTCTTCATCGATATCGATCATTTTAAAGAAATTAATGACGAGTATGGTCATCTTGCGGGGGATCATTTTCTTAAGCTTTGTGCCGATATAATAAAAGAATCATTAGGAGAACATATGCATGCATTCCGTAAGAGCGGAGATGAATTTCTTGTCATAATCAAAGAAAGGACCCAAATTGAACATACTTCGAACTTAATCAGAAGCCGCTTAACAGGCGAGTTTTTGATAGGAAGCTCACTGAAAAGTGTAAGTGTGAGCATCGGGGCAAGTATTTACCCTGCATGCGGACATGATGAGGATTCCATCATTCATCAAGCGGATTTGTCCATGTATGAAGAAAAAATGCGAAGAAATAAAAGAGGTGTAAGAAGTGGAGATTAAACGGGAGACACAAGCTGGTTTAGTAATCAATGAGCAGCAGGCAGGTCCCATTTTCAATATGCTGACAGCAACGATTGAAAGATCAAAAACACCCATAACGGCTGTTTTCTTAAGTTTTTACGCAGATAGTATGATTTCTATTGATAAAGAAATGATTGAAGAAGAGCTCACCTTATATTTTAACAGTAAAATCAGGCAAACAGATATCCTGATCAAGTTATCAAAGCCGCATCAATGGTGTGTCATTCTGCTGCAAAGCAAAGAAGAAGAGGCTAACGCGTTTCTGAAACGGCTTTTTCATAGTATTCAAAATGAACAAAGTACGATGTTTGTGTCTAATCAACTTGCACTTTCTGCGAGTGTAATAGAAATCAGAAGCAGTTCAGTTGAGTATGAAGGGTTCATGCGCTGCGGCTGCGAGTCCTTGGAGAATTCTATTAGATTAGGAGATTGGCAGATTGAATATGTTGAAGATTTTAAAGAAATTGCCGTAGAGAATATTAAGGTAAGTATCCTTGAACAAGATGAAGTTTTCAGCCGGATTTTGTCGATAAGTTTGGAAAATCTTCAATTGGATCGAATTAATCTTGAAATCAAATCTTTTCAGGACGGCTTTGAGTTTCTTGAATCAGATTGGCACTCGTCCAGCCATACCCATTTAGTGATTATGAATGATATTTTGCCCAGAAAAAATGGGTTTGAGGTGCTGCATACGATCCGAAAATGGCCAAACAACAAAAGATTTATTATTTTTATGCTGACGAAAAGAACGGCTGAAGAGGATATGATTTTTGCTTTTGTCAAAGGGGTGGATGCCTATTTGGCTAAGCCCTTTAATATACGCTTATTTGAAGCCCAAGTGAAAGGAACGCTGGAAAGGCTATGGAAATGATTGGTGTAACCATTGGAGTGTTATCAGTATTCATTCTGGCTATGTTGGTGATATTGCTTAGCTTAGCGGTGTATATTTCTCGACAATATGAAAGAAAACGCCGCTTAATCGTTCAAAAGAACGCCTGCTTAAACAAGATTTTGCCGATTTGGCATGATTATTTAGTAAAGGACCAGGAAGCAGATCTCACAGAACTGGCGCCAGCCAGCAAAATAGAGTTTGAAGTAACTGAAAGAATACTGCTCAGCTATGTAAAGAATTTTTCGAATCGGGAAATTCAAGCTAAAGTAAAAGAATTTGCTAATCAGTTTCTTAAAGATTATTATTCTGCTTTCTTAAAAAGCAAAAAATGGAGCTTAAGGATGAATGCTTTTTACAGAATAGCTGATTTTCAGATGGACTCATTGCTGGATGTGTGCAGGATGCAAGAAGAGAAAGGGTGCTCCAGGGAAGAGCTGCAGCAAATTTATAAAATATATGCCCTCCTGGACATTGAGAATTTGGCTGCCAAGCTGCGAACAGAACAGGAAAGCTTGGGAGAGTCCGGGTATAGAAGCCT
This sequence comes from Bacillus sp. J33, assembly GCF_000518885.1. Classification (GTDB taxonomy): domain Bacteria; phylum Bacillota; class Bacilli; order Bacillales; family Cytobacillaceae; genus Cytobacillus. The sequence continues at coordinate 9,952 of NZ_JAEL01000042.1, read as the reverse complement.
ATTTAATATTCTTTCTGAAAATGATTTGAAACAGATCGTGACACTTTTTGAGGAATTCCCGCAAAAATGCAAGTTAGCGATTTTGGATACTCTTGGTTATCAAAGGTTAACGGACTATATGCCGTTATTTGAGAGGCAGCTGCTGAGCAGAGACCAGGAAATGAGGATACGTTCCTTAAAAGCAATTTATGAAACTGGCTGGGTGGTTAGCCCTGCTCAGTTTTTGCATTTTGTGGAGTCGCCCATTTGGGAGGAAAGGCTGCTGGTGACTAAATTATTGGGACGCCTGCCGCTCGAGGAAACCTATCCGTACTTAAAGCAATTACTTGAGGATCCCTCCTGGTGGGTGCGTGCAGAAGCGGCCAAGACAATCGGAAAAATGAAAACAGGCAAAGAGAAGCTTTTGGAATTCATCAATCATACCAGTGACCAATATGCAAGGGAGATGGCCAATGAAATACTTAAGAAAGGAATGTAAAAGATGAATATGCAGGAAGTTACAGAAAAAATCGGATTGTTCTTCGGAAGTGCCATCCTTCTATATATGGTGATTGTGATTTTAGCCTATACACTTATGCTGGCAATTGCTTTTATTCATATTCGAAAATATTCCTTACTGGATAAAGAGGAAGCAGATGAAGAAAACCTGGGCAGTATTCATATGAAGCCCATCTCTATCATTGTTCCTGCTTTCAATGAGGAAGCGGGAATCCTGGATACAGTTCATTCTTTACTGTCGCTCCGATTTCCGCAGACTGAAATTATCATTGTGAATGATGGATCGACAGACAGCACGCAGCAAAAATTGATACAGGAGTTCCATTTCCGTGAAGCAGATAAGGTGATAAGGAAGGAACTTCCAACAAAGTCAATTACCAGGGTCTTTCAGTCTGCCGTTCACCAGGGGGTATGGCTCATCGAGAAAGAAAACGGCGGAAAGGCCGATGCATTGAATGCTGGTATTAACTTTTCCAGGTATCCCTATTTCTGCTCGATAGATGGCGATTCGATCTTAAATGAAAAATCGCTCCTAAGGGTAATGAAACCAATCATCTCCTCGGATGGAGATGTGATTGCGGCAGGCGGGAATGTCAGAATCGCCAACGGCAGTTTTATTCAATCAGGCACTGTGATGGAAACGATCCTGGCAAAAAATTATTTGATCGTTATGCAGGTGATTGAGTATTTAAGGGCCTTTATGATGGGCAGGATTTCATTCAGCCGCTATAACCTGGTGCTAATTATTTCCGGAGCTTTCAGTGTGTTCTCTAAGGAGTGGGCCGTGAAAGCTGGAGGCTATGCGATAAATTCCATTGGAGAGGATATGGAGCTGGTTGTAAAACTCCATCGGTATATAAAGGAAAATAATTTAAAGAAAAGCATTGAATTTGTTCCTGATCCGGTTTGCTGGACGGAGGCACCTGAGAAAATCTCCACATTGAGAAAACAAAGGAGAAGATGGCATCAAGGCCTCATAGAAAGTTTATGGAAACATAAACGAATGACGCTTAATCCGAAATATGGAGCTGTTGGCATGGTTTCCTTTCCGTATTTCTGGTTTATAGAATGCCTTGGGCCGGTTATTGAGCTGGGCGGATACATATATATCATAGCCGCATTTTTCATGGGGGACATTTATTTTGAATTTGCTGTTTTATTGGCTCTTTTATTTATTCTTTATGGAAGTGTGCTATCGATTGCTTCCGTCCTCCTCGATGCTTGGAGCAAAGACGTATATCCAAGGAAAAGCGACCTATTCCGGCTTATCTTCATGTCACTGACTGAAGTGTTTTGGTATAAACCGATTTCACTTCTCTGGCGGATGGAGGGCTTGCTATTCTTCCTGATCAGAAAGCAGGAATGGGGAGATATGCAGAGAATCGGACATTCAACGAAAGGAAAATCTGTATGAAACGCTTTTATGCTGCAGGAGCAATACTTGTGATTCTTTTTATTTTGCCAATTGTTTGGTGGCATCTGGAAGACTCTAAGAAAGTCAAAGTAGCCATTCTTGATAAGACAGTCCCGAGTGAATCCTACCGGGAACATCAGGGGATCACCTGGGTGCTTAATCATATGAAATATGAGAATGGCAGCGGCAATCCGATCCAGGCATACACCGATTATTACGGATTCAAGCCCCAAGAAAAAAGTAAAAGCTACACCATCAAAGATTTTCCATCCGATTTCTCAGATTATGATATTATCTATGCCGCTGACACTTATGGGGTGTATGAAGATGATCTTCCATGGCTTGAGAAGAAAAGAGAGGGCTCAAGGTCAGGCAAACTTTATGGCGGGCTGGAGGAAGGCGAGTGGAATGCGATTCTCGATCGGCTGATTCAAAAGAAAAAAAGCCTGTTTATCGCAGAATTTAATACATTTGCTTCACCGACCCAAACAACTGTCAGGGAGTCTGTTGCCGACTACCTTGGAATAGAATGGAGCGGGTGGACTGGCCGATATTTTGAAGAGCTGGATCCTGATAAGAACAAGGAAATCCCCCAATGGATCCTCGACGAATTTCAAGATGGGTGGAAATATAGCGGTGAAGGCTTCATTCTTGTTAATGATCTGGATTATCAAGTTGTCGTACTTGAACAGGGAAAACATATAAATGAAGGCGGCATAAATCTTTCTTTTACAGATACCGGTAAAAAGCGGTTTGGAATTGAAGGGAATCCAGAGTACAAATATTGGTTTGATATTGTAACGCCAAAGAGCGGGAGCGAAGTGCTTGCAAACTATCAATGGGACCTTACTAAGCAAGGCAAAAGATTACTGGAGGAAAAAGGAATTCCGTCCGAATTTGCAGCTGTATTGGCTAATCAGTCTGGATCTGCTGCCAGTTATTATTTTGCAGGAGACTTTAACGATATCGAAAAAGTGCCTTCGTTTTACAAAATGAAAGGGCTCGATGCTGCCTACCGGGTTGGGCTGAAATATTCGGAGGAAGCTTTTTATTGGTCTGCATATGTCCCAATGATGAAAAGTATTTTACAGGATTTTTCTGTAAGTCAGGGGGCGCACAAATCAAAAGCAGATTCCCTTCAATACAAAGCCAGGGTAAATCAGGATACTTTTGAGGTTTATAAGAATGATAAATGGGTCTCCATGCCTGTAAAAGGTGTCAATATTGGAATGGGAAAACCAGGTTATTTTCCCGGAGAAGCGGCGATTACCGAAGAAGAATATTATCGGTGGTTTGAAATGATCGGGGAAATGAATGCCAATAGCATCCGTGTCTATACACTTCACCCGCCTGGCTTTTATCGTGCATTAAAACGATTTAATGATAATCATGAAGAGAAACTATATGTTTTTCATGGTGTATGGATCAATGAGGAAAATCTGGAAGAGTCGATGGACGCTTTTGAGGAAAAGAATCTCAATGAATTTCAGGAAGAGATGAAGAAAATGGTGGATGTCGTCCATGGAAATAAGGTGGTCAATCCAGAACCAGGGCATGCATCAGGGGTTTATCGGGCAGATGTATCCGAGTATGTGATCGGGTGGCTGATTGGGATCGAGTGGAACCCGTATATGGTTGAAAACACCAATAATATACATGAAGGAATGCCGGATTATGCAGGGAAATATTTTCAGACAAAAGGCGGCCAACCCTTTGAAGTTTGGTTAGCCCGGCAGATGGATGCCATGGTTGAGTATGAAAAGGAGCAATATAATTGGATCAGACCGCTCAGTTTTACAAACTGGGTAACGACAGATATTCTTGATCACCCTTCTGAACCGAATGATCAAGAAGACCTTGTCAGTGTAGATCCAAATGTTATTTATGCGAAAGCGGACATGAAGAAGGCTGGGCAGTTTGCATCCTACCATATTTACCCGTATTATCCCGATTTCTTTAACTATGAAGAATCCTATCAACAGTATAAAGACCATAGAGGGGAAAACAACAGTTATGCAGCCTACTTGAATGATTTGCATCAGGCACATAGGCTGCCCATTCTGGTTGCAGAATTTGGCGTTCCGGCTTCGAGGGGCATGACACATGAAAATCCTTTTGGCTGGAACCAGGGTTTCTTATCCGAAAAACAGCAGGGCGAAATCGTCAGCCGCTTATATGAAGATATTATGGCCGAGGAGCTCCTTGGGGGAATGATTTTCACCTGGCAGGATGAGTGGTTTAAACGGACATGGAATACGATGGATTATGATAATCCTGATCGCCGTCCATTCTGGTCCAATTCCCAAACCAATGAACAGCAATTCGGGCTTTTAAGTTTTGACCGCCATAAAATCCGGGTGGACGGGAAAGCGGAAGAGTGGCAGAGCCCGCCCCTGTACAAAGGCAGCCACATTAGATCAATGTATGCTGATCATGATGAGAGATACCTTTATTTGAGAATGGATCTTGATTCCAAGAACAAAGGCTACCCGATGATTCTGCTGGATGTCATACCAAACCAGGGGAACCACTTTATTAATGGACGTGATCTTCCTTCTTTTTCTAATGGGGTTGAATTTATTATTAACCTGGATGAAAAAGAATCCAGAATGATGGTGGATACGTATTATGATCTCTTCCAATTCCAGTACGGCCATCAATTGGGAATGATTAAACCAAAGCCGCCATTGCCTAAGAAAAACAGCGGGAATTTCTCAAGGATTGAATATGTGTTAAGCAGGGAGCTTTTTATCCCTTCGCAAAATCGAACGATTGACTTTAAAAGCTATGAAACTGGCAAGCTGCAATTAGGGAATGGAAACCCGGATTCAAAAGAGTACGATTCTCTGGCAGACTATGCGGTTTCAAAAAATGGTACAGTAGAAATTCGTATCCCATGGCTGCTGCTGCAGGCGAAGGATCCAAGCCAAAGAGAGTTCATGGGGGATATCTATTCCAAAGGACTGGAAGGAAACATCAAAATCGATCAAATCAGCATCGGGGCATTATATTTTGATGAACAACACAACCTGATTGATTCATTGCCTAATGTAAGAGAAGGAAAACTGGGGATCATGAAGGGGTATAGCTGGAAGAAATGGGAGAAGCCATTGTCAGAAGAAAGGCTTAAGCAGTCTTACAAAAAAATTAAAGAATTATTTGGGGAGTATTAAAAGTTCAGAGGGGCGCTGGCCCTTCTGAACTATTTTAATTCTTGTAAAGCTTTTGCTTTTCGGGCGGGTAACGAAGTTTAATCAACGGGCATGAATAATATGGCTATTTATTCGAAAAGAACCTTTAATAAATAAGCTTAGCATACAAATCCTGTATTTTTGATGCAGGATCCAATGCTAGTTCATCATTCAGAAGCTCTGCGTATTGCTGATATGTCCGGATGGCATCCGTTTGCATTCCCAATTCAGCATAGATTTCCATGAGATTCAATACAGCATATTCAGAATAAGGCTCTATTTTTTTGTATATTTTTAAAAGTGAGATGGCTTTATTAGGATCTTTCCGTTTTAATTCCTTAATTGCCTCGGATAGCAGAAGAGTTAGGGTTTGCTCATAGGACTCAGCATATTCATATCCCCATTCATAGCCATCCTCCTCAAGAAACGCTCCTTTATACAATTCAATTGCTTGATCAAGGGCTTTATAATCAGGCTGATTGCCGCTTAGCGCCAATTTTGCCAGCCTGTTAAATTCCTTAGCATCGAAATAAATAGAATCCAGCAGCAAGCAGTAAGATTGATTTAAAAAGCTTATGGCTTCGGGGCAGCCCCATTCAGAAAGAAGCTTGCGTAAATAAGATAAACTAGTATGCAAGTAAGTCTTGGCGTTTTTATAGTCATGGCCGGGCCAAATTTTTTCTATAATGATGTCCCGATGTATGTATGAACCCATATTTATAAGAAGGAAAGCAAAAAGTTCTTTTGATTTAGCCGTCTTAAAGCGAATGGGTTTTCCATCAAAGAATATCTGGAGTTTGCTAAAGCAGCAGATTTTAATACGAGGCTCGTTTGAATCAGCTTGTGTTTTGCTTTTCGAAGTTTTGAGATTGCTTTTCAGTCTGTTAATTGTTTTCTCAAGTCTTTTGGCAGTTACCGGCTTTAAAAGATAGTCGATACTGTCGAGTTCGAATGCATTGACTGCATAGTTTGCATGTCCAGATACAAAGACAATTTGCGTATAAGGGTGTATAGATAATATTTCACGCGCCAGTTGGAGGCCATTTATTTCTCCCATTTCAATATCTAAAAAGGCGGCATCGATGGGCTTGTTCTTTAAATCACTAAGAAGCCTTTCGTGTGAAGTATACCTTCTAAAAACCTCCACCTCGGGAAAATCCTGAAGTTTTTTTTCCAGTGTCAGCAGTGAAAGCTCCTCGTCATCCACAAGGATTGTCCGTATCATGTAACCATCCTTTTCTTCTTTTACTAAGTATTTCCTTTTTTGGTATTATAACGTACTATTATAAAAAAGGCATAGTAATATGGCAGGAAATAAGTTTACTAGAAGGAGTTATTATGCAGCGAAAGGCAGCAATCATCGCTTCCATATTGGTTTGTGTATTTACCTTGATAAGTATATTAAGAGGTTCCGGCTTAAACTCGGAATCTGCTCCAATTGTAAAAAAGGGTGAATTGCACATAATCACTGCAAAGGAGCTTGTGGCTTTAAATGGGGAATGGCAATTTTATCCCAATAAGCTGGTTGAACCAAACGATATGGATGAAATCGCGCGAGAGACCATTTTTCAAGATGTACCGAAAAAGTGGGATTCTTTATTTATGCATAACAAACATCCAATTGAGGCAGGAACATATCATTTATCCATTACCGTTCCAGAAGATGGTCTATACGGTTTTAGAGCAGATTCAATCAGACATTCCAGCAGAGTGTTTGTAAACGGGCAAGAAGCAGGCGGAATCGGTAATCCAAGCATGGACCAAGAAGAATTTCAATATCGTGAAGGTCCATTCTTATTTTTCTCCATGAGCGAAAATACAAAACTCGATGTCCTTATTCATGTGGCAAACGGTTCCAGCCCAAACGGAGGAATAGTTAAGCCCATTTATTTTGGAAAAGCAGATCAGGTTATAGAGGAGTCTAATCAGAATAAGCTGACCGATGGCTTCATAACAGGCGGATACCTGCTGCTTGGCTTGGTGGTTCTGCTCCAATACTTTCAGCAGAGACAAGCAAAAAATGAGTTGTATTTTTCCATTTTTTGTTTCGCGCAAAGTGTTTATCTTTCTACACAGGATGAAAAATTAATTTATCTCTTTTTTTCTGAAATCTCTTCGGAAATGCTTTTGAGCTTGCAGCTGGTGTTCATTCATGCATCTGTTTTGTTTTTTCTGCTATTTGCCCATCATACATTCAGGAAGCAGGCTTCATTAAAAGCAACAAAGTGGCTATCCATCGTGATCATTATTAAAATTCTTTATCTTAGTATTCCATCTATATTAATTTGGCGTTATAAGACGATGCCTATTGAATTCTCGCAAATCAGCTTAATTGGTTTGCTCGCAATCGTTTATGGATATATCCTGTACATCCTTTTTAAAGCATACAGGCAAAAGGTGAGCAGCTGTGAGTATGTATTAATTGCGGCTATTTCATTTACTTGCTACGGAGTGGCGCTGGGCATCGAATTAGTGCTGCAGGTTGAAATAGGCCGAATCCCAGTCGTATTATTTGTCATTATGACCATAAGCCTGTCCTTCTATATCGGCCATTTGCGGCAGCTTGCATATAGGAAAATGGATAATCTTTCGAAAGAACTGCTGGTTCAGGACCAGCTGAAAAACGAATTTTTGGAAAAAACTTCAAATAAAATCAAAGGTCCATTACATACCCTTATGGGGCACACAATAAAGCTGATGGAAGGTGTAGGAGGCCCGATCAAGCAAAAGCAGCAGGAATTTATTCTGGAAATGCAGAATTCCGGCAATAAGATTGAGAAGCTTATTGACGATTTACGGTATGCCGCCTCTAATCAAAATTTGGCTTTAAACATCAGGCCTGTACCTCTTGAGATGATATCCGAAATGGTACAGGAACTGAGGGATATTCTGAAACTGCGAGCTGAAGTCAGCCTGGTGGATGATATACCGAAAATGCTGCCCAAAGTGCTGGCTGATGGGGAGAAATTAAAAGAGGTTATCATAAATGTGCTTGATAACGCCATTCGGCATACCGCTTCCGGCGAAATTCGGATTGGTGCTAAGAGAATGGATGGACGCATTCAAATGGAAGTGACAGATACGGGAATCGGGATGGATGCCCGGTACGTCAATAAAATCTTTGACACCTTCTACCAGATTCCCGAGCAAAGCAAGCACGACGGAATCGGAATAGGCTTAAGCATATCAAGGGAATTTATCAGGCTTATGAATGGCGAAATCTGGGTGAAGTCCACGAAGGGAATAGGAACCACCGTTTACATCCGTTTGCCTATTTATGAAGAAAAGAGTTATGAAGATATAAACGTAAAGAAACAAATATCAGCCGAACTGGAAATGTCTGATGAGTTGGGCACTTTCCCTCCCGAAGGGGAAGCCAATCAGCAAAAGAAAATTGTTTTTGCCGGTGCCAATTTGGAAGAGTATAGCGGCTTAATCGATTTTTTATCAAATTCGGGATTTTCGGTTACTCCTTGCAGAGATGGGAAAAGTGCTTATGATATGGTTATATCTGACTTTGCTGATTTGCTCATAATAGATTTGAATTTGCAGGGCCAGTCTGGCATGGCTTTATGCAAAGAGGTTAGAAGCAGATATCTTTTTACTGAGCTTCCCATCCTTATTCTGTCATCCACAAATCATGTAAAGAATGTAATCGATATGATGGATACAGGGGCCAACGATTTCGTACAAAAGCCCATAAATGAATTTGAACTTTTATCCAAAATCAAATCCTTATTTGCCATGAAGGAATCCGTTACACGTTCCATTCATAATGAATTAAGTTATTATCAGGCACAAATTACTCCGCATTTTTTATACAACACATTAAATACCATTATTGGATTGAGTTATCATAATCCGGATCTTGCGAGAGAGGCTCTTGAACATCTTTCGGTATATTTCCGCTCAAAGCTTGATTATACAAAGCACCACAGTTTGGTCTCCCTTGAAGAAGAAATAGAATTAGTGGAATCCTACCTGGCCATTGAAAAGATCCGGTTTGGCGATCAGCTCGCCATTGAGCTGGATATTGACGAAAGCATCGAAATGATGCTTCCATCCATGACCATCCAGCCGCTAGTAGAAAATGCTGTCCAGCATGGGATATCAAAAAAGAGAGGCGGGGGACGAATCAAACTATCCATCCGCCAAAAAGAAAAACAAGCAGAAATAATCATCGAAGATAATGGCATTGGCATGTCAAAAGATCGGCAGACCCGGCTTTTAAAGGGATATAACCACCGAATAGGCTTTATCAACCCATATACCAAGGTTAAATTAATTAGAAATGCAACCTTCGAATTATTTAGTGAGGAAGGCGCCGGGACAAAAATAGTCATTTCATTGCCGTATGAAAAATAGACATTTGAGAAGGATCGAGGCTGAAATGAAATTAGATGCCGGGTCCATTGGAATCCGGCATCAATTTTGAAGTTATTTACGTGCCAAAACGGAGCTGTTTTCAATATATCGGCCAGTTGCACGGATTTATCAGTCACTTGGTGAGGTAAATCGGTCCATTTTTGCATATATTGATACTACGTCAAGAAAACGGACAAATTAAATTGGGCACTTTCTTACTTTCTTCCTACCGCGCTATCGCTTGGTAACCTGGACAAATGATGATCTAACTTGCGTTACATCATNATTTGTCCAGGAAAAGGTTAAATTAGGCGACTTTCATTTTTGAGTAGTAAGCTTTTTCAAACTCCATCGGTGATTGGTATCCAATGGTTGAATGAATCCTCTCTGGATTGTAAAAACAAGTGATATACTCAAAAACTTCCTTTGTTGCCTCTGCTCTTGTCCTATATTTTTTCTGGTAGATCAATTCTTTTTTAATAAT